>DAPJ01000017.1:0-5960 GCA_002502095.1 Euryarchaeota archaeon UBA62
CCATCCATAATGTGGATGACGATACCCAATGGAAGGGCGATAAGGTGGAGAGTCGTCCAAGTAGCTAGAAAAATGGGAATTCTAGAGAAAGGTACCGATCCAAGGAAGGTAAATCTCGAAGGACTGATGCAGAGATACAGAGGGACTCCGGTTATCGAAGAGTCCCTAGAGAAGCTGTTTCATGAGAGAATGGATATTGAGGGGACTCAAGACCTTCTTAGAGATATCAAGAATGGCGATGTTCAGGTCCATCAAACCCCGCCGGGAAGACTGGGCAGATCCCCTAGAGCGGAAATGGACTTACTACTTCCGGCTTGGAGCGATACTGAGATTCGTGAGAGGTTGGAAACCAGACTACTCAACGAAAGAGCCGTTCTTGTTTGTCTAAACTGCGGAGGAAAAAGAAGGAGGAGAGTAGAGAGGATAGGCATTGTAGAGCCCTGTTCATCCTGCGGGGGCACCATGCAGGCTTGTGCTCCTGAGAGAATGGAGAAGATGCTCGTGGAAAGGATAGGGAGTACAGATGAGAAAATTTCTGGAAGGGTACAGAGAAATGCTGAGCTTGTAAAAACACATGGTCAAGATGCAATATTATGCCTGATGGGAAGAGGTGTGGGAGAGGATACTGCAACTAGAATACTGAGAGGGCCACCTGGCGATAGGGTTAGATTACTCAGAGCAATCCACAACGCAGAGTTACAATATGCGAGGACAAGGCCATTCTGGCGCTAGAAACCCCTATCTCTGATATGCCTTCCCAAACACATGCTTGTAGGACTTACTGGGCGCAACGCCTCGGGGAAAACTACAGTGGTAAACTGGTTCTCCTCGAAAGGAATCAGGACTACATCTTGCTCTGATTCCATAAGAAACTGGTTATCCGAACAGGGTATCCCTGAGAGTAGGGATTCTCTAATTGAAGGAGGTAGGGAGCTTCGGCGAAGAGGAGGAGCGGGGGTACTAGCAGAAATGCTTCTAGCTGACCTAGACGGAGAAGACGCTGTGATAGACTCAATTAGAACTCCTGGGGAGGTCGAAGCATTGAGGCAAAGAAGTGATTTCATTCTAATTGAAATAAGAGCTGGCGTGGACTCCAGATGGAGCAGGTCACAGAGTCGGGGAAGGACTGGAGATCCAGACAAGAAGGAGACCTTCCTTGCCCAGGAGAAGTCTGAGGAGGTCGCTAAAGATGAGGCGGGGCAGGCCCTAAATGCTACAGCAGAGATGGCAGACATGGTAATTGTGAACGATGGTGAGCTCGATGATCTATACTCTGATCTGGATGATTTGTGGCTTAGGATAACTAAACCTGTCTGACAGTGATATTCGCTTCCGACATCATTGACATTGCTATGGAGAAGTCCTCTTGCCACCTTTCTGGGATATCCAATACCTTGGGAAAAACTACTTCATTTACTCCCGCTTGAATCAATGATCTGGTACATCTAGAACAAGGTGGCCATGTAACGTAAGCAGTCGTTCCCTTGAGAGAAACACCGACTCTAGCAGCATGCATAATAGCATTCTCTTCGGCATGACAGATCAGGGGGTACTTCTGAGAACGATCTGAAAGTCTGGTTTCATCATCCTTTATTCCCCTGGGGAATCCATTGAATCCAGTAGATCTAATCTCTCTATCATCACCTACAACCACGCAACCCACCTTCGTGGAGGGGTCTTTGCTCCACAATGAAATATGGCTGGCGAGCTCCAAGAACCTCTCATCCCACTTGTCCGCCATGTAATCACCACTATCTCCCACCGGGTGGGTCGTTATCTCGGTTCGCCTCTGATCTATCCTCATCATACCCCTCCCATAGCTCTGGATTATTGTAACAATCAGGGTCGTCTTCGTCGGCCTGACCTCCATTATCATTGTCTATTCCATCGCCACAGTTTCCTGACGAGTCGATAGCCGAACCAAGGATATTTTCTCCGGCTTCTGTGGTTAGTAGAGCCATCAGTACGCCTGATAGGACGATTACCAAAGCTATCAGGATTACCTTCGAGGCTGTATCTTTAGACTCTACAACCACCTTAATCTCAGGCCTAGGTTCACTCTTTTCGGACATTTGATGTATACCGAGGAGAGGTCATTGTACTTGGCTTCTTAGTGGATAGTCATTATATCAATAGCGTCAAGCCCTCTACTGGAAATAATCTCTGACATGATTTCCCCGATAAGGTATATGCTCCCCATAACCAGTAGATTTCCATGTCCATGGCGTGCAGTCATAACGCCATCAAGAAATGCCTCACGTGAGTCAACTATACATCTGGAGGATATGATACCTGGATAATGTGAGTGTAGCATTTCTCTGAGTGAATTAGCCCTAGCTGATGGTTTCCTTCCATTCCTTATCTCTGTGAAGATGATCTTTGGCTTAGTCTTCTTAACTCTGATAGCCTCAGCTAAGGATTTGATCGAATCTTCGATCTCTTTCTTATCTATCATCGCAAACAGTATTACTTCGACTTCTTTGGTTTCTTCGATGTCGTTTGCAATACTCTCAGGGTTATGTGCGGCACTGAATTTTAGATCAATACCCTCAATCCACGAAGCTCCATAATTAGGGGATCTGCCCGGCCAAACACATTCATATTCTGTGACGGGCCAACCAAGGTTCTCTGCAACTATTGATGTAATTGCCGAATATGCGTCCCACTTGGTCTGTTCTTTTTCCAATGTGACCCATACCAAATCTTCTCCAGCCTTTTCGCTAATTATTCTTTGAACGCCCATATCTTTAGGCTTGAGCGCGATTAGTGGACTTCCTTGTCGGTGGATTGCAACTTTCTCAGACGCTATTTCACCAATCGTCTGACCTAGATATTCTGAGTGGTCCATGGAGATAGTAGTCAATATAGCCAAATCAGCCTCTACTAGGATTGTTGCATCCAATCTCCCGCCCATTCCTGTTTCTATTATGGCCCTCTGAACTCCACATTCTCTGAACGCAACCATAGCAGCTAGAAATGTCGTTTCAAAAAATGTGGGGGAGCATGGCGGATGCTCTTCGGAAGCAATACGCACCTTCTCTATCGCATCATCGAATTGATCCGTTTCTATCGGTCTGCCATCAATTCTAATTCTCTCCTCAAGGAAGATAAGATGAGGTGAAGTAAACAATCCTGTCTTAACTCCATTTGCCGATGACATAGAGGATAATTGTGCACAGAGTGAGCCCTTTCCATTGGTACCGGCGACGTGTATCGAAGGAAATGAGTACTGTGGGTTATCTAGTCTAGAGAGAATTTCCTTACAGTTATCCAGTCCTAGTTTGATACCTAGGCTGGCTCTCTGATCAAGCCATTCACGACTTCGCATGGGACTTTCCTGCGCCAAAAGACGGTGGGCGCGTGCGGGTCAAGGTGATATGGCCCTTGAAGTTCGTGTATACCATGTCAGAGGGGGGCGCCACCGACTTACTAGCTGCAATGAGGGGGCAGTGGGCCTCTATGACGGGTATGGCGTTCATGTTTGTATCAACAATCCTGATAGGACTTAGTGTACAGCCGATATACAATATTCCTGAAGCCAGAGCCTTTGGGGAAGAGGGGGCTTCCAAGGGTGCCTTCGTGGCCCTAGAGCTGGCAATGATAGGCGTTTTCACCATAGTCATAATATGGTTAGCGAGAAGGGGTCTTGAGTTCTTCATCAAGGCAATCGTGCTTTTTGCACTTTGGATGAGTCTATTTTACGCCGTACAGCCATATGTTGCTCTTGTTCTATATTTCCTAGGTTTGGACACGCTATTTGTTGTGGCTATACTATCAATAGCTATCAGTAGTGGTTCAATTTACCTCTTACATATATTCCCTGAGTGGTATGTAGTGAACGGAGTAGGAATAATGGTAGGTGCTGGTGTAATAACACTCATTGGGGTTTCATTTGTACCAGTTCTGATAATTGGGTTCATGATTGCTGCCGCAATTTACGACTACTGGGCCGTGAACGGCAGTAAACACATGCTGGAATTGGCTGATACCATGATTGATCTCAAGCTCCCAGTCCTGCTTGTTGCTCCTAAGAATGCCGATTACTCATTCATCGAGGAGGATGATAGCGTGATGAGAGATAAGGAAATTGAGGTCACTAAGATGGACTGGGAGGATCCTGTTCCTCACATAAAAAATGAGGAAGGGCGGCCTACTAAGGGAAGGGATGCTCTCTTCATGGGCCTCGGAGATGTAATTTTCCCGGGCATGCTAGTCATCTCGTCAGTTTCATTTCTACCTCAAACTGGGGGGGAAGTGACTTACTTCAGTGCTTTTGGTGTAATGTATGCTGACTCCCTGACAGTCGCTATGGGAACACTATTTGGGGGTCTTTTGGGCTATTTTGCCCTAATGACCCAAGTCGCTAGAGGAAAACCACAGGCTGGCCTTCCACTCCTTAATGGAGGGTCCATTTTGGGCTATCTGGTTTCTGGATACATCGCTCTCGGAATTGATAATCTTTGGCAAGACATCACATTCTTCTGATGTTTTCTCCCGATTCCTTGAAAGTCAATAGGCCTGTCCTAGACCTGATTACAGTGCTGGACATTGCCATGTTTCGTGAGAATGCTGACATGATTAGGGCGGATCATGACAGAAGAGGAATCTCCCATGATTCAATAGATGAGATAATCAGATTAGATGAAGAATGGAGGAAGGCGCAGTACGATACCGATCAGATAAGGAGGGAAAGGAACTCCGCGGCGAAGGGGATTGCTGAAGCGAAAAAGTCAGGAGATGCCTCACGTGCTGAAGAGATTCTGTCGGAGGTCGCTGATCTCGGAGAGAGGATTGCAGAACTGGGAGCCATGGCTGATGAGTGTCTGAGAAAGAGAGACGAGCTTAGGATGAGAGTTCCAAATATTCTACATCCAGACGTTCCAGTGGGAGAGGATGATCAGAAGAATACTCTTCACAGCCTCCATGGATCTAAGAGTGAGTTCGAATTTGAGGCCAGAAATCACAATGAGCTAATTGAGATGAATGGCTGGGTGGATCAATCTAGAGGAGCCAAGGTAGCTGGAAGTAGATTCTACTTCATGCAGGGAGATCTAGCTAGAATGGAGATGGCGCTCCAGCAGTTTTCGGCGGACTTTCTCATCAAGAGAGGTTACACGTTGGTACAACCTCCACTCATGATGAATCGAGATGCTTACGAAGGTGTGACCGACTTATCTGACTTTGAGACGGTAATGTACGGAATAGAGCCTGATAACTACTACCTGATTGCTACTAGCGAGCATCCTCTGACTGCAATGAGGATGGATGAGATAATCGAGCCTAACGAGCTACCTGTGAAGCTTGTAGGGGTCTCTCAATGCTTCAGAAGAGAGGTTGGTGCCCATGGACTCTCTGATAGAGGAATTTGGAGAGTACACCAATTCACTAAGATTGAGCAGATAGTGGTATGTCATCCTGAGGAATCGTGGAATCATCATGAAGAGCTTCTAGAGAATGCCGTGGATCTCTGGGACAGTCTAGGTCTCCACTACAGAGTAGTGAACATATGTACTGGGGATATGGGCACTGTAGCTGCCAAGAAGTACGATTTGGAAGCATGGTTACCAGGCGCAGGATCCTACAAAGAAGTGGTCTCTTGCTCCAATTGCACGGACTACCAGGCAAATAGACTCAGGATGAGATATAGGACCAAAGAGGGTAATGAGGCAGTCCATACTCTCAATTCCACAGCAGTAGCTACTAGTAGAGCACTTGTAGCGATAATGGAGCAGAACCAATTAGAGGACGGCAGAGTCTCGGTTCCTGAAGTCCTGAGGCCTTACATGGGTGGACAAGAAATATTGGAAAAACTCAGCAGCCTCTGAATATATGGAAATCAGACAATGTCACTGGATTATGAGATATAATAATAATTTCTGTTTTCCTAATTATTAGTTTATTTTAAAATGCTATTAATTTGCGCCAAGGCATGCCCAGTGAACAGAAGGACATCGATGGAG
>DAPJ01000017.1:6313-39276 GCA_002502095.1 Euryarchaeota archaeon UBA62
GGTGCAGGGGCCGCAGGTATCGGAGTAGGGATTGCAATTGCACATGCTGGAATTGAGAGCCTACTAATTGTAGACCGTGAGACTGTTGGCCATTCTTTTTCTTCATGGCCCGATGAGACGCGTTTCATCACACCATCATTCCCAAGTAACTCAATAGGGATGCTGGATCTAAACTCAATAGCGATCGGTATTTCTCCAGCTTTTAGTATGAAAGTTGAACATCCTACTGGTAAAGAATATGCTGAACATTTGCGAGACATATCAGATTTTTTCGAACTCCCAATCCGAGAAAAAACGGATGTGATGAATATTGAGAAAATTGAAGGCTTGTTCCACTTAGAAACCAAAGAAGAGACATTACTAGCAAAAAATGTCATATGGGCGGCTGGTGAATATCAATATCCTCTTTTAGATGGATTTGCAGGAAGTGAGTTATGTCGCCATACTTCGACTGTTCCTAGCTACAACAAGCTAGAGGGGGATGACTTCCTGATAATAGGCGGTTATGAGAGTGGCATTGATGCCGCTGTACATCTCTCAAATATGAACAAAAAAGTCAGGTTATTCGACTTAAATGCCCCTTGGCTTGAGGAAACATCGGATCCCAGTGTTGCATTGTCAACCTTCTCTTTTGAGCGTATGAACAATACTAGTTTTGAACAGAACACGAAACTATTCCCTCATACGCCAGTAAAATCTGTATCAGTAGAGGATGGAGTTTATGTTCTAAAGACTCAGGACGGTCAAACATTTAGCTCAACAACTCAGCCGTTGCTGGCTGGAGGATTCTCTGGCAGTCACAAATTTGTCTCCCATCTATTCGATGAAAGAGAGGATGGTTTTCCTGAGCTAAATGAGAGTGACGAGTCAACGGTAGTTCCCGGCATGTTTCTCTGTGGTCCCTCGGTCCGTCATGATGGTCATATTTTTTGTTTCATTTTCAAATTCCGTCAGCGATTTGCTATCGTGGCACAGGCGATCGCCTCTTCACTGGATATTCCAACTGATGAGTTTGTTGAGGCCTACAAAAGCTGGGGGATGTATCTTGATGACTTGTCGTGCTGTGGACAGGAGTGTCTTACATGTTAACAGAAAAAGGTGATATTCAGGAAGTTAAGGGATTTGAAACCTTTCCTGAACAGACCCGTCTCAGTAAAATGATGAGAATGGAATGGATAGGACAAACGCTAGCAAGTCTTTTTTGGATTGTCAGTGTATTTGCTTATGGTGGCCCGGAAGGACTCGGAGATTGGTTACAACTGATGGCTGCATCTTCTTGGATGCTTTCTAACATCGCTTCAATAATGAAGTGATACAGCCTTCAGTAAGCATTAGGATCTGAGTGAGATTGAGATTTCAATCCATTTAGAGGTGGGGGTGTTACTACCTTCCGCTGTACTCTCTAGAGGAACTAGAACATTTGCCTCTGGGAAGTATGAGCATAGATTACCTCTAGGTATGTCATAGGGAACTACCTTCCACCTCTCTGAGCATATCTTCCTCTCTCCCCAATGACTAGTCAAATCCACCTCTTGACCGGGCGATGCTCCGATTTCTAGCATGTCCTTCTTATTCATCATCACCACCCTCCTAGCGTTGTATATCCCCCTATACCTGTCGTCCATCCCATATATCGTAGTGTTATACTGGTCATGACTTCGAACTGTCATCATAATGAATCTCTCATCATTGACTTTTCTATCTGGAAGATCATGACAGAAGAATTGTGCCTTCCCTGAGGGAGTGTTCCAAGTTGGTCCATCCCTAGGGCCATTAGGAAGATAGAAGCCACCCTTTGAACGAACCCTGGAGTTATAGTTTTCAAATCCGGGAATACATCTGGAAATGAGGTATCTAGTATTCTCATGATCGTGATAAACATTCCAGTCAAGAGGTCCGTTTGGATATAGTCCGTGCCCAATCCTACAAACTATCTCAGGCTCTGAAAGTAGGGCGTCGGAAGCTGGTTCCAGTGTCCCCTTACTAGAGTGAACCAGTCCCATTGAGTTCTCAACTGTGACGAATCCCCCTGGATCAATTTCCGTTCTGCCTAGGCACGGAAGTATCAGAGCCTCCCTACCGGTAACTAGGTGTGAACGATTCAACTTAGTAGAAATCTGTACTGTAAGGCCGATGTTTCTGATAGCTTCGGCAACCCTCTGGGTGTCTGACATAGCTGAAATTAGGTTCCCTCCGAGAGCCATGTAAACCCCTACTTCCCCCTTCAATGAGGCTTGAATAAACTCGACAACATCATACCCCCTCTTTCTCGGCATGGGTATTCCAGTCTCCCTCTCACATGCTGAGAGAAACTCCTCGCTAGGGTGGTGATTGATTCCAACGGTACGGTCTCCCTGTACGTTGGAGTGACCCCTGACCGGACAAGCACCAGCACCCGGCTTTCCGAAATGCCCCCCAACTAGTAGAAGATTGGATATTTCCTGTATGACAGCGACACTGTTCTTATGCTGAGTTAGACCCATGGCCCAGCACACGATCATTCGCTTTGATTTTGCAATAGCGTTGCCAACTCTCTCTATACTTTCTCGGTTGATTCCTGATTGTTCTACAATTTCATCCCAGCTAGCTGAATTAATATGCCTCTGCCAATTGTCGAATCCCATCGTATTACTTGAGACAAAATCGGAGTCCACGGATCCCTCTGCTAGTACTACCTTTGCGAATCCCTGCAATAATGCCGCGTCACCACCGATTCTGACGGGCAAGTGCTCATCCGCGATTTGTGCTCCTCTTCCGAGTAGATGAAGCGGTTTCTGCGGATGCTTGAATCTCTTCATTGCTGTCTCTTCCAAGGGGTTGATACTGACCACTGATCCTCCGTTCTCCCTACATCCGGCTAGAGCCGTCAACATCCTCGGATGGTTCGTACCCGGATTCTGTCCTATTACTAGTATAAGATCAGCTTCATCGAAGCAAGAGAGCTTGACAGTTCCCTTTCCTATGCCGATTGAATTGGATAATGCGACACCACTAGATTCGTGACACATGTTACTACAATCTGGTAGGTTGTTCGTACCTATTTGTCTAGCTAGTGTTCCCCATAGAAAGGCTGCCTCATTGGAGGCACGTCCACTCGTGTAGAAAACCACCTCGTCCGGACTATTCGTATCCCTTACTCTTGATGAGATAATCTCAATAGCATCTTTCCAGTCGATTTTCTCATAATATTCAGATCCCTCTCTCAAGTACATTGGGTGAGTAATCCTACCCATCTTATCTAGTTCCATATCAGTCATCTTTGATAGCTCTGTTACTGAAGATTCCATTAGATTATCAGGAGTTACCCGCTTGTTAGTCGCCTCTGTGACGAACGCCTTTGCTCCGTTCTCACAAAATTCGAAGGTGCTCCTGTGATTATCAGGATCAGGCCATGCACAACCGGGACAGTCATATCCATCGAATCTGTTCACTGACAGCATTGTCCGGAGGGTTTTCTTGAGTCCTGCCTGTTCCAATCCGATGGAGAATGACTTCTGAACACCGACTATTCCTGCCGCTGTATTCTTTGGCTTACCGATTCTAAGTTTCTCCTCAACTATCGGAGGTAACGCTCTAGAGTCGCGAGGCACGCCAGTTCGTACCCGTGATAGTTCAAATCGCTTGGCATCAAGTATGACTGGCGATATCGTTTTCTGATTGATTGAACATACTTCGTCTAACCAGTAGCAATGCAACCAGAATAGTGAAGAAAATTGCTAGAATAGGGAATAATAGGGCGATTAATGCAAGAGCCACGCTAGCTATATTTTCACCTGTGGCAACTACAGGATTTGCTACTCCCAAGGTAAATGTAGAGCTGATTCCCCTAGCGGCTACTGTGGCTGTCTGGATAGTGGCTGACATCCCCCCTCCAGCTACTATGGCTACGGCCCACTGTATGATAGGGTCGCTTCCCTCCAGAGAGATTGCAGTCATCCCTATTCCCGCAACAACTGCCGCTGGTGTGGCTAGGGTATCTAGGAGGTTATCTACCAGGGGGACATAGTATGCGGAGAATTCAGCTATCATTGCTATTCCTAGAATGATTATCGCTGGTGTTGATGTGAAAAACTCAAACTGCGTCCCTATTAGTTCGATATCGACTACGCCTGATCTAACTGAAAGTGCCAATAGGAACGGGGGCAAGAAGACACGGAATCCGGAAGCTGCTGCTAGGCTCACACCCATGAAGGCAGCAATGGCTACAGTGAAGCCCTCCATGTTGACCGGATTGAATGGTCTGATATTAATCCGGTCTAATCAATCGCCCAATTCTACCAAAACTGAGCCCATGTCGACTCTTTCTCCCTGATTGAAATTTATGGAAATGACCTCTCCTGCCTTTGGGGCTAAGATCCTGTGCTCCATCTTCATAGCCTCCATAGTCATCAATGGCTGTCCTTCACGCACTCTCTGGCCCTCTCGTACCATCACATCCAGCACGGTCCCAGGCATTGGAGCTGAGAGTCCCCCTTCCATCTTATCCGATGACTTGACTCCCTTTTCTAACTCGGAAATTGTGAAAATATCTCCATCGTAGTGTATCCACCATTTATCTCCGACTTTAGCAACATGAGCAAATCTGAGATTGCCGTTTATGTCAACTGAAACCCTTGACCTGTCATCTAAATTTGAAATAATCACCTCAGGTAATTCTGTATCTTGCCCGTCAATATTGATTGAGGACACAGTAATTAAGCCGTCTCTCTCAGCTAGATCGATAGAGAATATCTCATCTATATCAGATATTTTCCAATCCATTTAATCACCTATGGAAGTCTCCTAGAGAGTGTTATGAAAGGATCATATGCATGTCCCGAGTGATCGTCCAGCATTCTTGAGTTTGTATTCACTCCAGATTTTCCTGCTCCTAGTCTCTTGGCAGCAGAAGCGATAGCCACCAAAACCTTTGGATCTGAGTTTTCACTGATGAACTCTGTCATTGGAGCATTATCAAGGAAATCGGTAGTAATATTACCAGAGATGAAGGCTGGATGAGTAAGAGCGTTTCTCAAGAATCCGATATTCGTAGTCACCCCAAGAGCGACAAAAGATGACAGTGCTAGTTCCAATCTCCTGATAGCGGCCATCCTACTAGGTGCGTGAACAATTAGCTTAGCCAGCATTGGATCGAAGTTCACAGTAACCTCATCTCCTTCTTTGACTCCTGAGTCAACTCTAATCCCAGGTCCGGAAGGGGGTCTCCATAATGCCAATTTTCCGATGGCGGGCAGGAATCCTACTTTTGGATCCTCGGCATATATTCTAGCTTCTATTGAATGACCAGAAATACTCACAGAATCTTGTGATATCCCAAGGGGAAGACCGGAAGCAATCTCAAGTTGCTTCTGAACCAAGTCTACTCCAGTAATCATCTCTGTGACCGGATGTTCGACCTGTAACCTAGTATTCATCTCCAGAAAGTAGAAATCACCATTTGATGAAAGAAGAAGCTCTACAGTACCAGCTCCAACATAGTCTACTGACTTTGCAGCCAGAACGGCGGACTCGCCCATAGATTTTCTTAGCTCATCTGAAACTGCTGAAGATGGTGCCTCCTCGATTACCTTCTGATGTCTTCTTTGTAACGAGCAGTCTCTCTCGTTAAGATGGATACAATTGCCATATTTGTCCGCAAGAATCTGTATCTCAATATGTCTAGCGCCGGTTAGAAGCCTCTCGACATACACTGTTCCATCCCCAAAGGCTGCTGATGCCTCCCTTGCTGCCGCCTCATACTCGGTTCTGAGCATCTTTGGTTCTCTCACTATTCTCATGCCCTTGCCCCCTCCCCCGGCACTGGCTTTCAGAAGAAGTGGATATCCGACCCTTGCAGCGACAGATGCCAGTGTCCCAAGATGGTCACTATCATCAGGAATGGCAACCTCATCTCCTGGAATTACCGGTACTCCTGATTCTATCATTCTAGATCTAGCAGAAATCTTGTCTCCCATTGTCTCAATAGCTTCTGGAGAAGGGCCTATCCAAGTCATTCCAGATTTCTTTACAGCCTCCGCGAATTCAGCCCTCTCTGATAGAAAACCGTAACCCGGATGTATTGCTTGCGCTCCGGAGGACTTAGCGGCCTCAATTATTGCCTCCGAGTTAAGATAGTTCTCAGAAAGACTATCTCCAGGAAGATAGATGGCTTGATTGGCAATCTCAGTGTGTAGTGAGTCTTTATCGGGTTCCGAATAAATCGCAATTGCTCTCAAACCGGCCTCTTGAACGGCTTTGATTATTCTGACAGCTATCTCTCCCCTGTTTGCAACGAGTACAGTATCGAATGGATTAGGTGCATCCTTCATCCATTCTGGTACCATTTTTACCCCTCTTCATTTATTCAGGGGACCAATCTGGAGGCCTTCTCTCCAGGAAAGCAGAAAGCCCCTCTTGACCTTCCTTGGACTCCCTCATCTCGCTTGTCTTTTCCAGTGTCCATGCCCTCAAATCTTCATCCGAACCTGTCCATCTATCAAACTCCAGAGTAAGTTTCTTTGACTCGTAGACAGCCATTGGTCCTGTAGTCAGAAGATTTTCTATCAGCCCTCTGCAAGCCTCCTCGAAATTATTCTTATCTTCAACTAATTCATTCACCCATCCAATTCTCAAAGCTTCTACTGAGTCGATCCTGCTTGCAAGCATTGATAGCCTCCTGAATTGGGAACTGCCTATCTTCCTGTACACATATGGGCCAATCACGGCAGGTAGTATGCCTAGCTTCCCTTCTGAGAGTGCAATTCGAGTGCCAGGTTCAGCTATGACATGATCAGCGCACGAAACAAGTCCAGCACCACCTCCTAATGCGACCCCTTGTACACAACAAATAGTGAAGCATGGATGTGACCAGAGTGAGTTAAACAAGGTATCCAGTCTTTTTGAGTCCCTTCTGTTCTCCTCTGGGCTGGCTGCTCCCGCGTCTCTCATCATATTCACATCTGCACCGGCACAGAAATGCTTACCCTCTGATTTCAAGACTAATGCTCTGAAGTATGGCGTTCCATTTGAATCATCTAGACAGTTATTTTTAGCGACTGACCTCGATGAGGTCCAAGCGAATAAATCAATCAATTCAGATATTAGTTGTGCGTTAAGAGCATTGAATACCTCTTTTCTAGAAATGGTAATTATTGCAACTGGACCCTCTATTTCGAGATAGCAGAGCTCCTTTTTCGGGACTTCATCGCTAATTGTTTTCGCTATAATTTCACATCCTGAATACTCCAAACTTGTTATCTGGAAGCTCGGCATTTAGTGACGATGAGATACAGAGTCCTAGGATATCCCTAGTGTCTCGGGGATCAATTACCCCGTCATCCCATAGTCTGGCAGTAGAGTAGTAAGGGTTACTCTCTCTTTCGTATTTCTCTCTAATTGCTTCTGGATCGGCATTTCCAACAGTGGAAAGGACACTTGCCGCCTGCTCCCCGCCCATCACAGAAATTCTGGCATTTGGCCACATGAAAAGGAAGCGGGGGTCATACGCCCTTCCACACATGCCATAGTTTCCTGCACCGTGTGAACCGCCAATGATTACCGTGAACTTTGGTACAGGGACACATGATACAGCTGTCACTAATTTTGCTCCATCCTTGGCAATTCCACCTGCCTCTGCGTCTCTTCCGACCATGAATCCCATGATATTCTGTAGGAATATCAGAGGAATTCCTCTCTGCCCGCAGAGCTCAACAAAATGGGCTCCTTTCAGTGAAGACTCAGAGAATAAAATTCCATTATTCGCTACTATGCCCACGGGATAACCATGAATTCTAGCAAATCCACAAACCAATGTCGTACCATATCTCTGTTTGAATTCGTGAAACCTGCTTCCATCCACAATCCTTGATATTACTTCTCTCACATCATAAGGAGTCCTGTTATCAGCAGGAATTATCCCCATTAGATCATCTGGATCATGATAAGGTTCCTCGGTTTCCTTCGAATCTAGCCTTACCTTCTGGCCAACATTGAGATTCTCAACGATATCCCTGGCAATCTGTAGGGCTTCCTTCTCGTCCTCTGCATAGTGATCAGCCACTCCTGACTCTCTGGTATGTAAATCGGCGCCACCCAAGTCCTGGGCGCTGACTTCCTCTCCAGTTGCCGCCTTAACTAGAGGCGGGCCAGCTAGAAATATCGTACCATTGTCTTTGACGATTATTGACTCGTCGCTCATTGCTGGAATATACGCGCCACCTGCAGTACAGGATCCGAGAACAGCTGCAACTTGTGGTATTCCCTTGCTTGATAGTATTGCTTGGTTTCTAAAGATTCTACCGAAATGTCCCTTGTCTGGAAAGACTTGGTCTTGTAGTGGGAGAAATGCCCCCCCTGAATCAACCAGATATATGCATGGTAGATTATTTGTCTCTGCTATTTCTTGTGCTCTAACATGTTTCTTAACAGTCATGGGATAGTATGATCCGCCCTTTACTGTAGCGTCATTGGCTACGAAAATGCACTCCTTTCCATGGACAACGCCTATTCCAGTAACTATTCCAGCAGAGTGGGCTCTCCCATCATACATCTCATAGGCCGCCAGTGTTGAGAGTTCTAGAAAAGGAGTTCCTGGATCACAAATTTCCGATATTCTATCTCTTGGCATGCCCTTTCCTCTGGATTCGTGTCTCTCGACATATTTCCCTCCGCCCCCGCCTCTGGCGGTTTCCATCTTTTCACTTAGTTTTGTAATCAGAGATAGGTTATGCTCCTTTCTTGATGCGAAATCCTCACCAGATTTGTCCACTCTGGTTGGCAGCCTGTCCATGTGAATCATATCCGTGATGATGTGCGAGTCTTCAATTGAATGGAGTGAATATCCCTGATTTCAAGGTTCACTGACCTATTACTAGTCTTCCGACACCTCTCAATCCAGGTGCCATACCCACTACTAAAATCATGAGTCCGACAAGTAATCTAAGGTGTTGTTGCCTGTTCTCAAAGTTCGCTTTAGCAAAGAACCACCAGATGATAATCCCAAGACCTGCCTTTACCATTGTAAATCCAAATGTGTTGCCAAACTCCTCGATTATTCTTGCTGATAGGAGGTGCTTCTCGTCATATCCGAAGTATTCAATTCCTATCCATGTAGCCAGACCATCCATCACCTGCCCGGATACTGAAAGAAATACAACAGGATATGCTAAGACTGCTTTATTCCTATTCTCTTCCACGAATGTCTTATCTTCCGAGACGAGATCTTGGTAGTCTAGCTCAGATATTCCCTCAGGGAGAATTCCAGCAACAAACCCTCTTTGGGAAAGTTTTCTGGAAGACTCTATTCCAACAGAGAACATTGTATAGCACAATAGTAGAGGAACTCCTATCACAATAATCAGTGGCCAGAGAGATAGTTTGTCTTCTGGAAGGACTGTTGCAAAGGATACCAGAGCTCCAAAGAAAATCAGGACGCCTCCACAACCAACTAGGTAAACAGACTTCTGAATATATGAGAATTCAGAGATTGATTCTCTGAAGAAGATGGGTAGCATGATTGCTGATATTCCAATTACTGCAAATATCGTCAAATCTAGTTCGCCCCCCACCTCGCTAGAGGAAATGGAGTGCCCAAAGACAAGGAATTGAACAAAAATTACTATCATACATAGTGATTCGAGAATTCTGTCCTTCTCCGAATCACTGATTTTAGACCCATAATTCCTGACATGATAACCGATCGAACCAGCGATAATGACCCATAAAGCCGTCTGGAAATGTATACTTGGGCTTACAAATAGCGGGGCCATCGATGAGTCGAACATATCAGCATCTTCGACAACCTCTCCGAGCGCGGCCCAGAAGACATACGGAAGTAGCGCGAGAAGTGTAGCATCGCTGGGATCGATGTCAAGAATCCGGAGCCACGCGCTAAGTGCCGCAACGAATAGAGCCAGCACCACAGCATAGGTGACTGTGTTAGTCACATTGTATCCAGCATCCCCTCCTGATTCATCAAGAACAGGGTTGACATAGTAATTAGTGACGAAATCTGTCAATGGATTTGTGATATCGAGAATATTAAGAAAGAGTGCTGAGAAAAGCAGAGTTGTAATGGCGGTAAGGGCGTAGATAGACCACTTTTCGTAGTCATAGAGTCCGTAATTGCGACCAGTCACATTACTACGAAGAGGTTCAGGACTTAGAAATGGCGGAAGAATTCACTCCTCTTCATAGGTGATTTTCTCATCTTCCGCTAGTTCCAGCATCTCCTTCACAGCTTCAGAGTCTTCGGGATCGACCTGAGATTCGGTCAGTCTTCTCTCCCTTCTTCTTCTGGCTGCAGAAAGGCCGGGAACAAGTGAGTCGAAGGCAGATGATTTCTCACTCCTCTCTTCGTAGCTCTCCAAACTTCTAGATCGAATGCGTTGTCTTTTCCTATCCTTCTCAAGACCATGCAATACGCTACCGTGCTCAGCACCTCTTAGAATAGACTCTATGGCCGGATTGGCAATCTCAAGCCCCATATCGTCCCCGATAATTATCACCGAGGATCCATATATGGCTATCTCGGTGCCGGAAAGCTCCTCTATTCTACTTCTGATGAGTCCGTTCCTACCTATCAGTCTACTCCTCATTCTCCTAATTTGGTTTGGTTGCCTACCAACCCATTCCCTAATATCGTACATTTGAAGGTGTATTTCGTCCTCTAGAAGTTGGACGGCTCTTTTGGGCGATAATCCCCTCCCTATAGCGAGTATAACATCAGGAGTCTTCATCCTGATTACTGGATCTACTTCAGAATCTGACCAATCTACTGAAACTTCTCCTGTTCTAGAATCTATTTCCAACTTCGCCCCGCAGGCTTCTTCGATCATCTTCCTGGTTGCCCCGCCTTTGCCGATTATGACCGCTATACGATCCTTAGGGATGCGGGCCACTGGTTCCATGGGCCAATCCACAGGGCTTCTCTCTTTAATCCCCGCCCGGGAGGGGTTGTAACTCAGGTACGGGCTCTTCCAGAACCCTGAGCATACAATCTGCTAGCTCGACTTCATATCCTTGTTTACTAATCCAATGAACTAGTCTGGAAACATCTCTGACTAGAAATTCTTCAGAATGTGGGTGCTGATCGGTTACTCCTTGACCGACATCAATGAACCATGGTTCTCCATCATGCCAGAGAATATTGTACTCACTGAGGTCAGCGTGAACCAAATTAGCATTCTGCCATGCGACTGCAACCATATCTAGCATTTCTGTGAATGTCTCGAATTTTTCTTTTATTTCGATGTCACGTAGCCTAGGGGCGGCCCTCTCTGAGCCAATGAGCTCCATCACCAGGACATTCTTATGATAGGAAATTGGGAGTGGGACCCTAATTCCATGTTTCCTCATTCTCCTTAGATTTCTGAATTCTTTCTTCACCCATATGTTGACCAGTTCCCTGTGCCTCCCAGATAGTCCGCTAAATCTTGGATCTCCATCGATATACTTGGCTAGTCCTTTGAACACGGCATTTGTAGTATGAAATATCTTTACAGCAACTGCACCGTTAGCTGTTGTGGCATGAAATACGTGAGCTTCCTTACCTCTTGCAATGGGGTAGTCTATTGTCTCAATATCGCCCTTTTGCATCAGTTTGTGTACAGCAAGGAGTGTTGACTTGTCAAAAACAGCGTCGAATACTCTCTTGTCAACCCATTCGAAGGGGCCCTTACCTAGGACTCCTTGTAGTCCGTCTTCTATTTCATTGAATATTTTCTTGAATCTTGGTTCGGACATCCAATCATGTTTAGTCTGAGATTTCATAATTGCATCCGGGTCTTCATCCCAGTGCTCATCAAAATCCATTTTCTCACCCAAAGAATGAGTCTATGTCGTCCTCATCGTTACTTGTAGGGGGAGAATTCTCTACCTTCTCGGTAGATTCCTCGGGAGACTCGACTGTTTCTTGGATCTCATCATCAATATTCTCTGAAATATCTTCCTCCAAATTTGTCCTTTCCTCTGATAGGCCGAAAAGATCGACAATTTCTGGAAGAGCTCCCTTTCTTGAGAGATACAGGGACTGGGTCTTGGTATACCTCATGCATACATTTGCTTTCTCATCCTGAAAATCCCATGGTTGTACGACTATGAGGTCTCCTTCTCTGACCCACTGCCTTCTTCTCATCTTTCCAGGGATTCTAGAAATCCTACTAAGGCCATCTTCACAAACTGCCCTGATTCTTCTTCCACCTAATATCTCATCGGCGATGGCAAACATCTCGTTCACCTTTCTGTTTGGAAGTGGGACCCTGATTCTATCTCCTGAACCAGACTCTAGCTGAGCTAGTCGCTCGAAATCGACCTTCTCCTCCCTACGTGCCACGAGGCTCCGTCGAGAGTCACCTATGTGAAGTTGAGCATTATCACTCATACATGAGCGAGTCTATTGCTGAGGAAACTGTATCCAATAGCCACTCACTTACAGGGCCAATACCACATAGTACAGTTAGTAGAGCGCAGGCGAAAATAGCCATTCTCAGTGAAGGAGCAGCTTTAAGTGATTTTTCAGTTGACGGTTCTTCGAAGAACATCACTAATCCTATTCTGAGGTAATAGAACAGAGAGAGTGCGCTATTCAGTACAATTGCCGCTGCTAACCAGAATAATGGATCTACAGACTCAGCCCATGAAACTATGTCTACGCTACTGGAAGAGCCAGTGGATGCCGAGGTCGAGACTATTCCGTTAATCATCAGAAGTTTCGAGAGGAATCCTGACAGTGGCGGAACTCCTGCGAGAGAGAGAACAAACAAAAACATGGAGCCTGCGATTAGAGGGTCTCTTCTTCCTAAACCGTAAAGATGCTCTATCTCATGTCCCTTTCCTTCGGTTTCTAGTAGAGCTAGGACTAGGAAAGCACCCAACTTAAAGAGGACTAGAACGAACAAATGGAATGAAACAGCTGTTAGGATGATAGCGTTTTGATCCACACTTGAGATTCCACTTCCCACTACTGCAATTGCAGCTAGCATGTATCCCGCATGAGCTACACTGGAGTAAGCTAGCATCCTTTTTGGGTTCTCACTGGTTAGTGCGGCTAGGTTCCCCCAAGTCATTGTTACAATGGCGAAGATGCCCAGTGCAATCATCCAAATTGCCTCAGAGCCATCTGGAACGGTAATCATCACAAGGACCCTGAACAATGCTAAGAATCCCATGGCCTTGGATGCAGTAGCAAGAAGTCCTGATACTTGGGAGGCCGCTCCAGAGTATGCATCGGGAGCTGCTAGGTGGAATGGGGCTGCGCTGACTTTGAACCCGAATGCCACTAGCATCATACCGATACCAAAGGCTGCGAAGGGATCTATGCCCTCCATCGAAAGCCAGCTTTGTCTCAATATTTCTAGATCTAGACTTCCCGACCAAAGATAAAGCAGGGACATTCCATAAATGCCGATAGCTGAGGCGACCGACCCCACGATGAAGTATTTCGCACCAGCCTCGCCTCCAGTGCCGTCTTCCTTATGGAAAGCAACTAGGACATATGTTGATAGTGATGCCAGCTCAATACAGACTATGAGCATGAACAAATTTGTTGCCATCGTCATCATGGTCATACCTAGGCCAACCATAATCAGGAGAATGTAGAAATCTACCTGTCTCCTATTATCTATGAGGATGGAGATTTTTCTATCGAATACGTTCTCTGAGTCTGACTCTTTTGGAATATGTGCATTTGTCTTCGCGGGGAGCCGGTGCGTAGTTGCGATACTGACCAGCAGAAGTGCGGCCAGGAACATGGTTGAGAATAATCTACTGAAACTATCAACCACTAAAATTCCTCCAACCTCACTTGGTGATTCTGATATGAGCAGTAATGAGGATAGAAGAGCTAATGAGAATGTCAGATTTGATATCCTATTTGGCATTCTTGGATCATTAGTTAGATCAAATCTTGATCCTCCCAGAAGTACAGGTACTCTAACAGATGTCAGAGGCAGTCTAAATTTGGCATCACCTAAATTGGGAACGACTACAATAGCAATGAGTCCTAGGAGCATTATTAGTTCGGGCATCATGGATGATGCTGTTTCGGAATCGAGAGAAAGCTGACCTATCGAATTCAAGGCTTCACCCCCTCTGACTGCATGGCCTCAACCAAAGTATCGATTAGGAATCCAGAGCTCCATTCTGACATCATATCCCAGAATATGAATGGGAGTATTCCAAAAAGGATAGTAAGTGCACCTAGAATAATCATTCCAGAATTTTCATGCCATGAGATATCCCTCGGGTCTTCTCCGTGAAGAGTATCTGGGAGAATCCCATGATGAGGATCATTAGATTCGAAAATGGTCTTCTGCATTGATGTAAGATAGTAGACTGCAGTGATAATTAGTGTGAGAGTTGGAAGCAGTACGAGCCATCCAAATGACATCCAGAAGGCGATCAGTATTGTTACCTCAGCCACGAACCCCGCTAAGAGTGGAAGCCCTAAGCTAGCCATCCATCCAAGCATCATGTGTGCGGCAAGCCATGGACTGTGGTGAGCTATTCCTCTCATGGAGCCTATTTCTAGTGTGTGATAATGGTGTTTGAAAGCGCCAGCAACAGCGAAGAGAAGAGGGCTGATGATACCATGTGCGAACATCATGAATAGGGCACCTGCAATGCCCAGTGGTTGCATAGTAGCGATTCCAAGGAATATAAGTCCCATATGAGATACCGATGAGTAAGCCACCATTCTCTTGAGATTAGTCTGACCCATGCATACCCAAGCCCCGTAAACTAGGCTGGCCATACCGAGGAAGATTAACAGAGGGATGAATGCGACTGTGGATTCAGGGAAGGCAGAAACCGCTATTCTCAGGAAACCGTATGCACCCATCTTTAGCATGACTCCTGCTAGTAGCATTGAGCCGGCTGTAGGAGCCTGTACGTGAGCATCTGGAAGCCAAGTGTGAACAGGGACGCTCGGCATCTTTGTTGCAAACCCGATTAGTAGTAGTAACCAAACGAGATGCCTAAGGCCCTCGCTGGGA
The DNA here is from genome assembly GCA_002502095.1 of Euryarchaeota archaeon UBA62. GTDB lineage: Archaea > Thermoplasmatota > Poseidoniia > Poseidoniales > Thalassarchaeaceae > MGIIb-O5. Next base: position 21,283 of record DAPJ01000017.1, read on the forward strand.
ATGTAATCAGACGAGGCGATCATGACTGACATATCGAATGTATGCCCAGTAATGGTGCCTGATGATGCAACATCTGGAGTATAGAAATACATCACTAAAATTCCAACTAGCATAATCACGCTAGCTGTGAAGGTGTAGATGAAGAACTTCATTGATGCGTATTTCCTATCCTCGCCACCCCAGACCATAATTAGGAAGAACATTGGAACCAGCGTCAGCTCCCAGAAGGCGTAGAAAACAAACATGTCAAGAGAAACGAATACTCCAATCAGGGCTCCTTCCATCATTAAGATCAAGGGATGGAAGAGGTGGCCTTTCTTAGCGTCCCACTCGACGAGCATTGAGATAGGTATCAGTAGGGTAGTTAGCCATATCATTGGGAAGGAGAGGGCGTCCGCGCCAACCTTCCACTGAACTCCAATGGAAGGAATCAGGGAGAAAGCATCGTTGGTTAGAGAGTATCCCGAGTTGTAGTCAGTCCAGTCCACATTTCCAATTTCTCCAAAGAAAATCATGGTCGTGATGGCTAGCATTGCTAGAGAGACTCCCATGCTAATAGCTCTGGATGCCCTGGCAAGTCCTTCTGCAGACCCAGAGATCTTAGGGAGTATCAACAGAGCGAGGCTGACTGCCAATGGAACAATCGTAATTACTGTTAGTGGATCTGAAATCATGAGTTAATCCCCCATAATAGAGCTATGATACTGAGCATCCCTACAGTGGCCATTAGAATGTAGTCTCGAGCGCTTCCTGTAGTCAGATTCCTGACCTGGACCGAGCCGAGAACTGATTTTGACTCTACTTGCTTAACCATGCCGTCGATGACTTTCCTATCGAACCAAGCTGTGAATTCTGAGAATGGTATGACTGTCCTAGCCAGTATCCCTTCATACAAATCGTCGAAATAAAGTCTATTTTGAAGAGCTATTGATAGCTCAGATTCTGATAGATTACTGACATCTTGACTGCCAAACTTGGATGACAGTGATACTAGCCACGAAACTAAGGGTGTTGAAGACTCCCCTTCTGCTAGCTTGCCCCCGTGTATCCTAGCGGCAAAGACAGGGCCCACGATGAATGAAAGGAAGATTGTAACCCAACCAACAATCCTGAGATTCATCTTATCTGGTAGGAATGCGTACTCCAGTTTGTAAATTATCGATTCTAGTAAGGTTGATTTCTTGAGCTTGAGATGCCCGGAATAGTCGTAAGCAGATGCAAGATAATCTGTAGCACCTAGTAGTGCGAAGGCAAAACCTCCGAGAGCAGTTATGATGGTAAGAATCACTAAGGGAGTTTTGATCCATGGCGTCTCCTCATGGACATGATTCACTACCTCTGATTTAGGCGAGCCTGCGAATGTCATAAACCACATTCTTGACATGTAGAAACCTGTCATCCCTGCAGTCAGTAGTACCAGAATTGCTGGCCCCATCATCAATGGCTCATGCTCCAGAGCGGCCAGCCAGGTCTCTGCTATGATCCCCTCTTTTGACCAGAAACCTCCAATTAGAGGAATTCCAATAATTGACATTGATCCGAACATCATTGCAGTCGCCGTAACAGGCATCTTCGATGCTAGGCCCCCCATGTTCCTCATGTCTTGAGGATCGAAATCATGACCGTGCCCCTCACCATGACCATGGTGAATGTGATCATGGGCATGATGCATTTCATGGATTACTGAACCACTCGCCATGAATAGCATCCCTTTGGCCATGGCATGATTGAAAAGATGGAACATAGATGATCCGAAGACTACTACAGCAGCGTGGTGTTCATCGTTATTGTAGAACCAGAGAGATGAGCCAAGGCCTGTGAAGATGTAGGCTAGCTGACTCATCGTGGAATATGCCAGTACCTTCTTGATATCATTCTGAACGAAGGCGATGGCTGCGGCCATGAATGCTGTAATTCCACCTACATATGCGATAATCAGTCCGAGTTCTTCTAGACCTGGCACTCCGTGGTGTCCAACGTCTACGAATGGTACCATTCTAGCCACTAAGTACAGTCCGGCATTCACCATTGTCGCGGCATGAATTAGTGCGGAAACTGGTGTTGGCCCCTCCATAGCGTCTGGAAGCCAGACGTGTAGGGGGAACTGAGCTGATTTGCCGACTGCTCCTATGAACATCATCAAGAGGGCCCAGAATAGCTTGTTTGAGTCCACCATTCCATCTAGTGAAGGATCTTGGAATATTACAGAGAATTCCAGTGATCCGTATATGTCGTATAGGATGAATAGTCCTATCATGAGGAAGACATCCCCCACTCTAGTAGTTAGGAAGGCCTTCTTGGAGGCATATGCCGCGCTGTCCTTCCAGTAGTAAAAACCGATTAAGAGGTATGAGCAAAGACCCATTACTTCCCAGAATATGAATAGCCAGAGGAAGTTGTCAGCTAGGACCATACCAAACATTCCCAAAGCAAAGAGTACAAACTCTCCATAGAACCTATGATTCCTGTCCTCGTTGATTGGATCAGTATTCATGTAGCCAAGACTGAACCAACAGATCAGGAAGCATAGGAAAGTAGCCACGAATAGTATCATCAGAGTGATAGAATCTATCCAAACTCCCATTCCAAGTATCTTGGTTCCGGATGTCAGTGTGTAGTCTGACTGAAGAAGATCGAAAGACACCCACTCCAGCCATTGTGTGATACTCTGTTGATCATAGAAGTCGGGCAGAGAGTCCACGTAATCGTACACTAACCACAGTGATGCGGAAAGTGATGCTCCGAGAGCTCCCAATGCTAGTATTCCACCTTCCTTCAGCTTATCTTTCCAGTACTCTGTCCCATTGTAAATCTGACCTGCTATGAGTATTACAGGGAATGTCATGAAAGGGATTGCGACTATCAATATTGAAGCCTCATGAGATTCCCACTCCAACATGTATAGTGCTGGAACCACGGCTAGGAATGGGAGAATGAAAACCAGAAGTCCTGACTCGTTCTTGCTCTCTCCCATGTTTATCCCTCAGTTCCTCAGTGTAGTTGCATCGTCCAGAGAAATTGTCTGTTGTGTGCTGTATAGTGATAGGAAAATTGCAAGTCCGATTGCAACCTCTGCGGCCGCGATTGCTATGGCTATTGCAGTAAATACCCATCCGTTGACGTCTCCATAGTGCATGGTACCAGCTACGAAATTAAGATTGGCGGCATTGAGCATTACCTCGATGCACATGAGGACTACTATGGCGTTATTCCTGGTGAACACACCGATTAGACCAACGCCAAATAGGATCACTCCCAATCCAGCTATCCAACTAGGGTCAATCACTGATCGTCCCCTCCCATGTCCCAGACCAGATTGACTAACCTCTCATCTCTCACCAAGTATGACGATCCGATCATCGCCATGGAAAGAAGAGCTCCGAGAACTAGTGTGGCGACTGCCCACTCATTGAATAGTGCGTCTGCTAAATCATAGGTTGTTGGAGGGTTCTCGCTTCCTCCCCACAAGGGCCCTTCCCACATGGGATGAGTCATGGTCTCTCTCAGAAGAACAAGTATGAATCCGACAGTTCCAATCCTGGCTAGTATGGATAGGAATCTCATTCAATATCACCTTCTTGGATTTGTCTTCTGGTCAGCATCACACCGAATTGGACCACTAGCATTACTGATCCTAAGTAGACTAGAATCTGAACAGCTGCTAGCATCTCGGCACTGGCCAGGACGAATATGCCTGCTACGCCGAAGAAAGTGAGCATCAGGAAGAGGAGGGAGTGTGCTACCCTCCTTCCATATACGCATCCTATGGCCCCTCCAACCGTAGCTACAGCCAGAATGAGGAAAACTACTGCTTCGAAATCCACACTCATAGCTATCCCTCAGCGGCCGCCTTAGCGGCTTTACGGGCCAGTTTCGCCTTTTCTTTCTCGGCCCTCTTGGCCAGTTCCATGTCCACCCTTTCTTTGTGTGTGGAAGGTAGGACCCTGGTACGGTCTGCATCCATCCACAGGTCCTGTCTAGTGAATCCCGACATTCCATCGTACTCGTTTGTCATGAAGAAGGACTCGAAGGGGCAAGATTCCATGCAAAGCCCACAGAACATGCACCTACCCAGATCTATCCTTCCTGAGACAATATCTTTCTCTGCTGGCTTCAGATCGGAAGAGTCCAGAGTCTCAATTCCTGAGCCATCCATCCATCTTACCGTTGCCTTGTCCCCACTGAGATCGATAATCTCAGCAAAATCATATTCAGCAGGAGCCGCCTCATGAGCTGTCATCAGATCGAAGTTCTCAGAACCTGAGTCATCCTTGGGCCTGGCGGCGAAGCCACCAGCTTCTAACTCACTGCCATAACCATGCCACTCATCGCCCTCTTCAGTCATATCAAGGACGTTTACCCTCACTTCCGAAGTCATGTGAAGGCAGTCGTTGGGGCAAGCCCTGACGCAGGCCTTGCAAGCAGTACAAGTCTCCCAGATTACTCCAATTCTCCCATTGTAATTTCCTGGAACGAATAGCCACGGCTCGAGATCTTCCAGCCTCTCATAAGGATACATCACAGTGACTGGCCTTTCTAGGAAAGGCATGATTTGACTCGTTTCCCTATCTGCGGCGAACTTCTGTCCTGAGCTTGGGTGTTCCTCGCCTAATCTATTCTTAGTGTTGTTATCAATCATTATCGCAGATCTGCCATGATAGTCATTCCTGAGGAACCACAAACGACCGACGAAGGGAAAGGTTCGAAGTGCGGTTTTGAGAGTCATCCACATGGGTCTCATGACCAGATTCCTGAAGTTAGGAGTGGCTCTCGGATGGCCAGTATTATATTCATCAGGATATGCAGCTTTCATTTCATCACCTAATCCCTGTGACTCCCAGGAGATGCCTTAACAACAGCTTGAGTACTGTATGGTCTACTCTTCAGTCTAGCGGCCTCTTCGTCCTCATCGAAAATGTACACTAGGAAAACAATCAGCGAAACAGTTGTTACAACTGCTGGTACCCATGGATTCCAGTTACCTCCTTCGTATAGTTCGAGTCTCAGATAAGTTGCTATAACTAAGTTAAGTAATGAGAGAGGCAGAAGGTATCTCCAGCCGAATTCAAGAATCTGATCGGTTCTGACTCTGTGTAGTGATGCTCTTATCCAAACAAACACGCCAAACAAAATCCATGCCTTTAGTAGTACCCAAACTAGTCCTGGAATTACTGCGAAAATTGTCGTAAAGACCCCACCTAAAACAGGTAGGTCAGAAAGCGTGTGCTGGAATGGTGCTTCCCATCCCCCAAGGAAGAAAAGTGCGAATAGGATGCATGCTGCGTATGACCTCATATATTCTGCGGAAAACATTAGGCCCCAGCGAATTCCCCCGTATTCTGTCCACCATCCCTCTACGAGTTCTGCCTCTGCTTCTGGCATATCGAAAGGGATTCTCTCAACTTCAGCAATCATGGTAATCAGGAAGAGAGCGGCGCCCAGAGGCATCAGGAAGAAGTTCCAAACATTTCCTTCATCTTCGCCCATCTGGAAATCTACAATCTCTATGATATTCAGTGAGCCGCTTAGAACTGCCACACCGAGGACCGTGATAAGAAGTGGAATCTCATAGGCAGTGAGTTGAGCTGCTGATCTCATCCCGCCGATTAGTGTGTACTTGTTGTTAGATGCCCAACCTGCGAAGAAGACTCCCAACGGAGCCACTCCAAAGATTGCCATCATGAACAGGAGTGAGAGGTCGGGATTAGCTGCGTAAATGTGTGGTCCGAATGGGACGAAGGCGAATACCATTACAGTAGTTGAGACTATGATAACAGGAGCTACCTCGAACACGACCTTGTCAGCATCCTTGGGGACCATGTGTTCCTTTGTCGCGAATTTAAAGAAGTCGGCGAAGGCTTGGAAGAATCCAGGGAGAAGGAACCAATATCCATGGTAACTTCTGTTATTCACTCTGGAAACTGTCTCTAGTTCGTGATCGTTTCCCCAAATCGAGTTTAGAGTGTTTATTGTCCACCCAATGGGAGTGCCAATTCCGAATGGAAGTTGATCCCACCACTCGCCTGCTGTAGCTCCGCTCTCCCCAACCCATAAACTTCTCAGAGTCGTAGTCGCCCCGAGCCTGTCCATCAGTCTACCAATGAATTTCCTCTCAATATATGGAATTGCTAGCATTGTCAGCATCAATGTTGTGAAGACCACTGTACACATTATTGACGCATGGAAAAACGCCTCGAGTGCGGGCTGGATTGATGAAAATCCACTTTGAGGGTTAACAGAACCTAATGGTCCGAGTCCATACTCTTCATTGGGAAGTAGGTCATGGGTTTGGTCCATTGACCAACCAACCATTGATTGGAGCCAGCCATTCACGTCCAACCAGTCACTACTTGCCATTGTATCACCTATCAGTCTCCCCGATACATGGATCGAAAGAGCCCATTATTGCTGGAATATCCGCTACCTTGTACCCGATCATACACTTCGAGGCATACGGAATCGTGATGAACATAGGGGACCTTATCGATACTCTGTAGGGATTCTTCCCTCGGGCCTCTCCGCCTCCTGCGATGTAAAACATGGACTCTCCTCGACTGTCCTCAAAGTGATGGTATCCGCTTGTTCCCTCGGGGGCCCGACTAGGTGCCTTGGCGAGTAATTTCGGATCACCAGGCTCGTGGTACGTATCCGAACCACCCGGCATCTTATCCAATGCCTGAAGAGTTAGAAGGGCACTTATTCTCATCTCCTCGACCCTGACTCTGTATCTATCGTAACAGTCGGCCCCTTTAATCGAGGATCTCTCCACTGGAGGCTCCCAATCTAGTTCGCTGTAGACAGAATACGGATGGGCCCATCTGACATCATAGTTTACACCAGCGGCCCTCAGATTGGGCCCTGAAACCCCGTGATTGACCATCTCTTCGGCCTTGGCATATCCAACTCCTTGTGTCCTAACTAGGAAAACAGTACTCTCGTCATACAATGCCTCATACTCCTGTATTCTCTGCAGGAATAACTCTAGCTTCGAACGCGCTCTCTGAGCGAAACCATGAGGGAGGTCCCTCTTTACACCGCCGATGCGAGGGAAATTGTAATGCATTCTTGAACCTCCCATTTCTTGCAGAAGATCCATCATCATCTCCCTCTCTCGGAGACACCATACCAAGACAGACAGGTTGCCAGTATCTGGGCCATAAGCACCAAGCCACATTAGGTGGGAAGCTATTCTTTGCAATTCTATTGCTATCAGTCTGATATACTCGGCCCTCTCGGGTACTTCGACGCCCAGTAGATCTTCAGCTGCATAAATGTAGGAGTGGGACCATGTGTTAGCACTAGCGTAACAGAGCCTGTCGCAATAGGTGGTAATCTGGGTGAAATCACGGGACTCGCAAATTTTTTCCACGCCTCTGTGAATGTACCCTAGGTCGGGAACTGTGTCAACTACAGTTTCCCCATCGACCTTTATCTTCAAGGTCCAGAGTCCGTGAGTCATTGGGTGCTGGGGACCCATGGAAATCCACATTTCTGCCATTTTTTCACCTACTTTACCTTGCCAACATCATCAGGCTTTCTAGAGAATCCCTGAGCGTCATCATACATCTCTTCAAATCCGTGATAACGAATATTATGATGCTTCTGAAGAGGATGATATCCGGTTGGAGTCTCATGTGGCTGGAGAACTCTTCTCATTCCTTTGTGACCCTCGAAGTCAATGCCCACCAAATCCCATGTCTCTTTCTCATTCCAATCGGCCCCTATCCACAAGTCCTGTACACTGGCCACCATGGGAGTTCTGGTGTCTGGAATTGCAATACTGACCTCTATCTCCAGAGGTACTAATTTGCCCTTAACCGCAGTTGGATCTGTGATTATTGGCTGTTGAATGCCGTCTATTTCAGGAGGGTTCTTGATTCCCGTACGAAGGAAGTGATACACCACCTCCCACTTTTTCTCCTCTGGCCCATCTGGCCAATGGATTCCGGTTATGAGCGAGCAGTAGTCCACTTCATGGGTTGTGAGGAGCTTCTCGGCTAGGCCTCTCCAATTTTCTTGATCACACACAATGGAAACCGTCCAACGAGATCTCGTACCACTGGATCTCTCAACAAGCTCCGCATCGCATCCCTTGATTCTACCGACTGCAGTTATCATCTTCTCTGCGGCTGACTTTTGAGTTGAGGAAGGGACTACTCTGGACATGGTAAGACCTCACAAATCTCCAGCAATCAATGGCCTCTGAGTTGCTGGACGATCACTACTTGGTTTCGCTCCAATACGGATAATCTTCTGCCTCAGCTTATCGAAACCGTCTATCAATGCCTCCGGGCGTGGAGGGCATCCTGGTATGTATACGTCGACGGGGATCAGGGTATCGACCCCTTCCAGGATATTATATGACTGGAAGTAGGGTCCACCTGAAATCGCGCATTCGCCCATTGCAATGCACCATTTGGGCTCTGGCATCTGTTCCCACAGCCTCACAATTGGATCTGCAAACTTCTTACTAATTGGCCCGTTAACCAAGAGGACGTCGCACTGTCTAGGACTGGAGCGGAAGAATACGCCGAATCTCTCGGCATCGAATCGGCTCGCCCCTGCTGCCGCCATCTCCAATGCGCAACACTTGATTCCCAGGTGAAGAGGAAAGAGAGATTTTCTCTGACCCCAATTGAATATCCTACCGGCTAGTACTCCAATGATATCCTTGATCCTACTAGCCTTCAGGGCCTCATCGGTAATGTCGCCAACCGTGTCCACAAGCATCCTACTATTGAAAACTGCATAATTCTGGTCATCGTCCGCCATATTCTAACCTCAGATGTATATTCTTCCTCTCTTCCTGAAAACATGCCAAACACCGGCTCCCATGAGGAAGATGAAGACCGTCAGTGTTGCAAGAGAACTGTAGATGGATACTGCTCCTTCTTGAATAACTAAGATGCCACCGAAGGCTAGGAACATGAAAGCAATATCAAAAACCAAGAAGATTATGGCGTACCAGTAGTACTGGAAATGGAAATTAATATGAGCGTCTCCAACAGGGTCTGAACCGCATTCATAGGTAGTCTCTCTCCTAAGATATAGGGATTGGTCGGACTCATAACCAGGAAGTAACCATGAGCTTAGTTTATTGGGGTCATTCGCGGTTTTTCTAGGCCTCAAGAAGCCTGATCCTACGAAGCTCAGAACTGGAAAACCAATTCCAACGAGAGCCATCACAGCAACCGCGAGATAGGCCTCTGGAACGGTAGACAAGACAAACACCCACCGGTCCCGTAGGGACCGTTAAGGCGAGCCACCTGAAATTGGGCAATAAGCCTATCCGGTGTGGAGTCAGTAGAAGTGCTAGGAGTCGTCCTCTTCTAGTGCCCTAATTATTCTCTTATTTTCCGCTCTTGATCTCATGAAAAGAACGATTACGAGTAAAGCTCCGAATCCTGTGAGGCCATAAACCAGTAAGTCTTGAGTGGTTTGTGAAAGATTGAGGAAAGAGTTCGATGTTACTGATACAACCGTTAGTTCGATTGGTTGTCCTGCAACTGGTATCCCCTCGGGTTGAGCGATAACAGTGAATCTGTATGTGTCGTCAGAAAGAAGTTCAGATGGAGGAGTGGCTCGAACCTGAATCTCTCTAGTTTCTCCAGGAGGAAGCTGGAATTCATCATCGATAACATCAACCGTCCAACCTCTGAGCGATTCTCCTGAAATTATCTCCACGTCTTCAACCACGTTGCCGTTATTCGTTACAAACATTGTGAAGAATGCCTTATCTGGATAATTCACCGTCTGCTCATCGTCCCCCTCCAGAGTAAAGATGAGATCATGTATGGTCATTACTTGAATCATGACATCGACCGAAGTGGTCTGAGCGGCGTTTCTCTCTGAGGCCGCCGATACCTTGATTATTCCCGATACGCCGTTTGAGACTCCTTCCATTACTTCCATTTGCACTTCTACTAGAACTCTGCCTTCCCTAGGAATCTGGATAGAATCGTCTATCTCCACCCCATCGACAAACATACTCCTGGAAACTGATGACTCTAACCCAGTTATTGTGATTACTGCGATATCACCTGCGGGATAATCCCCCGTATTATCAATCCAGAAGAAGGTTGACAGAGCGCCTCCTGGTGGTAAAGTTACATCCATTTGACCAGGTATTTCTCCGGGGGACTGAGGAGATACTGCCATCCCATAGTTATAGTTCGAAACTACCACTGAGACAGTGTGCTCTGAAGATTCGCTGGTTCCAAAAATTGCTATTCTTACCAGAACTCTCGCAGAGTCGGCGTCTTCCTCGCCTTCGACTAGCACGTCGAGATAGACTTGTGAAGACTGCCCTGGGTCAAGAACAATTTGACTTATTGAGTTTCCATCGGAGTCAGAGAACGACGACTCCCACATGGGACTACTACATCCAGTCTGATCTCCGGGATCGCAGGCTTGGAGTCTGAAGGTATCTCGGATGTTACCATCGTTAGTCACTACAATGGGGAACTTCACTATCTGATCGGATCTGCCTGTTTGTTGGTCCGAAACCATAGATGTAGAGACCTCATGTCTAGGTGCGACAGATACGGTTAGGTCCTTTGAGTCGTAAGGTGTCGTCCCTCCTCCTCTGCCTACAGTGAATGAGATCACTGTATCCGATTCAGCGCTTGCGTCTTCTGGGACGAAGATATCGACACTCACGGTCTCTTTGTTATTGGATGATTGGGAGCTTCCCAGAGTAACGGTGGATTGACTGAATGAGACTTGCCATCCAGGAGGTACGCCAGAAGTACCTAATGCCATAGTTTCCTGGCCATTTCCTTGATTCGTGATTTGGATAGAGAGGGTTCCTGAAGTACCCGGCTCGACATTTGAAAGTGTGGACTTACTGAGTGACATAGAGGCTCCAAACTCTTGTCCAACGGTGACAGTCAGCACTTTCTCGCAACCAATTTCAGACCCTGCTCTTCCTTGTATCCCTATTGCTACTTGGGTTCCTGCCTCAAGAGAGTCATCCGGAGTGACGTCAAATGTGAAAGTGTGGGAATCTTCTGAGCTACCTGGCTCTTCCAGAAGCTTACTAAGGGGGCTATCGAAATCCACCCAACCTGAGATATCGTCCCCGTCAAGAGACTGGGCGTTAGCCGTTACAGTCCACTCAGTATTCCCTATGTTCTCGACCTCGAATGAATTTGGAGCAGACTCTCCTGGATCCAGATTATGAGAGGAATACTGGAGAGACGCATCGCATTCCTTGATTTGAGGTACGTTAAGACTCAGTGTCAGATTATCTTCGGCTTGGTCTGCTGCATTCGGATCATTGGTGACTGTGGCCTTGAGGATGAAGCAATGAGAGCCAGCATCTGTCTCTGCCCCATTGGGCATGTCAATTGTTACAGTGACCTCTTCTTGTCCCTCTGGCTCCAACTGAAGGACAGAGGGGTCTACAGTTGCAGACAAATCTTCAGACTCACAATCACTATCTGATGTCATCTCCAATTGTACGTTGGCCTGTTGCTCTCCATTATTCTCCACATCAACATCCCAAGTGACTTCATTATCCTCTCCATCGTAGTTCTTAGTAGACGGTTCATCGGTAGATAGGCTCACAGAGTAAAGTCCGCCACCGTCACCTGCTGTGGTTACTACAGTTACATCAGCATTAGAGGGAGTTCCAGGGGCACCGCCAGAAACCTGCCCCTGAGCGTTTACTGTGGTCTCACACTCTCCACTTGCCTGTTCGGTAACTGTTACTGTCAGAGTTACTGACTCTGATGAGGAGGAGGAAACCTGTACGAACGTAGTCTCTAGGGTAGACGAGAACCCGTTACAATCGTCACCTTGTTGGGTACTGAGTGATACTGCAGCATCATCATCACCAGAATTTTGGACTATTATCGTATATTCTGCCGCTTCATCTGCTGTTGCCTCAGCAGAGCTAGGGTTTGCAGAAAGATTGATGTCTACATCGGCTGAAACTATCGTTGCGGACATGCTCAGGAGCATTACAACGGTGAAAAAAGTGAGCGACTTCCTTGTGACCATCGTATTTCGCACTATACCGACCCTCTAAGGTCTTCGCACCCCCTGACTGCCGGAGATGCTGTTGTCAGGCCTCTACCAGGTCATCGACCTCTGCATCGCAGTGAAGACATCTCCCCATAGAAATGATGTCACATCCGGTAACTTGACCTGTCTTGTGATACCTTGCCCCACATGATGAGCAAGCCCATGCATTCCCAATCGTTGTATCGGTGCTACATATCCAACATGGCACCCCGCTCACTACAGTGTCGGTGTCTTCCTGCTCGCTTGTATGTCTGGCAGCGGTCTTATTCTTGAGAAGGCTCATTGGATCTCCATTGGTTCGGACATATGCGAAGGCTCCAAGTCCTGAAATTAATGCTAATAGTAACGTACCCAGTATTAGTGGCAGGTATCCCTCCAGACCCGAGTCGCCACCAAGAGATGGCTTGACATCAACTGGAATCTCAAATGTGGAACCCTCTGTATCTGGAGCATTTATCAAGTTCAATGATATTGTACCATCACTCCCGCTATGAGGGGTGAATTCTAGAATAACACTTCGAGATTCTCCGGGACTGAGTACTACTCTGACTCCGTCAATTGCCCTAGCGTCCCAAGAGCTCGGGGCAACGACATCTAAAGTGTGGGATATGTCTGTATTACCGGTATTGGTGACATCTATCCTGTAAGAGGAGGGGTATCCTTCGTGTGCAATGGGTTCTGTGTTCAGATTCCAAGATAGCCTGGGCGCGTTTTCGACAAGGAGTGATTTAGTATCTCTAATCTCAATCCCGTCCCCATCCATTACTAGGGTGATAACTGGTTCAGAACCGGCAGGCTCGTCCTCTGGAATCACCACTAGGCACTCGATGATGTCTGATTCGCCTGGGGACAAAGAGGACGGTGATGAGCAGGATGATGACCATGCTTGACTTGGTAGCTCTAAATTGGTAGACGGTCTCCAGACTCCTGAGCCTTCGTTCCAGACCATCCAGTGTAGATCGAAACCTGGGCCTCCTACAGGATGGGGCCCTGCACCAAGTATTTCGCCGGAGGAGGAACCATCAGGAAGGTATACCTGATCGAAGAGAAGTCTCGGAGAAGCGGCAGATAAAACCTCGATTGAGGCATTCCAGTCGATTTTGAATCCATCTGAAGTGGCCAATCTGATTTGGACTAGTCCACTCGAGGCTAGTCCATTTCCTTGCATGCTCATGGACCAATCTACAGACTGTCCGGCGGGAGCAGTAACCGGGTTCATATCAACAACGTTCCAACCACCTGGTGCTGACATCAGGTATGGGGTCAGTTCCCAATCTCGATTTCCTAGATTCTCGATGGAGAAATCGATAATCAGGAGAGAATCGGGAGATATATCCTTCCTTACCTCTCCTGGTGCCGGAGAAAGTGACACATTGTCTACGGGTCCAACGATTAGGAATATATCCTGAGTCCATGAGATAGAGCTGACTCTTGAATGTACTATAATTGCAGCTTCGAACGTCGTCCCAGATGGTATCATCGCTCCAGGGGAGTTGATGGTGATATCGACTGTCTTGCTGGATCCTTTCTGCAGTGTTCCGGTTGATCCATGAGATGATCCTTCAAATGTCCCAATCGAGTCAAGACCTAGGTGCCATCCTGCAGGAGAGACTAGTTCAACGTCATATGATTGAGCACCATTCCCATCATTAACAATAGTAATCTGTGTCTTGGTCTGTTCGAGGGGGCTGACTAGAATCTGCTCGTTCAACAATTGTACGTTTGCGTCAGCCAGTACGGGAACTTCGAAGTAGAGTGTCATTTCTGAAAGTACATCGTTCTCAATATCATATCCTGATATAGTCATGGAATAAGTGCCAGGGGGAGGGGGTGCTGGGTGTACCATAATCATTCCAATGGAGACCTGTTCGGTTGGCATGAGGTTGAATGTGTTCGAAGTGAATGACTGGAACCAGCCGAATTGAGTGCCATCTTGAACCCTGATAGGAGAAGAGGCAGATATAGTGGCATTAGTTTCGAAGAGTGCGGTATTTGTCAGTGTTAGATCCCATGTTGAGGTCGTGGAAGTGGGGTCGACTAGGGTGAGAGTATCCTCAAGTGCGGAGACCCTGACTCCGGGAGCGCTGACAATTACTATCTGTCCGAAATAATTATTCGAATCTGACATTTCATCAAATTGATTGTTCGGATCGATGAAGAACTCGAATGCAGAGTCCCCTTCTGTTTCTGGGGTCCAGGACCAGAATAGCTCTTCTGTTTGTCCGGGCGATAGAGACACCAACTGCTCCCCTAGAAGAGCGGAGTCGACTCTAGCCATGACTGGTATATCAGTGACTGATCCTGCTCCGATATTCTTTATCTGTACTGAAACCTGTACTTCTTCGCCCACTTGTGGAATAGGAGTGGATACACTCATTGAGTCTGGAACGAATGTTGGGTCTGGACTGAGGTCATTGACATTGTGCCCGCGCACGGCTATTGAGAATGGTTGCCATGTTCTTGACCCACCATGTTGTGAATCCTTGACTCTGATAGTCCAAATCCCTTGAGCAGTACTGTCAAGAGCTACGACTTCAACATTATTCACTGAGTCCTTTGAGCCACCTTGAGTGGAGCGCCCATTCGTGAAAACATTACCCTTGTAGGTGATGCCGTCTGGAGATATCAGCTCTAAGTCTAGATCGTTCCTTAGCTGAATGGAAGAGCTTGATGATCCAGGGTAATCAGACCAAGTCAGTACTGCCTTGAATTCCTTTCCAGCGGTATTGACGTCGAATGTATACTCAATGACCTGCCCGCTCCTAATCCTAGATCTGTCGTCAACGAAAATTCCAACCTCTCCATCGGGAATCAATGAGTTTACCAAATCAACTCTTCCCCAACCCTCGTCATCGTTTGGAATATCACGGGCTCCCATGTCCTTGGCCCCGAGTATTAGTAGAGCCTTGACCAGTGAACCCTGTGGTGCCTGTCTTCCAATCACTTCTGTTAGATACTCCCTCACAAGTGCGGATGATCCAGCGGCCGCTGGGGTGGCCATTGACGTACCGCTATATTCCATGTACCAAGTATTCGACCACGTACCACCAGCTGAGGTGGCCTCCTGAGATTTGCATGATCTTACATAGTCTCCTGGGGCTACGATATCAGGCTTAATCCTGCCATCATCCGTGGGTCCTCTGCTACTCCAGTAATACATCTCATCTGGAGCTCCACTGTATCTGTTCTTATGTCCACCAACTGTGATAACGTTCTTTGCGGTACCAGGGGGAGAGACTCCGTCATTCCTTTCATTACCGGCGGCAAATAATACAGTCATACCGTCATAGGACCAATATTGATCCCATGTAGAGGTTCTGTCGTCTGCATCTTCTGATTGGGTGGAATATCCTCCGAATCCACTCTGAGATCCCCAACTATTGGTATGGATTCTAGCTCCTGCATTGTATGCAGAATTTAGCATTGAATTGATTCCGTAGCTATACAGAGCACCAGAATCATCGTCTTCCATTGCTTGAAAGTATAAATCGGCTTCAGGGGCAACTCCTTGGTAGCCCCCATTGCTCCTGAACCCAGAGCCTAGAACAGTACAGGCTACGTGAGTTCCATGTCCATCACTCAAGTCGGCCGTAGAAGAGTCTCCGGGTGTAACGGAAGTAACTCCTGAGAGTCTACCAGTGAAATCTCCGTGATCGCCATCTAATCCCGAGTCTCCAACAGCAACAATCTGACCACTGCCGTTTAGGCCTGTTATGAAGGCATTTTCCACTGTATTGATTCCCATATTTAGCCTTGATTGGTCATTGTGGAGGATTATCGATGGTAATGGAGAAATGTACGAAACAGAGGGAATTGAAACTATCTCAGATAAATTATCGAAAGATGTGCTGCCCCATATAACCCCCTTCTCAGGAGACCATGGATCTGACAGGAAGTCCATGGCAGAAAGTATTGAATCTTGTAGTTCTAAGCCTGAATCTTCCATTCTGAGCATATCATCTCCTTTCCAACCTATCACTTCAACCATGAAGTTAGAAGATGACTGGTGATTTCTCAAGGATTGGTGAATCATTAATCCGCTTGGAACGTCATGAATTGCTACAATCGACTCTATATCCTGCAGTCTCTCAAGTGCTTCGGCTGTACCTTGAATTAGGAATCCAGAGGGGGGTATAGTTGACCTGATAGATAATCCCTCAATCTGTAGAATATCCAACCTTGAGTCCCAAAGTCCAATCTGACCATCTATAATTGCTAGAGCTAGATCCGATCTTGGTAGAGAAAGTGAGTAGTCCATGTAGGTGCTAGGAATCAATCCCTCGGGTGTGTAAGTCCCTATAGTAGAATGGGCAATAGCTTGCCTTGCTTCTTCGGACCCCTCAAGGATAAGTGGAGCCCCTAGATCTTGGATACTGTTGGAATCAGGTGATATCTCTACTCTCTCAATATTGGGACTCAGATCTTCTAATTGATGGTCAAATGAGTCGTCTTCATCGCCCAAAATTGGCAGATATGATAACAGTAAGACGGCGAGTACGAGGACAACGGCGCGCTTGGTCATCATAACTCCCCCCATCCTGACCATTTTGAGCATATGGGTTAACTGAACTCAGTTTATCATAGAATTTGTAATGGAGGCCTCATTGTGAATAGTTCTAGAGTCCACTCTCCGACCTCCATGGAATTTTTCTCGTAGATACTACCTCCATAGTAGTCGTAAGTTAGGATGATCTCGATAGTGTAATTGTCCCAAACCGACTCTCCGTTGACAATCATCTCCAATTCGTCCCCTGCAACTGACTTGTGTGCAGGTATTCTTTCCGATTCAAAGTGAATCCTTTGTATCTCAATATCTTCCGAATCAATGAACACTAGATCCAGTGAAACTGATTCAATCGCTCTGCTACCCTGGTTATTTATCTCGGATAGAACAATATGGCTGGATCCTGCTTGTTTGTAGATTACATCTACTGATACCCTATCATAAGGAACTAGCCAAACCAAGGCGATTACAGATGCTGATAGCACCAGTAATGCGGTTATTGAAGCAAAAATAACCCTGAAGGGAGAGATTTGGCTAATCCTGTCCTCAATTTTTTCCAGGGCGTCATGAGCAGTTTTCTCTTCCAGAGTCTCCTCTGGGACGGCGGCCTGTCTGAGTCTTTCAAGAAGTCCCATCAGCTCCCTCCCAAGAAAGTTGCAATCAGTGTCATTATCCCAGAAGAAACTGGCTCAACCACCATGATATGCTGGGTGTCTCCTTCAAATCCTGGAATCATATTCAGAATTGAAAGATCGGAGGCCAAGCCATTGATACCAATCGTGGTCGCGGTAGGAATCCCAGAGGTTGTCTGTGCGTCTAGAAGAACGCCCCTTAGATCGAACTCCTGACCTGCCACCTCAGCGGTTGCTCTCGCAGAGATGATTATTCTGCCACCTTGTACTTCTGAGAGCTCAATTACTGGATATCCGGGCAAGGTAGATGAAATCCTGCCTACCTCATGTATGTGTATTGTAGCACTCTTCAGGTTCTCTCCAAGTGCCTCCATTTCCTCCATAGTGACCGGAGGAGTTGTGGGGATATTGCTCGATCTAATGTAAATCGTTTCTACGCCTTCTCCTCCAGAGCGGATATTCAATCCAAATCCTTCGGCAGGCTTAATCTGTAAGCTATCAGTCATTCCTTCTGCGAGCAATATTATGTCTCCCTTGGTGTTTATTGCCCTTCCAAAGGCTTCTATGTAGAGCGACATCCCATCCCCAGAAGCTCGATAGTCTAGGATTGGTATTCCTTGGAAAGCTAGGCTCTCGGTAATATCAAAATTTGTGTCGGGCTCAGTTGTTAGGTTAATTGACCCTGGTACATCAGTTAGGAAAATTGTCGCTGGCCACCATGCAGAGTCGAGCCACTGCATCTGTTGCATCATAATCGAGGTGATTCCTACACCATCGTCTCTAAGATAAAGATCTGGGACTGTCATATCTATAGAAACAGCAGTCCCTAGA
>DAPJ01000027.1 GCA_002502095.1 Euryarchaeota archaeon UBA62
AACCGTTGTAGTGCTATCCATCAACTTCGCTACCCAAGTTTACAGATATGTCAAGAAGGGCACCCTTGTGCCGGGAGTAATTTCATAACCTATTGAGCCCAATCCAGATTCATGACACAATGGGAGTATAGAATTGTAGAAGATTCAGATGCATCATGGACACAGATTACTAAAATGTTGAATGATTTAGGCAGTCAGGGTTGGGAATTAGTTTCAACGAAAGGCAAAAAGCCGGGAAAACTCAAGGTGTTCTTCTTCAAAAAGCCCCTTTGAAAATTCAGTGACTAAACACCGAGTCATAGGGGACGTGATGTAAATAACGTATCAAATTACTCACTGCATAGAAGCAAGAGAGGTATCTGACGCTCTGAATTGCCATATTGCAATTTTTCTTAGATTGAGCGGTCGAGGGACACAGGATTCTCAATGCCCCCCTTCAATGTTAATGCAAAAATTAGCCCCACTCCGAAAAACAGTAGGGACACGCATATGCCAGAACATCCTAAACCTAGTTGTAGGACTCCCTCATCATCAGATATCGGTACCTGCTTGATCATTACATCACTGTCCCCAATGACGTCTCCTGAGAATTTTATCCTCCATGTATCGGAGTGGGAAACTAGCACGTAACCGGCGTAGGAGTAGCCCGGCTCATAGATTGAATCGCATGAGTAGTCTTCCTCACACGAGAAGAATCGGCTCGTCTGATCACCGCCCAACAGCTCGACGTCTACTGACCTAAGCTCCTGTACGAATATCGGATATACTGACGATGAGCTCAACTCTCCCTCGTACGTAGTGAAAGACTTGCCCGTCCAAACCTCAGTGGCCCCATCCTGCTCTCGATTTAGATCATCAATCATCGAACTCCATCCATTGGAGGCGGCTATCGTGCTCAAGACCATGATGATGGTCGCTAACCCGAACGTGGCTTTGGTTAGGAAATGCACGTTCAATGCATAGCAAATACTGGCATCAAGTTTTTCCCGGCAAAGGGAGAGGAGGATTTCACTGGATTCAATTCGTGTACAGAGTTAAGAGCTCTTTTTCTTTGGGGGTTACAGATGAGTCTTCCTGAATTCCGCGTCGCTAAAGTGGACCACATGCAAAACGGAGTCCTAAGAATCCGCGGGAAAGAGCTAGACTCGAGTCAGGCGGGGAAGATGGTATTCCAGCTATTTTTTGGATTCGGGTGCTTTGCAAGTGCATTATTTTTCTTCTCATCATACTCGGAATCGGGTTTAGATGACTTGTACTACCTATTAGAGTTCGCAGCCCTTCCACTGGTATTCTTCACCCTAATGGGATTTGTCCCCTACTTCCTACTGACCCATGGCATTCATATGATCAGAGTCGTTAGTGGGCATCATAAGTTATGGTGGGATGATTTCACATTCGACGGGGAGACTGTGAAATCCAGGAGATTCAGGTTCAAAGCGAGAGATATCGCCTCTGTAGATCCTGGGATAAAGAAATTCCCCGATTTGGATTCATGGTACTACGCCTCTGTAGTTGACTCTGGCGGAATCGAGATAGGCAGAGTCATGGTTGTCAGGAGTGATCGCAAGAAAATGGTCAGTTACCTTTCGGAACTATTCGGAGTTTCTTGATTTAGGAAATGACTCAGACGATTTATTGCTGGGATGATTAACAGCATCCATCGCATGAGCAGCTCGGACCACAGGGGTTACAGTCGCAGCATTCACAGGGCATGAACTCGGTAAATAATATTAATAATTAAAGGTATCTAAATTATTATCCCGAATTAATGGGATTTGCAATTAGGGTCCCTCGACGAACTCTCCTACAATGCACCCTGACAATATCGAGGAGATGATTATCAGAACAATCATTGGGCCGAGGTGACGCACATAGCTTGCTCAGATTGGCCCTTTATTATTCATCCTCATCACGTATGAAGCGGTTACTCTCCAGAATGTCGGGCAAATCTACGTAATGACCATAGTGGGAAACGTCGGATGCCCATCCTATTAGAGCTTGGAAGTGACCAATTTCACTGAGATTTCCTAGCCATGTGTGGCCCTCACTAGTCTTCAGCAGGGCAACGTTGTGCATACTACATGGGCCGAGGCAATCTGAGATCTTCAGTTTGATATTTTCAGCAAGACCTTGTCTCTCCCATTCCGTCTTCAGAAAATCTGTAGGGACTTCATTGTGTCCTTTTTTGGTATTCCCGCAACAGCACCCGTTACAAACGATTACAGAGTCAGTCATTTAGAAACCTCAGGTTTGGATGATTAGATGCAGGTCAAATCATTTCCATGACGAAGCTATCGTTATCGATCGGAACCCACACGTTTGTTTTTTCCTCGTTCTGAATCTCAACTCGATATGGGTTCCCCTGATCCCAGCACTTCAGAATCCTGCCTTCTGCGAACTCTCCGATGTTAGCGAGAACTGTGTCCCCTACATTGAAACGGAGCCTCTCGGCTTTGCAGTTCATGAGTCCTTCTTGTAGTGCCTCATGATCTAGGTCTCGTCCGATGAAAACGAAGCGACAATCGCGCTCCTCGCCTTCCTTCCATGGAGCGATTTCTGTGCTGAAATTTCCTGAAAAGAGCATATGGACGCCTTGGAAAACGAATTTCTCATCCATTCCTTTGACTGCGAGGACTCCCTTGTAACGGAACAGGTCTTCTCCGTAGTTCCTTAGTAGGTCACCGATCCATCGCTCTAGCTTGTTTACATTCAAGGCACCTTCGAACTTGGAGCTTGTCGAGGTTACCCTTTCGTCGTGCTCATGCTCTGCGTCGGTGTCTAAGAATTCTGGGTCCATTTCCAGGGTTTTCTCCAAGTCGAAAGATCCGATGTTAATGAGGTTCTTAGGATCAATGATGCTGTTCTCAGTGTGGTGGATTGGTGCAAATCTATTGATGGACTTGATTCTTCCCTCAACTGCCTCTAGTTCTTCATCTGACACAAGATCAATCTTGTTCAACATTATCCTATCGGCGAACGCGAGTTGCTCTACAGCCTCGTTTTCAACTCCATCTGGCTTCTCCTCGTCCACGTGCTGAATGATGTGCTTGGCATCTACTACCGTTATGATGCCATCTAGCTTGTAGCGCTCGACGATTTTCTCGTCAACGAAAAATGTCTGTGCCACTGGTGCTGGGTCCGCTAAACCGGTAGTCTCAATCAGGACTCCATCAAAATCCTTTATTCTGTCATACATGTCGTCGAGCAATTCTGTCAAATCCCCTCTCACCGTACAACATATACAGCCGTTCATGACCTCAATTACACTCTCCTCTGAGGTCTCAACCAGAATATTCTCATCTATTCCGATATCTCCAAATTCATTCTCGATAACTGCGAATTTCATTTTGTGCTCTGTACTGGAAAGAATGTGGTTCAGAAGCGTTGTTTTCCCGGACCCTAGGAATCCCGTTAGGACAGTAACGGGTATGCGTCCATCAGTTCTATCTTCACTTTCCATAGTATCCCTCGATGAATAACTGAGAGTGTATTAACTATTTAACGAATGGTATTATTCTTGGAATGTTGAATATTATTCTGGGAATGGAAAAATGACGTAATCTGTATCCTAGAGAGTATTCAATTGCCTTGTTCCAGCTCCTCCCGGACCCATCCAAGAGTCCGGTTTGTTGGTCAAAATATCCTCGATTTTCGACATGTCGTCATCAGTCAATGCCTTTGCTACATCAATGCAACCAAGATTGTCCTGTATTTGTGCAGGAGTTGTCGCCCCCATCAGAATGGTGGACACATCACGGTTCTTCAGGCACCATGCCAATGCCAGTTGCGCGGGCGTGCACTCGATCTCCGCTGCAAAATCTACTAGTTTCCTAACCACTTCAAATTCTCCGCGTTCCCTGCGTTCCTCGAGATCATCTAGAAGCCATCCGTATCCATCTTGGGTAGCCCTTGAATCATCGGGTATACCATCCAGATATTTACCAGTCAGAAAGCCGGACCTAAGAGGACTCCAGATGGTGGTGCCAATATTATAGGGGTGACTGAACATCGGGAAGTACTCATTCTCAAACCTATTCCTGTGTAGCATGTTGTACTGTGGTTGTTCGAACTGGGGTGGCTCCAGTCCCTCACTCTTTGCTATCCAGAAGGCTTCTGTAATCTGCTGGGCGGACCACTCACTGGTACCCCATGCGGTTGCCCTTCCTGAACGGATCATTTGAGTCATCGCCCTCACTACCGTTGATGTGGGTGTGTGAGGGTCTGGCCTATGACAGAATAGCAAATCCACGTAGTCCAGCTGTAGGCGTGCGAGTGAAGCGTCCAGTCCTTCCCTGCAATGCTTCAGTGAAAGGCCAGATTCATTGACTCCAGGTCCTCCCCAGAAAACCTTAGTCGTGATTACTAAATCGGAACGGCGCCAAAGATGTGGGTTCTCATCCTGTAGCTCCTTTAACGCGATCCCGAATATTCTCTCGGCTTCTCCGTTGGGATTCCCATAAGCCTCAGCATGATCGAAGCAGTTGACTCCAGCATTTCGGACTATGCCCATCAGTTCCTTGGCTGTTCTTACGCCTTCATCCCCAGATAGTCTATCTTTGATCCCATAGGTTGCCCAGAATCCGTAAGAAATGACTGATACCTGTATGCCTGTGTTGCCCATCATTCTGTAATACATGCTCTCGTGTTCCATATTCTTCCGAGAAGGGTTTCCTATGAGAACCCTCTGAAGAAGAGATTTGGGACCTTGCTCAGGAACAGTTTGATGTTACTGTCCAAGCCTCTTCTGTATCTTGTGGGTTTGTGTTGTTTGGATCGTTTTCCTGGTCCCCTCCCTGCTCCTCGTAATCATAGAATGAGGTGTACGATACCTCTGAACCGTCCGACCATGGTGAACTCTGGGTAACAGTGACAGTGAATTCGTAGCACCCATAGTCATCTGTCCCCCAATCCTCGATTGGGACATACCTTGTGTTCAAATCAAAGTCATCGACGGACCCCTCCAAGGGTAGTTGTGATCCCTCGGCACCGACGGTTGCAGAGCCCCCGCCGTATTGCCCGTTAGCTGAGTCCCACTGAGCAACTCCATTGACCACAGTTACAGTAGGGTACGATATTGCGACAGCCCCGCTTTCATGGGTCAGAGTAGCATCAAGAGTGTAGTCGGCGAAGGGCATACCTCCTGGGGGATTAGAGCCAAGCGCATCCAATCCCGCCCAAGCAGTCAAGGCCACGCCAATTACACAGGAGTCCTTCGAACTGTCGCAGTCTGCACCTGTTCCGATTGAGGCCGCTGTAGCGCTCTTTACATCGTTTACAGTTCTCTGAAGATGCAGTGACTGAAGTAGGAAGGAAGACTCGCTAGAACCTGCTGATACGGTAACTGTGTAATCGTTACTTGAGTCAGAATTACCTGAATACCAATCCGAAACCTGAAGAGAAATTTCCCCATAATCCCCGATTCCATCTGATCGATCTATTGAGAAAGCGACTGTCTCTTCGTACACAATGGATCCATCATATGAGATTGAAACATCGGCATTGCTTGCGGGGGAAGAGCCTCGAATGGTCAGAGTTATCTCTGAGGAGTCATCAGAAAGCTCACTCTCTGAAATGGTAATTGACTCCGAGAAAGTCATTCCAGCGATATATGGGACTCCGGCCATCAACAGATAGCAAACCACCAGTACCACAGTCTTCTGCTTCCCCAAGCCGCTCCACACCAAGTAGAATGAGCCACCGAACATGGCAAGAGGGATTAGTCCGAATGGAATTGGGTCAACGATGTCTTGAAGAGTGTAACTATCCAGGAACCACATTAGCAAAAAGGCGATTAGACCTACAGCAGCACCTATCTTAACAGAAATTGAGAGCTCTAGTTTTGAGGAGGGTAAAGACTGCGGTAATGCCTCTGCTACGACCTCGTCAACCATTGACTCGCCTTCTGATGACATCTGCTGTCCCATAGCCTTCTCCAACAATCCGCCGCCGCTCATCGCAATGCCTCTGACAATTTAGGGAGGAGTTCCCGTTATCAACCCGTTGCCACATAGTAGCTAAGAAAACAGAATCCCTAGAATATTCTCGAGTCCAGAGGCCGCAAAGTTCCGTCTTCACTCACTTCTTGAATATCTTCTTGCTTCCTTCCTCCGACTATTGCGGCGGCGGCAAGCGCGGTCATCATCATGGACCCCATCACTTCGAAACCTGGCAGATAAACTCCACGGATGTAGATCGTCATTGATTGGACCATGTAATTCGGTATGCCTTCAGTACGTACTGAATACTCAGATGTTGCCTTAAACTGCAAATTGAAGAACTTATCAGTCCAACCTTGATTCTTGGGTGTTCGAATCTGGACCCTTACCTTCTCAGCTGGGGCCGAGGACTCTATTTCCACTGACACCAGAGGTAGGCTGATTTGGAATCCCTCATCGTTGAGCTCGTCATAATTAACGACCTCGACATTGAATCGATCCATGGCATTACCGTCATTGTAGACATCGAAGGACATCATTACATCGACTTTGGGCCTGAGTTGCATGAATGCAGTATCGGAAGCAACTCTTAGTCTGCTGAACTGCTTGATTACTGCTAGTACCTTGTAGGTGGTCGGTGCGCCATTGGGCCATGTGATGCCATCTGCCTGAACAACTTGAGCAGTGATGGAGATTTGGTGTTGGCCCTCAGGCATTCTCAAATCTGCCCTAAGGATAACTTGGAAGCTTACATCCGCTCCTGAACCTACTGACATGGAAGCTGGGCCCGCCGAAATCAGTGCACCTGATTGGATCTGTAGATCGACCTTCTCGCTGTGGACAGTTGGGTTCTGTAAGGTACAATACACAATAGAAGTCCTTGTCGCACCCGGATAAACCTCGATCGGTTGTGGGTTATCACAGGTCAATGTGATATCAGGAGTTGGGTTAGTCTGAGCATGAACTGCGGCGGCTCCAGCCCATGTACTCAAGAAGTACACCATGAGAATCAACATGCTAGTCCTCACAGAGCCTCGGCTTGACATCAGAGTGATGGCCGTCAAGACCGTATTTGAGACTTCGCCCCCGACGCATACGAAAACGGCCAAATCCCAAGGTTGGTTGTAGAGTGGTGGACCCGACCGGATTTGAACCGATGACCACTCGGTTATGAGCCGAGCGCTCTAACCAACTGAGCTACGGGTCCCGTCTCGTGTGGCTGGCCATGGAGTCAAGAACCTTGCCGAAGAAAACCCTGCTAGTTAGTTAATGGGAACCATCAAGCGTCGAGCCCCCTCCTCACAGTACATGACAAAGCTATGGGTGATGTTTTTCACATCGCTTCTCCTTGTTTCAGCTATGAACTTCTATGCCGTGATAAGAGAGCCGGATATGATTGAAATTGACGAGATACGTAACTTCCCACGTGAAACTGTGAAAATAGAGGGGGTTCTGACTGGGTATGTCAGAGACCCATACGGAGAGGGAGCTGATAGAATTGATCTCCAAGTTCAAGAGATAGATGGTCACTCTGTTGCGAAGGTCAGATGGAACGTTGATCGGAATAACGAGGTGCCCCCAATTGGTACTGTAGTGACTGTAGAAGGGGAGGTATCCGAGTGGAATGGAAGGATTTGGCTTCAGTCGAACGGCTATGGAGCGATTATTGCTCAGGATGGTTTCGTGGATTTTTCTGAGACAAAATTAGTGGAGGTCGGCAGGGACCCTCAGTCATTCTCTAACAGCTCATTGCAGATTGATGGCTGGATCAGTGAGGCTTTGGCTCCTGATGTCACATATCACTCACTATATTTGATGGACAATCATGTCTACGGAGGAGCGGATCATCTTCTTTACATTCAGATTGAGGGACGGGTGATTGACTGGGTTGAAGCGGGAAGCCATGTCAGAGTAAGTGGATGGCTTCAGTTTGACGAACGGTCATACAGATGGAGGCTTTTGGTCCAAGCAAGCGAGGTCGAAGTGCTGAGCCAGGGCGTTCCATCGAGCGTTAATTGGGAAGCCGACCCATATTCCCTCACTTTCGACATAGGGAAGATGGTGTTCGCGACAGGGACGGTTGAAAACGAAGGGGGGGAATGGCTACTCAGAGGCCCATCGCCCAATGACAGTATATGCTTCCTCCCCTCTGAGGATGATTTAGACCAGTCCAACCTAAGTGGGACCTCCGGGGTTTGGGCCGGGAGATTGGCATGGGCCGTGGATGAAGCCGAAGTCTGCCTTGATAGAGGCTACGACCTCATGTCGGAAAGAGAGACAGGGGAATTCGGAGATAGCACAACAGAACTCTCAGCCGTTGCTTCTGACCCGTTCTCATACGTAGGCGGTAACTACACATTCGAAGGTTGGGTAACGGATCCTATCTCTCCTGATTACGACAAGGGATACGTCGGAGATGGGTCTGATTACTACGAGAGGCAGACCAAGTTGAGATTACTGCTTGTAGGTGAACACTCCGAATATATCGAAGCAAACCAGCCAATCAGGTTCAATGCTACAGTTCTTTGGTCTGATGCCGATGGAAGAGTGGTACTGGAGGCCAGATCATGGACCCTAGGCGACTCTCCTGACCCTGTAGTACTCAATTGGGGGGATGGTTACAATTCTTGGAGGTGGGACTTGGGTAAAATGGTCCAACTAAGCGGTGAAGCTGTGACTGACGAAGATGGGATTGATTGGATTTCCAGGTCCGGGTCCGATGAGAAAGTATGTCTGCTGGGAGATGGAGCTGAGTCTATTGAGCAACTTTCCATCGGGGAGCCGGTAGATTGGGTAGGAAGGCTAAGCATGGAAGAATTTGGAATGGAGAGCACAGCTAGATTCTGCATAGATGTCAGATAGGTGATCACTTGGACCCAATTCTAGTTGACTTTGGATGGTTGATAGCCTCGTTCGTTTTTGGCGTAGGACTAGGATGTCTAACAGGGCTTATCCCTGGATTTCATGTCAATAATGTTGCGTTGATCGCACTAAGTCTCTCCCCTGTAGCAGTGGGGATAGGCATTCCTCTCGATGCGGTTGCAGGCATAATTGTGGCTTGCGGAACAGTTCACACTTTCTTGAATTACATCCCAAGCGCGCTGGTTGGCGCTCCTGATGACAACATGGCTCTGGCACTACTGCCTGGTCATCGGATGCTGATTTCTGGGCAAGCCGCCCAGGGGGTCGCCTACTCGGCCAGGGGGTCGCAGATGGGGATGTTGATGTCCATTCCACTTCTAATCGTGGCCAGATTACTATTCGGAGAGAACCCCGGCCTAGGGCTGTACGAGTCCAGCAGGGATATTCTTCCTTGGCTACTACTGATTATCTCCATATTCCTCATCATGACTGAAACGACTAGGTTAGCATGGCCCGAGTGGATGCAAAGGGCTACTAGGAATTTCAAGATCCCCCTTCCAAGGCCAATTAATGTAGATTTTCCAATTGGCAGATTCAGGTACAAGAGAAACTGGAATGAGATAGATCTGAGCATGGGTTCCAGTTCTAGAGTGGCGGGGATTCTGGTCGCTACTGCATTCTTCCTAATCTGTGGATTCTACGGATGGGCAGTATTCGAACTACCCGGTAGGTCCCCAGTAGGGATGCCTTCTGCTACTCTGCTGTTTCCCGGTTTGGCCGGGCTATTCGGAATAGCTAACCTGATAGATATCTACGTTACGACCTCTGAAATTCCCCCTCAGAAGCAGAACTGGGAAATGCCTCCTATGCGGCCTTTGGCGGTGCCCACGTTCCTCTCAGCCGTAGTATCTTCAGTAATGGCAATTCTTCCAGGTATGACTGCCGCTCAGGCAACTGTTGTAGTCATGAGTGCTAGAAATTTGTGGGGGAGACTGACGGATCCTAATTACATCCCTGCGGACTTCGAGCATGGCATACAGCCCGGATTCGTCCCAAAGCAATCTTTCACCAGCATCTCAGGGGATCTGGATGGTCTTTCCGCCGAAGAGAGAGAGCTCTTCGAAACAGCACTAGGAGAGGCCGCAGAGGCCAGTCCAGACTTGGACCTCAGTGCCCAGAGTCAGCAACAGGATCTTGAGGTGATTGCGGTTCTTTCTTCAGTCAATACTGCCGTAACTGTCATGGTACTAGGTTTTCTCTACATGGTGGGCAGACCAAGGAGTGGTGCGGCTCTGGCACTTAACATGATGTACCCGATTGATGGATGGAACGCCGTTGATCCTCCAGCAGATTTCGTAAGGTTGCTTGGAATAACTATTGCAGCTGGGCTGTTCGCGGTTCCAGTAATGATTGAGGTTGGAAAGGGGATGCTAAAAATGCATGAAATAGTACCACTGAGGACTCTTGTTTTCTCCGTAGCTGGGTTCGTTAGTATACTAGTATGGCTTTCAACCGGATGGGTCGGGGTCGGCGTACTGATTGTGGGAACCGGCCTTGGGCTGATGCCTCCTCGGATAGGAATTAGGAGGAGTCATGCTATGGGAATAATACTAGTTCCGATCATGCTCTACACATTCGCACAGACGTTTGATAGCTTTGGTTTCATATGATAAAACCTCTAAAAAATTGGCTTCAGAAGAAATCTCAACCACTGTAACCCTTATGTTTAGTACATGACTCCCGTGAAGCGAGTGTGGCAATAATGACGGACAAAAGGACAATGGCAATTGGGATAGGAGCTCTGCTCTTACTTGTTAACTTGGGACTGATAGTTACTGGTTTTGTAGATGGTCAAATAGAGAGTACTGTTGAAGGTGCTGTTTCCGATGGGATGGACGGAATGGACGATAAAGGCGTCGCGGATTACACCTATGACTATGACGACGATTGGTTGAATGTCTCAGGCGAAAAGGCTTACTTCGCTAATTCTATCTCTAATCTTGAAGACGTTCAGGCAAATGGGGCTGATCCAACTTACGAGATGATAGGCCCTTTCATCTACTACGAGAATACGACTCGTGAGATTCTAGACTTTGATTATATTGAGAATACAATTACCTACTCTGGGTACGAGATATACGAGTGGTGTGAGGACTGCACTTGGATGGACGATGAAGGCGTGGAGCACGCGTCCGTTTCGGGAGATACCCTAACAAATCAAGTGAACATTCTCTGGAACACCCAGAGAGTGGCTGGAATGAATACTGGCATCGAGTATCTAGAGATTTTCGCCCAAGGAATGTTTGCAGCCAATATGATAGAGTTCGACCTCGCAAACAGAGCACCTAGTATTTGGGCATCTGAGGACATCAGTTCGATGATGACAGATACTACCACTGGGGATATGGTACTAGCCGGTGCATATCTCGCGGCTGGAGGAGACGCTGGAATGGCAACATCCTTCCAGAATCTCGAACAATCCGTAATGTACGATGCCACAGACCCGTCCACGGGAATTTGTATAGCCCTAACTTGTGACATCGGCCCAGTACTGGTTGCCGGAATGGGAGCCCCTGATGGAGGGCAGGTGACGCAGACCAGAGCGGCACTGTATGGATACGGCGATAGAGCCGAGCCAGAGCTATCTGCGATCGACCTAGGAGTGTATGCCTTAGCAGCTAACGCCTTCGCGACAAGAGGAGGTGGTGACGAGATCAACAACGAGACTCCTCAGCTGAGAGAGAGATTCCAAGAGGTAAGCGGTGTCAATATAATCAATCCAGATACACTGGACTTCCTTCTTTTCGAT
This sequence comes from Euryarchaeota archaeon UBA62, assembly GCA_002502095.1. Taxonomy (GTDB): domain Archaea; phylum Thermoplasmatota; class Poseidoniia; order Poseidoniales; family Thalassarchaeaceae; genus MGIIb-O5. The sequence goes on from DAPJ01000027.1 coordinate 11,608, forward strand.
GACTTCAACGGACTGCTTGGGACCTTCACACTTTCTGGCGTCACCCTCCCCGGAATGGTAGTTGGCCTCCTGTTGCCTCTGCAGAGCGGTGACTACTTCACTGCAATGGAGACCTACAATGTCGGACTACTCACCGTAGTCGATATCGCCACCTATGCCGAGACATGGGTCGGTTTGGGCCTATTAGGCTCACCCACGGAATTCGAGAATATTCTACTGGGAGGCCAAGGGACCCTTACTGCTCCGGAATGGTGGATGGGTGCCTTTGGAGGGCTTGACTCGTTAGGTGGGACATACATCGAGGTTGGACTAAACATTGGGGATTATGTTGGAATGGCTTCACTATCTGCCGAAAAGGCGGACTTCAT
>DAPJ01000032.1:0-8309 GCA_002502095.1 Euryarchaeota archaeon UBA62
GACTGGGTAATGGGATTAGCCCCCGCCTCGTCAATATGATATCCACTAATACTGACAAAATAGTGGTTCCTGACATCGTTATCTACGTAGAACTCAGCGACATCTCCCATCATCTTGAGAGCGGTATCTAAATTGAAGACTAGTGTATTCTGGCCCATCGCCTCCTTCAACTGATCCGCTTGAACTGTTCCACGTACTGTGGATAAAGTTCTAGATCTAATTTCAGAAGCCTCCCCCTTAGTTGGTGGTCTGCCTTTCTCGCCTACAAATTTCCTAGTCTGCTGTCTAATTGCAACGTTGAAGAATGCAGCCAAGTGCCACCAGTAATTCCCATTAATGGTCATACTGACAGATGTATTGGTGGCGCACAAATCAAACCCTTCGAAAAGCCTATCCATCTCCTCTATGGTACTGATACTTACTCCTGATTCGCATACCTTTCCGAAGATATCCAGCCTCTCTCTTGGGTCATTCCCATACAGGCTTGGCGAGTCAAACGCTACTGAGAGGCGATTGAAGTCCTGATCTTGCGATAGGAAATGATACCTCTTATTCGTCCTCTCGGCACTTCCTTCCCCTGCGAACATTCTAACGGGTAGCTCATCCTGTCTTCTGAATGGAAATACCCCTCCTGTGAATGGGAATGAGCCAGGTGCATTCTCCCTACGAATCCACTCCAGTCGTTCTCCCCAATCCTTTGACGAGGGAAGCGCAACACGAGGTACTTTGGTTCCAGACATTGTCTCATGAGTTGTTTTAACTGGAATCTCCTTGCCTCTGACCGTATAGCTAGCCTCTCCTGAACTGTATGCAGTAGCCATTGCTTCGAAACTGTTCAGTGCATCCCACGCCTCACTAGGGATAGTAGATCTAATCTGATTTACTTCGGACTCTAGGTCATCGGCAGATGAATTGTTACCTACTGACCTCATCTGCTTAGCAGCCGCTTCCAATTGTTGAACGAGTCTGACCGATTCACTGACTTCCTTCGTCCTCTGATGGTATCCGCGCACGGCCGAGGCAACCTCAGCGAGATAGCCCTGTCGCTTCGGAGGAATCGGAGGCTCTCTAGTGGGAAGTCCATCAATCCCCAGCCTTGGTTCCGCAGCCACAAAACTAGTCTCAAACCTCTCGTTCAGTATATTGGCTAAGCTTTCCCAAAGTCTGTCTACGCCCGCATCTGCGAATTGACTGGCTATGGTGGGAACTACAGGCATTGATTCCGGACTCTGGTCGAATGCCTCTCTGTTCCTCTGGAACTGCTTACGGATTTCTGTAAGAGCGTCCTCTGCGCCTGGTCTGTCGAACTTGTTCAGGACAACTATGTCAGAGAAATCCAACGCTGCCAGCTTCTCAAGCTGACTGGGTGCGCCATACTCCCTTGTGGTTACATACATGGAAACGTCAGCTACCTCAGTAATTGCATCGTTACCTTGCCCTATCCCACTGGTCTCAACCAGGATCAAGTCGAACCCAACGGCCTTGCAGACCTCTATGGCTCGATCGATACAGTCTGCTATCTCTCGACCACTATCTCTACTGGCAAAGGATCGCATGAATAGATTAGAATCAGTAAGTGAATTCATCCTTATCCTGTCTCCAAGAAGGGCCCCACCTGTCTTTTTCCGCGTTGGGTCAGTAGCCAATAGGGCTACTCTAGCTTCTGGATTGTCCCTCCTGATTCGAAGCATTACCTCATCCATAAGGCTAGATTTACCTGCTCCACCTGTGCCCGTGACGCCGACTACTGGGCAAACTTCAGACTCGACTACGGACCTTATCCTAGCCAGGGCGTCCGCGAAATCCCCATCGGTTGAGTTTTCGGCCATAGTCAGCATTTTTGACACGGATCCATGATCATCGGCAGTAATCGGACTGTCTAGGGACTCAAATCTTGATGATTCCATTAGGTCAATATCCCTGGCCTGTCGCATGGCATCCTGTACCATACCCACAAGCCCCATCGATCTACCGTCATCGGGAGAGTAAATCCTACCTATCTGCTTGTCCTTAAGGTGCTCAATCTCATGTGGTAGGATGGTTCCTCCACCACCACCAAAAAGAAATACATGCCCAAATCCGTTGCTCTCTAGAATCTCACGGGTATGTGTAAACATCTCTACTGCTCCACCTTGATATGAAGTGATAGCCACGGCGTGTGCATCCTCTTGTATGGCGGCTCTCGCAACTTCGTCTGCACCCCTGTCGTGACCAAGATGAATTACCTCACAACCCTGACTCTGTAGGATTCTTCTGAATATGCCAATAGCCGCATCATGTCCATCGAAGATGGCGGCGGCAGTGATTACTCTGAGTGGCATCCGTGCATCTGCCATGCTTTCCGGACACCATTACCCGACATGAAGCCCACGGAAGGCCAAACCATGTAACAAACCTCAGATTGATGCCACAATTGAGATTGATTCGGGTCATATTTCAAGAACCCATGCTCGTCTTGATACAAATATGGGCCCAATTCAGACGCTGTGTTGCCCTAGGGACGGAACTGCTCTAGTGAGAGGCCATGCAACACGCAGTGATGCTTTTACTGACCACGGAATGTTACATTGCCCTACCTGTACTGGAATTCTCCTAAATGCCGAAGCGGCAACTAATTCGATCACAGAGGAAAAGCTGAAGAAAATGCATCAGGCGTTTCAAACAGATTGCGAAAAGACAGACCTAGACTGTCCGTGTTGTGACTCCAAGATGAGAGTCAGACAGATCGTATTCAAAAGAATCAATGGTACTGACTTGGAACCTATAGAGTTGGATGGATGTCCCGAGTGTAATACGTTCTGGTTTGACTCAGGGGAACTTCAGAGAGTCGTCAGTCCAGACGATGAGCCATATGAAGAGTCAGACAGAGAAGCGAATGCATTGCTTATGGCACTGGAACTCCTAATCCTTCTTCCGTACAAGTTCGTATAATCAGAACCATCCGCTTGCGAGTAATCCAGCGAAGGCGAACATCAAGACCCCCATGCATCCATCTATCACATGAGCAATTGACCTTAGACGCTCTATCCTGTCACCAGAACTCAGAATTGTAGCTACAGTCACGTACCAGGTTCCATCAATCGCCATGCCCAGAGCACCCATCCCCAGTAGTGTACCGATGCTGACGTCCGCCTCAATGAAGGGAGCGTATAGAGCTAGCATCCATGCCAGAATCTTTGGGTTGAAAAGTGCGATCATAAATCCCTGGATGAAGCCATTAAAGTCAGAGCCCACCTCCTCATTCGAGAAATCGTGAGTCTTAGGGCCCTTCCAAGAGTTCTGGATGAACCTAGTCCCCAGCCACAATAATATTGCTACTCCTCCCCAGTGAAGGGCCAACTGAGCTCCATCATGAAGAGATAGTGCAGTAGCCAATCCAAGGGCTGCGAGAAATGCGTAGATTCCGAATCCTACACCGTGTCCAATGCCAGTTGCCACTCCCTGGCTACGACCACCTGAAATTGTGTTACTCAGAATCACCGCTAGCGATGGTCCTGGACTCATGGCCCCCAGAATGAATACCATCGCTAGTGCGGCCCATGCCTCTGGGGACATCTGAGTTCCTCAGGAGTACATGGACTCGATCTCGGATGACCAGTTCTCTCGGATCTGCTTCCTCCTAATCTTTAGAGTGGGTGTAAGCTCCCCATCATCAACGCTCAAGTCCCTAGGTAGGACAGTGAATTTCTTGACTTGCTCGGGATTGCTGAATTTTCCATTAAGCTCGTTAACAGCGGTTTCCAACTGCTTGTATGTCTCACTGCCCACTGCTGTGTATTCTGATAGGTCATGACCTAGCTCAGCTAGCTTCGCTAACTGCTTGGCAGGATCCTTAGGGACCTCTGTAGCACCATCTAGGCCATGCACATCTCGTAGTATTGCACCAACATCTAGTGTGAAAAGAGCGCTGCAGTACTTCCTGTTATCACCAATCAGCATGCACTGCGACACAACTGGGATCGACTTCATGGTCTCTTCGATAACCAGAGGTGCTATGTTCTTACCAGCTGAACTAACGTAAATCTCCTTGAGACGTCCGGTGACATAAACAAAGCCGTCCATGTCCATCTTGCCCAAATCCCCTGACTTGAGCCAGCCATCTTCTGTCATTGTGGCAGCTGTAGCCTCCGGATCATTGTAATAGCCAGGCATAATGTGCCTTCCACTAAACTGGATTTCTCCGTTGCCGTCATCATCAGGATCAGCTATTCTAAGCCCAGTCCCGTCAAATGGCTTCCCTACTGAGCCTATCCTATTGTGTGCTGGGGATCCTAAAGTGGCGCCAGCAGTGGTCTCAGTCATGCCATATCCCTCAAACAAAGGTACTCCAAGCTTGGAGAATAGCTTGAGGATATCTGGATTTATCGGAGCAGCCCCAGTAACTGCAAACTTTACATTTGAGAAACCAATCTTCTCCTTTGCCTTCTTCTTGATAATCCCACCTAGGCCCGGCACGCTGAGTAGCCAGGTTGGAGGGAGACCCGCAACTAAGTTGCTGTAGACCTTTTCATAGATTCTTGGAACCCCGATAAAAAGAGAAGGCATAGCATCCTTACTGTAGTCAATTGAATGTAACGGATTGTCAACCACTGTCATGTGCATCGCATCCCTGATCCAGAGATGATTATCTGCAACCTGACCGAACACATGGGCGCAAGGAAGCCATGAAACATACGTATCTCCAGGATTGAATTTTGCTAGCTTTCCAATACACTCTAACTCATAGTCGAAGTTATCGTGGGTCAGGACAACTCCCTTTGGATTTCCAGTTGTCCCAGACGTGTATATGAGAGCAGCTGTATCGGAGGGTTTGATTCCTGAAACCCTCTCCATAACCATATCATCAGATATTTCCGATCCCATCGACATGAAACTATCCCAGTCATGAGCCTTAGAGTGATCAATGGATTCCATCCCAATCATGGAAACAACCGCCTCTACCTTTTCCAAGGAGGGCATTGCCTTCTCGAGGCGCTTCGTGCACATCTTTGCTGGATCTCCGTTATCCATGGGATTTGTTCCGACAAAAACTACCTTCGAGTCCGAGTTACCGACAACCCACTCAACTTCCTCAGGAGAGCAGGTATGGTAAACCCCCACAGCAGCTCCATTGCAGAAATTGGCAGCTGCATAAGCGGCATACCATTCCATTCTGTTGTATGAGTAGATACTCAGGTTGTCTCCGGGCTCGAAACCCAAAGCAATAAGTGACTTGGCCATTTTCATGGTGCAATTGTAAAAATCTGACCATGATTTCCTAATCCAGTTTCCAGAGCTATCTTTCCATGAAAGAGCATTATCATCTGGCATATTTTTGGCGTTTGAAATCAGGTACTCGGGCGTCGTCTTGGCGTCCATGAGGCTTCACGGGACATTAGACGACTTAACTCTTTACTAGAAGTAAATGGTCCCATTCCTGTTGTATCATGGAAGAACTGATCTTACGTTTTCACGCCAATCCGCGCCTCCATTGCGGTTAGCCAAGGGGGAAGCGGGAGATGGGTGCCAGCACCCCTTTACGACGACTCCACTGCCTCTCAGTGCATTGTCAGCTCTCTTCTCAGCGAACTTTCCAATGCCAATTACCGTATCGGCATTGAGAATCTCCACGACCTCGAGAAGATGCTCGTCGCATCTCTCTAACAATTCTCTGGCAGTGGGGCCAGAAATCTTATCTGGAGTAATATTACTACCTCTGGGGCCGTCCAGTAGCATCAGTGGACAGTGATTGACTAGGAAGACCTTCTCGAAGATTTCACTAGCACCTCCGTATGTTTCAGATAGCAATCCCCAAATCCTAGTTCCGGAGACCTCCTCTCTCGGATAGTCCAAGCCAATCACAGGCCTACTAGGGTGAATAACCGAGGGCTGATCGACACCAATCCCTGAGATGCCTAGAAGGTCCCTGACCATACTGGTCGCGGCAAAGGGTATCCCCATCTGCCCCATTCCATGTGGGCCGGGATTCATTCCCATCATGACTGTACCCGCCCCCATGTCCCCCGAGATCTCAATGTACCTCTTGTGAACGTCCCATGCATATGCAAGCGGATTGTAGACACAATCAACAGTGCCCTGAATGGTCAATTCTCTTCCGATAACATCAACGTCATCCCTTAATCTTGATGCAACTTGCAATAATTTCTCGACTGACATAGTACCACTACTGCTTAACATCCGCGATTCTGGCTCCCGAGATTTTCATCAAATCTTCAGGAGAAATTGGGAAAACAGTCTGAGAAGTTCCTCCGGCCCCCCATACAGTTTCGAATTTCAGCAAGTCCTCATCCATCAAGATCTCAGTTTCTTCAGTGTGCCCGAACGGAGGTACTCCCCCTACCATGTAGCCAGTACTAGACAGGACATATTCAGGCGTGGCCATTCCGGGCTTGTACCCCAGAATCCTCTTCAGCTTCCTCTTCCTATCTACTCTGTTGGAACCAGAGGTGATTACGACTACCGCACAGCTCTCTCCTTGGAAAACAATGGACTTTGCTATGTGAGAAACTTCACAGCCCAATTGATCGGCCGCATCCTGAGATGTCCTTGTCCCCTCCTCGTAGAGTCTGGGTTTAGGAGAGAACCCGATTTCAAGGCACTTGGACGTCCAGAGTTCGTGACCATCCATGAATCCCAAAGGGGGCCATGAGTATTGATGGTTAGGGATTGCTTGAATAATATCGGTCCGTACCAAGCTTATGCTGACTCCCATGGAGCCTCCCAAATTGGAGAAGCTAGTCAAGATTACAGTGGCGATCCAGGTCATCACACTCGTAGTCTGCTACTTTTCTTGGGTTTTGGACGGGTGCGATCCATTCATTCCATTCATTTCGGATACAGACACCAATCCAGCCTCTAGCTGGGCATTCACAATCGGATTCACTCTGACCGGAGCTCTTACGGTACCTCTGTCGATACACTTCTACAATGCCAGAAGGAGATGGGCAGAGCAGAATCTTGGGTCCGGAATCGAAACTATGAATCTACTCTCAGCTATTTCCGCAGCCATATCCGGGATATCCATAATCTGGATTTCATACACGCCATGGCACGAGCAGATGGAGCTTCATATGGTACAGGCTAGGGTGATTTTTGGCGGACTGATAATCTGGGCACTTCTATCAACGGCCATATCCCTTAGGATGTCCGTGCTAGATACACGATTCTCGTCACTATCTCAAACTCGTAGAAGTTGGACTGTTTTCTCCCTGATGTGCCTTCTTGGCCTGGCAGTCTCGGTCTACTCGTACGCGGGTATCTCACTATCTATACCCGCAGGGCACATGGACACGGTCTTGGAGTGCAGTGATCTCGGCCATCCTTCTCTGTCTGTAGCAGCGTTCTTTGAGTGGTTGATGGTCATAGGCTTCGCAGGAGTCTCATACACAGGGGCGCAAGAGGCACTACTTATCGACCAGTGACTTAGCCTCCTGAACAGGTGCAAAATTCATGACTGAGCCATCACGGGCCTAGAGTCATGTGGTCGCCCTTTGGCCCCTATGGCACCATCATGATATTCATCCTAGCATCCACTATCCCTCTGAGGAACCTTCTCTCCAGGGATGAGAAGAGTGAGCGCCTCCTCCTCTCAGAACTGCCATCAGAAATAAGGTCTAAGGGCTACAAATGGCATATTTCTCTGTACTTGTTGATGTACCTGTACAAACTAGTCATCGATTTACACAATGAGCCAATCAAGGCCAGAGTGGGGGGATACACTCACTGGATACACTCGATAGAGGGTGATTTCTCTCTGTGGGCGCAGGACCTATTCAGGAACGATCTACTAACCGACGTCCTATCGTTCCATTACCTGTTCGTCTATCTGTTCATAATCTGGTTCGTTCCGATTTACTTCATCCTCGTCAAGGACCATGTAATGGCCGACAAGGCCGCACTGAATTACTTCGTAGTGTACGTCCTTGCAGTACCGCTGTACCTCTTCTTCAATGTGGAAGTCACTAGTTCGTTCATTCCCGGGATGGATGCCTTGCTGTATCACGACTCTTGGTATATGGAGTTCTTCACGAACAACGACCCTCTGGACAATGGATTCCCCAGTCTCCATTTCGGACTCCCCGTCGGCTTTCTAATACTCAATAGACTCCATTGCAGAGATCTTGGAATTTCGATCAGAGAATGGAGGCATCGTGAGCTAGATTTGTTCGTTATGGCCAACGTAGTAATCTACTTCTTCAGTATCCAGTACCTCGGTGTCCATTGGGTGGTAGATATCATTCCAGGCCTCGTTCTGGCTGTAATATGCGCTACATTTTGCCATAACTGGCAACCAAAACTAAGGAGCAGGC
>DAPJ01000032.1:8679-20671 GCA_002502095.1 Euryarchaeota archaeon UBA62
ATACTATGTGCATCAGCTATGGTTTCAGTAATTGTTGATGGCAGCGGTTCTGAGGAGCAGAATCCTAACTTCAGGTTCGGTCAAGGTGATGTAGCCATTGACACAGTAGAGGTCCACAGTCTGAGTCATCCGGTGATTGTAGAGATAATCAATGTCGGCGAATACCCGGTGTATGTCGCAATAGTGGACCGTGATCACGTCATACCCCATGTCGACAGAGGGGACGTCGATTGGTCGGGAATAGTAGCAGGCTCAGCCCTGAACCCTGACTTCAGTGCCGAGACTCTTGGCCCAGGCGAGTCATGGACAACCGAGGTCTCGACCTCATCACTCTCGGATGTCCATCTGGTACTGGCCAAACTTGCAGGAACGGAGCAAGGAGAAGGAGAGGTGAGAATCACGATGGAGTACTTCGATGACGAACTGTTGTGGTCAGCTGTACTGGTGTCCCTCCCGGCATTTTTCATAACGGGGCTTGTGGCGGCAATGGCCACTAGGGACTTAGACTACATTATAGGCGAAGATTCCGCCCATGTAGACTCCTGAAGCGGCGCCGAGGCCTATCCAGAAACCTATTCTGAAGGCCGGATAGCTTTTCCTCCAAACGAAGATTGACTCTCTGACCCAGACAAGTATAACCGGGACGAACCATACGAAAAATAATAACTGACCAATCAGAGAAACCAGTAGCGAAACCAGAGACCCTGAAAACATCTCAAGCTTCGACTCGATGCTGCTTTGGAGTAGGCATATCGCCATACAGGCCATCGTTGCCATCGCGAACGGAGCGAACAGTGAGAACTTCGATTCAGTGGTGAGATATTGGGACTCCAACAAGTACGGAACGCAACCAGCTACGAAACCCATCATACTGGGCATAGCTACTGGCCAGAGAGGCGGTTGTTCCCACTTCACATGCCTCCGTTGCATCACACACCAATGAAGTCTGGTATTTCTCCGAAAGGTTTTCTTTAGATTTCTTCCTCTCAACTAACATGCCCAAGGGGGAAATTGTACTGGGATGCCTCGCCCCACACCCGCCACATGTCGTATACGCAGAGAACCCTGATCAGAATGAGCCGGTTTCGGAGGGAGGATGGGAGACTCTCAGATGGGGCTATAACAGACTAGCTAGGAAGCTCAAGACCATAGATTACGACGCCCTAGTCATATTTACGCCCCACTGGCAGACCTACATCGGAACCCACTTCCTCGGCCTGCCCGAGTTCAAGTCAAAGTCCGTGGACCCAGTCTTCCCGAATATCTTCAGGTACAACTACGACATCAAAGTAGACGTGGAGCTTTCGGAGATCATGCGTGAGAAGGCATCTGAGCACGGAATAATCACCAAGATGATGCGGAATCAAGATTTCAGAGTTGACTACGGCACTATCACATCCTGCCACATGCTTAACCCGGATTGGGACAAGCCAATAGTCACAATCAGCAGTAACCGAAACGCCCACTACTATTCTGCCGAGGTGATGAATGAGCAAGCAGCAGCACTCGGTAGGGCATGTGCAGAGGCAATCGAGGAGAGTGGCAAGAAGGTAGTTCTAATCAGTAGCCACAGCCTTTCACACAGACACTTCGTCACGGAATCACCATTGCCAGAGGACATGAGTAGGGAGCACATATACAACCACAGCCAGTATGTCTGGGACATGAAGCTAGTGGACCTGATGAGAGAGGGGAAGATGAGGGAGCTCATTGACATCCTCCCTGAGTTCACTGAGCAGACAATCGCTGAGACTGAGGCAGGTGGCCTAACGTGGATGATGTCGGCTATGGGATTCCCACAGTACTCAGCAGAGATCTACGGCTACCAGTCAGTGATCGGGACAGGAAACCTAGTTGCGGCTTGGGACCCTAACGCCGTGACCCGTGAGATTGTACTCTGAGGTGATTATTTGGAAGAATCTGACATTCTGTTTGGAATCTACTGCCCGCCCCATCCCCAACCACTCCTCTCGCCTGAGGCCAGTGAAGGATATGCCAAGCTGAGGCAGGCATATGACACATGTAGGGAGAGGATTGAGAATAGCGATGCCGATTTGATAATCGTGTACTCCACCACGTGGCCAAGCATAATTGGTCATCAGATTCAAGCTCACCCCGAGCCCGAGTGGGTGCATGTGGACGACGACTTCCACTATCTGGGAAGCATGCCTTACAAGTTCAAGATGGATGTCGACTTTGCGGAGTGCCTAAGGGACTCCGCTAAGGAAAGGGGACTCCATTCCAGGACCATCGCATACGAGGGGTTCCCAATAGACACGGGATCAGTCGTAGCATTGAAGCTACTGAACCCAGATAACAGAATACCCGCCTGCATAGTCTCCAGCAACATGTACGCAAACAGGGCTGAGACGATAGTTCTGGGCAAGTCAATCAGGGACGCGCTGGCTAAGCAGGGGAAGAAGGCTATCGCGGTGGTGGTGTCAAGCCTTTCCAACAGGATGTTTACCGAGCATATCGATCCGACCGAGGATAGGATCCACAGCCCCAAGGACGATGAGTGGAACCGCAAGATACTGGAGTTCTTCGCTGATGGCAGACTTGAGGACCTGAGCCAGCTCTCCAGGGAGATTCATGGTCAGATAAGGGTCCAGAAGGTCGTCGCATACAAGCCAGCTTGGTGGATGGCGGCCACTATGGGGCAGCATAACAACTACCATGGAGAGGTGCTCGCTTACGAGGCACTCCATGGTTCGGGTGGGGCTGTGGTAACACTGACCCCCTCCTCCGGCTCATTCGGAGATAAGGAATTCGACGAGGACGACGTTGAGTACTATCATGGTGACAGGGACGTCTTGGACAAGGGGATGCTGTGATGAGCTCGGGAGAACCGGACGAAGAACAGCAGGGCTCAGCTTTCACTCACAGATTGGAGATGCTAAAGGAACTAGTTGAGGCCCCGGACGAGGCCATAGAGGCCCTATACAACTCATACGGCAAGTCGATGTTCACGAACGCTGGAGGGGCTGTCGGCGCTGCCGCGGGCGTGGCCGTCGGAGGCCCCGTCGGTGGAATAGTGGGAGGAGTAGTGGGAAAGAAAACGGCAGGAAAGATGACCAGTCAAGACGGTCCCTTCACTGCCGAGACAGGACCCTCCGCAATGGGCGCTTACCCTCACCTCAGGAGAGTCGGTAACCTAGTATTCGTCAGTGGCATGGGGCCAAGGTCCCCGGAGACCAACGAGATCCCTGGTGGGCCAGTGAGAGACGAATTAGGAAACCCCCTGGACTATGACATCACCGCGCAGGCTCACTCCGTGATCAACAACATCAGGTTGATACTGGAAGAGTACGGAACGGGTCTGGAGAATGTTGTCGATGTTCTTGTATTCCTAATTGACATGGACAGGGACTTCAAGGCCTACAATGAGGTATATGCCGAGCACTTCGGCGAAATAATGCCCTCTAGGACCACCGTCTCGATAAACGCCCTCCCATCTCCGATTGCGATAGAGATGAAGGTAATCGCGAAGGTGTAATACGCCCATAAATTGAAGCCCATGCTAGTTGTTCTCGATTTATGGGCAAGCGGAATTGCGCAGTCGAGGGTTGCAACGCGCTCGAGTTCAGAATGACTGGAGTATGCAATAGGCACCAAGGAATGATAGTCGAAGTTCCAGAGGGGGCTTTCGAGCCAGAACAACTGCAACCCGAGGAACAAACCCCTACTTACGAGCAATTCGAGTGCCCAAGAGGGTGCGGAACGATGTCATACGAAGAGACACAAGTCGGCTTCACAGACCTCTCTACGAAAATATCCTTGGGTATCATGGTGCTTGCCGGATTTTACTTCGTAGGATCTTTCTTGGCATATGACTGGTCAAATTCTGCTCTGGCAACTAACGGCTATCCCCCTCATCCACATTTAGGACTTGTAGTTCTCTTGGGCGTCGCTTTCATTGTAAACGCCATTTATGGTATCATCCTCTCGAAAACTCACCATTGCGACTCATGTCGGGGAATAATGTTGGAAGAAAAGGAAATGGCGTACATATTCGATGAACCGTCCTTAGTCAAGCTCAACTCCTTGATTGACGGCATGGCCCCATCCAGTAGCGATTTACAGTGCCCAATATGTGATGAGAAAATGGGAACTTTCTCTGTGCCCTACATTCCTCCAGATGATAACCGCCGCCGTCACAGGGCCCATAGTAGTGATGAAATTTTAGTTGGATTGGCATTGAATCTTGTTGTGTCCGCAGTGAAAGCAGCCATACCCAATGCCGAGGAAAAAATGGATCTGGACGCGTGTAGGGAATGCAGAGTTGTTTGGTTCGATGCCTCAGAGAGAAGCGAACTTGAGCAAGCCTCAATAAAATGATCAGTCAGAGATTTCGAGACTCTCGACAGCCAAAGATGTGCACCAATCTGGGGAAACTATGGGATTGCACCGGCTTGGACTGCCCTCTGGGATCTCGATCCAGTAGTCCATGCCATCTACCGGGGCCGGATAGTCAGTGGCGATTGTATGCGCACCAGAGGATAGTGCCGCCTCAAACCTTGACGTGTCGTTGTTGTCAGGCTCCGTACCTCCGCTGTCAGCCCTGGTCCTGACGATGAAACCATCTTCGACAAGTCGGGTAATCTCCCCTCCATCCCCTATTGGGTCAGTGAGAGAGAAGACCGCCTCCTCACCTGGGTATTGCCCTTGAGAGGTGAACATAGGGAACATCCTCGCTCCGGCCAAACCGGGGTATTCTTCCAGGTAAAGGTCCCTCATTCCCCCGGTGGCCAGGAGAACGAACATTACCTTGCCCCGACTCTCTTCGAGCAGTGGCCATCCGTCATTCAAAATCGCATCAGTAAGGTTGGAACGCTCCCCTCTGACCTCATCGGGGGTGATTGATAGATTGAGGGGCCAGAACTCAGATATCTCGGATTCTATTTCCTGCAGAATTCCAGTTAGCTCTACTGTTGTGGTGATTTCGGCAGCCTGCTCAGGCCAGTCCTTTGGCTCCACCCATATCATAATTGGGTGATGCTGGCTATTTTCAAGTGACCATTCCAGTAAGACTTCCAAGCAACTTTGGAAGGTAGGGCAAGTAGTCCCAGAGTCGTACTGGTTGTGATACACCCTCAGACCATCCCTCACGTCCCACCATACATCGATCTCGAACTGCCTGACGCCTTGGTCGGACGCTTGGATGTCGAGATCGTCATGAGTGTACATGTATTCTCTGGTAGGTGAGAAAATTGGCTCCACGTGATACGAGTTGTGAGTCCCCTCCATTTGTATGTGGTTTATGCGAAGGGGCTCTTGTTCTGGTGAATCCTCGAATATTGATGGAATGGCATCAGTACCCAGGCATCCGCTCAATACGGGGGAAATAACGAGGATTGTCGTGAGAATGGCCACCGACCTCATCGTTAGGCCAGGTGGGCCACACACAAAGAATGATTCGGACGAACTACTGTTCGTTACCATTGGGGCCGCGTACCATCCCATCAGCCAACTCTTCGCTGGAGGCCTTCCTGACACTAATGACCTCGACACTGAACTTGAGTGTCTTCCCGGCCATCTGATGATTGAAGTCTACGGTTACCGAGTCTCCCTCGATAGAGACGATGGTGAATTGGATTGGCCCCTGGTGACTCTGAGCTCCAAGCATCATCCCCTCTTCAATCTCCATTTCCTCAGGAAACTGGTCTCTTGGGATCTGCTGTACTGCTCCCTCATCTCTGTCTCCGTAGGCTCTGTCCGGAGTCAATGTGAAATCCCTCTTCTCCCCAACAGCGGCCCCTAGCATCTCCTGTTCGAAGCCCGGTATCATCTGCCCATGACCCACCAGGTAGGTAAGTGGCTCTCTGCCTTCGCTAGAGTCGAAGACTTCGCCATCTGGGAAGGTACCTGTGTAGTGGACAGATGCTACTGTATCCTGCTCAATCTTGTCGGTCATGTGGTTGGCCACCACGCCTCACTTCTAAATTGTGGCTACAGTCGAGTAGATTCAGTTGCACCCGCATCCAGGGCCACAGCCGTCAGCGTCCTTCTGGGCCGGCTCAGTGATATCAACTACCTCGACACTGAAATTAATCGTCATTCCGGCCATCTGGTGATTGAAGTCAACAGTGACCATATCATCATCTACGGATGCTACGGAGAACTGCACGGGACCCTGGTCGCTCTGCGCTCCAAGTACCATTCCCACCTCAATTGCCATCCCCTCGGGAAACTGCTCTCTAGGAACTTGCTGAATGGCCGCCTCTGTCCTCTCCCCGTAGGCCCTGTCGGGCGTCAGAGTGAACTGCCTCTTCTCTCCAACCTCGGCCCCCAGCATCTCCTGCTCGAAACCCGTGATCATCTGCCCGTGGCCCACAAGGAATGTAAGAGGATCCTTTCCTTCGCTAGAGTCGAAAATCTTCCCATCATCGAATGTACCGGTGTAGTGGACGGAAACTATGCTATTCTGCTCAATCTTGCTGGCCATGTTCATTTCTCACATGCCCTCGCTTCTAAATGTGAGGGTCCGCAGTGTACGTTTCCTAGTCGAGCCTATTGTGGCAACGTTCAACAAACATCGTCCTCTCCTGAGTGTATGGCGAACCGAAGTCCAAGGGACCTGATAGACTTCGCCTACAGGCCAATCGAAGGCCTGTCCGACACCCTGGAAAGGAAGCTAGGGATGTTCTCAGTAGTGATAATCTCACTATCCGCCATGCTGGGGACGGGTCTTTTCGTCCTACCTGCCTTGGTTATGGTCGATATGGGGGGCGGGACCGTCCCAGTATCCGGAATATGGCTGGCATACCTGCTTGCCGCACTGGCCATCCTGCCGGCGGCGGTATCCAAGGGAGAGCTATCGACTGCGATGCCATCATCTGGGGGTTCTTACGTGTACATCGAGAGAACTTTCGGACCACTGGTCGGGACTATCGCAGGTGTCGGTCTTTGGGGGGCCTCGATGCTGAAGACAGTCGTCGCACTTGTAGGCTTCAAGGCATATCTATGGGCACTGGAGGAGCTTCTTGGTATAACTATCGACATCGAGATAGCCGCCCTCATTCTACTAGCGCTCATCACGATCATCAACATACTGGGCGTGAATAGAATCAAGAAGATTCAGACCCCCATCGTGGCTTTGATGGTGGTTTTCATCGCAATTCTGTGCATCTGGTCAATATTCACCCTCCCAATGAACTGGGACGCCGCCTTTGGAGACGGGGCTTACGGCACTGGATGGGAGGATGTTGCCCATGCCGCTGCATTCGTCTTCGTAGCATACGCTGGAGTGACAAAGATAGCCGCAGTAGGGGGAGAGATAAAGGATCCAAGTAGGAATATCCCGTACGGGATGGTTCTCTCCCTGGTAATTGCCTGCGCTATTTACGTCATGGTAACGATAGTGATGGTATCGGCAGTGGATCCTTCGGGATACCTTGATCCCGACACAGGCAAGGCAAGGGAAGATCCGGTATACGTATTCGCAGACATGGTAGGGGGGTCGACAGTGGGGACCGTCTCAGCGGTTTTCGCCGTCACGGTGCTAACTTCCCTAGCTCTGGCTTCTCTGATGGCCACCTCTAGGTTCCCCTTCGCCATGGCAAGGGACAACCTCCTACCCGAGTCACTGGAGAAGGTGCACCCTCGCTACCAGACCCCACACCTCGCCATTGTAGGTACTAGCGTCGCGATGGCCCTAGCTATCACGCTTCTGCCAGTAGAGGAGATAGCGAAGCTAGCATCAGGGTTCAAGATCATGATTTTCATGACCATCAATGCCTCGGTGATAGTCCTGAGGAGGGCCTCTGAAACACACTCTTGGTACCGCCCAGAGTGGAAGTCCCCGTTGTATCCCTTTATCCAGATTTTCGGAATACTAAGTGGGGCACTGCTCCTCTATGTGATGGGAATGACCGCTGTCATCGGTGGTCTGGCATGCGGTACGGTCGGGGCCCTGGTCTACTTCCTGTACGGGAAGAGCAGAGTCCATCCGATGCTGACTCCTTGGAGGACAGTTAGTACCGAGCTCACCAACTCCGCTCAGGCAGAGCGTGAGAAGAGGTGGCTGGTTTTCCACAGCGTCGCTGGCACAAAGGAGAGGTACTCCGAGCAGATGACCGAGGGTGAGTTCATCCACGCAATGAGCATCATTGATCCAAACTTGGACAGGTCCAGTGTCAGGAACTTGTTCCATGAGATAGATTTGGACGGGAACGGAATCATAGACCTAGACGAGTTCCTGCTGGGCATAGATGAAGACAATCTATTCGGGGACATTTCTGAGTCCGAGTGATTTCCGCTCAGGCGTGCAATTGAAGACTTGAACTCCTCTCGGCCAAACCAGGGTGAGTCAATGGCGATAGCTGGTCGTGCGAAGAAAGTCACTACTCACACTCTCCAAGAGATGAAGAGAGTAGGCGAGAATATCACCATGCTGACATCCTATGACTACTCACTGGCAAGGCTAGTAGATGGCGCCGGCATCGATGTGATATTAGTTGGCGACTCTGCATCCAACGTCATGGCTGGAAACGATACAACGGTACCGATTACTCTGGAGCACATGATCTACCACGCCCAGTGCGTCGTAAATGGAGTGGATAGGGCACTGGTAGTCGTCGATATGCCATTCGGCACTTACCAGGGCGATACGAAGCTGGCATTGAAGAGTGCTATCCGGATAATGAAGGAGTCCGCTGGGCACGCGGTAAAGTTGGAGGGAGGGGTCGAGATAACCGACTCAATCAAGAGAATACTCACTGCAGGGATCCCCGTAATGGGCCATTTGGGACTGACTCCCCAGTCGATTTACAAGTTCGGGACCTACGGTGTCCGAGCCAAGGGAGGGGAAGAGGCAGATAGACTGATCTCGGACGCACTGGAGCTCCAAGAGGCGGGGTGCTTCGCCATAGTCTTGGAGAAGATACCTGCAGATCTGGCCAAGATGGTTAGCGACAGACTAGATATTCCGACGATTGGCATTGGTGCCGGCCCTCACTGCGATGGCCAGGTCCTGGTACTCCATGACATGCTTGGAATCACCAAAGACTTCTCTCCACGTTTTCTCAGAAGGTATGCTGATCTGGGTGACGCAGTGGATAACGCAGTCAAGCAGTACATCACTGATGTTAGAAGCGGGGACTTCCCCAACGACGAGGAGAGCTACTAGCTCCTCCCCCAACCTTCAAGGACGCCCGCCCTGTAGTCATACCCGAATGAGTGAGCTATGGGTTGAGAGACACCGCCCTCGCACAGTGTCCGACATAAAGGGACAGAAACAGGTGGTTGACCGCCTCAAGGCATATGCTGTGAAACGCTCATTCCCACACCTGATGTTCGCCGGGCCGCCGGGAACTGGCAAGACCACCGCGGCTATCGCTCTCGCAAGGGACGTCTTCGGAGACGACTACAGGAGGAACCTCCTAGAGATGAACGCCAGTGACGAGAGGAAGCTGGAGTCAATCAGGACCAAGGTCAAGCAGTTCGCTAGGACGGCCCCAGTTCCGGGTACCTCGTTCAAGGTCATCTTCCTAGACGAGGCAGATGCCCTAACTCCAGACGCCCAGGGAGCACTAAGGAGAATCATGGAGCAGAACGCACAGACCTGCAGGTTCATCCTGTCCTGCAACTACTCGTCCAAGATAATAGAGCCAATACAGTCCCGATGCGCCGTCTTCAGGTTCAGGCCTCTTGCAGATGACCAGGTCAGGTCCATGGTCGTCTCAGTCGCCGATGGGGAGGATATCAAGCTTGATTCCGATGCAGCAGACGCAATAGTTCACGTCAGTCTTGGCGACCTCAGGAAGGCAATAACCTCGTTGCAGGTCGCCTCCTCCATGGACGATCACGTCACGAGGGAGATAGTCTACGAGACCACTGCCACCGCTCCGCCAGAGGAGCTACACAGATTCTTCCTAGCGTGCAGGGAGGATGGATTCCAACCAGCAAGAAGGAGACTAAGGGAGCTCCTAGATCGCTTCGGCCTCGCAGGAACGGATCTGATCAACCAGCTCCACAGGGGCCTCGGTGACGTACCCTTCCTCTCAGAGGGCCAGAAGCTCGCTGTGACCGAGACAATGGCTGAGGCTGACTACCGTATGGTAGAGGGCGGTGGAGAGGCACTCCAGCTGGACGCTATGACGGCTAGGCTCTGTACCTTGTTATCCCCTGACTTGCAGAGATAGCACTAGTCTGTAACTATCATAAAAGACGCAGCGGGAACGATCCTCTCGTCAGGTGACCCCATTCCCTTGATTACGGAGCGAACAGAGGTGTTCGAAATCTCCGCGTCGGATTTGCCGCACACTTGAGAAGCTCTCTCGGTTGACGGTCTTCCGTAGGTGTAAGCGCCGTATCCGGCAATCACATGGCTGGCACCTATCGTCGACATCAGCACCTGCTCGATGAGAGAGGTAGTGGTGACCCAGCTACCTGTCAAGGCAGTGGCAAGGCCAAGGATCACGGATACAAATGACACGAAGAAGGCAATATGCATAGTTAATGCGTTCATGGTGGGTCTTGCAATTGACAACCCTCCGGACCCGACGAGAATGGCTCCGAAGAGAAGAGGGAACAGAGCGGTGATGTAACCAGTGGCGGCAAAGAAACCTACTCCTAATGAGCCCATCATTCCTCCTGCGAGAACGGATAGCTGAGGCATGTTGAAACCGGCAATGGTGTATCTTGTCATGCCTTTGGATTCTAGGGTGAATATATTATATCGTGTTTTACCAACACGCCGACAAGAAGGACTAGCCAGTCTGACTAATCTTGATTTCCCAGTCTCTAGACCACTCATTTACTTCCCAAGGACCCATGTTCTCCCGGGATTCACTCATCTCGATATGGAGCTCATAGGTCCCGGGCCCCAGCATTCCCAAATCCCAAGCAAGCGGTATGTCCTCCGCTCTGTTGGTTACCTTTGGGCCGAGATTCACCTTTCTGGTCAGGGAGGTCTCGTTGCCCCTAAGCCAATCGCCCGAATCCTGTTCTTCGAACATCGCCATGGCATCCGCGAGATTCCCTGCGGTGTCATTGGCTAGAATCAGCGTATTTCCCTTGTGAGTCAGCGTGATCAGGACCTTCGCAGTCTCTGCCTCGATGTTGTCAGCGACTCCCAGCCCCATTACTACATGTACCTCGTCTCGGTCAATCTCGAGAGAGTATTCGCCACCGCGCCAGCTTGAGTCGATTATCCCGTCAGCCTCCTGTATGTCAATGCCGTTCGATGTCGTAGGTGGGGCTATATCGCTGAGAGGAGGGTTGGAGAGGACGAATGTTAGAGCCAGCCACGAGAATACGAACAGGAAACAGGCCCTGAACCAGTTTCCACCTGTATAGAGCTCTACGTACCTGCTCGGTATGACCAGCTTATGGAGAGAGGGTACGGTAGCGGCGAGGGACACAGGGAGCACCCAGAGGATCCTGCTAGGCTCGGTGGTAGTTGGCATGAACACGTATCTCATGAACAAGGCGATACCCAGGCCGTAGAGTATCACGAGCCACATCGAGTAGGCATCAGCCACCTCCTTCACGGCATGCTCATCAGGCTTGAACGGCTCAAGCTCGCGACTCTTGGGCTCCTCCTTGTCGCCCGATCCACCACGTGCTCTCTTGCGCTTGTCATAGGCGCTCGCACGCATGGCGGTGTCCACGTCTACCATGGCTATCGGCCCCACTCGGCGGTGCTTACCACATCAACCCTGTGGGTGCGAACCCCAATACTCGGGGACGCTAACGCTCAAATGGCCGATGCCGGTCCCCGATGCGTCGCCGGGGTGGCGTAGTTGGTAGCGCGTCGGACTCATAGGGTAACTTTCTGCGGGGGGCACAGCCCCTCTGGAGCTAGTCGATGAGCGCAACAGCCTAACTGAAGATTGTCTGAGACATCCGAAGGTCGCGGGTTCAAGTCCCGCTCCCGGCACCACAAACACATGTCGTATTCCTATTGACAAATAGGAAACAATCATTGAATAGGGTCGTTTTTCGTAGAAGGTAACATGACGTTGAGCTCGCTTAACTGGGTCAATCGATT
>DAPJ01000040.1:0-14912 GCA_002502095.1 Euryarchaeota archaeon UBA62
GCAAGTTGCCACTCCGATTCTGAAGATATTGACAGGTCTGACGCCTCGCACAGAGCTAAGGCTTCCGAAAGGGGGATAGCTTCCTTGGAAATCTCATAAGAGTGCTGAATAGTAACCTCGTGCCTGGGACCGGGAGCACCAAAAATAATCGCGCGATTATTAGAACCTAGGTAAGTTGAACCCGGATCGACCCTGATCCATTCGATATTATCCAATTCCTCACCTATCAGTCTAGTTCCCCTGTCTGTATGGACCACTGTGATGCATATACATTTTCATTAGCGATGAGCTCCTCATGCTTTCCTCTCTCAACAATTGCACCATCGACCATTGCGATTACCTCATCAGCATTCCTGATTGTGGCGAGACGATGAGCAACTGCAATTGTTATTCTCTTCTTCGAGCCACTTGAACCGTCAAATAGTGACTGTTGGATTCTCTTTTCGGTTTCGGCATCAAGAGCCGCACTGGCCTCATCTAGGATCAATAGATCTGGGTCCTTCAGCAGTGCTCTAGCCAAGCTAATCCTTGCCCTCTGCCCTCCAGACAGCATTACCCCTCTGTCTCCTACCATCGTATCTAGGCCATTTGATAGTTGGGAGATGAATTCCGAAGCGCCGGCCAATTCCAAGGCATTGAGGATCTCGCTCTCTTCAGCGTCTCTGGCATAGCAGACATTGTCTCTAATTGTCCCATAAAAAAGAAACGGGTCCTGTGACACAAAACCAATTCTTGATCTAACTGATTCAATGGAGAATTCATTAATGTCCCTGCCATTAATCAGTACTTTTCCTGTTTGTGGCTCGTAAAATCTTTCGATTAACTTTAGAATCGTACTTTTTCCAGCTCCCGTGTGCCCCATCACTCCGAGAAATTGTCCTGACGAGGCATTAAGATCTATTCCACTGAGGACGTTTGAACTAGAGGACGGATACGCAAATGAGACGTCTTGAAATGACACGCTATCAATAGGATCATCTAAGGGGATGGAGTCTTCTCTGTCGAAGATGGAAGGCTCCAGATCGATAACCGCAAATACCCTTCTAGATGCAGCTTCGCCCTTCTGAAGCTGATTCAAGAGCATTCCTAGAATCCACAATGGCATCGTCATTCTTGTCGATATAAGGAGGAAGGTTACAAATTGCCCCACGCTAATCTGTCCCGAATTCATGAGCCAGCCTCCTGCAGAAACTAGAAGTCCAAATGAGATTCCTGCTACGATATGGAACCCCGGGATGAATCTATTTCTGATGAATGCTGCCTCTACTGCTTGATCCCTGTAATTGCCGCTCTGATTCTCAACCCTATCTCTCTCGAAGCCAGTCGCATTGTATGCTTGAACGATGGTTATTCCAGATAGGACATTCTCAAGGATAGCAATTATTCCACCTGTACTCTCCCTCTGCTTACGATATTTGCGTTGTACTCTTGTTGAGAACCAAATAACCATTGGCACTATCATTATTAGTGGCCCAAATAGAATCATACAGAGCAATGGAGACATCCAGTAAAGAATTACGAATGCCGTACACAAAGTTGTAAATATCCTGATTATACTGGTGCTGGAATCTGAAATTATATCCTCAAGTTGAGCTACATCGGCAGATAGGACAGACATTAGATTTCCAGTTTGACGGGTCTCAAAATAGGATGCTTCCATATTCAGTAATGACCTCGTAGCATCCATCCTAATGTCGTGCTGGGCCTTGTATGCTATTGATTGCCAGAGTTGATTACTGAATCCTTGGAATATCGCCAGAATTACGAATGAAGCGAATATAAGCAAGCCAAAGCCAAGCTCGGTTGAACTTATTGGACCCAAATCTGGTATTGATTCTATAGTGACAAAACTCTCAATTCTAGAATTTGTGAACTGGGGATTATCGGGGTTATAATAATCAGCTGCCATTCCGATAGCAATGAATGGAATCAAATCGAAGACTCTTGCACCCATATTGGCCAGAAGGCCTCCGAGGGCCCTCTGCCAGTATGTCAAGACATATGGAAAAATCCTCCATATCTTGCGTCCGACAACTTGTCTTTCTTCGAGAAGGTCAGAGTTGTCCTTACTGATCGATGTGACAGCTATTGATTCCTCGCCTTTGGAGTCCCTCTCACTCGACATGATGCACCGCAGAGAGAGGAGCGTTTCAATGCTTCACTCGAAGTTTCTCAAATGGTGCGCCCGCCGGGATTTGAACCCGGGACAAGAGGTTGGAAACCTCTTGTGATAACCCCTTCACTACAGGCGCTCGGACTGGCCGAGCGTATGTTATCTCTAAACCGATTCGGTCATGGAGAAGTTCTTACTTCGTACTTGAAAAGCAATGGCGTTGTCGGTAGCACGTGCTCCTAAGGCAACGAATAGGTATAGCCTCAATGATTTTATTCATGCCAGTTAATAGTCCCGTTTGGAAAATGGGAATCGAGCAAATGGGATTTGACATAGGTTTTTCTGAGGTTGGATTTTTCGCGACTTCAGTACTAATTTTCATTATTGGAGCAGTCCTTACCTTCACACCCAAGACCATATTTGACTAGAAGTAGGTTGAGGAAATCCAATTCTCATGGATATCTAGGATGTACCGCTCTATCTCTTCATCATCCCATTCCATTAATCTGAGAGCTTTACACAATTGGTTTGTTCTCTTGGGAACAGTCCGGGGACCGAGTACCGCTCCCGGCCTTCTCGGATCGTCAAGAAAATCCGTCTCCATACCCCAATGTGCCTTACTTAGTTCTATTGAGGAGCATATTCCTTCAATGCTTCCCTTACCCATACTTACAGTAACAGGAAGTCCTGAGGTATTTCTCTGGCTTAAATCTGAAGACGCAAAATGTCTGACGGCCCTATTTCTGGGAAGGCCTGCTTTGTCACATAAGGAGGCCATATCGGCACATGTCTGATGACCATTATCTTCCACGTGCAACTGCATTGGGGAGTTTGCGGATGAGGCCATTCTCATTATCTCCAATAACATATCATTTGCCCTCTCCCATCTGTCCTCTGAAACCTGATAGTGTGGCCTTCCAACCTCGCCAAGGCATATCGCTTCTCCCTCCTCGATCATTTCTAGTGCTAGTCCTACTGCGGAAATATGTAGTTCAGTAGATTCTTCGACACCCATAGTGTTTGCTTGGATATCCCAAGTAACGGGATGAGGACCGAGTACCACTTGGACATCTAGACCTATCTTTTCTCTAACTTTTGAGGCCATATTCAACGTCTCTTGGTATACATCCCTGTAGTCGCTGATATTTCTTGGAAGAGACGTTGAAAAGGATGGTTTGTGAACCAGAAAGATTCCTGTCCCTCCGGCATTTGAGAATTCTTCAGCGGCGCTGAGGAATCTGTTGGCCTTATCCAGATGCATGTGCTGGTCTACAATGGGCCCTTCCCATTTGTCATTAACCAGCATTATCTCACGTCAATGCTTCTTCATTATCCAGTTTTTCAGCCCAATGCCTCACTGCCATCTCGGATACCTTTCTCGAAGATTGTCCTAAAACTACTCCTTTGCCATTATCATATAGTATGATTGTGGCTTTGTGTAGTGTTGCTGAAATCCTAATAGCATCAATTCGTTCATCCATCTCAATATCTGAAAATCTCTTCTCAGCTATTTCTAGAAGTACATTCTTACCAAGGGAGAAGCTAACAATGATTTCTCCGGAGTCCATTGAAAGGCCTTCAAGAGGGAGTCCAAGATTGAGAAGTAGTTCCTGAACAGCCAGCTCAGCAACTTCACTTCTAGACAGGCCATGTACTAGAATTGAGCCGTTTGGCTCAATGACGTATGTGGCTCTGGGCTCTTCATGTGAGACTACAACGTAGTCTCCCGCCTTAGTACCTGAAGCTAGAGTTATGGCCTCAGCATGATCTATCGGTACTGAAGGTATGAATCTGAAAGTTTGAGTTTCGATGTTGAATTCGGGCGAGATAGACATTATTCCATACTCCTGATTGTTTCTGGTTCGGGCCAAGCTAAAATTGATTCCTCTATCGAAGGCAGTCTGGCCTGATGTACTGGTACCATCAGTAGTGTCTGTGAAGATCCATCAACATCAACCCTGCTGTCCCTCAAGTCAGCCAATGCCCCTCTAATCCTTGAGGCGAATCTCATGTCCCTTTCCTCTGATAGATTTCTACCAATCACTCTTTCTTCCTCGGCGTTCCATGAAAAACAAGTAGCGGAAGCTGCTCCCATCTCAGTATCAATAAATCTATCATGCTGTATTTTTGAGACTGCTTTAGTAGAGTCTTTCTTCCATCTCTTGTTAGACGTTAGTCTTGATAATAGAGATGATATTCTAACCTGCATATCCGCACTCCTAGATAGCCAGTCTACCCATTTTTCTTCGCTTATATCGGGCTCGATCAGGTATATCGGAAGTCCTCCTCTGGCATTCTGTGCATGTGTGACGAGTCGCATAGGTTCTGGATCGGGAATGTGTGGACCATCAATTTCTAACTCTCTTAGTTCCTTCAATAATTTTCCAAACTGAGTACCTGAGGATATTGCTGCCTCAACGTTGGCTCCGGGACTCTTTCTCTCATTCATATCATCATCCTTCATCGATAAAAAATCGTTGGTCGAGAGGAGGAGTGCCAGCCCGTCCCAGATTTCTCTAGATCTGATTTGGTTGGGCATAAGAATACAGGGGAGATGTGGCCAAAGGATTATTTTCCCGCCATCTGGATCTTCAATAACTACCTCCCTCCAGATGAGTTTGGCTCCATCCATGGTCATGCTAGGAGGTTTTTCTGTTCAACTAAGCGGTTGAATTGTACGTTTTACTCAATTTTCTAGTGTAGTATTGAAGGGGGGCAAGCGACGGGATTAATTTGAGGGACATGGGAGAGCCACGATCTACCGAGCCGGTAATTCTCTTGGATGAGGTGTTTCCAGGGGACACAAATGCCCTGAATACGTTGTTTGGAGGTCATTTGATGTCCATCATGGATAGGGCTGCAGGACTGGCTGCTAGTAAGTTTGCACATGAGGAGTTCGTTACGGTTTCTGTAGATGCGTTGAAATTTCAGAGGCCAGCATATCAGGGCGACATAATTAGGACCATAGGAAGGGTGGTTTGGACATCTCCTCGAACAGTGGGAGTACTAGTGAGATCTTGTAGGATGACAAGATCTGATTGGGAGCCAGAACAAATTTGTTCTGGGTACTTTTTCATGGTAGCTATTGATGATGAGATGCGTCCTATATCTGTACCCCAGTTCACACCCACTTCTGATGAAGAAATCAGTCTTTGGAACGATGCTAAGGCGGCTCGCGATGCAATGCGACGTTAATCTAGAGAGACTCTGGAGGTATTATGTCAGTCCTAAACGTAGCCTTCTATGGGTCGGATGAGACGGCAAGTAATATTGCTAAGAAAGGAGATTCTAGGGACGTCGTTTCATACGTATTCAAAGAGACCAAGGATGAGAAGGTGAGGATTCTTTCTCTTCTTAGGCCGTTGAAGCATCCTGAAAGTATCAGACCTCTTCTGTCTGTGCTGAATGTTTCTAGAGTAGGGTTTGTGGAGGTCAAACAAATAGACGCGTCTCTGGGAGAAGTGTTAGTGGCCATGAAATGCTCAGAAATTCAAGATGGAATAGCAGTTATCAATCCTGATTCTGGAGAATGGGTAGACCCCGACCAGGTAAGAGTTCTCTTCAAACAGGCTAATCTTAACTGGAAGATTTTGGAGGATGTCCCTGAGGCACATCAGATTAGAGAAGAGTTGTTTTCCCTAGGACAATCTGAAGATGAAAGTGACGAATTGGTCGTACCACTCGATCAGAAATTCAATGTTCAGGGAATAGGAGTGGTCGGGATAGGATATGTTCAATCAGGCAAGATAAAGAAGCATGATCAGATTGAGATTATGCCGGGTAGAAAACCTGGAGTTGTGAGGAGTCTGCAAGTAATGGACGACGATGTAAACGAGGCTAGCTCTGGCGATAGGGTGGGGGTTGCACTCAGAGGAGTGGGTGAAGACGACATTGGCAAGGGCACAATGATTGTTACCAAGGACTCAGAAGCACTAGTGGAGATGAGCTCCACTGTCTCAAAGCTGAAGGAGGCTCCGTTTCAGAGGAGGCGTGTCGTGATTGGAGATATCATTCATGCTTCTACTAATATGCAATTCAAGGTTGGGAGAGTCATTGCGATACAGGGGAGTATGATCTCTATCGAATGGGAAAGTCCACTAGTTGTCAGAAAGGATGGGTATGAAGTAGTTATTTTAGTTCAGCTTGATGCTGTTCCAATGAGGATTATTGGGACCATTACAGAGACCGATTCGGCATGATTATAATCGTGCATTAAGCACCGTATTTTTCGATGCAATTCCCCGAGAGCTTATACCATGAATCCGACACTCGCACATTGGGATGTACTCAGTCGGGCATAAGCCCGACCGAACTGAAGGTGACTCCGAGTTAATCGGAGGCCTAAGTTTGGTTGGGATGAGAGGGAGTTTCGTAGGTATTCTAAATCAGCGTCAGCTGACCATAGAGAATAGAATAGGCCAGGGACTTAGAATTGATCTCGAATCAATCTCAAAAATGCGACATATGAATGTACCTATACTTCCCAATGGGACCCCAATAATAGGCGGGATAACTGCAGTAATCGGGTACTCAATACTGGTTCCACCCCTAGGATGGATAGTATCTGCAGCTGGAGTTCTTGTATCATTGACCTACTTCAGATTAAGGAGTTCGGTTCTAGTTATCGAGGACGGAGATAAGTCCAGGCATATGATAGGTGGACGAGAAGGATCTCTAATGCGACTTTGTCTGATGACTGATAGACTGAGAAGAGGGTCGAGCATAGAAGAAGCTCGTTCAGGACTGGAAAAAATTGAGAATGAGCTACCCATGTTTCCTGCATTCCAAGATGCTGGGGGGATGCCTGCGATGAAGGCCCTACCGTGGCCTCCTTCTCCTCCAGAAATCGAGTTAGATATTATCCAGACAAATCTAGGACATAACTCAATTTACATGGAAGAGGAAAAATCCGAGTTTGAAGGCAACTCTGATTTTGTTTTCGGAGGATTAGGAACCATTAATGAAGAAGCTCGAATTGGTTTTGGAATGTCTGAAATATCACCAGAATTTCCTACTACAAATCCTTCAGAAAATAGTATTTCTGCTTATGAGAGAGCTTGGGGCCGGGAAGAGACTCCTTCTTGGTACAGAGAAAAGGAACCCGTGACAGAAGTTTCCAGTAGGGATGTTAGCGACTATTCCGAGACTACAGATATTTTTGGTTTCGGAGGAATGTTTGATTCTGAACATAAAGAAGAGCTGGAAACTGTATCTCAATTTGGATTCGAGAGTTCATTCGATATGAGACCTACCGAGGAGATTACACAGAGGCCGCCTTCTAGCTCACAAATGATTAGGAGGGCGCATAATCAACATGGATTTCCAAAATCTGATTATCGTGACCAGCTCTTACCAACCCCTACCGAAGAGGCAGTAAGAGAGGAGTGTGTGCCAGGAATAGTAAGGCAGGCAAGAGCAAAGAAAGCCGATTCCGTAAAATATCTTACAGGACCAGATAGTGAGTCTAATGATCTTAACGACTATCCGGGAGTTTCGAGCTTGGTCGCCTCGATGAATGGTGGTCGTTTCAACAAGGACCTCGTTGTAAGTGGGAGGAGAAAACCCAGCTGGATTGAGTCACTACTTAGACCAAAGAGCAGAACAAGATACCGCAGAGATGATAGTTATGTCTCTCAATATGGAGATATAGACGGAACTTTCGATAGTGGCCAATCAAGATTCCAAAGCTCTCAGCATATCAGGCTTAGAAGTGATCAGGATCATCAAGCAGATATCGCCAGTAGGCCCGCTCCTCCCTCGGAACAGAGTCCTGTTTCAGCCAGGGCGGCATTGGATTCTGTCGTGGAAAGAGTTTCGTCAGGAAAGAATAGGGCTCCCAAGCAACTTACTATGCCTTCTGGGGGACTGAAGTTTTCACAACTGAGAAAGGCGCCAACCAAGGGAGAGAAGCATCATATCCCAGGTGTACGAAGATTAGAATAATTATATCCCAACTATTCTCCTGTATCTATCGGCCCTAGCGTGATACTTTCCCCTTCCTAGAGACCTGATTCCTTTGGTACCTATTCCCTCTGCACAATACGAAGATGTCACTGTAGCATGAACCATGGCCTTCCTCATCACTTCAGCATCATTGAGAGATCCATCATGACCAACCAATGAGGAGAACAAGGCACCTACGAAAGTATCTCCACGGCCAGTCGGATCAATTGGATTTTCCGTTGGGTATGAAGGGAGTGCTATGGTCCCACAGGGAAGATACGCGAGAATTCCACTGCTTCCTCTCTTAACGATGATACTCCTCGGTCCGGGTCCGGCGGCGGATCCTCCATGAAGAGCTTCTCCTGAGATGATTGAAGATATTGACTGAGTCAGTACTTTCTCTCCTGAGATGGCATTCGCCTCTTCTTCTTCTAAGACCACAACGTCTACCATTCTCATAGCCCTAGAAAGAGCTTCAAATTCTTCCTCGATCCAAATCTTATTGGTATCCAGAGCGTTAATTTTAGCATCTGGACACTGCTTCAGAACTTCTATTTGCATGCTTGGCTTTGAGTTTGCACATAGAAGTACGTCAGGTGCGGCCCATGCCTTTGGAAGCACCGGAATAAACTCCTCCAGTACATTCATGTCAGTATTGATAATTTCTGATCTGCCCATAGACTGAGTAAATCTCAATGACCTGGTCGATGTCTCTCCTTCTCTCAGAGCAACCCCCGCGAGATTCATTCCAGCATCCTCCAAAACCATCTGGTGATATGTCGAGAAATCTTCTCCAACCGCACTAACGACTCCTATCCTAGGTGGATGTCCGGGAGGGGGCCTTAGATGGAACGAGGAAGCTAGTCCTGAATGAGTGGCGGAACCACCTAGAACGGAACTGGCCTTCTCCGAGGGAGTCTCGATATCATCATAGGAGATTGTCCCAACAATTACCATCTCCATCATCATTCACCGTTCAATAACTCAGGATGCTCTTCAAGGAACCTTATTGTAATGTCTCCTGACAAGAAATCATGATTATTCAGTATTGCTTGATGGAGGGGAATTAGCGTATCTACGCCAAGTAACATGGTTTCACTGAGGGCTGCTTTCATTCTGGAAATTGCATCAGACCTACTTGGTGACCAAACAATTACTTTAGCCAACAACGAGTCGAATGAGGCAGGCATATCGTATCCAGTGTGGGCATGAGAATCTACCCTAACTCCAGGGCCACTCGGCCAATGACATTCCCAGAGCCTCCCCGGTGAGGGAGTCAGAGTCAGTGGATTCTCAGCATTTATTCGAGTCTGTATAGCGTGTCCCCTAATTTTTACATCGCTCTGATCAATGGGGATTCCTTCTCCTGCGGCTACCCTTATGCCAATGGAAACTAAGTCATATCCAGTAATCATTTCAGTTACAGTATGCTCTACCTGTACCCTAGGGTTGACTTCGAGGAAATAGAAATCTCCATTGGAATCTCTTAGAAACTCGAATGTGGCTAGCCCCTTGTAGCCAACGGCTTCAGCTCCTGCGACGACCTTTGAACCGAGCTCCTCTCTGACTTCCTCAGATAGCCATGGGCCTTCTTCCAAAATTTTCTGATGCCTTCTCTGGATAGAGCAAAATCTCTCTCCAAGATGAATTGCCTTTTCTCCATCTCCAATTACTTGAAACTCGATATGTTGTGCTCCTTGTATGAATTTCTCTAGAAATACTCTATCGTCTCCGAATGCTGAAAGTGCCCTTCCTTGACAAATTCTCAATGCCTTGTCGAAATCATCTGGTGAGTCGACAACTTGCATTCCAATACCCCCTCCTCCTGCGGCCGCTTTAATTATCACAGGATACCCTATTTCTGCTGCTTGGATTGATGCTTCTTCCGGATCCGATACCGGACCATCTGAACCCATGGCAACTGGAATACCAGATCTGACCATGGCATCTCTGGCAGCAATCTTGTCTCCGAGAAGCCTTAGAACATCTGCACTAGGTCCAATGAAAGTAATCCCCTCCTCTTCCAATCTTTCAGCGAAGATTGGGTTTTCTGCCAGAAATCCGTAACCAGGGTGCACGGCGTCCGCCCCGACTTCCTTAGCCGCCTCCACTATTGCTTCAATATCCAAATACGAAGCTAGTGGATCAGAACGTGGGATGTAAACCGCCTCATCAGCAAGTCTGACTGGCAGAGATAGTCTGTCCTCTTTCCCGTGTATTACGACGACTTCGATACCCATGGTACGTAACGAGCGTAGAATCCTGAGGGCTATTTCCCCTCTGTTTGCGATGAGGACCCTCCTAAACATCGAGACAACGCTGTAACGGTTGCCCTATCATTGAATCGGAAGATTGTGTTGATTTCAAGCCCTCAGTAAACATCTCTGAGATATCGCTTCTGAGTTTTCATTAGTGTTGATTCTACAAATTCCTTTGCTTCTTCTGGGGACATTTTTCCATGCTCGGAGCAGATTTCTATTAGTGTTGAGTGAACATCTTTGGCCATGTAATTCTTATCTCCACAAACATAGAAGTAACCTCCTCCATCTATCCAATTCCATATTTCCTCGCCATTCTTCTTCATCAGGTGCTGGACATACACTTTCTCAGAACCCTGTCTGGACCATGCTAAATCATGTCTATCAAGTACCCCTCTCTCTTTCCATGATTCCATCTCATCTCGATAGTAATACTCTCCATCTTCGGTCCAATCACCGAAGAATAACCAATTCCTACCTGTATCTCCATTGATATCTCTTTGTTGTAGAAAGGCCCTGAATGGAGCAATTCCTGTACCTGGCCCTACCATGATTGCATCGGCTGAACCTACCTCAGGGAGAACGAAGGATCTTGTAGGCGACATGAATACTCCAATATCTGTCTCATTGACCTCACATCTATCTGCTAGGAAACCTGTACAAAGTCCGGTTTTATCCCTGTCATGATGATTGTATCTGACTATGCCTACAGTTAGATGCACAGTTCCTGGTTCGTGGTCTGGACTACTGGCTATAGAGTACAACCTTGGTTTTAGACGGTCCATGCCCTCGACAAGTTGCTGTGCAGTGAATCCAATGTGACCAAAGTCAGATAGGGCGTCGACATAATCTCGAGACCACATGTAGTCCTCCATTGCTTTGGGATCTGATGTCAATTCACGCCAGAGGGCTTCCGAAGGATTGGACGGCATACCAATTTCTACATATTGTTCAGGGACATCGTCATCTTCTCCGGAGCCTGCCCAATCCATGACTATATTTCCATTTCTGGATGAGGATCTTGTCCTACTTATTATTTTGATATCGATACTTGAAGAAGAAGACACTAGTCTAGGGCCAAGGGACTCAATCCATTTCTTAGATACCCTGTGGACCTCATACTTGTCTGTCAGAGCCTCCCTTAGACTAAATTCTCCAGCATGTGTTTCAACAATCTCTTCACCGGTTAGAGATGTGATTGAAAGTATTTCTTGAACTACTTCGGGAGGTCCTCGTGGAACCACTCCTAGTGCATCTCCAGCCTTGTAATTAAGTCCTGAATCCCCCAACTGGAATACAATGTGTCTAGTCTCCTTACCCGAACCCTCGCCATTTAGCACATAATTTTCTGATATCTTAGTGGAGTATGGATTTTTAGCATTCCACTGTGATTTTTCCGATTTCTTAGGGACTTCTAAATCGGAAGCTTCTGCAATCGAAGTCACTGTAGTTGATGAGGAGTCATTGCCTTCCTCTACAGGGTCGTCCTCAATTGCGGCCATTAGTGGCAATACGGCCGCTGTCCATTCAGCGGCTGGCCCCTCGTAGTCAACATCACAATCTACCCTCTGATGAACCCTATTAGCACCCATAGTCTCAAACCAAGCATCCCATTCCTTTCCCGACTCACAGAATAAATCATACGACGTATCTCCCAAAGCTAGTACCGAGAAATTTAGACCCTTCAAGTCTGAGATCGCACCTCCATTGGCGGCCTCCCATAAATCCTCAGCATTATCGGGTTGCTCTCCATCTCCCCATGTGCTACAATAGACTAGGACTCTCTTGTGATTGGTCAAATCATTAATTTGAATTTCATCCATAGCTTTTACAGAAGCATTTAGGCCATGATTTGTACAAGCTTTTCCTGCCTGTTCGGCTAGCTCTTCGGAATTTCCTGATTGAGAACCATACAGAATGAGAATAGAACGGGGTTCGGACACTATATCCCTCATCCCGGCGGGATAATGCTCGTTTATGAATAAATGTAATGCGAGATCTCTACAGAGTACAAAAAAGGCGATGGGGTCAAGTCATGAAGCGTACTCGCAACGGTATGCCAAGAGTCGATTTCTTAGGAACGGGGAATGCTTTCTCGCCACATGGGAGGATGCATGCCTTGGCACTGATAGACGATTCCATACTTATTGATACTCCTCCAACGCTTCTTGCCCAGCTGAGAAGATCTGGATTTTCGGGGAGCGACATCAAACATATTTTGTTCACACATTGGCATGGCGATCATAATTTTGGATTCCCATTCTTGATACTCGACAGGAAGTACATTTCAGACAGGGAGGGAGAAACTAGTTTGGATGTATATCTAAGGCCAGGAGGTATTGATATTCTCGAGAGTCTCTGTACATTGGGGTTCCCAGGGAGTCTTGAGTCTCTGGACGATGTTATTGACTGGCATGAGTCAGAGTATGATGAGATAGGCGATACGGGATGGAAATTCTACAGGTTCCCTGTTCTTCATAATCCAGATACTGACCCCCATGGATACGAACTTGTTCATGAATCTGGATTTCGACTATTACACTGTGGAGACTCTGGGCCATGTGATGAGATTGACAATCGAGCTAAGAGGGCAGATGTGATAATCGTCGAGATGGGGATGCCTGATATTGGTGAATTCCCACATCATCATCGCCCTTCTGATGTTATATCCTTAGCTTCTAGAAACTCTCATGCCAAAATTTTAGTTACTCACAATTACTCTTCTGGCAAAGGTTTTGATGAAGGGTTTGAAATTCCAGATCTTCCCGATACTATCTGTCAGTTAGAAGACGGAGATAGCTTGATTGTCGATGGAGATGGCTCATTTGAAGTTATAAGAAAAAACTAGAAAAAATAACTAGCATATATACTATTGACTTTTATTTGATTGGTTGGTAAGAAAGCAATTAATGTTTCATGGCTTCATTGATCATTTAATTTAGTAGACCAATAATACATCACACATAATACTCATTTGTGATTCTTATTTTATTCTAAGTGTAATAATAACATCTAATGAGAATTATTATTTCCGTTGCACTGAAAGTAAATTAACTTAATACAAATATCAATGGTGTAGAAAGTAAACCGATAGTTCATACTATCCGATAAAGATGACATAAAGCCGAATTCTTCAGAGAGTCTTATTATCTCAGTCTTACTCGCTCTAACTCCGCGTTGACTAATCAACTGCTCGGATGGGGAGCATGAGAGGTGTGGAAGTGGAATGATTAGGAGTGTTAAGAAATGGATGGAAACATTTTCGAGAAGATTCTTGGTCAGGAAAGTCTTTTCATCGATAGGAAAATTTTCGATCACGCCTTTGAGCCGGACAGCCTCCCCCACAGAGGAGCAGAGGTAGACTCCCTAGTAAGGAATCTAGTAGATGCATTGAATGGACACATTCCCTCAAATATGCTATTGTATGGAGTCCCCGGTTCGGGCAAGACCGTTGTCACCAGATATGTTCTGTCTCAGCTACTTGACAAGGGAAGAGAGATGGGTGAGCCAGTATTCAGTTACGAGATAAATTGTCGAAACATCGATACAAAATACAGAGTGGTTCAGAATATAGCATCTCATCTTTCCAGGAGGGGGGACTCGCCTATTCCTTTTACAGGATGGCCAACAGATAGGGTGTTGGACGCTCTAGTCTCTAGGATGGATAGGGAAGGAGGTGTCCACATTATTGTTCTCGATGAGATAGATAACTTGGTAGCTAGAGCTGGAGATGGAATCCTGTATAATCTCACTAATCTGAATACGATTCTCAAGTCATCTAGGTGTTGTATTATCGGGATTAGTAATGACTTGCACTTCACTCAGCATCTTGATCCAAGAGTAAGTTCCAGATTGAGTCAGGAGGACTTGGTTTTCCACCCATATGGGGCGATTCAGATTCAGGATATTCTCGAAGAACGAACGCATGTCGGGCTTAGGGAGAATTCCCTTGATGGAGGAGTAATTGAGCTCTGCTCAGCATTAGCTGCTCAAGAACATGGAGATGCCAGGAGAGCATTAGATCTCCTCAGAATTTCGGTTCAAAAGGCTGAGCAACAAGGCCATGTTTTGGTTTCTCCTTCCCATGTAAGGCTAGCACAGAGTCAACTTGAGTATGATCAAGTAACACCTGTTCTCAGAACTCTCCCTCTGCATCAGAAAATAGTGCTATTCTCCATCAAGCTAAATGAAGAGAATGGCCTAAGAAATATCAGTACAGGGGAAGTTTACAGGACCTATTCAGACGCATGTCTTAAGATCGGTGTTGAGCCGTTGACTGCGAGACGTATTTCTTCACTTCTTAATGAGCTAGATACCCTTGGGATGATTATGGCTAGAAACGTCAGCAAGGGAAGAGGTGGGAGGAGTAAGCAGGTAAACTCCGCGATTCCAAGTGGAATTGATGTGATACAGACTCTTAGTAAATCTGAGCCACTAATTGCTCAGGCGGCCGAAGAAAAATATGCTCTTCAAAGCCGATTATGATTTCTGACTACTCAGACAATGATTATACAGAAGTCCTAGGTCCCCGGGGCGTTGAAACATGACTAATTCAGAATGGATGGATTCTTTGACACGCCCTAGTAAGGTCATGTCAG
>DAPJ01000040.1:15287-20504 GCA_002502095.1 Euryarchaeota archaeon UBA62
TACTCAGAAGGAAGAAAGGTACTTTGGATTGACTTTCTGACGGGAGTTAGAGAGTCATCAACTACAGACATGGCTTTCGTAATGGATGATATGTTATTTGGATTAGTGGGCCTAGTAATCATCGGACTAGGTGCTAGGGGAATGAATACCACCCATGAGTCAGGATTTGTAGGTTGGCTGAGCGGTTTACCGAAGTGTGTTGTGGGCTCCCTGTTCTCCTCAGAAGGTGGTTCCAACAAACTGATTTCTAGTTGGCTTGTTGCACTTGGAGTGATTTTCTATCTAATATGGAGTATAATGGAAAATACTTGGGTGGACCCCGGGGTCTATTCTGTGGCCGTTGTTCTAGTCTCATTCGGAGTTGGTATGGGACTTCTGGAGAGTTCCACTAATTAGGCCTAATTCTGGTCTACGTCCATAGATTCTAGCAATTCCCTACATCTGGACTTTGAATCCAAATCAGTGAATCTGATGACAACCCCTCGGCCCGGCTGACCATAGAGTATTACGGATCCCATTGGGGCAAGAGGATGTAATATGAGAGGTGCAAGATCCTCCTCTCCATCCACTATGATGATCGTGGATTCTGCATTTTGTTCATTTTCATTATATCCAAATTTAATCAATGCCCGAGAGCAACAACGGTACAATTCCGGAGTAATTGAGCCTGCTGGATTTTTACACTTCAAAACATAGTCATACTGATCCTCATCGATTTCTGATGCTTGTTCCCATGTCTCACGCTTTGTCATTCCATCTATTATTGCAATATCCGCAGGTTTATTCAGATCCTGCATAGTTTTGACAGTTACATCTCCTACTGCTATTATTGGCCCTGGTTCTCCTGATATTCTATCAAGGACATTCATCATAGCAATCTTTGGTTCATTCTCATTACCCTCGACCAGAGTTCCGAAAGGACTCTTCAGCATGGCCTCTACTGTCGGATTGAGAGATATTTTTGATTTGCCAATTTGCTCATTTAACCAAGACTTACCATCCCTATCTGTGATACCCATCCTTATATTCGTGCTAGAAACAACTCTTCCATTGCTATCCAACACCGGGTCGACCATTATTGTATGGAGCGGTTTCAGTTGATTAATAGCACGTATAGCGTTGATCTCATCACAGTTTGAGATTGTTTCAGGAGTGCAGATTATTACTTCTGCAACTTCGTGGGTAGGTGCAGGACCAAATGCGTCTTCAAGGGTGTGGAATGATATCCTAGATTGCAAGTCAGGGGGAATGGAACTCATAATGAGTTTTTTTCTATCAGCCCATGAGTCTATTCTCCGATCCTTTCTTTTTGCAAGAATATCGCTTGTCATCCACACCTCTAGTTCATGGCATTCTTCGAGTCCGATTTCTAGTAATTTTTGATGCCCTATGTGGAATCTATCAAAGGTCCCTCCCACTAAACCTAGGGGCTTCATCGATACCCTGCTACAGTGGAGAGTCTTGAGGGCTTTGGAAGAATGTGTGCCCCGGGGCGTAACGGCGGCCTTCACAGCTTAGCTCGGGCGCCTGACCCACCCCGGGACGTCTGTCGGACAATGGGGTAGTCCCTTGATTCATCCCCAATGGGTCCTCAGGGGACCTAACACGGTCCGGCCATCTGATTTGCGCCAGTGTTCATTTCGTCATTAGACAATCCCGCTGGTCTTCGACAGATGGCTACCCAAACGTGGTACCATGTTTCATCCTTAACCTCCGGCGAGGGGGTTTTGTCAACATGGTGTTGCCGTTGGGCGTTTCTCCGTATCCAGAGTAGGAAATGAACCCCACGGTCTAGTGAATCTATTCGAATGCAACGTTTGATAACAGGCCTTCATGAAATCCTGATATCCCCCGGAGTAGTCTTCCAGCCACGTTATTGTCTCCCTGTAACATCGAAGAGGTTGTGAAATTTGGCCATTTATCTGAGGGTTGGGCCAGCCAGCCTACTAAGGGGTGAGTCTTGCCAATTTTCGGAGGTCTGTTCTCGTTAATCGCATCAAGGGACTCGAGAAGATCAATCAATGGTTGCGCTTCGTTTGGAATGTCTTCTCTTACTCTGAATCTACGAGATAACAGACCTCTGATTTTAGGGCTACATCCAAAGTATTCCAATTCACCTTTGAATGGGAATTCGCATTTTTCACCGATTGGCCTCAAGATTGCTGCTGGCCATGGTATTTCTCTGGTAATAAGCCAAGAAAATATTCTATCATCTTGGAGCGCCCATTCCAGTAAATCAGATGAAATATGCATCCACCATTCTAGGGGCAGAGTAGTGATTATCTGCTCTACATTTTCAATCGTAGGAGATTCCTGCTTAGCGATTAATCTATTCATTATGGACCATGTTTTGATATCATGGCCAGTAGGTAGCTCTCTTGCCTTAGAGAGGATTTTCTGGAGGATTTTTTCTATTTTCTCTTCAGTGTAGTCGTTACGTGAAGAAATGAGCCAAAGTAATCCTTGTAGAGTCTCTACAGAGCGAGAGGGAGGATTAGCTAACCATACTTCTAATGCCCAATCTAACAGATCATTATGCAGGGATTCAGGTAACCATGCTGAGTTGGCCAATAACTGTGATGCGACCCAAGACGAACCCTTGGAAGCGTTCATTGAGTCTATGGTGGGTCTAGACCTGAGTGCGGAATTCTGATCGGATCGAAGAAGTCTGGTAAACTCCGCGGAGAATACATCCAAGACAGATTGTGGTGCAACATCAGCAACCTCAGACAGTCCTTCCAAGGGTAGGAAATCAAAATCAAGTATCGAAAGCCATTCGGGATCGAGTCTTGTGCTCAGCCTCTGCCATCTAGGCCACCTAGAACGTGGCGTTGATGCTATCCATGATGCTATTGGATATCTGGCTTCCATCCTGTTTGCCCAATCCTCGTTTCCCTCAGGAAACTGGGATAGTGCGGATTTAACAATTGACATATATTCCTGATCTTCAATTTTGGAGACTAAGCTTTCTATCTCAGAGGTGATGTGAATATTTTTCTTCCCGGCAATTGTTGCATCATATGCACCAGGGGAATGTAAGACAGGATCAATAATTCTCACAGGTATTTGCTTTCCGCCGCTGGTCCTCAAACTCATCCAGGGCAATGGCCTCAGTGGATCGGCAGTCAGAGTATCTAAGTTGGAAAATATTTGGAAGTTTTTTTCGACCAAAGCCATCCTAAGATTCTCACTAGAAGATACCAAATTAAGTAAATCTTTAGAGGATTCTCTTGGTATATCGATAACCAGTGGGAGGTTTTCTTGGGTTGAAATTGCCCATCTAGTTAGTGACTCTGAAGCGGCTCTTCCGAGCCCTCTGGTATCCAATAATCTTGGCAGAATATCTGAGGATGAAAATTCCGATTTTCCCCAGTCTTGTCTGAATCTCCTCCATGTGGAGTCCTCAGTTCTAGCCCTCCTCACTCCAGATACTCTGTCCTTCAAAGCTTGACATCTTCTCGATCTCTCCGATTCGGAAAGACGAGGATGAGCTACAGAAACCCAGTGTTCCAGAGTTTCAATAGGATACTTCTCTCCTTCGGACTCGAATCCACTGAGATCGGCAATAATCAATGATCCCTGCCTGGATGCCTTGAGTAGCATAGATCGGGGTAGTCTTTCAGATGCCACGGCAACTACTGGAGAAACAGGCCTGATATCTGGAGCTAGCTCGTGGCATCTAGCAAGAATCCATTGCCCCCTATGCATTGATGATTCTGGGAGAGGGGGCTTAGGCCTGTGGGTGGGTCCCGAGAACCATTTCCCTGGTGCTACAGCAATTGGCCGTTCCTCGTCTAAAAGCTTGGCTCTGACTATGCCAATTATGGATTCACTCTCGGAGAAAGTCTCAATTTTCCCTTTGTCGTATACAGGAGGAGAAATTCTGTATTCATTGGTTGTGAGATCAATCCATCTTGGAGTTCTTTCCTTCAATACGGCCCAGCTCCAAGGAACCCCTTCGATTCCACTGGAAAAGTGATCCACTTCTGTTTCCGGGGGCGGCCTATCGGGAATTGGGATCAGTGGAGAAGAAGGCTGTGCTAACAATCCCAATAAGAGGTTCGGACCATCACGGAAAAGTATGCAGTAGTTGCCCTCTTCTCTCGAAATAGGAAGCGCTTCAGAGGCTAACGCTAATTCATCAGACTTGATGGCTAACCATCCGGCCTCGGTGAGATGTAGTTTAGCACCTCTACTTCCGGCGGGCATATCGCTGTCTACCAGTGTTGCGTTTCTCAACCTCCTAATTTCTGCAGATGCATGAGGGACCCTGATTCCAGTCGCGCTTGCAATTTCACCTACTGTAGACCTGCCCTCGGATAGAAAACCCAGGATTCTCCTCTTGTTCCTACTTCTGATTTTTGACGGAGATACAGATTCGTCTACATTCGAATTGAATTTGGAATCATCCGACATCATTTACCACCATTGAATCATTCCACATTAGTTATTTGTAATAAAATAATCTGAATTGTTACATTTTATTACACATTTCTAGTGGAGAATTGGTTGGTTCCATTTCAACACCAAAAAGTTACATCATAATTATGTCATTTACCGTGATGATAGGTAACTAAAGTTGGCTATATCGTACAGAACGGTTATATCAGTGTCTGCTATCCTGTGTACATCGGGTAAGCAACGGGGACCGGGAATCAGGAGAGACGGAATAATATGACATCGGATAATGTCCGAAAAATGATTAGAAAGTTCGTATCCCAGAGGCCAAGAAATACTGCTGAAATAGCTAACTGGTTAGAAGGAATGTCAGAGTTAGCAAACATGCAAGGTGATATTTCTGGAGTACTAGAGTCTGACAGCTCAATAGTTAGGATCGGCACCATAAGGAGGAGCGGCATTTCAGGTCGCGAGTACCCACTTTCAGAATGGGCAACTGAAGAATGGGTAGCTCATCATGAGCGTGCAAAGCCCATCAAGGAGGAGTAAAAAATGAGAACTACAAGACTTAGGCAAAAAATCAAGAAATTCCTGCACTCTAGAGGAGAGGCCAATACTACTGAAATCCTAGAACATGTGAACACGACCATGAGGCACGGGACTACTCCCCAGCAACTTGGAAATGTTCTATCAAAGGACAAGGATATCATGAAAGTTGCAACAACCAAGAGAGGTGGTGCCCTGTCTGGCCGATATGAGATATGCGTCTGGCAACTTAGGCCAGGGGTCCTCGAAGGAGAGAACTGACTCTCCCAGTCG
>DAPJ01000015.1 GCA_002502095.1 Euryarchaeota archaeon UBA62
GAGATGTATCTTGATCTTGATAAATCTGGAATATTCACCCATCCCCAGGACTCGCGCATTCTCATCATAGGAATTGTCGAGGGACCTTATTGCAGGTAGCATGATCCTGACTACGAATGGGGTTGTGAGCATGATGTGAGCAAGTGAGGGAAGCGCCCAGAATTGGTATGCCGAGGATACGTCCAGCTTGATTATTCCAAGAAGAACGCCTAGTCCTACCATAGCCGCACTGAGCGCGAAGGGTAGCATCGTGAAAACGTCAAGAAGCCTCGCTAGATTGGGGCTTCTCTTCTCCAGATCGTTGATCGTTGATGCCAGGGCATAGCCAAGAGGTAGTGCTACAAGGATGGTAATTGTCGCATATCCGAGCGAGTTCAGGATTGCCTCAGACATTGGAGCGAATGAGAATGACCCATGATATGCTTGATTCCAACCATCAGTTCCCCAGCGAAATCCACCACCGCTTTCCCCTAGATCACGGATTCTGAAGGAGCCGATGACGACTGAGATCAGTGGTAGAACAGCAAAAATCAACGCTGGCACGATCACGAGCCAGCCACGTGAGTTTGGTTTGCGGACATGTTCCGGACGCGCCTGTGGGAGTATTGCTTTCCTGTCACGCTGGATCACGGAGGTCAGCCAGAGGGAGGTCAACAGGATCGTGAACTGAATCAGTGACGCGCCCATCACGATGTCCGATGTAGGTTCCATATAGCCTTGGATGCCAGCGGATGACGAAACCTCTGCCATCACGCTCTCCAGGGTATTGTCCCTCACTGTTATCCATCTGACCAAAGCGAAGGAGGTGAACGAGAAGACAAAGGTCATGCACGCCGCCGCCACTACAGAGGGCAACAACAAAGGGATCCAGAGATTCTTGAGTCT
This sequence comes from Euryarchaeota archaeon UBA62, assembly GCA_002502095.1. GTDB lineage: Archaea > Thermoplasmatota > Poseidoniia > Poseidoniales > Thalassarchaeaceae > MGIIb-O5. Next base: position 886 of record DAPJ01000015.1, read on the forward strand.
CGAAGCCCTAGTTCTGCCATGAGGCAACAAGCGCAACTGCTCTTCCATGTCAGGATCTAGTTTGGACAGGAGAGGCTCGCAGAAACGGATAATCAAAGCCATGTTGAACCAAGCATGGGATATTATCAGTGTCCACCACCAAGTGCCCTCATTGGCCCTAATATCCAGTCCGTAGGGGCCTACTATAGTCAGTATTCCCATGGCGGCGATTATTGATGGGATGACGAAGGGTAATGTCAGAACTGTCCTTATTAGAGACTCGAAAGGCCACCTGTGACGACCAAGGGACCAAGCTATCGGAAGGCTGATTATTAGTGTCATTAGAGTCGATGAGACCGCTTGTAACAGTGTGAATTCTAACACGTTCTGTGAAATATAATTCTCGCTCAATGACTTGGTCCAGTCATACGGATTGGGGCCCGTCACGAGGATAAGTCTCTGAGTAGCTAGGCCGATTGGTACGAGGATTAGCATTGAGTAAAGCATGACCGCCAATGCGCTTGCTAGCCTTCTCAAATCATTCACCTGAAGTCATGGCAGAGTTCCATTCCTCAAGCCATGACTCAATATTCTCTGAGATATCATTCATGGAAATTTGGGATGGCTGTTTGGGGATAACTGAGTTGAGCAAATATCCATTTTCCTCAGGTAAATCCTGGCCCTCTAGGACTGAGTACATCAGATTCTCTGTTGGCATCAGGGAGTTTACTTCCGGTGAAATTAGGTAATTTATGAATTCGCTGGCGGCCTCAATGTTTCCTCCATTCACGGCTGCTGCATATTCTACCTGCAAGAAGGATGTTTTCGGGAGATCCAGGGAGGCTGACTTTGTCCAATTTTCGTTGTACCATGATTCAACTCCCGGAGAGTGGCAGTACGAGACAGTGATGTGTGCATCCCCAATATACCCCTCGGTCCATTCCCCGTATCCTCCCGTATAGTGAGTCTCGTAGGCCTCGGACCATCCTGATGTGATGATTACATCGTTGTCCTTCATTGCAGTCCACCAGCTACTGAATTCATCATTGCCATCCTCCCAGTCAAAGTAGTCAAGCGTTGCCAGCATGAATGCCCTTCCCGGGCTACTTGTAACTGGTGAGGGGAGAGCTACTTTACCCCTCCATTCCTCCTCGGTGAGGTTCCAAAGGGAAGTTGGGACCGTCAAATTCTCGCCATCGACTTGATCCGTGTCGTAGTTGAGGCATACATAGCCCATGTCAAACGGCGTTGCTAGGGGACCGGAATAGGGCCCAAGGGCATCATTTCTGATGCCAACTTGATTCACATCGCTTTCAGCTAGAAGGTCGAATTCGATGGCGGTTCCAAGAAAGTTATTGTCCATACCAATGGCCAAATCCACGTCTTCTCTTCCTTGGTGTTGGATCAGATAGTCAAGAATAGAACCAGCATCATTCAGCTTTAGAATAGTGACGCTGATTCCCGTCTCATTTTCAAATTCCTCTATCACCTCATCAGTGAGCGCGTATACGTCATATGTCACTATAACGAGCTCCCTGTCATTCTCAGTATCGCCAACACATCCCGAGAGGGGGATTGTAAGCAGTAGCATTACCATGACCATGTTAGTTATTTTCGGGCTTTTTTCGTTTTTGTTCGTATTTGTCATTTCACTTCCTCCGCTGGCATTACCCAGATCAGGTCTATGGGTCGCCACACGGGGTGGCCTCTCAGCAAATGCTCCCCAGTATTGCTTTCCAAATCGGCAGGATACATTAACTTTGACTTGGTCATTCTTGTTGCATGAACGGGTATGTCCAATCATGGGGAGGCCGGAGGGTTCTCTTTACTGACCTTGGGCTGATCCACCTGAGTAGGTTCAGAGGACCGCCTGCTTTGTCGTTGGTCCCTGATGCTCTTGCGCCACCGAAGGGTTGCTGTGCCACCACCGCACCGGTGGGCTTGTCATTGATGTAGAAGTTTCCAGCAGTGAATCGAAGTGCCTCGAATGCCCTCTGTATGTTCTCCTCATTGGTCGAGAAGATTGATCCGGTGAGGGCATATGGGGAAGCCTCGTCACACACTCTGAGAATTGCATCGAATTCGTCGTCTTCGTACACGTACACTGTTAGGACCGGGCCGAAGATTTCCTCGATCATGGACTCTGAATTGGGGTCCTCGGTCAGGATGATTGTTGGCTCGATGAAGTAGCCCACAGTATCGTCACATCCACCGCCACAGAAGACCTCGCAGGAGTCCCTTTCTGTGGCCCTTTGGATGTATCCTGATATCTTGTCGAACGCTCTCTTGTCTATCACAGCGGTCATGAAGTTGGTGAAGTCCCTAGCATCGCCCATTGCAATCTTGCCAATCTCGTCAGATAATTCGTCGGATATCCCCTCCCATACTGACCGGGGGATGTATGCTCGGCTGGCCGCTGAGCACTTCTGCCCCTGGTATTCGAACGCCCCCCTTAGCAAGGCTACGACTAGTCCCCTTCTGTCGCAGTCTGGATGTGCGACTACGAAGTCCTTGCCCCCTGTTTCGCCGACGATTCGGGGATATGAATTGAGCTTGGGCAGAGCTAGCCCGATTTCCTGCCACAGGCCCTGGAAGGTAGCTGTAGAACCAGTGAAGTGCAATCCAGCGAAATTGGGGTTTGACAGTGCAACTTCAGTAATCTCTGCACCCGAGCCGGGAAGGAAGTTGATTACCCCTGGGGGGAGTCCTGCTTCCATCATCAGCTTCATCAAGTAGTAGTTGGAGTAGTATGAGTTCCTGCTGGGCTTCCAGACACTGGTGCAGCCCACTATTGCAGGCGCGCTTGGCAGGTTTGCTGCGATGCTCGTGAAGTTGAATGGGGTGATTGAGAGTACGAAGCCCTCGAGTGGCCTGATATCTGTCGAGTTAACAACTCCCTCTGGGGAGACTAGTGGCTGGAAGTCATCATGGAACCCCCTTGCATAGTGGCAGTTGAACCTCCAGAAGTCAATGAGCTCGCAGGCAGAGTCAATCTCTGCCTGGAACACGGTCTTGGACTGGTTGAGCATCGTGGATGCATTCACCCTCATCCTCCAATCTCCAGCCAGTAGGTCTGCGCACTTCTCGAAGATCTTGCATCTCTCCTCAAGTCCTATTTCGATCCAGGATCTCTGAGCATCGACTGCTGCTGAGCAGGCTGATTCCATCTCCTCTCTACCAGCCAGGTGGACATTAGCGAGAATGTGCCCGTGGTTGTGTGGGATGACCTGCGGTATCGTGTGTCCGGTGTAGACCTCCTCTCCGTTGATTATACAAGGTATCTCGATAGTCTCAGACATCTGCCTGTCAATCTCTTGAATTATGGAGTTCCTTTCAGGACTCCCCGGAGAATATCCCAGCACAGGCTCATTCAGTGGTTGCTCAGTCATGGTGTCCGCTGATGACTCCCATCTAACATTGTTACTGTCGGAAGGAGTCTGATTTTTTCCTACTTCCACCACTCCTTTTCTTGTGTGACTTTTGCCACAGGGCTTGGTTTGCCTCTTATTGATTCTAAGTATTCCTCATACCCTTCTTTTGAGGCAAATGATTCTAATTCTTGAATGAAAACCCACTGTCCATCATCAACATTCCATTGCTTCCTGCCCATGGGGAGTTCAAAGCCATCGTATGGAAACCATCCTCCATTAAACCAGTCCTTACTACCGGAGTCATCCCGGTCATCAAGACTCCAGCCGGGTGACCCGCCCTCGTTCTGAGCATAGTAGTAGAGACGATGAGCGGAATCTCGTTTCCTGAACCAATCCCTGCCGTTTATGGCCTCTGACTGTCTTAGGTAGTCTCCTAAGTATCCCGAATCAGGATGCTCGGTGATTGATATGCCATCGGGCCCAGGAGGAAGCTTTCTGGGAATTGATCCCGGGTCTATAGTGCTCCTAAATGCCCCTAATATGGAACCCAGACCTAAAAATTGAACAAGGAGTCCGGCCAAAAGGAATGGCACTGAGAAAGCTGTCAGGAATATAGCGTCACCTAAACCTGCATCCGGACCACGCATTTCGCCAAGTATCATGAACGGCGCTAGTGTGAATGGGAGTCCGAAGAAGAAAAGGAATACGCCACCAATGATTGACCCAATTCTCTCGCCGATTCCCACTGAAACCATTTGTGCAACTCCGAGGATTAGGACCATTCAGTGGGCTCGTCCTTCTTCGCCTTCTTCCAGGTGCGATAGCATGACTTGCATATGGTGACCCTCCTAGAATCGCTACTTAGGCCGGATTCACCCCACACATCAGCCGCTCTATCGAATGCGAGCTTTCTGCCACCTACCTTCTTGTCAGCCCAGTTTTTGCACCCAGAAACATCACACTTTACTTGCCCGACAAATTCATCCGAAGACTTCTTTGTGGAGCTATCGCCACCAGATTGTTGCCTCTTCTTGCGGGCATTGGACTTGAACCCCATAGGCCCTCGTCTGAGTGAGCCAATTAGAAGGTTGTCTCTTCGGGCTCGGTATCGAAAGGCCCACCTCGACTAGCGATTGACGCCTTTCTGTCGGGTCCGACCCCTATGCTTACGATCGGAATGCCCGACAGTTCCTCTATTCTCCTGACATAAGACAGTGCCGCTTCCGGGAGAACCTCGTACCCTTGGCCCTCGCTTCTGGACAGCTCGGCCATCGCTATCCACTCCTCTTCGGAGAGAGCGGGGAACCCTGGATGCACCTCGTAGACCGGTTTGCACCTGGATAGTTCCTCGCAACTGGTCGGCATATGGCCTACAGTCTGTCCGTCTAGCTCGTAACTGGTGCATATCTTCAACTCATCAAGGCCACCCAGCACGTCCAGCTTGGTGAGTACGATACCAGTGTATCCATTCACCCTATGGCTGTCCGAGAGGGATACCATGTCCATCCAACCTGTCCTTCTTGGCCTTCCTGTGGTAGTGCCGAACTCATGTCCGACCATTGCCATGTGATTGCCTGGTCCTTCCTCATAGGGGAGCTCTGTGGGGAATGGGCCGTTTCCTACCCGGGTGGTGTAGGCCTTGGATATCCCGAAGCAGTTCTCGACATGTCCCGGGTGTATTCCAGCTCCGTGGGTAGCGTTCGCCCTGCTGGTCACCGAGGACGTGACGAAGGGATAGGTTCCTTGATCGATGTCCAGCATCGCCCCCTGTGCGCCTTCAAGAAGTACGTTCTCACCGTTCTCCAAGGCCATGTGAATCATCCTCCCAGTCTGCCTGATGGCACCTCCGTACCTCTCCAAAATCCATCTCAATTGAGCTACTAAATCTTCTTTCTCCACTCTATCTGATACGTCCACTGAATCTAGCTGCTTATTCATCCGGGTGACGTTTTCTTCCACCTTTGCATCGTCATCAACGAGGTAAGGGATGTCAACGAATCTTATTCCTACTCTCTCGATACGGTCCATGTAGGCTGGCCCTATACCCCTTCCTGTTGTGCCTACTACCTTGTCAGCGCTATCGTACATCCTATGGAAAGGGAGTATCACCGACGCTCTCTCGCTGATGAACAGCCTCTCTCCCTCTGGCCTCTCTTTGGTCAGTGCGTACCACCTATCGAGCTCTTCCTCCAATACCCAAGGGTCGATGACCATGCCATCTCCGAGAATAAGGTTACAGTTGGGAGAGGTAACACCGGAAGGTATCTGGTGAAGCTTTAGGGTAGTATCTCCGAGTACAATTGTGTGACCAGCATTGTTCCCTCCTTGGAACCTGACGGCCCATGTTGAGTCAGCGGCGAGTTGGTCTATGGCCTTGCCCTTGCCCTCATCCCCCCACTGGGCTCCGAGTACTACGCTGGCAGGCACCGGACGGCCTCCAATGCAGGGGGTGTTTGAATGCTTTGGAAGAGAAAGGGCGATAGAGACACTGAAATTTATCACGAAGTGGTTATGTAGGGTTGGTAGGTCGGCGGGTTGATGGCACAGAGGCACGCGGTAGCAGAGGCACGTCTACTGAAGAAGTGGATATGCATGAAGTGCTCTGCAACTCACAGGGGAACAAAGGCCCCTCGGGCATGTAGGAAGTGTGGATACAAGAACTTCAGGCAGAAGGCCGCTGAGAGAAGGAAGACTTGAGTTCACTTGTTCCTCTTGTGCTCTGCCATTAAAGTCTCTAGGGCAGTCTGAATCTGCAGACAAAGCGGACCGTAGTGTATCGGTAGATTTGCGTCATTGAATATGTCATCAAGCTTCGAAGCTGTCATACCCAGCCTCACGTCCATATCTTTGCCCTTGTTGAGGAGCCATTGTTCTACTGCCTCCTTGGCAGATGCCCTGATATTTCTGGGTACCTGCGTATCGTCTAACTGGCCCAGTACTTGGGCTATCTGCTGAATCCTGGTCTCGACGTCTGACAAGTTACCACCAGCTCTTCGAGCAAAGGGCCCTCCTTAAGCGCATCCCCCTAGGGTTAGTCCTCGGTCCATGAAGCCCAAGGCATGACAGTATTCGACAAACCGACTCCTGCTCCATCTTTGCCCAGCGCTATCAAGCCCACAGACGCACCGTCTGGTATTAGCTCGTTCAGCCCCCAACGCATCGCATCCATCAGTGAGTCGCATTGTGGAGATTCTACCCTACTACTGACTCTGTAGCTCAGAAGGGCCCTCGTAATGTCCTCTCCCTCACCCGTCGCAGCTACTGATCTGGTTTCATCGACCCAGAATCCTGATCCGGGGAGGGGGACATCGCCTACTCTCCCGGGTGGCCTGTGACTACAGCCGCCAGTGCTGGTCGCACAGGCCATCGCCCCTGATGAGTCTCTGACGATGACCCCTACGGTATCTCCGTCTCCCTCAATCGGCTCCCTGCCCTCTACAGGCCTATTTGCATGCCCCCTATTGTCGGCCCATTTTCTTGCCCCTAAGCCGGTGAGGCCGTTGATATTCTCGTCCAGAAGGTCGGCAGCGACTCGTATCGGGTTTGGCGTATCTGACATCGCTATGACAAAACCTATCCTGCCGTCACTGGTCTGTATAGACGCGTCGAGTAGGACAGAGCCATCATTCCTGAATACCCCTCCCGTTCCAGCGTTGAATACCGGATCGTCCTCCAGAACAACACAGGCTTCGACTGCTGCCTCTATTGCGGAAGCCCCTGCTAGAAGTAGTTCCGTGGCTACGTCTACTGCCTTCTGTAGATTTTCTTGTCTTTCGGGGCCTGGTCCGGCTCCCCCGTGTGCGATGACTGCCATCTTACCCATTGTCTGCCCCGCATTGCGTGACGGAGGAGGGACTTAGTTAGAACGGTCAGGCGGAGGGTTGCTTGTCATGCGGGGAGGAGAATGTATCAATCACATTCGCAAGCCTTTCTACCAAGCTTACCTTTTCTTCTGCACCGACCAAAGCATACTGCAGTACTTCGTCCAGGGAGTCGACTGGTCGTATGGTTACCATTGACTCATACTTCTCATCTATTAGGACGTCCTGAAGATTCGACCTAGGGATGATTATTGTCTCGATACCTGCCTTAGCGGCGGCTTCAATCTTAGCAGTAACCCCCCCTATCGGTAAAACCTCGCCTCTAACAGAGAGCGAACCGGTCATAGCAAGATTCTGTTCGATGGGCACTCCTTCGAATGCGCTGATGATGGCAGTGGCCATTGTTATTGAAGCGCTATCGCCATCAACATTGTGAGTACCTGGGAATTGTACATGCAGATCGAAATCCTTGATGTCTTTGCCAGTGAGCTTCTTCACCACCGCGCTGATATTAGTTACGCTCTCCTTAGCCAGATCTGAAAGTCCTCCAGTCGCTATTACCTGTCCGGATCTTCCCTGGGAAGGCGTGACCATGGCCTCGACTGGAAGCACTACTCCTGAGAAGTCCGAAAGGCCACTATCGGCACCCAGTACTGCTAGTCCGTTCACCCTACCAATTCTGGTTCCACGATTTACAAGCATCGCATACTCTGACTGCCTCTCGAGATACCTATCAGCTATTTGCTGTTCGAGTGGTTTCGCGATTGCCCTGGCTCTGGATATATGTTCAGCTCTTACCAGCTCGGCACCTTCCTCGGACGCTAAATCACCAGCGATCCTGACTAATCCGCCAAGCTCCCTTAGCCTCAGTGAAAGCCTACCTCTTCTACCGCTTCTTCTCTGAGCTTCCTTTAGAATGAGCCCTATTGACTCCCTATTGAAATGAGGTATTGCTCTGCCGGACTCCTTCCTTTTCTCATTCTTGACCTCTTGAGCAATGAACCTCACTAGCCTTCTCCTGTTCCTCTCGGTGTCCCTCATATCTGTATTCACATACACCTCGTAACCGTATCCCCTGATCCTACTCCTGAGGGCCGGATGCATCTGCTGGATGCTATCGAGGTTTCCTGCGGCTACAAGAATGAAGTTAGTAGGGACTGGCTCTGACTTGGTGAGTGCCCCAGAGGACCTCTCAGAACGACCGCTGATGGATAGTTCCCCTTCTTGCATTGCCACCAGAAGTGCCTGTTGCTCCTCCATCCTGAGCATCCTAATCTCATCAATGTAGAGTACACCCTTGTTTGCCCTGTGGACAGCCCCTGGCTCGACTCTCTCATGAGCAGGGGTAGCTAGGTCAGCACCTGACTGGAATGGATCGTGTCTGACGTCTCCAAGAAGGGCTCCTGCAAGAGTCCCAGTGGCGTCTATGAATGGCGGATCATCATTTCTGCCTCTCTTTATGAGGAGTTTTGGTATGTTAGACTCATCTCCTGCTGTGAGTCTGGTCCTGAGGAAGAAGTATCCAAAAATTAGCAGGAAGGCACCAAAAATAAGGGTCATGATGTCCCCTGTCTGTAACACTGCAAGAAGAAGCGCGGCGCCGATTACCATTACTACAAATAGGAGGGTTCTGTTGGTCCTCTCCCTCTGAATCCTAATCTGGGCCTTTCTCTCAGATATGATAGCGGAACCTCTGCCGGCGGGAACTGTGCGAACCCTGGGTTCGTTCTCATCTTCCGTATTCCTGTACACCAGAACATCTTCCATACTGTCCTTGGGGAGAAACTCTGTCATTGACCTGGCTAGCATCGATTTACCAGTACCCGGTTCACCGACCATTATCATGTGCCTTCTTTGCTCAGCGGCCTTTCTTACCACTATGGAAGCCGCTTCTTGGCCGATTACTTGGTCGACAAGGTTCTCTGGGATTGGGACTTCCTCCGTGGAAGACACTTTCAGGTCTAAAACCCACTCTTCAACGGGAATATCGCATATAGGGTCCTTGTCCTCCCCGACTCCGAATGCGGGGCCTTCTTCCCACGTATCGAGATTGTCATTGACATCTAACTCATCATCTGAGCCGGTCTGATCCTCATCTCCCATTGACTTGCCTCATACCACCCTGACGATAGCACCTTCTTGAAGGTGCGTTAGTCTCGTTGGCGAAAAAAAGAGCGTCATCTATCCCTAAAATTGAATCCACCATAGAATTTTTCCAGATACTCCTCCCCATAGTAATGCCACTGTTCCATGGTCCACCCCGGAGGAAGTCCCCCTGGAGGTAGAGGAGCGATCATGGGCGGTGGAGGAGGGGGTGACGAGCTCTTGACGGGCATTGCACGAATAGCAGTCGGCGGAGATTCATCGGTTACAGTATGGAGTTCATGATGGAGGATGGAGTTCCCTTTGGAGCCCCTCCTAAAGACAGAGTTGATACCTATGATTATGGCAACTAGGGAAATCAGAGCGACTACAGAAGCTCCCGCAAGGAACATGGCGTCAGAAGAACCCTCATCTGCACTGGGCTGGTCACCGGTAGATTGGCTTTGATCATCTTCTTGCGAGGACACTGCATCGTACTTCATCTGCTCCGGTGTCCTCCTATCGAAGCCGTTTTCGTCGACCGCTTGGACACTGAGTGTGAAGTAATCCCCGGTACTGAGGCCACTCCCTGTGACTGGAAGAATGATGAATGGGCCCAAACTGAATGAGGAGCCAGCACTGTGGCAAATCCCTGTTATCCTGTTACAAACAGTCCATGTGACCCTGACATCACTCAGTTGCTCTTCACCTATGTTTGAAATCACCACAGTGGGAGTAGAGCCGATGTCGAATGAGTCTACCTCTACCACGAAATTTTCTTCCCAGTCAAGTGGTATGTCATCCACGATTGTGTAGGTCAAAGAGACAGTAGTGGATGCCCCGTGGCGATCCTCAGCGGTAATTTTTATGCTATCTGAGCCTTCCTCGGGCCAGTCAGCAGACATAATCCCGGATATAGGGTCGTAATACACCGCACCCGGATAATAGCTAGTCGCGGTAATCCAAATCTCTTCATCTGGATCATCTATGTCCGTGATTCTGCTGATCAGGTCTATTTCTGTGGAGATTCCTAGCTTGAGTGTGACATCATCGATCCCTGTGGTATCGATAATGGGTGCGTCATTGACGTTTAGGACGTGGAAAGTTACAGTCGTATCAGAGGACTTGTCACCATCACTAGCCCTGAGAGAGATCTCAACGAGGCCGTTTGAGTCATCGTCCAGTGAGTTGACATTGATAGTTTGACCAAAAATACTGGCTTCCACTAGATTTTCATCGGATACCGATAATATTTCCACTGTCACCCCTGAAACCGGAACCACTTGGCCGTTGTTGTTAGTGTCAGAGAGATAGTCAGTGAGGCCTAGGCTGGCAGACCCGCCTTCATGGAAGGACTGGATGGGTATAGATGACCACCTTGGAGCACCGTTCTCCACTACATTGAACATCATCATTCCTGTATTAGCCTCATCTCCATCGTGAACTGTAACTTGTATTCCCTGGGGGATTGGTGAGCCTTGGCTATCGAGCAATAGATTATCGAATCTTACCTCTATCTCAAGAGAAGAAGGATTCCATGCCAGGAACTCTGGCTCGGAGCTCGAGATATCTAAATTGAAAAGTGAGGTTTCGGCATCGGAAACTAGTCCAACAACTGATACCATCTCAGTGGTCTGTACCTTGACAGTGGGAACCCCGGCATAAGTCATATCGCTATTAGCGAGTACTCTTGGAAGAGAGTTCTGCAGATAGAAGGCGTTCTCTGATGTTAGCCAGTCGCTTGTCTGCCCGGATGAGTCAGTCCACTTGATTCTCAGGTCATAGTGCCCCATTGTAGCATCCAAAGGAGTGTCGATATCGAAAGAATGCCTCGCATTTTCCCCCAATCCAACGATAGCGTGGTTGGTGACCCAATCATTGCTCCATGTTGAAGATGAAGAGGGGGAATACTGCAGAGTAGGTTGCATTGTATTGATATCATCAACTAGATCGTTGGAGATTGCTGATACCTCGAAGCTAACCGCTGACCCCCTGTCTACTGAAGTTGAGCTACTTGAAGAAGGCTGGCTGGCGGTTGGTGGCATGTCATGAAGGGCCGCCGCGTCTGACAAATCATTGGAAGGTGCACGGTCTCCAGAATTTCCAGAAATCTTCGCTCTGATTGTAGTTGATCCGAGTGCAGTGATATCTATCCCCGAGGTATCCAAGAAGGCGTTGTATGTCTGGGAACCGCCTACTGAGAAATCTCCGATATTGAAGGTAGATATCTCAATCTCTGATAGACCATCCATCCAACTGATCGATAGTTGCCCCCCTCCATCATACTCCTCAACTCCATTGTTGGAAACCCTGCAAGATATGTCTAGGACGTCTCCTGTGACAAATCCTGAGTTGCCGTTTCTGTTTGAAATCGTTATTTCGTCCACTCCTATGTCAACCAGAGGGATCATATCCAAATCTACAGCAGAAAGGAAGTTGTTGTAGGTGGTGTGAGGGCCATCCATCAAGGCGAAAACAGGCCAGAAATTCTCAAACTGGCTGTATCCACCACCGGCCCTGACTGCACTTAGTGGAACTTGCCATGAGCTCTCAACTGGGGTATTGGGAGTTAATGTGAGTTGTTCGAAACCATTGTTGTGACTGGCCAGCATCCATTCTCTGAAACTATGGTGAGGCTTTACTCCATTGTCATATGAATCAGGACTGACCTTCTCAGTGATCGCGGCATACAGGAAAACAGATACCGAGCTCAGAGAGCCCGTATACATCGAGTTTACAGTGACAGTTACTTGGTCTGAAGACTGGTCGTACTGGGTCTCCAGCTGCATGGCGTAGTTTGATGTGTCAGAATCCATGCAACCGCCGTTTGAATAATCTGAATCATAGTAGTTTGAACCCCCTGCTCCGACTTTGTAACACGTTCCGGTTTGCTTGTCGGCAAACGAAAATACGGGAATTCCGGAAGCGGCTGCTGAGACATGGCTTCGACGGTTGATTGGACTATCATCCGGATAGCCACCAGAGCTGGACTGGAAAAACGAAACAAAGGTAAAATCTTCTGGATTGGAGGTTTTGAGATTATCTAGAGAGGGGGATGCGCTACTCATGCATGGGCCGCACCAGTGAGCACCCACATATTCTCCGAAAACGGGATGCCCGGGGCTTGTTGCAAACATCTTTGCTTCAATCTGCTCTAATTCTTGCCTTTCTTGCGTATCTTCTTCCACAATACAGAAGGATACGAAACAAGACAAAATCATCAGGGAAACTAACGTCAAAGAAGAAACCAAGGCATAGGGCGTAGTATTCCTCATTGTGTTAAACGAGGTGAATCGTGGTATAATCATGTTCCTTAATGGTGCGTAATACGGCTGTCAGCTGTGGTTTACTTGATAGGTTAAGTTGCATTCCGGGACATGTGGAGAATAGTGAAGAGGCTGAATGGCTGGCACTCAGAGAAGATGATGGCAGGGCCTATCTTCTACAAAGGACCCCTGGTGAAGTCAAAGTGAAGGGTCTTGGCAGGTTTGATGCCTATGAGCTACTCAAGGGATATTCAGCAGGCGACAGGATCACAGTGGGACAGAAGTCATTGACAATTGTCAGACCCTCGCTTCCTGAGGCGAGGAGGAATATGGCTAGGAGGGCCCAAGTTATTGGGGCTAAGGACTCAGGATTTCTAATCTCTTGGATGGGAATTGGAGTCGGTTCCAAGGTACTTGAGGGAGGGCATGGTTCTGCAGGACTAGCAATGCATTTAGCCAATGTAATGGGATCCAGTGGAACTTTGATTTCTGTGGAGTCCAGAGCCGAGCATGCGGAGGTCGGAAGGAAGAACATGGAAAGACTGTCAGAGGTCCTACCCGAATTCCCTGATTGGCACCTAATTGAAGGAAATATATCGAATATTGGCGAGGCGGTAGTCGATAAGTGCGGATGGCTTGATTCCGCCATCATCGATATTGCGGAGCCGTGGGAAGTGATTTCTGAGATAGAGCCTCTACTCAGGGCAGGTGGAAGGTTAGCATGTTACTGCCCCACAACAATCCAATTGGAGAAGTGCTGGGAGGCCGCCGAGAGCAACGGCTTGATAGTCGAATGGGCAGGAGAGATGATTGAGAGAAGATGGGTAAAGGCCAGCAGAGGAGGGGTCAGGCCGGGTAACACTCCTATCGGGCATACTGCCTTTCTACTCATTGCTGCCAAGGTAGCTGAGATTGAAGAGGAGTAGCACCGTTGATAACTCGGACCCTTTTCGACCAAACATGCGTGACAGCAAAGAGTGGAAGCCGACTTCTTACAGAAGCCATACAATTGGTCAGGTTATCGAACTTGGCAACTCTCTGGTAGGTACTGAAGTAACTATTTGTGGATATGCTGAGACTGTCAGAGGAAGGGGTGCGATATGCTTTCTAATGCTCAGAGACGGCACGGGTAAGATTCAGGCATTTCTCAAAAAGGACAATATGGATGAAAGCTTGTTTGACTCAATTCAGTCCGCTTCAAGAGAATCCACTATACGAGTATCGGGAATAGTGGCCCAGAAGAGACCTCCTAAGGTTAAGGAAGGGGCGCCAACTCCCCCTCCTGAATATGAGGTGAACGTCTCGTCAGGAGAGATCCTTGCACAGGCATCCACTCCCCTTCCTGTTGGGGTTATCGATGATGTCCAAGTAGGATTAGACATTAGATTGGATAACAGACATCTGGACCTCAGGAGAGATCACGTGAATGCCATGTTCCAGCTTAGATCAAGGGTCCTCCAGTATGGCAGAGAACACCTAATATCGGAGGGTTTCCAAGAAATCAATAGCCCTAAGATAATAGCAGCAGCAGCCGAGGGCGGTACGAATCTATTTCCTATGAAATACTTCGATACAGATGCATACCTGTCTCAGAGCCCGCAGTTGTACAAACAATTGGCCATCCTAGGTGGGCTTGAGAGAGTTTTCGAGATAGGTCCAGCCTTCAGGGCTGAGAAGCATGATACTTACAGGCACCTCAACGAGTTCATTTCGTTCGATATCGAAGGGGCATGGATGGATGATGAAGACGTAATGGGCGTTCAAGAGAGGATGATTTTCCATATCTGGTCCGAGGTCAAGAAGAATGATCAGCACCTAATCGATGCAGTAAATGAATATAGAATATCACAGGAGAAAGAGGCTGTGGTCGTGGAGGTTCCGACCTTACCGTTTCCCAGGATTCCCTATTGTGATGCTATTGAAATCGTGAAAGAGGGTGGCGGCGAAATAGAATGGGGAGACGATATTGAGAGTCATCATTGTGATTTGATAGCGGCCAAGTTCCCAGGATTCCACTTTATACCCAGATGGCCGATGGCCATGAAGCCATTTTACATCCACCACAAGGAAGGAGAAGAAGGGGCCTCTGGTGGACAGCTAAGTAGAGGGTTCGATCTAAACTATGGGAGGGATGAGATGACCAGTGGAGGAGCTAGGGAGCATAGAGTTGATATTTTGGAGCAGAATCTGAGGAATATGGGACTAGATCCTGAGGACTTTTCATTCTACACGGATGGATTTCGCTACGGGGCCCCTCCTCATGCAGGATGGGGATTGGGCGTTGCTAGATTATTGATGGTCCTTACTGGAGCAGGAAATGTCAGGGAAGTAGTACTGTTCCCAAGGGATAGAAGTAGAGTTACCCCCTGATTGGTGGTTCAATGGGATACACATTCATTCAGTCAGAAGAAATCATGGATTGGGAAGGTAGGAAAAGGGCCAGGTTTGTAAACAGTCTCAGTGGATTCAAAAGTGCTACCCTTATAGGAACCTACCATCCTGAATTTGGAGATAATCTGTCAATTGTATCCTCCGTTGTGCACCTAGGATCCACTCCTCCATTGATGGGATTTGTGCTAAGGCCTCCGGGAGAGGATGCACATACTTACAAAAATATCAAGTCAACAGGAATTTGCACTTTCAGTCATGTTAATGAGAACATAATTGAGAGGGCTCATCAGACCAGTGCGAGATATCCTAGAGGCAGTAGCGAGTTTGATGAAGTAGGCTTAACACCCAGGAAGATCGAGAATTGGTCGGCCCCTTGTGTGGAGGAGTCCAGAGTAAGGATGGGGCTAACGCTGGTGGATGATACAGAGCTCGTTAACGGGTGTAGGTTCATGACCTGTGCGGTCAAATGGTTCGAGTTAGATTCGAGAGACATGGGAGAGGACGGATATGTTGATCTGAGTAGTCTTGGAGGAGTCACTATTTCGGGACTTGATGGATATCATAAGACCCCGGGAATTTACAGGCTTTCATATGCTAAAATTGATCGTGAGATAGAGAAAATGACTGATTTTGGCGATGGATGGCCTGAATGAGCTAGCTCGAGGTCATTTTTATTCACTCATCCCAGGACCGAAAATAAGGGGTATGTATGGCCCCTGCGGAACATGAGAGACATGGCCAAGCCGAGGTTTGTATTTCTTCTATTGAAGGAACATCCGTATGGTCGTGAGATGCTTCACCAGATACTCTCCGCTGGATATTCCCCTGAGATGATCATTGAGGAAGATTCGCCAGTGGCTGATGAAGAGAGGGAGAAGTTTCTGAAGAGGATTGAGGGAAACGAAATAGCTCCTACTATCGATCAACTATCGATTGTAAATGGAATCCCATTAGTCACAGTGCCGATTCATAATTCATCCGAGGTCATGCCACACATCCAAGGAATGGATCTTGATCTAATTGTATTTGGAGGGACCAGGATAATCAGAGGAGAGATCCTTGATTTCCCGAAGGATGGAGTTGTCAATTCACATCCGGGACTTCTTCCAGAATGTAGGGGATCTGCATCTCCGGCATGGTCTGTTTATCACGATATTCGAATAGGGTCGACGTGTCACTTCTGTGATAACGGAATTGATACTGGGGAGATTCTCTTGAGGAGAGAGTTCCCCGTGAAGCGTGGTATGACGTATGAGGACCTTTGCTACGGGACACTAGTTCTTTCAGGAGTGTTGATGAAGGAGGCACTGATTGCATATGACAAGGGAGAGTGGACTGAGATGCGCCGTCCACAGGGAGCTAGCGACTTCCCAACTTTTAGGAACGCTCCAGAGGAAGTACTCGAAGTGGTCAGAGAAAGACTCAGTAAACAGGAATATGCACACTACATTGATTAGGTGATAAAATGGAAAAAAATCTTTTGGGACGGGATTTCCCCTTTGCCGATGGTATTCTCGATGGAAAGACAGCATTGGTATGTGGGGCCTCCAAAGGAATTGGGAGAGCTACGGCATTGGTCCTAGCTAGGGCTGGATGTAGAGTCATCGCATGCGCGAGATCGGTCGGTGATCTTGAGTCTCTTATCGAAGAAATGCATGGATCTGGACATGAAAAACTGGTGCTGGATATGGAGAGCTTGGAGTCGATTTCTACTTCAGTTTCAGATTTGGGTTCTGTGGATATACTCGTGAATAACTCCGGTGGCCCTCCCGGGGGGCCATTACTAGGTAATTCGATAGAGGATTTTGAGGGACCGTTCGCTAGGCACCTTCATGCTTCTCACATCCTGACAAAGGAGCTCGTGCCAGGAATGGAGAGGTCCGGAAGCGGCAGGATTGTGAATATCATTTCTACATCAGTTAGGGAGCCCATTGACAATATAGGGCTCTCAAATACTTTGAGGGGAGCCATGGCGTCGTGGTCTAAGTCTCTGTCTAGAGAATTACCAGCTTGTATCACAATAAACAACATTCTCCCCGGATTTACCGATACCGATAGGCTAGGCTCCCTTGCCAGTTCTATATCATCTAAGACAGGCAAGAAGGTTGAAGAAGTTCAGGAAAACTGGATTAATAGCGTTCCAATTCAGAGGCTGATTGATCCTCTAGAGACGGCAATTGCAGTCGTGTGGCTCTGTCTACCTTCTAGTGGCGCTGTGCGAGGAGTAAGTCTTGCCGTGGACGGTGGCAGAATGCGTTCCATATGAGGGATAATATGGAGTTCGATATTTTCTTCTCCATTTCCCAGACCCCGGATAGCTCTGGTTTTGTTCCCAGTGAGAGAGAGATGTTCTCCAACTTCCTAAATCAGGCGGAGCATGCCGATATGCTTGGATTTGGAATTGGTTGGATAGCGCAGGCTCATCTATCCACAGAGATACAGAAAAGGAATAATAATCCAGTAGTTCCACATTATCCGGGAGAGGTTGGGCTTTGTACTGACTTCTTCCAGATCGCTCAAAAGGTTCTTTCTAGAACTGAAAGAATGGAGGTAGGTAGTGCCGTGATGAGTATCTTAGCCTCCGGCGGCCCTATAGCCCAAGCAGAGAGGGTGGGATCATTCTTATCCTTACATGGACTTGAATCTGATGAAAGAAGGAGGTTGCATATAGGATTCAGTGCGGGTAGATTTGAATTCATGGCGAGGCCATATGGAATTGTTCCAAGAGATCCAGTTGAAGAAGCCGCATGGCCGGCACTCAGAGGTAGGATTTTCGCAGAGGCGTCCGAGATATTCCTCCGACTACTCAGGGGAGATGTGGTATCAAGTGATATGATTGGAAAGACCATCTTGACCAGGTCAAGCTTCAGGAGCGACGAGGACTGGTCCGAAGTTCAAGAAAAGGCGGTTTTGCATCGAGGTTTGACTGATTTGCCCGATTCAATAGAAATAAGAAATAGATATGATTTCGAGGAGATAAAGATTATTCCTCAAGATTGGAATCGAAGTCTTCTGAATTTGGTTCTCGGTAGTCATGACCCGATATTACAGAAGGAAGTAAACAAATGGCTTCCTGTTCAAGTTTTCAATCTCTCTATTACTCCTCCTAGGATAATTGAGGAGACCCATCAGAGGATGAAGGAGTCTTACCATAGGGACGGTGGTGGTTGGAAGAGATCTATGATGCCCAGAACAGTCATGGTTTTCATCAACGAGGAGGATTCTTTGAGTTCTGAAGAAAGGAGCTCTGAGGCAAAGAGAGAGGCGAAATCAGCTCTTTCGACATACTGGAGCGCCCTAGAGGGAACAATTGACCCATCAAAAGTTGACAGGGCGGTAGATAATGCAGTGATTGGAAACGCTGAGGAAGTCGCACAACAAATTATTGAAAGATTCGATCCTAATGATCGTTTGATGTGCTGGTTTGATTTCTTCAACCATGACAGTGAAAGGGTAATGAGGAACATGACTGCATTCATGACTAAGGTAGTACCCCGGATTAACGGAGGCGAATAGATGGATAGCAGAGAAAACGTTCCTTCATCGGTATCTCCTGGAAGACCGGGGTCATCCCTCTATCCTTCGAATCCATTGGGAGAGAGGCATGACGGGATAGCTACGGGAAGAGATGTCGAGTGGGAGCCTTTGGTAGATTTTCGAAGAATGGATATCTCAGAGAATACCATACATGGCGCCATAGCTTGGGCTCATGGAAATGAAATCATACACTCTTTCGGGGGTAATGTTCTGGTTTACGGTAGGTCTATGATGAAGCCCTTTACGATGAAAATATTCAGTGAAGCCCTCGCTAAGGCTGGCCTAAGCTCAGAACAGATGGCAATTTCATGCTCATCCCATAATGGCGATACTGAGCATGTTGCGACAGCTCAGTCCCTGCTTAGCGAATCGGAATGGGGACTAATGCAATGCCCTCTGGATGTTCCATTAATACAGTTCGGAAGACAGGTTAGGAGACCCCGTAGATGGTTCCATACTTGCTCCGGTGAACACGCAGCGATGCTCAAAGGAATGAGGCTGATGGGAATTAGTAGAGCGGGTTACACCCTCCCAAGCTCCGGTTGGTTTCCGCTGTATCTGGATGTACTCAGAAGAATGATGGGGAAGCCTGATTGGGAGCCACTGAGGGTTGCTAAAGATGGGTGTGGCCTGCCTACAGTTTCCAATACTGTGGATGAGTTGGCAGTAATGATGGCTGGACTCGCGTCAGAGAAGGATGATGACTGGATTTGGGATGCAATGACAAAAAATCCAGATCTTGTTGGAGGTTTCAATAGACTGGATTCGACATGCCTCAAGGCAGGAGAAGGGAAAATCCTAGCTAAGGAAGGGGCGGATGGGCTACTGGGTCTTTCCGTAGATCATCCAGACTGGCCGGACGGACTAGGGATAGTGATCAAAATAGCTCATGGATGGAACAGTCAGGCTACTTGGTACGTTGCCAGAGCTGTCTTGGGGGTATTGGGAGTTGAGCTGCGGAACCCCTACCCCCTACACCGTCAGAAGGCGTTCATCGTTCCGGGAATAGTTCCTGAAAGTATGCGTGAGGCTCTCGAGGAAGTTGTCACTTGGGACGAATGGGACCCTGATAGAGACAGATTCTCCATGGACTGGAGGGATTACTCCGAGGGCGTTACTCGAGAAAATCCCTTTGCTAATGAGGGATCCTGATGAAATTACTTAACTATATCAAAGGTAAATTTGAGGAGCCGGGATCAGCAGAATGGATGGATAATCTTTCGCCTTCCACTGGGAAAGTTATCGGAAGTGTCCCTCTGTCGGGAGAAAGTGATGTGAAATTGGCGATAGCCGCTGCGAGGGAAGCACTCCCCGAATGGAGTGGGATGGATCCTTCTGGTAGAGCTGAGTGGCTAGATAGGATTGCCGACTGCCTAGAAGAAAAATTTGAGGAGATTGCTTACTTAGAGAGCTTGGATACTGGCAAGCCCATATCCCTGGCTCGCTCAGTTGATGCGACTAGGTCGGTCTCAAATTTCAGGTTCTTCTCAGAAATGATTAGAGATATGGAAGATGAAATCTACGAGATGGAAGATGCTACCAACATAGTGAAGCTCAGGGCCGTTGGAGTTGGTGCACTTATCACTCCATGGAACCTCCCTCTTTACCTGCTGTCTTGGAAGGTCGCTCCGGCCATTGGAATGGGGAATACCGTAGTTTGTAAACCGAGTGAGCTGACCCCACTAACTGCAGATCTTCTGATGAGGGTCATTGATGAGGTCGGGCTGCCTTCAGGAGTGGTGAACCTTGTTCATGGGAATGGAAATTCAGGATCAATGCTCACTGGGAGTCCCGATGTAGATCTTGTCTCATTCACCGGGGGAACATCGACAGGCGCTAAAGTTGCGCAGTCTGCATCCCCTCAATTCAAGAAGTTGAGTTTGGAGCTGGGCGGTAAGAATGCGAGCATAGTTTTCTCGGACTGTGATCTAGAAGAAACCGTGAAAGGAGTGACTAGGGCCGCATTTCTCAACCAGGGCCAGGTCTGCTTGTGTGGCTCTAGGATTCTAGTTGAGGACTCGATTTATGAACGGTTCATGGAGATGTTCGTAGAGTCCGTTGAGTCTATGGTCATAGGTGACCCAATGGATGATGATACAGAACTAGGTGCGTTGATTTCCAAGCAACACCTGCAAAAAGTCCAGGGTTACGTGTCACTAGCCCTAGAGGAGGGTGGGCAGATAGTAACTGGAGGGGAGCCATGCTTGCCGAAAGAGTTGGAAGGTGGCAATTGGATGTCCCCCACGGTAATAACTGGTCTTGGAACTGAAACAAGATGCTCGACTGAGGAGGTTTTTGGCCCCTTTGTAACTGTACATAGATTCAATTCAGAGCATGAGGCCATAGAAATTGCAAATAATACGAGATACGGTTTGGCTGGTAGCATTTGGACAATGGACTTGGAAAAGGGAAGGAGAGTAGCCGAGAACATCCATTCTGGCATGGTTTGGGTCAATACATGGTTACACAGGGATCTTCGTGTACCTTTCGGGGGAGTGAAGGATAGTGGAGTCGGTAGAGAAGGAGGGAAGTGGAGTCTGGGATTCTTCTCAGAGCCGCTTAATGTATGCGTCAGGCATGATTGATGCGCAACACTGTAAGACAGGCATGTGGTCGGAACATCGATTAGAATGGCGCATATTGGAATCATCGGAGTTGGTTCGTACGTCCCACCACATGAAATGAGTAATGACGATTGGGCGGAAATAGTAGACACTAGTGACGAATGGATAACTACCAAGACCGGGATGAAGAAAAGGAGGATTGCCGACTCTGATGTTTGCACATCTGACTTGGCCGTAGAGGCCTGTAAGGTTGCATTGGAAAATTCCGGACTGAAAGTATCCGATATCGATTTGATTATCTTAGCAACATCCTCGCCCGATGTCCCTATGTCCTCAACAGCTGGGATAGTTCAGGATAAGCTAGGGTGCATCGATTGCGTTGCCTTTGACATCAACGCAGTTTGTGCTGGTTGGGTCCATGCACTTGACATAGGATCTAGATTCGCGGGAACGGAAGGATATGAAAATGTCCTAGTTGTTGGATCAGAGGTCTACTCAAGGATACTGAATTGGCGAGATCGTTCGACTTGTGTATTATTCGGAGACGGCGCGGGGGCTGTGGTACTTTCCAAGGTCCCAGAGGGGAAGGGAATTATTGGATCTTGGATGATGAGCGACGGTTCTGGATCTAGTGTTATTGAGATTCCTGCTGGAGGGACCAGAATTCCTATTCCTAGTGAAGGATTCGAAGAGGGGATGCAATATTTCCATATGGATGGAAGAGCCGTTTGGGACTTCGCAATCGAAGCCTTTCCTCAAGCTGTTTTATCAGTACTAGAAAGATGCGGCAAAACCATAGATGAAGTCGATCTCATTATTCCGCATCAAGCTAACATAAACATCATCGAGAAGGGAATGGAGAAACTAGGATTGCCGATGGGGAAGACTTTCACCAATCTCCACAAGTATGGAAATACGGCTGGTGCCAGTGTTCCAATCGCCATGCACGAGGCCTTTGAAGAAAATAGGATAACAGAAGGAGACTTGGTTGTCACAGTTGCGTTTGGCGGTGGCTTGGCATGGGGAGCCAATCTGATTCAGTTCTAGTTTACAGGTCCCCAAGAACCGGTATTCTGGTTGAAGGATAGGATTGTTCCATCTGGATTCTGACAGTACACATTTCCTGATTCGTCGACCCATACAAGTTGTCCATTCTCATTCATCTTAGCATCAATAGGAGGACTGATTGAATCGGTTCTAATATCCTCCGAAGTGACAGATGTAGATCCTGGGACTGAGACATTTGAGTAAATTTTAGGCTCATTATTTTCCATTCCAGGATCTCCCGAAAGGGCGAACAATGACTCATCATTCTGTCCTCTTCTCCTAAAAATAAGCAACCCTGCAAGTGCGCCAATCACCACTACCGAGACTACTGCAACGAATATTAGCATGGTTGTTGATTCCTCATCTTCTTGCCTATCGGGGTCATTGGGGAACGCGTCTCCATTATCCCCCACCCCATCAAGATCGGAGTCCTCCCACTCAAATGGATCTAGAGGGAAGTCGTCAACGCCGTCCATAAATCCATCATCATCTGTATCTGGGTCGGTAGCACTGGTATTCCTCTCATCTTCCTCTACATCTGACGAACCATCATTATCGTCATCTGTATCGGAGTTATCCCCTATTCCATCCATGTCGTTGTCATTCCATTCGGTCGAATCGAGGGGGAGAGCGTCTTGCAAATCTGGGAATCCGTCATTATCGTCATCCTCATCCTCTTCCAAGTCCTTACAGCCGTCCGAGTCGTTATCCACATCTACTGCGCTAGACCACCCCACTAGGCCCAACGGGCATCTATCGATTATATCGTTGATACCATCCCCATCATCATCTTGGTCTACTTCGTCATGGAGCCTATCTCCATCTGAGTCAGTTAGGCATTCATCCTCTGACGTAGAAGATTCTTGGAGAGTTATCGTATTTTCTGGGCAAGATTCGGCGACTATGCTCCGTGCGGATGATACAAACTGATCGAGTGGTGCGGGGGTCTGTTGTGACTGGCCCGCTTCAGAGACGAAGAATCCCGGATCAGC
>DAPJ01000029.1 GCA_002502095.1 Euryarchaeota archaeon UBA62
TACTGGAACAATGAAAATTCAGACCAGCCGATAGACTCAGACCAATCCTTCCTTACAACTGAGGACGTAGAGGATTTGATTGAGTTGTGCGACTACGATGCTCCATCAGATCTCATTGATATCAATGAAATGGAGTGCTTCATCGATAACCTAGTAGGAATGATGCCCGATGATGGTAACACTCCTAGTCTGGACGATTTTTTCAGTCACTTTGATACTGATGGTGACGGACATCTCACGGCAACTGAATTCATAGATGCCAACGATGTTCCCGATGACGACCAGGATAGTGTTAACGACATGTTTGACATGTATGACAATGATGAAAGCGGTGGTCTGGATTATTATGAATTCGAGCCTCTTTACGATACGATGGTAGACAGTGATGATGACGACAACAGTGACGATGATGGTGATGGTATGGAGCGAAATGACGCTACTGGATTTGTCGCAGGGAATCAGACACTTAACGCTCCGATAACCGACTTTGAAGTTCACTTCCTCAGCGACTGTGAGGAGGAGTATGACGAGGATGAGGATCAAATGGTTCAGCCGGATCTAAGCACCTGCACAAACGAATTCAGTATCCCCCTAAACGGCGGAGACGCGGAAGGTGTTACGATTACTTACACTGACCACGATGGGGATGGGCTAGTTTCCCCTGGGGATGAGGTGTCTTTTGAATGGAGCGAATATGATGGCGAGGAGATCGACAAGATGGAGATTTACGATAACTGGGCTTCCCAGTATTCATCAGAATCATCAGCTACTCCGCCTGTATTGCCAGGATTCGGAGCTGTCTTGGGGGCAATAGCCCTCATCGGGGCCTCAATGGCATCCCGAAGAGATTAGATTGAGCATCCAATAGCTCCGGTCGATACCTCAATATTCAACAACCGAGTGGCATGTATATCATGTCACTCCTGTCAATGACTAATGTAAAGAGACACTATGAAACTCCCGCGGGGACTGTGAAAGCCCTTGATGGAATCAATATTCAGATAGACGAGGGTGAGAGGGTTCTTCTCTTGGGTCCCTCGGGATCAGGAAAGACCACTCTTCTGAACTGCCTATCGGCCTTGGATAGCCCTACTGATGGTTCATACAGCTTCATGGGGTCAGAAGTTCCTAGGGGAAACTCAGAGGAAATGACATCATTCAGAAGGGAGAACATAGGATACGTGTTCCAGTTCTTCAACCTCCTCCAGGATCTTACGGTGATGGAGAACATCTCGCTTATTCAGGAGCTAGCCGGGAACAGGGACAAGTCTAGGGCGGAGGAACTTCTCAGATTAGTCGGGCTCCACTCCGAAAGGGATAGGTTCCCCGGAGAGATTAGCGGAGGGCAGCAACAGAGGGTTGCTATTGCCAGAAGTATAGCCAAGAGGCCTACTCTTCTCCTAGGCGATGAACTCACTGGGAATCTAGATACTGAGACCTCCGACAAGGTCATGCAAGTTCTCGTCGAGGCCTGTGAGAAGGAGAACATCACGGCTGTCCTGGTTACTCACGATGAATCTCTTATCGTATATGCAACCAGGGTTATCAGGATAGATAGTGGTCGGATAGTATCAGACGAAAAGACAGTTTCAAGCGAGAAAGCGACCATTTCTTGAGGTGGAAGAATGTTCGGCTCCTCCAATCTACTGAATAAGAGACTTGCAAGGAGTCTTTGGGGGACAAAACTTCGACTTTCCGCTGTAATAGGCATGATCTTTGTTGGTGTTTTTGCAGGGATAACCTTTGGAGGATACTCAGCAAATCTAGGGCCGATGTACGACTCAATCTATGAGGACAGTGATTCGGGAAGCAATCTAGCGGATATCTGGATTGATAATGAGAGCTCCATTTGGTCTGCTGATCAGGTTCAATCCCTCTGCTCAGAGATTGAGTCCTCCTGGCCCGAGGGAGCTGAGCCCTTGGATCAATGTGAGGGCAGGATCGTGATGAACGGTGCGATGTTCCACATGACCGACTCCGGTCAGAATGTAATCAACTCCGTATGGCATGGGATACCTCACAACTCCGATGTAGACAAGCCATGGTTCCCAGATGGACACTCCCAAGGTATGCCGGCCGAGGCAGAGGACGAGATAGTGATTGACGAGCATGTTAGGGAGGCGCTTTCTCTAAGCCTACAAGACGTGGTAACCATTGGGGTAGGTGAGGGAAGTATGAATTTCACAATAGTTGGGTTCGCATACCATCCATTGCACATCTACATGGCTCCAGAAGGATCTCTGTTCCCTCCTGAATCAGGCGAATTCGTAGTCGGCTATCTTTCCAGTTCTGGAATGGAGAGGCTTACGGGCTTGTCACAGGGATCTGCAAATACCATAGTTTTGGACATATCGGGCACTCCATCCTTCGACCTTTCTGACACTGAGGCGTATGAGGGCGAGGAGTTGGACGGAGTAAAGGAGGCCATCGCCAGTTCTATGGATGAAAATGGCATGGACGGACGAATAAGAGATAGAGGACAGGTCGAGTCTGTAGAGCTCATGAGATTAGATCTAGAGGGCACCAAGACAATGGCCGCCCCGTTTACTGTCCTAATCCAACTGATCGCCGCCATAACAATCGCTCTTAGCTTACAGAGGCTGGTCCAGAGCCAGACTCGTGAGATAGCCATCCTCAGGACCCTTGGATTACCTAGGAAATCGAT
>DAPJ01000011.1:0-20719 GCA_002502095.1 Euryarchaeota archaeon UBA62
CACGCAAGTACATTCCGCCTGTACCTTAGGAAGTCCAAGGGGGGCCGTAGAATTGCTCGCCTGGTAGACAGTCCTAACCTGCCTGATGGGGAGGCGGTCTTCAACGTGACAAGCGAGGGTCTGCGGGATTGATCACCCGCGGACCCCGTGTCCGAATCAGCTCAGCTCAGACATAGCAGTTCTGACTTCCTGAATCAATGAGCTCAAATGCTGCTCACCAAATCCTAATTTAATATCAGCCGCAGTGAATAGCTCTGGAAGTGTTTTGGTATTCCCAAGCCTCATTGCATTTGAGTAATCGGTAAGCGCTTTTTGCTGATCTTTCCTTTGAGTCCTCCATAGTTGCAAAGCACCTAGCTGAGCAATTCCATACTCGACATAGTAGAATGGTACTCCGAATAGATGTCCTTGCTGTTGCCATGAGACATCTCTGAATATTGAGTACTCATCCCAATCCATCTTCGAGCCAAATCTATCTCTAATTGAGTTCCAGACACTTGCTCGCTCCTCCCTGGTATGTTCAGGATTTGAGTAAATCCAATGTTGGAATGAATCAATTGTTGCTATCCATGGTAGAAGAAATATCACTCCTTCCAAGTGCCCAATTCTGGCTCTATCTGCATCTTCTGCATCATAGAACTCTCCCCACTGATCCTGCGTCATCAGTTCCATGGACATCGAAGCCACTTCAGCGAACTCTATCGGATACCCCCTCTCTCCAATTAACTCAAGATGACTACAATATATTGAGTGAAAAGCATGACCCGCCTCGTGTATCATCGTCTCTAGATCTCCTTGTAGGCCTGCGGCATTCATGAAGATAAATGGTACCCTACTCTTCTGTAGATAGTACTGGTAGCCTCCAGGGGCCTTTCCTTTGCGCGTATCCAGATCTAGCGTATCCATCTCCACAAGCATATCGAATTTCTCTCCTAAGTCATTGGACATATTGTGAAACAGTGTCGAGAGCTTCTCCACCATTTCATTTACATTTTCGAAAGGCCTTAATGGCGCGCGACCATGTAAATCAGGGCCCACGCCCGTCTTCTCATTCACATCCCATGGCTTGAGACTACCCAGTTCTAGAGAACCGACTCTTTCAGAATTTATTTCACGCATTAACGGCACGCATACCGCTTCTATGGCATCATGGAATTCTAAACAGTCTTCTTTACTGTAGTCGAATCTCTCCATTGCCCTAAACATATAGTCTGTATATGTCTCAAAACCTGCATTTATTGCAATTTTGTGTCTTAGAGATACCAGCTCATCAAAAATTTCAGAGAGCCTTTCTTCGTCTTGCATTCTTCTATTGACTACAGCCTTCCAAGCTCCCTCTCTGATTGATCTATCATTTGACTCTAAGTACCTCCTCATTTCTGGGAGGGTATACTCATTACCATCGAATTCCACGGTCATAGCCCCGTTTATTGTTTGCGACTCAGTAACTAACCTAGTCTGCTCTACTCCCAAAGGAATATTCTCTTTCCTGAAAATATCAATATCATTTTTCATTGATCTAATCATCAAATCATACCTTGCTGGAAGATTACCCACTGCTTCATGCTCTACCAATCTACGATTTAGCGAATCAGAGAACTCAGAGAGCTTGGGTCTGATATTTTCTACAAAATCTAGGAAAGAAGACCTCTTTTCCTCACTCTCAGTGTCACAAGTCATTGCAATGTATAGGAGAGCTCCCTTTTCTGAGATATGTTCAGATAGCTCAGATGCATCTCTAATTATTCCTTCGATACACTTTGAACATGAAATTTTCCTGTTCAGTAACTCATCCACATAGGGATTTATTTCATCCCAAACACTAGGATCGAAGTCATCATGTACAAATGATTGGGTTCCCCCTTCTACTACGTCATTGCTCATATTCTTCCCATTGGGTCAATGGATATTATCCTGACTATTATTACTAGAAATCACTCATCGAGGCATGGAGTAGAAATGACTGCTCAATCATCTCAGGATTCACTTCTACTCCCTCTTCTAAAAAACCAATCTTCTCCAGACCTTCTATTGTAGGAAAAGGCCTCCTAGCGATCAAGCTCGCTCCGACTATCTCCATTAGGCGCTCTGCGTCCTTGCTATGATTATTGTATTCATCTATGGGAAGAGATGTCTCTCCAATCCCTCCACTGGTATCTATCTCAGGTAGCCTTACCAACCATGCCTTTGTATCTCCTTTCGAAACCCCAGATCTGTCTATCGCAGTCCTAATCTGCCTTGTTCCAGATATAATTCTGAGAAATTCCGCTCCTGGATCCCTTGCAACCATCTTCCCCTGTTCCTCATTACTCCTCGACTTATGCCACGCGGACCAAAGATGGACCTCACTAGCAGCCACTTCATAGGAGATCAAACTCCATCTACTGTCCAGTCGCCACTCCTCGATTTCTGAGATGAGCTCGGGGACATTATCCACAGGAGTCGAGAATCTTAACCCCCACGCTGGAAACCATGGGACACCACTCATTCAGTACCCTCTGGCGACAGGGGTTCAATTGTACTTTCTCTTTTCTCTTCTAACTGTGCGTCCTGCATCTCTAACAAGATTCTCGACTAATCTGGGACTCCATCCTCTCAAATCAGATAGTCTTTCACAATCTTTCTCAGTAAGTTCAGCGACATCAGAAACCATGCTTACCCCCAATAATTTCGACATTTCCCTCGCCCTAACTCTTCCTATTCCTTTGAGTGATACCAGTCCTAGGATATCTGATTTACATCCGTATCTTACTCTACTGCGAACCTCCCCTATTGCCTCGATGAGAGTTTCATGAGCCTTCATGTCCATAGATGACATCTCATCATCTTCAACTACAATTCTCCTGGAGGCATAGAGAAGCCATTCAGCCAACTCCACGCGACTCCGAAGATCACCCGGTTGAACTCCCCACTCCTTCTCAATCGAGCTCATAGTTTCCTCCTCCATCCAAGACTGTAGTACCAATGCGCCCTTCATGCGTCTATCCTCATCATGATCTACTGCAGTACCTAGCATCTCTCGCTCATGAACGTGTAGTGATGATTGAACTCTATCATAATCAGATTTTCTGAGCCATAGTGGTAGGAAGTCAGGAGTACAAGCAACCAGATGAAGTAAACTCATGGGCGAGACCTGTAAGAATTCATCACGTCCAGATAATACCGACATTGCCTTTCCTAGACCATCCCTTAGTATTCTTCCAGATAGTGGATTGAGGTACAGTCTGGAAATCCTCGCTCCAAGCGGGGTGGCTAAGTATGTCATAGTCTGAGATTCAGAAGAATTAACGACATCTTCGCTTATAGAAATCGCTTTCTTGAAGCCGAAAATAGGAGGACCACTCCTTCTCCTCTCGAATCTTTCCGGCTCCCTTTGATTTGATAATTCAATTCCAAGGACCGACGCTGCAGAATTAGCCCATGAAGGAACTTCATCTAACCAGTCTTCTTTGACATCATAGGATGGCTGTTCATCATGAATCTTCTGAGCTACCAGATCAGAATCTCCTTCTCTTGTTAGCATCCCATTTTCTACCAACCAGTGTATTGCTTCATCTAACCTATCTGCTAGAACCTCGGTTCTCATTTGGGTAGCCAAGAAAGTACTTCCAAAGAATCTTCCAATAGAATATCTATCGCTCAGCACCCCACTAGAAATCAGTGATAGGACATGAGTGAGTAAGGCAGGATCCTCAATAGCATTATTTGCCATCGGATTTGCTAATTTAGAAGTCACATCTTCTGGCTCTCCCTCTAGATAAAGATCGACTAATTTATCCTCTTCGTCAGGATCCTTAGAAAGAATCCATGCATCTCCATATTCGTCATATTTTGGACGCCCAGCTCTGCCTAGCATCTGCCTGATTTCCATTACTGAAAGTGGCATAGAAGCGCTGGCAACTACACTCCACCTCCTGTAATCTCTTATGACAACTCTTCTAGCTGGAAGATTTACTCCCTGAGCAAGGGTAGGTGTGGCCACTATACACTGTAAATCTCCTTTTTTGAAGGAATCCTCAATGATCTTTCTTTGCCTTTGAGTTAGGCCTGCATGATGAAATCCAACACCACCCTTTATTGAATTAGAGAGTGATTTTCCAGTTGAGGTACCCTCTCCGCCAGATATTATCTTACGTGAAATAGAATCCCAAACTTCCAGTGAATCATCTGTGATTTCACTGGACTCTCCTTCTACAGTCTTCAGTAGATATTCAGAAAGAACTCTTGCTTCCTTAACCGCTGACGCCCTTGAAGATACGAAAACTAGTAGTTGCCCACCCATAGAGACAGTATCCATAAGAGCGGCTTGGAGCCTCTTATTTTTACTTCCGGAAAGCCTCCTCTTCTTATCGATTGAATCAGTATCCTCGGCCCCCTCGATCCTGTGTATACTGATATCTAAATCTGTCATAATGCCACAATGCAATGGTATTGGCCTCCAATCTGACTTTACATGAGTCGCACCCAACCAATCTGAGAGCTTCTCAGAATTTCCAACTGTTGCAGATAGTGCGATAATCTGCGCATCAGGCCTTGCATGCATAATTCTGGATAGAGTTACTTCCAGAGTCGGCCCCCTACTGTAGTCATTCAATAAGTGAAACTCATCCGAAACTACAACGCCTAGATTCTCTAGAAATCCAGACCTAGTCCTAAGAATAGAATCAAGCTTCTCACTTGTACAAACTAGGATATCCGAATTTTCCACACCCGATGACTCTCCCCCTCTGTCCCCAATAGCCAAGCCAACAGAAAGCCCAACAGATTTCGCAATCTCGGTTAGATCTTCGAATTTCTCATTTGCCAGAGCTTTCAGTGGGACAATATAGGCTCCCCTCATTCCCTTCATATCCCCAATTAGTCGATTGATCATCCCCAAGTATGCTACCAAGGATTTTCCACTGGCCGTTGGTATAGTAAGCATCAAATTTTTACCCTCCAAAACAGGAGTCAAGGCTTCAGCTTGTGGGGGAAAGAAGCTATGTATTCCCCAATTATTTTTCAAGAATTTAGTGATTCTTGAATCGATACCAAAGCTATCCAGCCCATTGCCCGATTCCGCCACGACTATGCTTAATGTCGGACGTTCTAAAGGATGCCGAGGATAATGGCCTAATTCCATCGATGATAGGCAGGATGACCTTCAGTAACTGCTACGAATAGCCCCTCCCCTGTCGCGCAAACCTTCCCCTCACATGTCAGACTCATCTTCACCTTAGCCCTGTCAGAGCTTAGCTCCACAACCTCAGAAGTTATCTTGAGGACTTTGTCATTTGGAGTCGGCCTTCGAAGGCTTACGCTGTAAGAGGCAGTAACCGTGCATGGGGGGGCAGTACTTCCTTCGTTATCCATTATTGCTACAGCCGCAGTCCAGTTTCCATGACAGTCAAGGAGTGCTCCCAGTATTCCCCCATTTACCATGCCAGGAAATGCTTGATGATGTTCCTCAGGATTAAATTCCATGTATAGTCCGTTTTCCGTTCTGAAGGATCTAATTTTCAGCCCTTTAGTATTGGCTGGACCACACCCGAAACATATGCTATTGGGTGCGAATTCTTCCTGTACAGAGAGCTCGGAAGCTACTTCCATATGACGTCGAAGGGTCCCGAGGAATTGAACAATTCCCAATATTGTCCTAACGTACCCTATTTATGTCAAACCTACTGGGAGGGGCGTTGTCTAATTCCGAAGAGGGCTCGGGAGACGAGCCAAGCCCCGAAAGGCCAGAGAGTCTACCACCTCGTTCCAAGAGAAGGAGATTCGCCCCACTAAAGGTCGCCAACCAGATTCCCAAGAGAAGGAGAATAGAGATTGAGAAGGCTCTTGAAGGGAGCACCGGGACTCCGAAGAAATGGTCCCGTCAGAACGGCCCCAAGAATCATAATTTCCTTAGAAAGAGAATTCTTCCCGGTACTATTAGGAGAATGGATTTCGATCTTCTATCGGTTGAAATTGGAGAGTCTTGGCCTATTCCTGTAACTGTTGTTCACGGGTCCCGCCCAGGCCCAGTGGTGACACTATTGGGAGCAGTGCATGGAAATGAGTTAGTGGGCCCATTGGCCTTGACATACTTGACAGGTCCGAATTTTATTGGACCTGGAAAGGCAATAGATCCAGAAGTACTATCGGGGACAATCAGGATAGTTCCTGTTGTGAATATGCCCGGGTACAAGATGAAGAGCCGTTATATGCCAGACGGAAGAGATCTGAATAGGTCATTTCCAGGCAAGCCAGATAGCAATACTTCATACCGTGTAGCAAATAGAATCTGGAATAAGATAATCACAGGTAGCGATTATGTTGTGGATTTGCATACTGCGGCTGTGGGAAGGACCAATATGCCTCAAATACGTGCCAATCTCGCCCATGCCTCCAGTAATAGAATAGCTAGATCATTCGGAATCGAGGCAATTCTGGATAATGCCGGTCCTAAGGGATCTCTAAGGAGAGTCACCAACGACTTCGATATAGCGTGCATTACATTCGAAGGAGGGGGCCCAGACGAACTAGATCCAGAATCTGTACAGGTCTCCCTGTATGGGATTCTGAACGTTCTTAGGTCCCTAAGAATGATCCCAGGACATCCCAGTAGGCCTAGCTTCAGAATTCTCGCCTCAGGGTCACTATGGATTAGGTCCGATCAAGGTGGCCTACTGGATGTGCTCGCCCCTGCTGGAAGTTTTGTCGAAGAGGGGGAGGTGGTCGCAACCGTTACCGATCCCGAGAGCCCCCTAGAATCCCATGATGTGATTTCTCCCACAAGGGGATTAATGATTTGCTCAGCAACTAATCCATTCGTAACTGCTGGAACTCCAGTAGGACATATCTTGCCAGTTACCAAAGGTGCTCAGACAATCAGAAAGAGGTTAGATGAGGATGATTGCTTGGTGATTAGTGGTGCAGATGGAGATCCGGTTTGGAGAGATGATGATGAGGTAGAGGATATCACTGTCGGAGGGGAATGGTCAGGGGGAAGTGTAGATGCTGAGTGGTCCACAAATCCTCCGACTGATTCAGATGAAGAAGCCGCTGAGGCAGATCCCTCTCAGTAAGAACCCGGAGGTGGCGGTGGTGGAATGTCACCTTGATCTATATCCTGATTCCTATTTGAGGATGAAATCATTGATGATAGATCGGGAGCACTTGGTAAGGAATATGAGAAGTCATTCCCGTCAGAAATTATTTTACTCGATTTCGCCTCATTATCCCTAGGTGAAATTTGGTAGAAATTGTAAGCCTCGTTCAACTCTCTTCTGTATGCAATCCTAGTCCCAACAAGGTAGCTAACTCCCAACAAAGAAGCAATAGAAGCTATGGTAACTGCTATTCCCAAGGGAGTCAGGACAAATGAAGCTACTTTTTCGGATAGGCTTGCAGGAGTTTTTGAAATTATCATTTCGAAACTCCAAATTACCTCGGTGATTTCACCACTATCGATTACAGAGGCTGTAACCTGTTGTGGGCTAGTGCCCTCAGAGCAAAGATAAACCTCCAGATTCTCATTCGGAGAATCACAATCTAGAGATGGGATAGATACATTCTTCCCACCAGAATCTAACCCTTCTAGTGAGTAGTCGCCTATCCTCCAACTGATGACGTATTCCACTCCCTCGGGGATATCCTCAATTACAATCTCAAGCGACTGTTCCTTACTGTCCCATGATTCCGTGTCAGCTAAATTGGAAACGGGGGAAACTAACTCCAGTCTCGAGATATCTTCATCGATAATCTCATCACAATCATCATCAATTCCATTCCATGATTCACTGGACTCAGGGTTTATTGTGGGCTCAGAGTCATCACAATCCTCAAAATCTAGGAAACCGTCTGAATCGCCGTCAATATTGAAAATCAGTGGATTAGAACCCATCTCGATAATTTCTTCACCATCAAGATAACCATCTCCATCAGTATCCGAATCAGTGGGTGAAGTAAAGTAGGAATGAAACTCATCATAGTCGTTTAAACCGTCTGAATCTGTATCAATATCAACAAAGTCTTCATCCACGTCCTCATCACAATCATTGTCCTTGCCATCTAGTGACTCTGTGAGATAACCGGCCCTTTCTGCATCCTGATCATCACAATCCTCGAACCAGTACTCTCCATCCCCATCATCATCAGGGTCGGCTAATATTGGATCGGTTTTCGTTACTTGAATTTCATATCCATCTGGCAGACCATCCCCGTCGGTGTCTCCATTGTAAGGATTGGTTGAGAGATTGTGATACTCCTCAAAATCACTAAGCAAATCGCCATCCGTATCTACAGATTCGAATCCATCGTCCATAATCTCGTCGCAATCATTGTCTATCCCATCGAGAACCTCACTCAGTCCGGGTGATCTGAACTCATCCTGGTCATCACAGTCCTGGAACCAGTACCATCCGTCCTCGTCATCATCCGAATCGGCCAAATTTGGATTACTCTGATATGTCAGTACTTCAATACCATCATTCAATCCATCGTCATCGGAATCACTATCCAAATGATCTGTGAGATGTGTGTGATATTCAGGCCAATCGAAGAGGCCGTCCCCATCGGAATCAGTGAAGTTGAAACCCTCGTCAGTCATACTGTCGCAATTATCATCTATTCCATTGAGAATCTCAGGCCTTCCAGGATTAATCATCGGATTCTCATCATCACAGTCGTTGAAATGATAGAACAAATCTCCGTCATCGTCTGGGTCGAATGTAAGCGGATCACTGCTCCAGAAGTTAATCTCCGCTCCATCTGTCAAGCCATCATCGTCAGTATCGCTGTCAAGAGGATTCGTACTGAAGATAGCTATTTCCTCGAGGTCCCCTATTCCATCTAGGTCTGAATCAGATGATAGCGGGTTGGTACCGTAATTCATTACTTCCTCGTAATCATTCAGGCCATCATCATCTGTATCTGGATCATAGGGATCCGTCCCCCATATCTCAGTCTCATTAACATCTTCCAGGCCATCATCATCATGATCAAGATCCGCATCAGTGCCATGGAATATCATCGACCAATGGTTCAATGTCCCACTCTGACCAGAACTAACATCTCTGACTTTAAGTTGCCAATTCCCTAAGGATGACTCGTCCCAATGATGAACGGTATTGAATGTCCAGTTATCATAATCATTGCCGTTATCACTCCTCTCTTCAGCTAGCCACGACTCCTTCCCGGATGGAGAGACGAGTACTATCTCCAGATTTCCTCGATAATTATGAGAGATATCTACAACCACGTCGATACTTTCTATTGCCATATCCATTGTTATGGAGGTGTTAAATTCACTCCACGATGAGTTCCCATCATCAATCTGGAAGCTCTCTACCATCGGGCCGATGGTTAGATTCACTTCTTCATCCACATTGGTCCATGAAGAAGCCATTGAGACAGCGGCTCCTGCATCAACTGCCCCAAATCCATACTTGTGAGAGACATCGTGTCCCGCCCCATTTACCTCCCAAGAAGAATCGCTTTGATCATTCATCCTTGCACTATTGACTAGGATATGCTGAACATCTCTCCAAGTTAGGTTCTGGTTAGCTTCTAGCATTAGAGCAATAACACCAGAGGCCAGAGGGGTCGCACTGGATGTCCCTCCGAAGGTATCAGTGATGTTACCCGAAGAATTGTACCCGCCAGAGCCGACGATATCCGTAGTAGTAATGCTCTCACCATCACCATTGGAATGCGCCGCAACTAGGATATTTGCTCCGGGTTCGGCATAGTAAGATTGTCGCCCGAAGTGTGTTATTGCGGTTACTGCAATGGTGAATCTACTGTTCGCGTAACCATCGTAGTTGGAGTCATCATCAGATGTATTGCCATTTCCAGCCGCCCATGTGATTATATTTCCCAGACCGTCTCTTCCTTGATACACATCATTCTCGAATGCAGCGGTCATCAACGGACCAGGAGCGCCAAGTCTCCGTCCATCATCAGTAGGTCCCCATGAGTTAGAGTAGATATCTACGTAGTCATTCTCATAGCTCAAAGCTTGAGATTCTAAGTAGTCCGATGTCGAGCATGAGATGAGATTAGATCCGGCAACACTGGCCCCGAATGCGGCACCTGAGACGTACAGAGAATTGTTCCCAGTGGCGGCGGCAACTCCTGCGGCAGCAGTTCCGTGACCATCGAAACTTAGGGGAGTTGGATCTGAGTCGTCATTACACCAATCGTAAGATGCTGATTGATCATAGTTAGGGGAGATATCAGGGTGCGAGATATCAAGGCCATCATCAACAATACTGATTACCACTCCAGACCCGTTGTAGGAGTCCCACGCTCCCGTGAGATTAGCATCTTCGCCCGAAACTCCTCCAGTCTGACCGTAGTTATCTAGATGCCATTGAGAGCTTAGCTCAGGATCGTTAGGAA
The DNA here is from genome assembly GCA_002502095.1 of Euryarchaeota archaeon UBA62. Lineage (GTDB taxonomy): Archaea > Thermoplasmatota > Poseidoniia > Poseidoniales > Thalassarchaeaceae > MGIIb-O5. Next base: position 10,369 of record DAPJ01000011.1, read on the forward strand.
GGTATCTTTCATGATGAATTCTCTCGAGTAAAGGGGAGAAAGACTCAATCTCTCCAATCGTCAAGGCCTCTGAAAGCCTTTCAACTGGCTTCACACCACCTTCTAGCTCCCACACAAATGAACCCGGTAATATCCCAGTTTCCTTACTGGAAATAGGTTTTACATGAGTCATAGCATGCTCTGAAATGGGTATACTAGTGACTACTAACCACTCTCTAGAATGATGTAACTCTTCAGTCGTGTATGACTCCAAGTTACTAACCCTATCAAATGCAATCCTGACTGGCAGGGAATAGCTTTCCAAGATAGAATCGGTTTGGAAGCTATCCTTGTCTACAGTCTTATTTTCTGCTGATACAATACCCGATAATGGCATCATCAGAATGATTAGCACCATCGTAATTGCATACCGCATGAACCAACTCGCCCAACTAAGACATATAGGCGTTCGTAATTGGTGTTAGCAGTATAATTCATCTCTCATCATTGAATTTGGAGATTTCAGAATGAACTTCACTATCCGTCATCAGTCTTCTCTGAGACTTGGCGACCTCGAATAAGTACTCAACAATTTCATCGTCTACAGTATAATTATTCTGACTGAGCCACCATGTGATATTCGACCTACCGCTCATGTGACCTATGCGGATAACCTGCTGTAATCCGTAATCTCCAGCTGGTACTCCTGAGTAGACCCTATCAGCAAGCCAATGATCGCCCTTGGCCATGGCCTTAACAACTGCACTAGCATGCACACCAGTACCCGTTTCAAAAGCATCCTCGCCAAAAACTGGATAATTCCTTGGAAGGGCTACTCCTACATATTCGTGAGCCCTTTTCATGTATTCACTCAGTGAAGTCAAGTCATTGTTTATCACGCCCATTAGGCTAAGATTCACTAGGGTTTGATCTATTGGGGCATTGCCTGATCTCTCCCCCACTCCCAACGCAGTACCATGTATCACATCTGCTCCGGCTTCATAGGCAGCAAGATTATTCGCGACACCTAATCCCCTGTCTTGGTGCCCATGCCAGTTTACTTCGATATCTCTCCTTTTGAAGCCAGAGTCGGGTATGACCTCATCTTGAATGAATCCTAGTAGCTTCTTCACTCCATTTGGAGTAACATGCCCACACGTGTCGCACACACAAATCCTATCCGCTCCCAATTCCATAGCACGAGTATACACCTTCTTGATGTCCTCGGGGTTACTTCTAGTGGTATCTTCAGTAACAAACATTACCGGAATATCATTACCAACCGCGAAGGTTACCGCAGACTCAGCAGTTGACATTATTCTCTCCATTGTCCACCCTTCTGCATACTGTCTAATCGGACTAGTTCCCAGGAATGCACTAGCTTGTATCTGGGTCTCATGTTTCGATTGCAAATCTACCAAGGGCTCGATATCGGATATTAAGGTCCTTACTGCACAACCAGGACGAAGTGAGTACCCCCTGTCTCTGATATGACTAAGCATTGAGTCTATGTGCCCCACATGTTGAGGTCCAGCACCCGGTAACCCCAGATCCACTTTCTGGATACCTAGTTTCTCCATGAAGTCGATAAGCTCTATTTTCTGTTCGATGGTTGGATTAATCGCACTAGGGCTTTGTAACCCATCTCTGAGGGTTTCATCATCAAACCAAAGCTCATGTGGATGATTATTTGGCTCCCTCGTAATCTCATAATCGATAGCATTCCAGTCAAAGATTAGGTCCCTCTCCTCCATCGCACCACCTCCTAATTACTATCTGCAACTACCCACCAAGTGCTTGAATCCATCGGGAACTTGAAGTCTATCAGATCAGGCCTTTTCCTTACGCTTAGTATCGCTCTCCAGACGGAAAATAATCCCAATGCATATGATTACTCCAATAAATGAGATTTGTAGATTCCAGCTAGAAGACACTAACAAAAGGAAGAACATAGCCAGATAATATAGGGAGAAGAAGAACGATCTTGCTGCCGTAGGCATTCTTCCTTTCTCATCTAATCCCTCGTTGATATCTATTCTCCAAACCGTTGATGCATACCATCCGCTTAGGAGAAAGCAACTCCATCTTAGTACGTGAAACGATGTGTCGTCGTCAACAAGATGGCCATTGGCAATAGGGGCATACAAAGAGACTACCATCAATGCGACAGAATATATTTTCATTTCTAGCATGGTTCGGGACTTACCTTTGACATTGGGCATCATCGGAACTCCAACTTCCCCATATTCCTTTGATTTGTATAGTGCTAAAGCCCAGAAGTGAGGGGGAGTCCACAAGAATATTATGAAGAACATCAGCCAAGGCATCATACTCCCAATTTCAGTAACTGATTCAAACATTGACTGTAGTGAATCTGTTGATATCTCCAGAGATTGCTCCGAAGCAGACCACCCAACAAGTGGAGGCGTTGAACCCGCGATACCTCCAATTACAATATTCTGGGGACTTGTTCTCTTCAGCCAGATACTGTATACAAAGACATAGAACATTACGCTAAAAGAAGCCCAAAAAGCTGCAACTGGATTAGCCATCACATACAGCCATAAAGTTCCTATCAGGGATATTACGATTCCAAATAAAAGAGCAGATGAGGGTTGTATTTCACCAGCAGGTATGGGCCTATTAGCAGTCCTAGACATCAAGGGATCTATATCTCTGTCATACCACATATTGATCGAATTAGCACCTCCAGCCGTGAGGTACCCCCCAACCAAAACTACAGCGATTGTTCTTGCCGTATTGCCAGATAGCCCCCCCGCCTCAAGCAGGTCATGAGCTATCACCGAGCAAATCCCGGTTATCTGCAGTAGTATGACCACGCCTGGCTTAGTTAGGGCGAAGTAACTGCCTAATCTTCCGTTCATCCATCCACCTAGGGCCCGACAATAATCTTGGCCCGTCTGGAGGAGGAAATAATGGTAACTCCCAACCAAGCGGTTGCTAAGATAGTAAACGATATCGTTGCAACCATTAGGTGCGCTAGAGATAGATATTCAGAAAAGCTTCCAGAGTCCCATGAGAGGATGTATGACGCTCCAAGCAAACCGTTTCCAAAGTAAGTCGCCGTAGAGGCCCATATCCAATTTCTCAGCACGACTCCACTCTGGCCATGCTCACATTCCTTCCATATTTTGTAGGAGGATAAAGCCATCATCACGCCTACTATCCCGACCAACCATCTATGGACGATTTGTGATTGTAACTCCCAGTCATCTACATCCTGAATTAATTGTCCATTACACAGCGGCCAAGATTCTAACATTCCGCCGACTCCACAACCATAGTTGGCCCCAGGGGTAGTGGAAACATATACTCCTGAAAATAGGGTGATTAGTGTCGAAAAAGAAAGAACCCCAATCCATTTCCTCCATTTCATACCAACCAATGGGTCGAAGCTAATCCAATTCGGCAAATCTTCCTCATCTCTACGAATTTCTATCCAGAGCCAAATAAGTGAAATCAGGAATGCCAAGGCCGATCCGAGATGAATCGCCACACTCCAGTTTTCATTATCGAATTTTACAGTCAGCCACCCTATGGCTCCCTGCCACAGGATAAGTGCCAATGTCAAAGAAGAAACTCCTCTGACTCTAGGCGAGTTCCAAATCTCCTTCCTCACAAGGAACCAATTTACTATCACCAAGGGCCCTACCAATGCTCCAGCTAGTAATCTATGGAACCACTCAGTGAAAATCTGGAAAGACGTATACCTGTGTCCAGAACCCCTTGAATCGGCCTCATCAGGATTTTCATCCCACCATTCTCCTTGTTCCTCTTCCGAGATGTCAAAACCGAAGGTTCCGAAGCATGTGGGCCAGTCTGGACATGACTCACCAGCATCATAAATTCTGATCATTCCTCCCATGGCTATTACCATGATTGTCAAAACGACTAGAACTTCAGTAGCCCTCCTAGGACTTACTGGCAGAGTCAGATAATCACCTTTTGAGAGTTCACTCTTCCTCAAGGTGGGGGTCCACATCTATAGGTATGCGTTCTCGCTCGTATTCAAGTGTAGCAATTTTCATCGGATCTAAAACAACTCTCTCTTTGGCTTCATCGACGCCGTAAAGTTGTACTAGCTCATCACTGAACTTTTCTCTAAGCTCGTCTTCCGTGACATACAAGGGGGCACCCATGCTAATCTGAAGAGCTCTAGCGCCTATTATTCGGGCCTTCTCAAATCTTGTGTGGTGTCTAACAGGCTTGACCATCGGGCGACCGACCCGCGACTCCCACATAAGGGCTGTGACTCTGATTACTAGCAGATAATTGTCATAAATGCCTAATTAGAATCTACCAACATTGCTACTGCATTGCCTCCACCCAGGCATATTGTAACGATTCCACTCTTGTGCCCGCCCCTCTTCATAGCATTGACTAGAGTCATCAAACATCTAGTACCTGTAGCTCCCAAAGGGTGACCGATAGAAATGGCCCCCCCATGAACATTGAACCGATCATCTGGAATCTGGAAATACTTCTTGATTGAGCATGAAGCTGAAGCAAAAGCCTCATTGTGTTCGTATAAATCGACATCCCCTGCCTCTAGTCCATTCCTGCGGAGTAACTCCTCCACTGCAGGAATTGGGGCCGACATGACTCTTCCAGGTTCGACCCCCGAGGTCGTGTAGTCAACAATTCTAGCTAAAATGGGCAAGCCCATTCTATTGGCCACAGTCTCAGACATCACTAAAACTGCTGATGCACCGTCGGAAATCTGACTAGCGTTACCTGCGGTAACTTGTCCTTCTTCGTCGAAAACAGGTTTCAGAGACTCAAGACTCTCCATATCTGCATCATGTCTTATCCCTTCGTCCTTTGATAGATCTTTCATTACTAGGCACTCTGTCCCAATCCATCCATTTTCCCACGCTTCGGAGCTTAATCGATGAGAACGGAGCGAGTACGAGTCTGACTCCCTTCTTGAAATTTCGAATTCTCTGGCACAGGTCTCACCTGTATTGCCCATAAGCTCTCCAGAGTATGAGTCAACTAGTCCGTCATGAGAGAGTATCGAAACCAATGACTCGAAGGGCACACTATCTCCTCTTCTCGCATTCCGAACAAATCTAGGGGCATTTGTCATCGACTCCATCCCTCCAGCGACTACAATATCGGAGACTCCCGCTCTGATCTCCGTTGCGGCAATCATCACAGCCTTCAGGCTAGATCCGCATACTTTGTTGATAGTGGTACAGGGAGTTGTAACCGGCAAACCTGCTCCCAATGCGACTTGTCTAGCTGGAGCCTGTCCAGAACCTGCTTGTAGGACCTGGCCAATGTATACCTGATCTATCAAACCACTTTCAGCATCAATTCCAGTTCTGGTCAGTAGCTCACTAACTGCCATGATTCCCAATTCAACGGCACTGTATGCAGAAAGAGCCCCTCGGAACTTACCGAAGGGCGTTCTCGCATAACCGCATATGACAGCATCGGGCATAGATGTGCCAGTGCACTACTGGACTTCAAAGGTCCGATTGGATGTACTCGCAGATACATCATTTAGAAGAGTTGTAACCATAGAAACCTGAGTTCCTTAGATCTGGCCTTGACTCCGGCTTTAGCAGAATTGTTCTAACAGACCAGAGGTCTTTGAACACCCTATATTGAGATGTGGCATCAAGATAGTCTACCCCACTAGTTCCCCCAGTGCCTATCCTTCTGCCCATTATCCTCTCAACCATTCTCGCATGCGAGTGACGCCACTTAACCATGGATTCTTCGAGCTCGACAATTGCATCTACTAGCTTTCTCGGCCAAGTTAATAATGGCAATTCTCGGTATGATTCTATGAAAAGAAGACCCGCTCTTGATCTGCTGATTTTACCTTCGGGTTTCAGAAATGAGACTGCCCCCTCATGGGCTGCGTTCATCCTCGCTGCCATCATCTCAGATGACTTTGAAGCTAAATCGCATATTTCTCTGTGAGCTTCTAGGTGAGAATTAATGTAATCCGAGACCGCTTCATCATCATTCTCGGAGCCATATAATGAGCCCATAATTGGTGTTCTTTCTATCCAGTTCATGAGTGATTCAACCAAGCTCGGTAAAGCCATCACACTCTCTAGACGCTCAAGAATTTCCTTTTTGGCTTCCCCGTTGTCTACCATCTTCCTGAACGAATCTAATGGATCAATACCTCCAAATCTCTCAGAATTCTCTAGCCCCAAGAGAATTTCAAACTCCCTCATCTGATATGACTCAAATCCAGATGCGGTCCCCAAGCCATCTCTGAATGCTAGAAATCCCTGAGGAGTCAATGTTTCTAGTACTGTCCATTGACTGGCCATCAGTCTGAAAATCTCAGTGGTTCTTCCCAGATGATCAACCGCCACCGGTATCTGATCCTCTGGAACTGGAACCTGGCTGAGAATATCCCTTACATCAGTAAGCTCTCTGATAATTTGTTTGAACCAAAGCTCGAAAGTCTGATGGACGATTATGAAATGCATCTCATCTGAGCTTATGCCACGATCCTCTCCCTGTAGCTTGAGAAGCTCCTTAAGATTGAGGTATTCTGAGTAGGTCCAGTTTCGGTTCCCTGCCCCAGCCATGCATTCTGCTAAACGTCCCCGCTTGAAGTATTGTCGCTAGATACGAGGATAATTTATCATAGAATCCTCTAAATCTATCCATAGTAGCAGGAATATGTGGATGAAGGAGAAAACGACGTGGAAGGCGGTCTTACCAGACCTAGCTCCCTGCTCACAGTAGATAATCAACTGAGCCTTTCGATAATATCCTTATCCGATGCCAGAGAAATTTTCAAAGTAGTAGATGAAAACAGAATCTATCTGAGAAAAACACTTCCTTGGTTGGATGAGGTGAATAGTCTAGATGAGCAGATTTCCTATATTTCTCACTGTATTTCAGATTATGAACTGTACAAGGGAATAATGTATTCAATCCTGTTTGATGGAGATATAATTGGTACAATGGGGCTGAATTCCATAGATTATGAAAACAGGAGTTGTGGTGTGGGATACTGGGTATCCGAGGAGTTCGCAGGAAAAGGAATAGCAACTCGTTGTTGCTCTAGACTCATAGATCACTGTTTCGATGATCTCAATCTACATCGATTTGTTCTTGAAGCATCTGTCGAGAATATTGCCAGTTGTAGAGTTGCTGAGAAGCTAGGTCTGCGACTCGAGGGCGTAACCAAGGACAGGGAGTGGCTCTATGACAGATTTCTCGATGCCAATCTTTACGCTGTTACAAAGCCTGAGTGGGGAAACTGAAAATCTCCCTAGCTCTTTCTCAGGAGGCCGTGATCCTCGATTGAGCAATTCCCAGGAGGGAGTACGGAAAGAACATCGTCTTGGGATAGGCCAGTGGCCTTTGAAATGGAATTAGCGATTTTTTCTTTCTTATCTCTACCTGGAGTAACCCTGGCCCATCTCCCGAAATAATTCGATATAGCTTGAACAGTACCTATCACTGGAAGGGGGACTCCATTTACCACCCCCATCCCTATTCCTAGCTCTAGGGGTAAATCTCTGTACCAGTGCCTCTGGCCTCTGACAACGAAGGCGCCCCTGCCAAGCGACTCCCCACTCTCAGTCTTCTTAGAGACCTGGCTAGGTCTGACATAAAATGCAGTAGCGGCGGCCCCTCCGCTCCCCCACGCTCTAGACCAGCAAACAGCGATTTGAGAAGCCTCCTTGAGTATGGAATCAGGAAGCTCCCGGGCATCATCTGGGCCATCCAAATTCTGCGATATTTGTAGTGAGCAAACTCCATCTGGGATATTTTCAGATGCCGACCTGAATTCCATCCCCTCTCTAATCTTCAATATGCAAGAAGGAGCACCGTGTAAGTCTGCGTGAATATACAGATCCTTGGATCCCAAGTGCTTCTTTACCGCTGCATCATTTCCTTTGGCGTCCCTTCCTCCAATAATAATCCGGCCATCTGAAAGAATTCCCCATCTGTATTTCTCAAACCAAAACCTCCTACTTCTTTTGATTGCTCTGAGCTTCCCTCCAGCCGCATCTTTGGCGGCCTTCTTCTCCTCCTTTTCCTGTGCCTCGACCGTCCTCTTTAGTGCGATCTCAGCACCCGATGCCTTGTCCTTCTGAGTCCTTCCAGTCTCGAAATATCTCTGTGCGTTCTGATGAACTGTCTTATCCACTTCTAGGGTTACACTGGTCCCCGGCTCTCCCTCTTCATCCGGCAGATAGGCAAGTATTGTCCTTTTCTTAGGGTCAATTCTTCCTATCCAATCAACCCCTTGAGATATTTCGATTACCTCCTGCCAGCTTGTCCTCGATACAGCCTGATTGAATTGAGTGATAATTGAGTTTACATGTCCCCAGTTTTCCTGAATAGATTTCCCAAGCTCCTGTGAAACAGATGCTTTCTGGATGAAGCCTTCTATTGCCCTCTTCTGCTGTTCAGCCCTTCTCTCTAGCTTAGCTTGTGACTGTTTTTGGGTAGTTCCCTCCTCAATTAGCTTCTCTTCTTCTCTTCTAATGAATCCCGCTGAGTCATGCTCTCCAAAGACTGTATCGAGAGCTTCCGAGAGAGAGCTCATCTCGATATACGGGTACTCATCCATATTTTTCAACCAGATAGGAGAGATAAGTATCGCTCCGCTAGGACTTTCATTCTCGATCCCATCTTGAGATGATTTCCAATTCTCTATGCTACTGGCGTCATCGACCCATAGAATACACCCAGCTCCTTCCTCGAGCTCATGCATCATGGACTCAATAGAGTCTAGAAGTGAGATTCTTTGTTCATCATCCAGTGAAGAGGCTGAAAGATCTTCTGATAGTCCCGCCTTCGAACAAATAGCTGCCCCATAGATACGGCCTACATTCAGCCTAGATGCAACAGTCCTGATGATGTCACTATCGCTCTCTTCAATAATTTCATCAAGCTTAGCCCTGTCAAGATCACGAGGATCTAAAGAAGCAGGAGGGGGAGTATATCTAACTCCTTTCTTCAATGTTCTACTAGCATACTTAGCATGAGTCAAGGGCTGTATAATCACCCCCTCATCGTCTAAAAGAAGTATATTTCCATCCCTGAATAGCTCTATCACAAGGGACATCTTTCCTCTACCGTGCTCGAACTCTAATGATAGAACCCTGTCGAACCCAAATTGCGAGACTCCAATAAATCTGGAGTTCCCAAGATGCTTCCTGAGTATCATTGCGAACTGAGATGGATTAGGAGGCATTGGCCTATCCCTTGATGAGCAGTAAATTCTCTTACCTCTGACAATGATCAGATCCCTATTTGGAAGCCCCTTCTTACTCATCCTCAAAACAATCTGCTCATAGTGGGGTTGATACGACTTTCTTACCCTGGATCCTACCATCTCTCCGAGTTCGCGAACCGTCCTGGCGACTTCGAACGATGAGGTCTGCTCGCGCATTCTATCAGTTGCGCGTCATAGGCCCACTTCATCAGCCAATCGCTTATTTTGCTACCAATCACTCCAATGACTGGAAATCATTGATGTCACTGATTACATCTGCCTCATGGGCGTACTGATTTGAAGGGACCTCGATGAACTTACAATCAGGTATCCTGTCAACAATGCCCATGGCCTTGTCCATTCCATGTAGCTTGTCAGAGTATGCTGTCATTACAGCACAAGGGAAAGAAATCCCTTCTAGATCCTCAGGAAGTGAATATCTGATTAGCGATCTAGCTGAGAGATGCATCTTCTGGAGGTCCTGCGAAAGAAGGGCCCTTCTGTATCTTATTCTCTGACCTTCCTCTTTCACTTTCCTCTCAACTGCCCATACCGCTAAGCGAACAATCATCGAATACATGAATCTAGGTAGAGGCATAATTATCATCGCTCTAGCCCAAATTGGAAATTTGAATTCCGAGTTAGGTGCTAGGAGTATCGAGCTCCTACCCGATAGTCTCCCATGGCTGAAAGCGTCGATTAAGATCGTTGACCCCAAGGAAGATGAGAACCAGTCAATATCAGTGCTATCTAATTCATAGAATCTCAGGACTTCCGCCAAGTCAGAAGATAGTTTTTCGACACTGAAGTCTGACTTGGAAATCTTCTTACTAATTTCTGAGCTACCTTTCTCTCTGGTCTCAATGTAAACTATCGTCCTCTCCGCTGACCACTTGGAAATCAGGGGACGCCATCCCTCAAACACTGAACCCCATCCTGCTACAAAAACTACCACAGGCCTATTTATTGACTCAGTCGGCCTCCAAGTTATGACCCTCAGCCTAACTCCGTCATCTACCGAGACCCACTCCTCAGAGACTTCAGAACCAGGAAACTCAGGCGCTCCAGACCAGTAAGAATCCATGTTAGAACTACCGTCCTCTTCCGCCACCGCCGGACCTGCCACCGCCGGACCTGCCA
>DAPJ01000011.1:21021-32744 GCA_002502095.1 Euryarchaeota archaeon UBA62
GCCACCGCCGGACCTGCCACCGCCTTTCCTTCCTCCGGAGCTCCTGGTGACTCTACTAGTTCTGCTATGAGAGCCACTGCTTCTATGGCGGTAGTAACGACGCCTCCGATGGAACCATGGTCTCCTGTGCCAGGGCCTATCATAGTAGCCCGGCTCATCGTAGTACCTGCCACCACCCGAAGAGAATCTCACGTTATTTCCGCCCACATCGAGATAGGCTGCTACAAGGACCACAATCAAGAGGATTAGCTGTATAATTCCACACAAAAAGAGGCCGAAAATCTCATCCCACGGTGGATTAACTCGGACTTCACTAGGATCCTCAGTATTGTAGTACAGTGTAACGAAACTTCCTATTGGCATAGTACCATTCTCTACGTAATCCAAACAGTCATCTTCCGCTCCTTCATAGTCTTGGTAAGTTGTAATTGGAAAATGGTCAACCTCTGAGGAGTAGGTGGTATTGTCAACAGAGTATGAGACGTCTAAGTCCGTCCAGCAATCTAACTCATACCAGTATTCGCAGTATTCGTCCCCCCAGTCATCCGTGTAGCAGTCTTCATATTCCACCCAGTCGTATCCCGGATATTTCTCAAGGACCTCAGCTTGTGTTTCGGCCCATTGATCCTTGGTTGCGCCAGCAGTCACTGCCATGAATCCAGTTGCAATGAGCCCCAGAGCGAGTACAATTGCTGCTACAGTATAACCAGGATCCTCCAGAAGCCAGTGATCGGAACCCCCGCCGTATACCTTGGTACCATCCGACTCTCCATCTGGGTTCAGAATCAGCATCCCGTTATCGTGCTTCCAATCAATGTGCTCAAGGAATGTCATACCGAGAATACAGTATCCAGCATCAGATTCTCTTAGGGGGTTGATTAACGCGTCAACCTTTCTTATCTTTATCTGTCCAACTGTTATGTCGGGCAAAGTAGTCCTGTACCCCATTCCCGGGCCAGCTGCTGTCGTTGTCCTCACTACTTCTCCCCGATTCAGGTCGAGCATCTCAGCAGTCTTTTCGTCGACCCCGCAGAAACTCGCTCCTGTATCCACTAGGAAATTTATGTTCCCGATATTTCCAATACTACCTTTGACGTAGAAGCACCCATTTCCGTCCGGCTTCAGCACAATCCTCTGCCCGGTGAATTCCACCGGGGAACCATCACCGGATTCTGAATCTTTGATAGTGCTGGGCGCGGAATCCGTAATTTTCGCCATCTTTGCACGATGCTCGGCTTCCTTCAATTCTTCCTCGCGTTGGATACGCTTTATCTCAGCCTCGTTCATTAAATCCTCGACGGTTTCCTTGGTGGTTTTCTCTTCTTCATCATCCCACCACCTTTCAGTCATGATAATCGCTTAGCGACCATTGGTTTGAATGTTGACCCAAATTAAGCCGGGAAGTAGTGGCCAGCTCTAATCTCAATCATTTTAGACTCAACAAGTGAGTTCAGATGAGATAATGTCTGATCTCGAGATAAAATAGGATGAGCGTCGGGTGAGTCTTGATATGCATATAACGTAATTTCTTCCAAACCACTCAATCCAGATAAGACTGCATTGAGGACACCATCATGTCTCGTAGTTCTGTGTTTGATATATCTCTCCAAAAGTCGTGGAGGATTGGTGCAGGCAGGACCATGGCCAGGAAAAAGCATTGTAGGCCCAAGAGAACGAATTCGCTGTAATCCAGAGATGTACGAATTCATATTACCGTCTGAGGAGGGAACTAGAATAGTCCCGACCACAACGCAATTGTCTCCACTAACGATCCCGGGTTCGCCCACTAGGCAAATGTGTCCTGGGCAATGTCCAGGCGTTTCTATTACGCTCCATTCCATTGTGCCATTTGGGCCTCTCAAAGAGAATGAATCTCCTTCCTCAATACTTGATGATAGGCCATCATGCGATATGGCACTCAGAGTGATCGGGCTTGCCCAAATCGGAGCATCATAAATCTCTGATATTCTCGACATGTCCCCTATATGATCCGGGTGCTTATGTGTGAAAATTGTAGCTACTATCTTTGTACCAGAAGAGATAACTTGTGAAATCTTACTTTCCAGATAAGACAAGGATTCATCCGATCTAGCAGCCGGATCAACCACTACACATTCTCCACCCAATTCCCCTAAGATGTAGCAATTGGTATGAGTGGAGGGCGGAATTGTCTCTGTCTTCAGGGGAAAAACCTCTACTCCTGGAGCGAACTCAATCCTATGATCTCCGGAAGGAGGGTCCCTGCTCAAACTTTCACAAGCAGAGAGAAGATCTCCTTGCTCGGCTACTCCTCTAGCTAGATCCCTAACTAGTGTGACAATTGGAGGTGGCAGACGAACGGTATTCTCCTCCCATTGCTGTATCAGATCTCTTGGTTTCCACCATCTGAAGTCATCGAATTCTGACCTTCCAGGTGGAAATGTAGGAGACACCATAGAATCCCCCAATGGCACGTGGAAGAAGTAGTTCTGAAATCTCATAGGGGAGAACGGAGGTGTTGTCCGATCTGTTATCATCTCACAGTGGAATCCCTCAATCACAATCTCTCCCTCATTGACTAGCCTCAGCCATTCTGACTTATCTTCACAGACTGACTCTCTAATCTTAGATGATACCTCAATTATGGTACCTCTTCCGCCAGGAGATACGCCAATCTCTTCGATCATCTCTCTCAGTAGAGCGAAGCAGGCCTCCTCATAGGAATCACCGACCTCTAGCTTCCCCCTCAGTACCTCAGAAGCCTCAAGATCAACTCTGCTGATTCCTCCTCCTGGAAATGCCCAGTAGTCTGGAAAACTAGCTAATTCTGAGACCCTATGTCCGAGAAGTACCTCATGTCCTCCGGAGGCTTCCCTACTGAGAATTACTGAGGCCGAGCGTCGTATGTTTGATGTGTTCGCATCTGGTAACTTCAGACCCTCTGGCAGCTCGCTCACACACATTCCAAGAGATGTAGCTCTTGAACATGGTTGCGGCAATGTTTGATTACATGTCACGACCTCAAAGTACCATGTCTGACATGGTGACGATTGGACACAAGGATACCAGAACCGGAGAAATGACTTCACAGGTCGATATGCCAATGTTTGGCTTGGGGGTATATCTGATGAAAGGGCCGGGGGAGTGTAAGAGTGCTGTCTCTTATGCTATTGGATGTGGTTACAGGCTGATTGATACGGCTATGGCCTACGGGAATGAGTCAGAGGTGGGAGAGGCTATTCGAGACTCAGAGGTGCCTAGGGAGGAGATTTTTGTAGTTACCAAACTAAGAAGACCCCATGCCACAGGTTATGACGAGGTCATCAGAAGGTGCCAAGAAAGCCTAGACAACCTTGGTATTGGGAAGATAGACCTGTATCTCGTGCATGCCCCCCCAGAAGATTTGGAGGCCAGGTCACCTGTTTGGAGGGCGATGGAGGATTGCTTGGAGAGAGGCTGGGTTCGCTCGATTGGTGTGAGTAATTATGGCAGTCACCATCTAGAAGAAATGAAATCATATGCTAGGATAATGCCAGCTGTAAATCAGATTGAGATTAATCCATGGTTACAAAGGCCTAAGCTGGTCGCAGCGACGAAGGAAGCCGGCGCCATTCCAATGGCATATTCTCCCCTGGCGAGAGGACACAAAGTGAGTGATTCGAACTTGGTCGAGGTGGCTAGTATGCTAAATTGTACTCCGGCCCAGGCCGCTATTAAGTGGTGTATTGACTCAGGGGCAGTCACAATACCCAAGTCCAGCAACAGAGATAGGATAAATGAGAATTTCCACTCTCAAGATATTGACCTGACACCAGTGAAAGAGTACTTTCAATCCATGGATGAGAATTATGTTTCAGGGTGGGATCCCACAGTCGAGCCATGAGGTCTATCCATGAATCAGCCAGAGACAATTGAGGAAGAACTAGCAATTATTGCAGAAGCACTAGAGGCGGGCATCGATCCATTTCCTCCAAAGAAGGAAGAGTCAAGATGGATTAGAACGAGTCTTGGATGGTTCATGATTATCATAATGATTAGCTGGGTATCACAACTCCTTTACAGATCAGTCTGAGATTGGTAGTCCCTCCCGGATTCGAACCAGGGTCATGGCATCCAGAGTGCCATATGATGGACCACTACACTAAGGGACTAGCATCATTCCGACACAGGTCCAATATTTCAACGAATCCGAGTTACAGGAATCATCTGGCTCTGAATCCAGCGTTCACTTCTTTCAGACTTTCAGCGCTGGGCCTCATTTCCTCATCCGAAAGACCAACCAACGGAGTATCCGTCAATCCAAGAGTATCAGTGGCGGTTGGCTGATTTGGATTGTAATAGAGGAGTCCAGTTACATGCCGTCCATCTTGAGTCGCTTCGTGAATCGCTCTCAATGCCGCGACCGCATCTCCTGGGTCATGATCCTCAGAGACGGTTTCCAATCTAAGCGTAGATCCGTCGAACAACGAAATATCACTAAACTCCCCCTCTGGGACTTCGACCTCGGACAGAGGCGAAAAGTGTGGGATGTAGTCGACTATATGGAGGACTTCATCATTGGATTTTACATAATTGTAAGATCGGTACGACTCATCATTGTTTGCGAATGTTACACAAGGTGAGATGACATCGATGATTGCCATCCCTCTATGACTCATCGCGGCTCTGAGCAACGCAGTGAGTTGCTTCTTGCTCCCAGAGAATGACCTGGCAACGAATGTGCACCCTAGGTTAACGGCCATCGCACATAGATCGATAGGTGCCTGCTCATTAGCAGTCCCTTTCTTCTTCTTGGATCCCTTCTCAACAGTAGCGCTGTATTGTCCCTTAGTCAGCCCATAGACCCCATTGTTCTCAATGATGTATACCATATCGAGATTCCTCCTGATGGCGTGAATGAATTGCCCAATACCAATACTAGCAGTATCTCCATCTCCAGACACCGCAATGAATGCCAGATCCTTGTTTATCATATTGGCCCCTGTGGTAACTGATGGCATCCTCCCATGAACGGTGTTGAATCCATGGCTCTTCGCCAGGAAATATGCAGGAGTCTTGGACGAGCAACCAATTCCACTCATCTTCGCAATTCCTTCTGGCTTAATGCCATTCTCCCACGCAGCTTGGATTATCACATTGGAGATTTGATCGTGGCCACAGCCAGGGCATAATGATGACTTTCCTCCCTTATACTCAGACTTCTCGAGATTTAGAACATTCAATTTGACCATAATAATCAGTCCTCCAAAACATCAGCTACCCGATTGGCATATTCCCTTGCTTTTGGAGGGAGGCCATCACTGTATGCAACAGAGTAAAGCTTCGATATCAGGTGCCTAGGTAGCTCTTTCCTCAAAATCCCATATAGCTGACCGTCTCTGTTTATCTCCATGACGACCACACGATTGTGTCTCTCTATGAAGCCCTCCACTTCGGAGTGATAAGGTAGAGCCCTGACTCGACAGGTGCTTACAGACATCCCCCTCTCTTCTAGCATGTCATCTATCTCTACTATCGAATTCTCCATGCTTCCATAGAAGATTATTCCCACATCACCGTCTTCTTCTTCACGAATAACAGGTGCTGGCAATAAGTCTCTCGAACCATCGATCTTCCTCTTGAGACGCTGCATAGCTTGGTAGTAAACATCTGGATCCTCTGAGTATATTCCATCCTCATCATGACCAGTTCCCCTGTACAATATCGGTGCCAGGCCACTGCCTGGAAGAGTTCTGTAAGCAACTCCATCCCCATCAACATCTCTGTATCTTCCGAAATCTGGAATAGCATCCATTTGCTCCTGAGTTCTGATGACCTTCCCCCTGTCCATTTTTTCACTCGGGTAGTCAAAACCAGATGTACTCCATCGGTTCATTCCTAGATCTAGATCCCCAAATCCGAAAACCAGTGTCTGGAATCTTTCGGCATAGTCGAAAGCCCTCCATCCAAATTCGAAGCACTCATCTACAGTTCCCGGAATCAGAACGATGTGCTGGGTATCTCCATGACTAGCTTCGTAACACATTGAAAGATCCCCTTGTTGGGTTCTAGTGGGAAGGCCAGTTGAAGGGCCAGTCCTGTTTATGTCCCAAATTACCCCGGGCACCTCCGCGAAGTAGAATAGGCCAATGAATTCTGACATCAGTGAAATACCGGGACCACTGGTACAGGTCATCCCCCTGCCACCTGCCCATCCAGCTCCCAGTACCATTCCGGCAGCCGCCAGCTCGTCTTCAGCTTGTACAACAGCACACGTAGAGCCACCATCGCCCGCTTCTCTCAGTTTTGGAATCCAATTAATTATTGACTCAGCTAAAGACGAGGATGGCGTTATTGGGTACCAAGAAAGCATATTTATTCCTCCATAAATACAACCCAGAGCGACTGCTTCATTACCCTCTATGAGGAAAGTATCACTTGATTTATCTCTAGCTACAACTGCAAATTTACACACATCGCCCCAATTTTCAGATGCATAGGAACGAGCTTCAGAAATAGCTTGGAGATTCATGGTTATGGCATTCTCCTTGCCTCTGAATTGCTGCTCAACAGCACTAGAAATTGCACCCTCATCAATTCCTAGAAGGTGTGCTATCCCTCCGACATAATACATGTTCGCCATCAGTCTCGCCATCTTAGGACTAATGCCTCTTGCCATAGTTGTCATAGGCATCCCCAGACATATGCAATCATCTCTCTCTACAGGCATCTTCGCGTCTTCATTGAATATTACTATGGTACCGGGCTCTAGAGCCTTCAGATCTTTCTCCCAAGTATCCTTATTCATGATAATCTGAATATTGGTTTCATCGCCGGGGGCTTGATATCCCTTGTCACTTGCTCTGATAATGAACCACGTGGGAAGTCCAGAAATATTGCTAGGGAATAGATTCTTCCCGCTGACTGGAACACCCATCTCAAACATCGAGTGGAGAATTATTAGATTAGAGGACTGCGAACCAGTTCCGTTTGCAGTTGCGACATTAATTGTGAAATCATTGTAGATTTTGTCCATTGATTTTCTTCCCCGTTGTCCGAACATTGGTGTTCTTGCAACCCCCTGCGGGGAGAGTCGGGTATTAGCCGTTCCCCCGCCGAATGCAGAATTACCGTACGCGTCTTCTTCCGCTGCAATTTTGAAGGATTGCTCACTCGCAACTGCATGCCTGTACCCGAAGAACTCAGTAAATCATGGTCTGAGGCCACAGCAATGATGGATAAGGGAGATAACGACATCGCTCTTGAAAAACTCAGAGAATCATGGGATCTGTGTGAAAATGACTCTCAGAAGGCAAAGACTCTGAAGCTGGCAGGAGATGCAGGAACTACATTAGGAACTGAAGATCCAGAGATGCAGAGGTCCCATTGGAGGAAGGCCCTGAAGAACTATCGTAACTCTCTAAAGATGGACCCTAAGAACAAGGACGCCAGAAAGGCAATGAATAATCTATCATCAATGATGGACGCCAATGCCATTTCGCGAGGCGCGGGTTTCCAACTCATGGACGAAGGAAATCCGACCCCCTTCGGCTTGTTCGCAATAGTGGCAGTTCTGATGATGTCTCTGGTCGCAGTGAAAGTGATCTCTGATATGCTCACTGAAGAAGAAGGTAATCCGGTTGTCTCGATGGATGTGTCCTATGTAGATTCAGTGACCGGAGAGCGAACTATGGGCACTATTGAAATCGAGCTCTTCAGTGATAACGCACCGAAGCACGTTGAGAATTTCTTGTTGCACTCGTCCCAAGGAAACTATGACTCCACGATTTTCCATAGAGTAATTGGAGGATTCATGAATCAAGGAGGGGACATCGATGGTATGAATGGAGCAGGAGGGAATGCCGCCAAGTGGTTCGGATACTGTAACGGTGAAAGTAGGAGTAGCTCCAGTGCATGCGAGCAGGGCCAATGGACAGTTCCCGACGAGGCGGACAACGGCCTTACCCACTCTCCCGGAATGCTAGCGATGGCCAAGACCAGCAACCCCAACACTGGAGGAAGCCAGTTCTATATCGTACCCACCGGTAGTTCCCCCAGCCATCTGGATGGCGTGCACACCGTATTCGGCGAGGTTCTGAGTGGCATGTCACATGTTGATGCAATCAACAATGTCGTAACCGGGAATAACGATGACGATGAAAGCACAAGTGGGGACCAACCAATTGATGATGTGAGACTAATCTCTGCTACAGTAATGTAGTGACTCTATTCAGCGCGTAGTCAAGTTGATGGGCGGGACTCGCGCCCAAAGGTTCGGGTGTCCATGTCAGTCCAAGATCCGTTCAGTAGTGTATCCACCTTCCAGACTGCTGACGGAAGCCTCGGCGAGTTCTATGATCTCAATGCTCTAGAGAAGCTGGGAATATGCAACCTAGAACAACTCCCATTTACTATCAGATGCCTTCTAGAAGCCGCATTGCGCAAGTGTGATGGATTTCTAGTAACAGAAGAGGATGTCAGGAATATAGCCGCATGGACTCCTTCGATGAATCCATGTGAGATACCGTTTTCCCCGAGCAGAGTAATACTCCAAGACTTTACAGGGGTACCTGCCGTTGTCGATATCGCGGCTCTTCGAGACGCAATGGTAAACCTAGGTGGGGATCCAGAGAAGGTTAACCCACAGGTCCCTGTAGATTTAGTCGTAGACCATTCTGTACAGGTTGACTTCTCAGGGCTTTTTCCTGATGCTAGAGAGAGGAACCTAGAGATGGAGTACCATAGGAACATGGAGAGATATAAGTTTCTCAAATGGGGTCAGCAGAGTCTAGATAGCTTCAGAGCAGTTCCTCCTGGAAGGGGCATCGTTCATCAGATAAATCTGGAGTGGATAGCATCCGTAGCTCGTATGGAAGGGGGGAAATGGATACCCGATACATTAGTTGGTACCGACTCCCATACTACCATGATAAATGGACTTGGAGTTCTGGGTTGGGGAGTAGGGGGTATCGAGGCAGAAGCAGTAATGCTCGGCCAGCCAATTTACATGCTTCTTCCCGAGGTCGTTGGTTTCGAGATTACTGGAAAATCATTGCCAGGAGTCACTGCTACCGATGTCACACTGAGAATCGTAGAGCTACTCAGAGAGCACGGATGTGTGGGCAAATTCGTCGAATTTCACGGTAGCGGGCTTTCTAATCTCAGCCTACCTGATAGGGCAACAATTGCCAATATGGCACCAGAATATGGGGCAACATGTGGATTCTTCCCAGTAGATGAAATAACTCTAGATTACTTGTTACTATCTGGGAGAGAAGACGATCATGTTGAGAACGTGAGAAGATATCTAAAAGCACAGGGTCTCTTCAGGACAGATAGCACTAGGTCCCCCAACTTTACCACGTCTCTATCGTTGAACCTCTCTACTGTGACTCCCTCAATGGCCGGCCCAAAAAGGCCCCAAGACAGGGTTTCTCTATCTGAAATGAAGAGCCACTGGAGAGATAGTCTGAATTCTCCTGTAGGGCATCAGGGGCATGGAATAGATAATTCACACAATGATATCAGGTGCGAAGTCAAGGGAAAGAACTGTGACCTCGGTCATGGAGATGTAGTGATTGCCGCCATTACAAGCTGCACCAATACTAGTAATCCTAGCGTGATGATAGCAGCTGGATTGGTGGCCAAGAATGCGTTTGACAGAGGTCTCCAAATCAAACCTTGGGTCAAGCCAAGCCTCGCTCCCGGAAGCAGGGTTGTAACCGAGTACTTGGATGCTAGTGGTCTTACGCCCTACCTCGATAAATTGGGATTCAATGTGGTGGGTTATGGATGTACGACATGCATAGGTAACTCTGGCCCTCTGGACGAAGAAATAGAATCGGCCATAGATGAAGGAGGACTTGTGGTAGGGAGCGTTCTTTCAGGAAACAGAAACTTCGAAGGAAGGATACATCAGAAAATTCTGGCCAACTACCTAGCAAGTCCCCCCTTGGTAGTTGCCTACGCCCTCTCTGGGACTCTTGATATAGACTTCGAGGTAGACCCCATCGGGCACTCTAGTGATGGAGTACCAGTTATGCTAGCAGATATCTGGCCTAGTGATCAGAGTATACTAGAGGCTGTATCTTCATCTATAGGCCCAGAGATGTTCAGGGATAGGTACTCGGATATTCTCGAGGAGCCAAAGTGGGACTCTATACCAAGTGAGCCCTCTCCTCTGTTCCCTTGGGATGAAGACTCAACTTATGTGCGATTACCTAGCTTCTTGGAGGGTATTTCACTCAATCCTGACCCAATAGAGCCGATAAACTCTGCAAGGGCATTACTGAAACTAGGAGACTCTGTGACTACTGATCATATCAGTCCCGCCGGAGCATTCCCCAAAGACGGCCCAGCCGGTAAATATCTCATTGAGAGGGGAGTAACTGTGAGGGATTTCAACTCATTTGGAAGTAGGAGAGGAAACCATGAAGTCATGATGAGAGGTACCTTTGCCAATGTTAGGATTAGGAACCAACTAGCACCAGGAACAGAGGGGGGCTTCACTACATTTCTCCCCACAGGAGAGGTAATCTCAATTTTCGAAGCGAGTAGAAAATACATCGCCGACGGAACTGATTTGATAGTTCTAGCCGGCTCTCAATACGGCACCGGAAGCAGTAGGGATTGGGCCGCCAAGGGAACCTTGCTTCTTGGAGTAAAAGCAGTCATAGCTACATCCTTTGAAAGGATACACAGGTCAAACCTCGTTGGAATGGGAGTGCTACCATTGACTTTTCCAGAGGGAAAAGATGCCGACTCACTAGGTCTTGATGGAACTGAACACTTCGATATACCATCTTCGGGAAGTCTGGAACCACTTTCACAAATTGAGATTACTGCCAGAAAACTAGACGGTACAACGGTGACCTTCTTCGCCACTGTAAGGCTGGACACGCCCGTAGATGTCGAGTACTACAGGAATGGAGGCATCTTACAGACTGTTCTAAGAAAACTAGCTAGTGAGTAATCGGGTTAATAGACGATGAGTTAGACTGAAACATTGGAGGGGTAACGTGCCGAACTCAAGGAGGGTTAGATTTCGATACAAATCAATCCAAGATCAAGTGGATATCCTGTTGGAGGGGACAGAGGATTTCGTAAACTCTGCCCGTTCAACCATCGGTATTGCCGGGGCGATGGGTTTCCTCAGAGATGTCTCAGATCCATCGGGACAACATTCCTCCGATTCTATGCACAGCTCTCAGCTAGTGAGTCAGAATCCTGAAAAGACTCTACCGGGCCCCCCTCCAGATCCATCTAGGATACCATCCGTTGTAAGGACTGTAGGGGACCTCGATCTAGAAGAAGCAGTCTCTGAATTGGGGACTCTGAAACAAAGCGATCCTGATATTTCGGCCCTCGAAGAGTTTGTTTCCGAGGTAGAACCCCCCGAGCCACTATCAAATCCACTGTCTGCTGACCCTCATGCCGAAGCATGGCTCCAGCTAATCTTGACAATGGTGGTGAGGGAACATGGCCATACCTCACTATCTATTTCGGACATCCAGAAGCTTATTGGCGAGAAGGTAGGTAAGGGAGAAGTTGAGCTCAAGGTTTTCTTGGATAGACTCTGGAGAATTGGGAAATTAGAGAGAATTCACGGAGGGGCAGAAGATCATTATTCTCCCAATCCAAGCTGGTTGGAATCGCACTAAATTCATTATTTTTATCTCAACCCCGTAGGGGTTGCGCAGCACATCCTCCCACAAGGCATAAGAGAGAGCCAAATTACCCGAAGGCCATGTCGCTTAGTCCGCAGA
>DAPJ01000011.1:32837-32992 GCA_002502095.1 Euryarchaeota archaeon UBA62
GGTAAGTGCATCGCACATCACACAGTACGCTGTTCAGCGTGACCCATCAGATATTGCAGTGGGCGATTTGGATTGTGATGGGGACAACGATATTGTCTCCGCCAGTGCTATGGGGCACTTCATCACCACCCTGTACAATGACGGTTCAGGAGGAT
>DAPJ01000011.1:33026-34674 GCA_002502095.1 Euryarchaeota archaeon UBA62
AGGCCATGTCGCTTAGTCCGCAGACCGCACAAGATAGATTCAGAGAGGGAAGGAGAGCACTGTTACTCGTGTTCCTTCTGATGGCAATGCCGTTGGCATCGTTCGTACCAGCGGTAAGTGCATCGCACATCACACAATACGCTGTTCAGCGTGATCCATCGGATATTGCAGTGGGCGATTTAGACTGTGATGGGGACAATGATATTGTCTCTGCCAGTGCAATGGGGCACTTCATCACCACCTTGTACAATGACGGTTCAGGAGGATTCGCGGACAGACAAGATGTCTTCATCTCGAATAACAACTCACAGAGGGCTGGATTTGTTGACACCGCCAATGGAGTGGATGTCGAGGTAGGCGATATCAATGGAGATGGAAAAAATGATATTATTTACTACCAAGAAAATATTAGGTTCGTAGGGGAGACTTTCGTAAGGCCGGGTAACCTTACAGTACTCTGGGGAGATTGCAACGGTGCGGTTAATACTTGGTCAGATACTGCGATTACAATCTCAAACCCAATCCACGTCAGTATGGAGGTAGGGGATATCAATGACGATGGAAATGATGACATTATTCTAGTCTCAATTGATGCGACATTTTCCAATCAGTACGTTCAGATATATCGTGGTCCCGACCCAAGTCTACTGACCAATCAGCAGACTATGCCTGTTCCTTTGACTAACGGACTCTACACTGATGTTATGCTGGGACACTGGGGAGAGACGGTTCAAGGCGGAGGAATAGGAGGCCCAATAGGTGACTGCGAAGATCTAGATATGTGGCTTCTAAGAACTCCTCCCTACAATGCAGGAGTTGGATTTTCTGTTGGCCATTATGACAATATGACTGTGTTGGAGTATGACTGTCTACAAGATCAATTTCCAAACCCAATGACTCCAACCGCACAGGGAGTACACGAATTCAAGCTAGACGCTGAACATGACTATCCAATGGGTGGCATGGATATTTACGACTCCAACGGAGATGGCGAGGTCGACATGATAGCAGTCGTCGACGGGATAACCGGAAATATCTCATATGCTGAAAAATCTGGAAGTTCATGGAATACTCAGAATTATGTCGTTCTAGGGGATTACAAGGGTGCTTCCATTACTATAGAGGACGTCAATCAGGATGGAGAGGCAGACTTCTTCGTCCCCACCGAGCTCACTCTGACAAGACTACAAGACTCCAGTGCCCAGAATCAGACTTATCTTCTCTTGGATAACCTAAGGGAGATTAACACTGTTGAGATAATCCTAGCAGACCCCAGCGGGCCCGGCTATCTTTCATCTCTCTCTTTTGACGTAGGAAGGAGGCCTACCATGGCCATTCCAGGTCAGTTACAAGGTGGAGACGACAGTGCATTCGAGATCATCATAGGACAGCAGGACTACTCTTACAGATTCGCCAACAACGCAATGTGGCTGGATACACAAGGAAGGGCCGGTGCTGGAGACTTCCTCTCTGTACTCACTCTGGACAACCAGGATATGGGCATCACAGGAGTCACCATCGCACCAGCGTCTTACAATCCCGCAACCGGTGAATCACAGTTGGGTGAGGGAACCAGATTTGTGAATGTGAGTGTAAAGAACACAGGCCTAAACCCGCTCTCCGGCTCGATTGATGTTGACTTGGAGGT
>DAPJ01000026.1 GCA_002502095.1 Euryarchaeota archaeon UBA62
TGCCAAAGCAGCAAAACTCGCACTGACGGTCGGCGCTTCAGGCACCTTCAACGGAAAGCTCACGCCTCTGATCACCGTAGATGAGATGGATGAGATCTGCAACACCGATATCGGAGAGTTCACCCTACCAGGGCAATAGGGCCCCTTGCAGGGAATAGCTTGAAGCCATAGCTTTCGGCACACGAAACATGGTGGATGACACAGACGAGATGTGGTGGCTCAAGGGTGAGGGCGAAAGCACCGAGGGAGAAGGTGAAACTGACATTCAGGGCTCTGGAATCTATGTTACGGCCTACAGCAAAAGCCCATTCTTAGGCGCTCTACCATGGATATCAGGCATGGCCTTCGCCACACTTCTGGTGCTTGGACAACTACCTGCTATTTCGAGCACAGTGGAAGCCATCGGGCTAGGCTGTCTTGCCCTATTCTTCCTTTTTGTCTTCTCGGCGGTGTTGCTGTCGAATGACGAATTGGGAGTGAGAATATCCGTCAACACCGAAGAATCCCTTATCGATGTGGCTCACAGAGGCCTTATGACGGAGCTGAAGAGCAAATCCAGGATCAAATACGGCAGCTCGGATCATATCCAGCTGGACATAAGGCGAGAGGTGACCGAGACTCGAGACTCCGATGGAAGCCGTGGAACTGCCGTGGAAGTCTGGCACGATATACAACTCCGCAGACCAAACGGCTCTCGTAAGACAATATTCTCCACTAACGGACCATTCGCATCCAGAAGAAGGGCCGTGAGGATAGGTAAGTCGATTGCGCGTATAACGGGTCTTGACTACCTGAGTTAACACGAACCTCAGTTTTTGGAAGCACACCCACAGAAGATTGCCCATAAGCAAAATATTAACATCACAACCGAGTACTTTGGGGCATGCCAACCACTGCACAGGACGTACGCCTAACATCGATAGTACTCGTGGTCGTTCTGGCAATAGTGGTCTCAATGGTCACCGCTACGCAGGGAGGAGCGGCCGAATTTCGGGGTATTTCGATGGTGGCTTTCAGCGCTATACTCTGCTTCGCCATACAGCTGACAGCTTGGGTCCCGGCCTCGCTCCTGCAGACGGAGCGCTTCTACGACCTCACCGGGGGCCTGACATACATCATACTGGCAATCACCACACTGATGCTCGGCTCAAAGGAGGAGGATCCTAGCACGAGAGAGCTATTGGTCACGGCCCTAGTAATAATCTGGGCGATACGGCTTTCCAGCTTCCTGTTCCTCCGAATTCACCATGCGGGGAAGGACGGGAGGTTCGACGATCTGAAGACATCTCCAGTGAGATTCCTGGTTCCATGGTCCCTGCAGGGCCTCTGGGTATTCGTTACCATGAATGTGGTGATAGTAATCAACAGCCAATCGGGCCCGAGTCCCTCGTTGACGGCATGGGATGCAATTGGGGTGATTCTCTGGGTCGCCGGGTTCTGCGTAGAGGTGGTAGCGGACAGGCAGAAGTCAGCCTTCAACGCCAACCCGTCGAACGAGGGGAAGTGGATCGATGAAGGCCTGTGGTCGATATCAAGACACCCCAATTACCTCGGCGAGATAATGCTGTGGTCTGGTATAGCACTTCTCGGCGTCCCATGCTTCTCAGGCTTGGAGGGAGTAGCCTGGGTCTCCCCTGTGTTCGTCTACATTCTGCTCACCAAGGTGAGCGGCGTACCCATCTTAGATAGGAGAGCTATGGAGAAGTGGGGCGAGGATCCGAGCTACTTGCTATACAGGGAGAATACGCCTGAAATTATGCCAAGACTCATTTCTCAAAAGTAGAAAACGCGACTAAGAGCCCTCTCCTTTGATGGCTGTTACCAGGCGGTCAATCCTGCCCTCCATCTCCAGGACCATCACCATCAGCTCCTCCTCGCTCTTAATCAGACGGGCGTTCTCCTCCCTCAGCTCGGCGAGCCGTGCCTCGCCACCCGAGTCTTCCAGTGCCTTTCTCCGAGTCCTTTCGTTCTCCAGACTCCTCTGCAGTTGGGAAACTCTCGACTCGGACACTCTCAAGGCCTCTTGTAGCTCGACTTCAGTAACCCTACTCGCTACAGCCCCCTCCCTCTCGGAAAGCTCCATCTCGAGGGAGCTGATCTTCTGCCTGAGCGAGGCGATCACCCTCTCTGTGGCGTTAACCTCGTCCCAAGCAGAGATCACCTCCTCGACCAAACGCTCCTGTGAGATATCGGAAAGACGGGCACTCAAGCCACGAGGAACCTCATTCGCATTCGGGCTGTTCGAAGACATGCTACGGAACCATAATCATCGCCACTGTTCTTGAACGTTGAGGGGCGTGCCAGCCCAACATGTGCCATATTGGGGGGAAACCATAATTTCGGGTTGCTTTCTAAACATCACTTCAAAACATGAGAATACAGACCACAACCATGAGAACCCAAGTGGTAGCGTGCATACTCGTCGCGTCCATAGCCCTTACAGGATCTCTCACCGCGTCAGCTGACACACAACAGGAAGAGGCCGATCACGTTCTTGCAACCACGATCACCGTCGACTCCACGAACCTCAGATTTTCCCCTCCATCCGTTACCATATCCGAGGGTGAGACCGTCAGATTCCTTTGGAGCGGGGAGCTCCTTCCGCACAACGCCGTAGAGAGTGACGGGGCGTTTGACTCCGGCGAACCATCCAGAAACGTCGACTACATCTTCACATTTGAGATGGGAATGAATGGAACATACGAGTATGTGTGTGAGCCACATGAGGACATGGGCATGGTCGGAACCATAATTGTGGAAGCCGCGAACACCACTGAAGAGGAAATTCCCGAACCGATAGAGGAGGAGTCCGACGATCAGAGAAGCCTCCCAGCCCCTTTCTTCGCCGGTCTTGTTTCTCTGGTGATGGCGTCCCTAATTGTAGAACTGCGGCTCTCCAGACAGGGAGAACAAGATGAGTGACATATCATTCCTCAGGCACACCAGGTCTGTACACATCCTAGGTGCCGGCCTAAATCAAGACAGGCCAGCCCATAGGGCGTTTCAGGACATGAAGAACAGGGGCTACAGAATGGTCCCGGTCCACCCAAGGGATGCGGGCAACACAATCGAAGGACTGCCAATCGTACCACACCCGTGGGCATCGGATAGACCCGAGCTATTCGTGATGTTCCTCTCTCCCGAACGTACCCTTACTCTGTTGAGGAAGTGGCTGATAGCCGAGAGACAGATACCCTTCGTCTGGCTTCA
>DAPJ01000031.1 GCA_002502095.1 Euryarchaeota archaeon UBA62
CAGGAGTTTACTTGGAATGACTATAGGACTACATTGCAAGCCCTGTATGCACTGGCTGACAACGCGAATAGCCTGCACACAAACAGTAGGGACGAGGCCTTCGGAACGCCCACTGAGGACACTGTGAGGGACGCAGTGGCAATCCAGCTCATTCTTGCCAAGGAGTATGGATGGCTTCGGAACGAGAATCCGCTCCAGGGATCATTTGTTGCAGAGTTCCTGACCAACGAGGTCGAGGAGCGTGTTCTCAGGATTTTCGAGGAGATGCACAGCAGAGGAGGTGTTCTTGGAGCGTTGGAGGTTAATTACCAGAGGAACAGGATTCAGGATGAAGGGATGATCTATGAACATAGAAAGCATACCGGTGAGACTCCTATAGTAGGAGTCAATACCTTCACTGATCCGGAATCCGAGAGTGTCTCCGCAGATGACTTTGATATCGAAGTTACCCGCTCTGACGTAACAGAGAAGAAGATGGTTATAGCCCGTAATGAGGAATTCAAGTCTGAGAATGTAAAAAAGGCTGAAGAGGGGATTCAGAAGCTCAAGGATGCTGCCAGAAGAGGGGATAATCTCTTCGAGGTTATGATGGAAATAGTAGAGCACTGTACAGTCGGTCAAGTCACTCAGGCCCTCTTTGAGAGTGGTGGAAAGTTCCGAAGGAACATGTAATCAGGGTTATTGAGTAGCTTTGAAGGCTTGGACCGCGAGCAATCCAGCAGAGAGCTGAGGAAGTAGATGTATCCACAAATCTGTGGCCTCGATCAC
This sequence comes from Euryarchaeota archaeon UBA62, assembly GCA_002502095.1. Taxonomy (GTDB): domain Archaea; phylum Thermoplasmatota; class Poseidoniia; order Poseidoniales; family Thalassarchaeaceae; genus MGIIb-O5. Next base: position 769 of record DAPJ01000031.1, read on the forward strand.
ACCTGAGACATATAGCGCACCCGTTACTGCGGGATTGAACGATCCACCTGAAATATCTCCGACCGTTAACGCCCCAGCAAGAACTACGAATGCTATGGAGGCCCCGAAGTATCCATTGCCCTCGGTCGCCTCACTGGTAGCAACATTGAGAATGACATAGACTAAAGCAAAGGTGTAGAGAAATTCTGCACCTACCGCATGTGTAGTTTCCATCTGTAGTGCTGTAACGCTCGTATCTGCAAACAAAATATTTTCAGAAATTATCGCCGCTAATGCTCCTGCAAAGATCTGTGTAGCTATGTAGGGGGAAACTTCGTCCTTATCACAAGCACCTCGTAACCATATTGCAATAGTCACAGCTGGATTGAAGTGCGCACCGGAAATATGCCCTACAGAGTATATCATCACCATCAAAGTTGAAGCTATTGCGAATGGGGCTAATTGTCCTGCTGAACCGTGTACGGCGGCTGTGCATATCGTGAGGGCTAGGAAAAAGGTCCCGATGAATTCGGAAATCAGTTTTGGGCGTATTCTGTTGTCGGACATATTACACCCCCCGTGGGACAGGGGCATGAATATTTTTGAGGAAATCAGATGAAATTTTCAGATTTTGTTGGTTCCCCCGGTAACACCAATATCGGAGTTGTATCAGTTAGTTCGGGCAGGGAAATCCATGAGTCTAGGGTTTTCTGATGTGTCTCTGGGCCAGAAAATATTTCATTTTCCCAAGCCCAAGCGATAAAATTCATTGGTAGTTCTTTTATCCTAATCCAGATATTTTTGGGGAGTTCCTTGCTATGTACAGGGCATCCTACTCTCTGGAATTCTATTGTATTTCCAACCTCATTGCAGTAGAGGCCACGAGTACTACTGAACGGATCATCACAGGAAATCTCTACTGAGGAAGTGAACTTGCTCCAACCGATTTCATCTGAACCGCGTCTAGTCATCTCTACAACGAAACCCGTCTCCAATGCTCCCTCATGGAGATTATTCGAGCCTTCCTCGATCGATTGAATCAGTCCAGATGGGAGTCTCTTACTTTCGAAGCGTTCGAGCTCATTTGACGTTCTACCATACTTGAAATGTGCATCACTCAGAGAATCGGAATACCCCTGACTTCCATCCCTCATTACTATTAAATTCCAAATCTCACCTTCTACTACCTTTTTTCTCATCTTTTCACCTTATTATCAAAATAACTTCTACTTTCTAGTTCAGATATTTGTCGATCGTTCACTACAAATGTACCCAATCCCCTGTCAACAAAAGCTGAAACTCACAGCTGGACTTTGCGCTCGGGCACTGGGCACATAAACATAGCTTCAGTTCTGGCATCCAGGGCAATAGAAAGTAGACCTATTGGATTGGACGATTCTCCTTATCACTCCATCACATTCTGATTTTGTACACTTTTCACCCTCTCTTCCGTAGACGCCGAAACTATGGGGGAAGTAACCTAGTGCATCATCGCCATCCACACCTCTAAAATCCTGAAGAGTGGAGCCACCAGAGTCGATTGCCTCCGTAATCACTTCATGAGTGTTGTAGGTTAATTTCTCCACCCTCTTTGAGACACCGGTTAGTCCTGCAACATTCGCAGCAGTTCTCCGAGGAGAAACTCCGGACCTATGGAGTATCTCGCAAACGTATATGTTTCCAAGTCCTGCGACAATCCTCTGGTCCAATAGGGCGCTTTTGATTGGAGTTCTCCTCCCTCTCAAAGAATTAGCTAGATCCATTGGAGATAATTGGCCGGGAGTTGGCTCAGGGCCAAGATGTGAGAGTAGTTTGTATTCATTCTCACTATCAGTGGGGAAGAAATCCATAATCCCAAATCTCCTATGATCAGAATAAACCGCTTTTCCCCCGTCATCCAGATGAGCCACCACCCAGTCATGAGGTCCTTTCCCTGTACCTATCTCTGCACCGTGCAAGAATCTACCAGGACGAGTCTCTCTACCACCTCCAATTAATGTCCATCTACCACTCATTCCCAAGTGACTGAGCCAAGTAATACCACTATTAAGTCTAATTAGTAAATATTTTGCTCTACGATCTATAGACATAATCTCAGAGTCTTCTATTTGCTGTTTGAAGCCATCTGGGAAAGGGAATCTAAGATCGCTTCTTCTGAGCTGGAGATCAATTACCTTCCTCCCAATCAGGTGACGGGAGAGTCCTCTCCTTACCGTTTCAACCTCTGGCAACTCGGGCATGGGTTTGCGAAGAGTAGGAGCTCAAAGATAGTATCTGTCGTATATGTTAGACAAAACTCATATCTGCAACCCTTCAGGAAATGATATGGAAGAAGGGAAATCTGACGAATGGTGGGATGGCTCTGAGAATAACGGGCAGACGGGGGTTCTTACCGGGACGCCGAATCAAGTATCCAGTGGTGAGCAGGGGCAATCTGGGCCTTACGTACAACCGATGATGATGATGCAACCTAGCAACGACGAGGCGACTTGGAGCATGGTACTCGGGCTCGTTACATGGTTCTCACATATCTCTTCCCCAGTACTGTGTTTCACTGCATGTCTAGCGCCATTTTCTACAATTGGAGGAGTCATACTTGGCCACATGGGAATGAGGAAAGCCTCAGAGATGAACGGACTTAACAAGGGTATGGCCATAGCTGGTCTAATTATGAATTACCTATCTATTGGACTCTATGGCCTAGCCGTGGCTGGTTTCGGAATTATCGGGACCGCTGGCCTATAGGTTCTTGACATGGAAAACTACATGCTGTTCCTGATATTGTCCGATGTCTATCCTTTCGATGAAATCCAATGATGATTGCCTCAGAAGTGACTCGGCCCTAGCGAATCTGCTCTCATCCTCTCCTTGGATGGATCTCTCACTGGCTGCCTTTAGGCTTAGTATCCCTGTCCCTCCCTTGGATAGGGTTTTCTCAGCTATGGAAATGAAATTCTGAGCCTGATCCGCAATGGAAAGATCTTGATGGATCCATTGTGCTTTTCCCCTCATCATTGTGACATAACCATTGACATCCCTTGCGTCAGTCAGAACTGGGATTAATCCCTTTCTCTGTTCAGCTAGAGTTTGAAGATCTCTCATCATCCTGGGGGATATTTCAATTGCCATTAACTGGCCGTTATGGTGGTTTCCCGCCCCACACACTTGGTCGTGAATATGACTGACAGTGGTTCCTGAGGATGCACCTAGGTATAGACAGACTGATCCGGGCTCTGGCAGGATTTGCGAGGGGTCTCCATTTGTCGTCAGTAGAGCCGCCGCAACCTTCGATTTGTAGGGGTCCCATCTCCTCCATTCGATCTTACCCGATCTCTTTCTCCTCTCCCCTCTAACTGAAATGCCCTTGTTCGCGTTTCTTGTCCATATTGACTTACCCTCCTTCTTTACGCCCCAACCAAGAGATACTGGTTTCCTAGGCATTGGCTAACCTCTCTTGGGTGGCTTGGGGAATCTATCTCTTATGGACTCGGCCTCCCTGTGGATTTTCTTGATTTCTTCATCCTCCCATGTCTGACCTCCGAAATGGTCGACCCTGACGGCTATTGAGCACTTTCCTGCCAAGAAGCGGGCTATCTTACCCCGAACCCATCTTGGGGATCTGCTAACAAGAGGCATTGAGAACAGGACAGGCGAGTGTTTAGGGGGCGGGGCTCCTCTTCTGTGTGCCGCCATAGCTCCAGATGCTCCTAGAACCTGTAAGCTACCGCTGGGCATTCTAGCTAGCCTCTCCCTCCCACCGGCCAGTACTACCATTCTGGCTGCTCCTAGTGGCCCGATTAGAGAAGAAAGAGAAGGGACGTAAGAGTTTGCGAGCTCCTTGGTGGCTTGCTCATTGAGGAGAAGCCTCTCAGACAGGGAGACCACCCCCTCAGCTTGAGATTTCATTGCAGACCACTCCAATTCTGATGGGTGGTGGTCCGGAATAGAAACTCCCAGTTCTATTGCTAGATTCTCAAAATCTTTTGATTTGGACACGTATAGGGGGATATCGGACCTTCTCTCATCCAGATCTAAGTCCGGAAGGAATAAGCCTGCCCACTCAACCGATCTCGCCTCTTGGGTTGTCCAAGAAGCCCTGAGTTCTATGGAAGATGACGATAGCATGTCCAGCCTGCGGTCTGGATCTGAAGCAGAAGCCGCTACTCCTTTCCTGGCAAGTGCTATTGATGCCTCGGATAGCATCTCCGACTCCTCTTTACTTAGTTCGGGCCACGATTCATCAGATATCGCTCCTAGGGGATTTGAAACTGCCTCGGGGAACCTATTGGCCAGAACTCTGGCCTCTGGACTCAGCCTTCCTGATTGGAGATCGGATAGTCTTTCCACCAGGGCATTTACCGAACTAGATGCAGACCAATTTACCTGATCCAAGACGTTTCCTTCGGCATCGACTACTCTTGATAGTCTCCAGTCGTACCATATCTCCATGGTTGTCGCATTGGGTCTTCACGCTTCAACGGTCCGATTGTAAAATCTTCAGAAGAAGTCAAACGTCATATGCCTATGTCGTTGCATGGATATTCGACTATTGGCATTAGTCGCTGTGGGGGGCGCGATAGGAGCTTCACTAAGATATTCGGTACAAAGCTCATTCGAGCCTGACTCGGGGCCATATGCAACCGCAGGGGTAAATCTTCTCGGTTCTCTATTGCTGGGCTCTATTTTTGGTGCTATCGCGGCTGGTACTGCATTGAGCGAGGGAGCGATGGCTGTTTTTGCTACGGGGGTCCTTGGTTCATTCACAACAATGTCAGCCTTCGCCATGGACTATCTCGAATTTTCAGAAGAGTCTGGTTCTACGGCCTTAGCATACGCAATGGTTACCATTATCGGAAGTATTGGCCTAGCATGGGTTGGTTATCGAACCACTCTAGAACTGATGTCTTGAGTGTTTTTTCTGCTCCTTTTGTAGAATAGTTGAATAGTCTGTTGGCACAGCACTGCTATGTCTGTGCGATACTGGCAGGAGAGGAAGAGATGTTTTGCCCAGAATGTGGAACTCTTGGATTTATGGAGCCTAATGGAAATATCAGATGCACTAACTACACGTGCGGGTACGAAGGTCCCCTGACGGGAAAGGATGGAAAAGGTGCTGAATTTACAGATCCTATGACTGGCGAGACAATAGATTTGAGCAAAGCCAGATCTTCTGGAGAGACTAAGAATCTCAAACATCTAACCGAGGTTGTAGAAGACGAGGGCGGAAAAGGAGTTCTGAGAGTTGGGGACATTAGATGCCCAAGATGTGACAAGAATGAGATTTTCGTCATTCTTATGCAAACCAGAAGCTCTGATGAGCCGGAAACTAAGGTGTGTACCTGTAAAAACTGTGGCAAGAAGTTCAGGGAGTATCAGTAGTAGGTCCAATAGGCCTTCCGAAGGATGAAAGACCCCCAACTGTGTGACTAATGGTGATAAGATGCTGAGAGTGACTGCGAACACCCAATTGATGAGGGAAATTATCGACCTACTTTCTGTTTTGGCAGAGGAGGCGAAACTGGTCTGGGGGGAAAAGGGATTGCATACCATCGTGGTAGATGGCTCACATGTGGCCCTTCTATCGGCAACCATTGGGGATGAGTGCTTCGAGACATACGAGGTGGAGCCCGTAGAGATAGGAATAGAGCTGAGTAAGATGAGGGATTTGCTGAGTCTGGCTGGACCTGGAGATTTGGTTGAGATTGATTATGATGACGCAGTTGGAGCAATTAATGTCAGAGTTGGAGAGGTACATAGAATCCTTAGGGGCCTAGATGTTGGCACTATGACGCAACCTAAGATGCCGGAACTGGAGTTCAATAATAGTGCTACAATAGGCTCTGATAAGCTATCCAGAGCACTCCGAGCAGCGAAGATGGTGAACGAGCTGGTTAACCTGAGTCTTGATAGCACAAAGATGACTATTTCGGCAGATCAGGAAGCTGGAGAGAGCGTGACTGTGTCTTTCGAATCTGGTGAATTGAGTGAATTGAGCTCTCCCACCCCTACTAGTTCGACTTATTCTTTGCAATTCCTAGACCCTCTTACAAGGAAGCTCGCAGGCGGCCTTACGGAACAAGTGGTAGTCGAATTCCAGGAGAAATATCCACTTAGGATGTCATGGAACAGTAACGATGGCGGTGCAAGTTGGACTTATTTCCTAGCTCCAAGAGTAACCAATGATCCTTGATTTGTTAGCGCTGTTTTGAATACAAGTAGTCCAGTCGCATGTCATGGGCGGTTCGGTTTGTGTCATTATCCCGTCCGTGGGTAATTCAACAGAGTTAGGCATAGCTATCGATGGCCTCCTAGCTCAGACGTATAGTGATATGTCGATTGTAGTAGTTGGCCCAGAGAGCGACCCAGGAAAAGATATCGCGGATTCCAAAGGAGTGCGCTTCATCGATGACAGGGGCTCCAAAACTAGAGCCGATGCATGTAACATCGCTTTGGAACAGACAGAGTCGGAATTTGTTTTCTTCACCGATGATGATGTGATTGTCCCTAGTAATTGGGTTGCCAATCTAGTTAGGTGGTTCGAAAGAGAGGATGTGTCAGGAGTTGGGGGCCCGAATTTTGCTCCACCAGAAGAGTCGACGTTATGGCAACGGGTTATCGATGTCACATTCTGCAGCACTATCTTCACTGCAGGAACAAACTACGGTAAAGTAGGAGGATCAGATCTTGATGAAGTGAATCAGTTACCTGGAGTTAACTCGGCCTATAGGAGATCCGTACTGAATGAGATTGGTGGATTCGACGAAGGGGCAATAGGTGCTGAAGACGTACTGCTTGATTATCGAATAAGGGAAGCAGGACACAAGATTTGGACCGATAGGACTGCTGTAATGTGGCATCGAAGACGCGATCTCTCAAGAGTTAGGAAGCAAATTGGGAACTATGGACTAGTCAGGACCCTTGCGAGTAAAAAGTATCCTGAGCTTCATGAGTTTACTCATACCCTAGTAGCTCTGTTTCCCCCACTTGTCATAGGGGCTTTTGCGTTCTTTTTCTGGGGACTAGCAAATGGAGGAATTGCATGGCCAGAATTCTGGGACATCAGGCTTTCATCTGTGCCTATGGGACTACCTAGGACAGGGGTCCATTTACTACCAAGCTTAGCTGTCCTGTACAACCTAATTGCTTGGTATGGATCTTTCAAGGGAGCCTCTCCAAATAGAGATTTCTTGACAGTATTCTTATCTCCTATTGTTGCCTTTAGTCTTCATTGGAACTATGGAATAGGGGTTATTAGAGGCAATTTGAGAATACTTACTGGTAGGTCCGGACTTCAGATAGACGACCGTTCTCGAAGCTAGCTTGGATTCTCTACCAAATGATCAATATAATCCATGACCTCCTGAATCCTTTCATCTGGAATTTCCTTGTAAGACTGGCCGAATCTCCCCTTGACACATATGGCTACATGAGCATAAGGATTCCTTCCTTTCGGGTGATGGTGAGAGGCTGGCAACTTTCCGACTAACTTATCACCAGCCTCTTGGATGTACGTCCATATTATCCTGGAGTTTTCTCGGTTCAAGTTATTCACCTTCTTGGGAACATCCTTGATCCGTCCGCCCACCATGTTGGCTGTTTAGGCCTCCAGAATAAGCCAGACAATATCCCTAGGATTACTCCTCCTAAAATTAATCCTGGCCATCCAGTCTCAATATATCCGGGGCTTGCATTGAAATGTGCCCAGAGAAACGAAGGAATAATTCCTAGTAAGATAATAATTGATATTTCCTCTAATAAGATTCTTCTTGTTTGAGGGCTATTAGGGAGTCGTGGCGCAATTGGATTCTTGTCGCTGCTCCCCCTTCTGACCACTCTTGCTAGCTTGCTGATCGAAGCTGTGGGATGCAGATACCTAGGTTTGGCTTTATTCCGGACCCATTCCCTGCATATCTCCAAGCTAGAGCCGTTACTCAGGAATGCCCTGCCATCACAAACTTTCCCCCAATACGATGATGAGATGCGGTCCTCTAAAACCTCGATATCCTTTCCTTCTCGTATTAGTCCCCTGTCATAGGCAAGTTGCCACTCCGATTCTGAA
>DAPJ01000037.1 GCA_002502095.1 Euryarchaeota archaeon UBA62
TTCTCAGGGGGGAATTGGATTTCAGCAGTAAAGACTCCGATTCCATCTCCCTGGTATACCCTGACGGGATGCTTCGGGACCGAGTCATGAATGAGTGCTATGGCGGGGAACTTTGGATGCATAACGGTGCCCATCGGAGAGAGCTCCAGCGATCTGATTAGGTGGGTTGCTGCAATTACGCCAACTGAGCCAACTGTTGAAAACCCACATACGGCAATTCCACCCAGGCTTGAGGGGTCTGCCTCTGAATGCAAAACTAGTGGATAAGCCGCATTGGTCTCCTCTGCCATGATTGTCGCTCGAGCTAGATACATTTCAATATCTCGTTCACAGGATACACAGAAACTATCTACTGTATGCCATTGTTAAGGAATTTGTAGAAATAATAACTTCAAATATATCCCTTCGTAGGATCAGACATGAGCGAGGAAGTTTCGGGACCGATTGGGCGCATCTTCATCAGAGTAGGATCTGAAGAGATTGATCTAACAGGCAGTGATTCCGAGGTAGAGGCCTCTCTAACTAGGATATTGAAGACGGATACCTGGCAGTCTGCTCTGTCAAAGATTAGGAAATCGAGAGATTCGGCCATTGAAATAGCCACCAAATCTGCACTGGAAGCAAAGATACCTGAAAGGGGTTCTTCCTTCGGACACCTACTGAATACCTGTGGGATTGACAAGACGGGCGACATTATTCTAGCCTCGATTCACTATCTTAGGTCTGTAGAAAGGGAGGCCAACACCCCCCCACGAGAAATTCGTCGGTTGATTTCACAGACTGGAAGATGGACAGAGGAGGAAGTGGAGAAGTGGAATCTCTCCCTTTACATTAACAGAATGATAGAGGGAGGCACCACTGGAAGAGGTCGTGGGCCCTTGCTTAGTTTTCCTTCTGGAGCTCCCGAGAAGAATCGTTTCGTAATCCTGACTGAAGCTGGCCTTGACTATCTCGAGGACTTGTCAATTGGTGAGTAGTATGGCTGAAGATCCAAAAGATTGGTCATATACTTCTCACATTGGCAAGGACCTGCGTGGAGTGGACCTTTCTGGTGCTGATCTCAGGAGAGCGGTCTTCGATAGGGCAGATTTGGAAGGGGCTGACCTATCTGGGGCCGATATGAGAAAAGCGTCATTCAAGGGAGCTAATCTCATGAAGGCGGCGTTTGATGAAGCAGACATGCGCGATGCAGTGTTCCTCAAAGCAAAGATGAACCTGTCAAATTTCCAAGGATCTAAACTCGATGGTGCTGATTTACGTGGAATCAGGGGCAGATATGCCATCTGGAGAAATGCTAACTGGTGGGATGCCAGGATGAACGACGATCTAAGGAAGGCACTGACCAAGAAATGGCCAAGAGAAGACGAGTGATTATTCATCCATTAGCTTTGAAAGTCCTTCACGCATCCATTCAGGAACTGGGATCTTGCTCTTTATGTCCTTCATTCTAACACAGACTGTTACTTGTTTGGAAGTCCAGCAAACTGTATCCTCCTGGTTTCTGAACTCGTATTCCCATGTTATTGATGAAGAGCCTATGTTAGTAACTGAAATCTTGCATTTTACCGTGTCTCCGTATGAAAGCGGATGGTGGAACTGGGCCTCACTGTGTACTAATGGGAAGCCGATTCCATCCTCAGTCAGGATTTCATTGTAGTGGCGCCCACAGGAGTACTCCCATGACTCCTCATAGAACCTGTGGGCCAAATCCCAGAATCTAGGGTAGTAAACGATTTTTGCCATATCGACCATCGGGAAGTCGACTCGCCTGGAAGATGTGAATGTCATAATGAAATGAGGCGCGGGGGTAACAAATGTAATTTACCGTGGGCATTAGCATCATCTGGAGGTAGAATATGACTGGACAAATGACAAAGATAGGTTTGGCGGCGAGTGCTATTTCGATAATTGCTTCGATTTACATTTATTTCTCCCACGATGGCGGTGATCCCATGCTAGGGATTTTCGTTGGACTTTGGGCGCCAACACTAATTCTGTACGCACAAGAATTAGACAAGATGAACGAGTGAATGGCGGACCCACCGCGATTCGAACACGGGTTACAAGCTCCGCAAGCTCATGTGATATCCAGGCTACACTATGGGTCCAGCGAGTTTTCGACCGGTGACTTATGTTTAACCCCGACGGTTCTGACTATTGGAGGTCATTAATCCAATAGTGAATAGTTGGGGGCGTGTTTCCATCCGGCCTCTCTATTATTGTAAGAAAATCTGAGCATTTATCGATTAGATAATCGTTGGGTTTGATACCATACTGCTTGAGATTGAATATTGGATTCTCTTTTATCAGACTCCCATACAAGAAGGAGAAGTTGGGTGTGGATAATCTCTCTTTTTGTCTAAGGAGTGCTTTTGAGAACTCTTCTGGAGTAATTTTTATTTTGGGCTTCTCGGAGTGCTCTTTCGACGGATTACCCCTAGGCGCAGAGAATGAGTTTGACTCCGTGATGGATGGGGTTTTTTGTAATAATACAGATGATGAGGCTTCAGAATCTGGGACTATTATGGAGTAACTGGCATTATTACGTATTCCAGTAACTTTAATCCGATCTCCTAAGATATTAGAGATTGTTGTAGTGTACGTCTGTTGCTTAGAAAATCCGAAGTGTTCGTTGAATGCCAATTTACCGGTTTCCTCCCAGTCATGATTTTTCTGATAATTAGTTATCTTCTGACCTAGTTTTACTGGTGTCGTTCCTCCGGAGCGTATACATTCGAGTAATATTTCCTCTGCTGAATACTGAGTAATCCTTGGTTTCCTCTTGAGTAGTCCGGTAATGAATCTAGTGAGTCTTCTCCATTTGGTATTCTCAAGCTGTTCTAATCGTCCCTCCAATAAGGATATTCTATCGAGTAATTCGGCTAGATTTGGAGGGTTCTCACTTTTCTTGTTTCTATTGGTTTTCTCTAACTTGAGAGATTCTGTGGCCTCCCAAATTTCTTGTATTTCAGTATCGTGATCGTGATTGGTTAAAAGTACTGAAGTGATTGACCATTCAACAAATTTCTTCACATCTTCTAATGCCTTGGGTGTTCTTCTACGAGATCCGATGTACTGTTGCATCACTATATTTCTACGGACATTACAATGACGGCACATAGCTACCATGAGGTGGGTATAGGTGTTGTCTCCTCCGATGGCAAGAGGGAATAGATGTTCAACAGTGAATGATGATGCAATGGGCTGATACTGTTTTACAGATGGGGGATTGGATACCGTAATTATCCTATCACATGTTGGGCATTTACTACCAATTTTCTTGCTGAGTTCAATCCTCAGTGTTTTTGGTATTTGAGCTCTTTTTACTTTCTTAGTTGACTTACAGAAGGATATTGCTACCTCTTGACAGTGGGAGACAGCCTCATGGATTTCGGTTTTGGTGAGAGACAAAGGTATCATTCCTACCCGCGACTAAGGTCACTCGGAATCATTGAGATATATGGGAGTAATTAATTATCTCGATTAAAGTGGTAAAATGGTCTTCCACCTTGGTTCTGCTAGCTTCTTGGCGTTTGGCCCGTCTCTAACGTTCTTGGTCTTGTTAGTTAGGACCCCATGCATTCCCTCAACGGAGAACTTGACTCTCAACTCCACCATCCTGTCCCTCTCTGCTACTATGGCTTGCTCGTCATCCAGATCTACGGTGGCGGAGGGAGTCTCCTCATTGCCATTGAATAGGCTCATGGTGGCCCCTTCCAGAGATGCCCGAGGGGAGAAGTCGTAGTCCTCGGGATTGTTCATCCAGACGCTGACATCGACTACAAGCTTCTCTCTGACGGATAGCTTGGTTATCTCCATCGACTTGACCATGCCTAACGCAGGCGAGAGGAGTTCAAAGCACTTCGCACAGGGATGGTAGCCTTACGGACCTACTTCGCTGATTCTGAGAACCATGACAATCACTGTCACTGCAAGCTCCCAATCATTACCCTGGTCCGGATCTACTCCATCTACAGGCAGGTCCGGGTCACACTGGTCTGCCGTAATTATCCAAGTCCATGTTCCTTGGCCGAATCTCTCTCCAGCTTGGTTCAATAGCTGTTCTTCGAGGGATTCCTTGGAGTCGGCGGAGAGGGTGTATCCACTATCTGGGTAGGAGTTCATCTCGCCTCTGTCTATGGATGCGCTGGAGTTCTCAGTTATGTTGTCCTGTGATGTGGATGCGAAGGTGCTCCATCCGGACTCCATATCGAGGGAGAAGGTGAAGTTGTCCTCTGGGAGCATGATAGGTATCAGTTCTCTTGAGAGTGTGAGAGTCGAGTTTAGTTGGATTACCCTTCCTCCCAAGCCGGGCTCATGCTCGTATACTACCGATTCGCCCTGCTCTAGGTATCCGTTCCAGTTTGCTTCGACTATCTGTTCCTCCCAAACGATGTTGAAGACTCTCGATACCACCATTAGGTTCCAACTGGTTGTTGATACTGCCCCCTTGTCATCAACCACTGTAACTGACCCTGTTCTATTTCCCGCTTGATCTATCATCAGTTCGGCGATTCTGAGCGTTGAGTCGGCGTCATTGGCGGGATCGCCATCATTGTTGGAGTCGGAGAATATGTTGAAATCCCACATAACTTCAATTCCCGCCCCCTCTGGATCGAATGATTGGCTGGCATCCAAAGTAGCCGTCTCACCGGATTTGATGAACGTGGGCATTTCGAGGACAATTGTGGGTGGAGCGTTGACGAATATAGAAATGGAGTCTCTATCGATCTCTCCATCATCGTTCAGTACGGTCACCTCCACATCATGATAGCCTGGGCTCACGAATGTGTAACTGGTAATTCCCTGTTTGGTGGTTTTTGAGCCCCCGTCTCCGAAGTCCCACTGGAACTCATCAATGATGGTCGGGCTTGGCGTGGTGGACTCCCTAGCATCGAAATTAACTGTCTCACCTAGATTTATCTCGGTCTGGTCCGCTGATATTTTTGCATTGGGAACGTTGCTACCGAGGCCCGTGCAACCAGACAGAGAAACCACCACTAGTGATGCTACAATCAGAAATGTCGGATACTTGGTATTACGTATCATGATGCTCATGCAACGTTTCACAATATATGGCTGTTGGATTGGTGAACTCACTTCTGTTGATTGCGATAGTTCATGGACATCGCCGTCCAGGGTCATTCATGCCTCAGCCGTTTGATGGTATGAAGGTCATCGGTTTTGACTTGGAAACAACTGGCTTTGATTGTAGATCAGAGAGGATTGTAGAGTATGCGATGGTAGGTAGCGATTCTGATGGCAAGCATATCAGCCTGTGCTCCCTAGTAGACCCCGAGCAGAAAATCCCTGAGCAGGCGAGCAGTGTCCATGGAATCACAAACTCAGATGTGAAGGGGCTGGGTAACTTCTCCGATCACTCAGAGAAGATATCGGAGATGATGGAGGATGCAGTCATTGTTGGTCACAATGTCGTAGGATTCGACTGGGGATTCATCAAGATGGAGTGTCTTAGAGCAGGGATAGAGCCTCCTCGGATAAGGGGTTTCGTTGATACTCTGAAGATAGCTAGGAGGCTCGGAGTTCCCGGTAGGCATCGCCTGGGTGATCTATGTGATAGATACGGGATTGATCTGGAACGAGCTCACAGGGCCGATGCTGATGCCAGTGCCTCGCTACTTCTACTTTGGAGTCTAATGAAAGAGTACCCTGATAGCTTTCAAGGACCTGTCCAGGACCTTATCGAGCCTCTAGATTAGAGATTTATTCAGGGGAGACCAAGGTAGTATCTCCGACCAGTCCCCGAGATGCATTACCTTGCCGTCTGCCTTCGCACTTCCGAGGTAAACGGGACCCTGATATCCCGAGTCTACCAGCTCTCTCATCTGAGAGAGAGCTTGGTCCCTTAGTAGTGCACCGAATTTGTTCTCTGATCTACCCACATCTCCAGTATCGCCGACGGGGGGGGCTCTCTCAAACAGAGTAGCTCCTGAGTCACTGTCAAATCGAATAATATTCACTACTTCGTCCCTGAAAATACCCCCTGGAGGGAGTATTCCATCCCTACGAGCCACCCACCAAGTTGGACACCATGCTTTCCACTCACAGAATCCGCATGCGGTTGGGTCGGGGGTTCCCTCGAATGGCGTCTCACTGTGCCTCATCCCTTCCCATGCTAAGAAGGCGTCTTCCAGCACCGATGGCCCCTCGGCTCTGTGGATTGTCTGATTAGAGGAGTACCATCCTTCTGCATGAAGGGGAGGGTGATCTGGATTGTTCTCCTTCAGGAGATCCCTGTAGAAGCGGAGTTGCCTGCTAACCTTCTCGTTCAAGCTGACCTTTGGGGGCCTCCCGGTTTTCAAATCGGCGACAATCCATCCTATCGATTTGCCATTTTCGTCAATATCTGCAACTAGTAGATCTAGTCTGCCCATCAACCTGCCACACTCTGATACAAGAGTGCCTTCGTTAGCTAGGACGATTGCCTGTACTTGTTTCCACATTCCTATCGTCACCTCGGAAAGAGCAACCTTCTCTATTCCCGATTTTGAGAACAGTATATTCAATGCGCCGACGAGTCCGTCATGAGCTTTCGTAATAATCTCGTCTTTCCACCTGGGGTGTCTCGGGGTCTCCAAGAAAATTTCTTTTTCGATCTGCCAGTGCCTATCAAGAATCGCTTTTGCAGTGGGGGGG
>DAPJ01000007.1 GCA_002502095.1 Euryarchaeota archaeon UBA62
GGGAAGAAAAGATCTACTCAAAATCGAGGATTTGGAGCTGAATCAAGAGGAGTTGGATAGGCTTGCATTGATTTCGCCGAATGCAAGTGTAGCTATCATCAGAAACTATGGTGTTGCAGAGAAGAGGGTCGTTGAGCTGGCAGAGGAGCTTGTAAACGTCGCAAGGTGCACATTTTCAAACTGTATCACCCAAAACCCCAGAGAGCCTCTTCCACAGAAACTGGTACTCTACAGCCGGGATCCGATTGAAGTCAGATGCTACTACTGCGGAAAAAGACAGGATTTGGATGATATCATAGACAATCTCATCTAGTACCGGCCTACTTCACTTCACTTTCGACTTCGATAACACTTGATTCAGGCATGTCAAGAGGTATTTGGGTCGAGAGTCCCCTTAGATTCGATGGATTGAATAACACGAAAAATTTTGGGAAAGCTACTATCGAAAAAATGATAGCGGCGACCAAGGCAATCATGGCGCCACTTCCTGTGTCCAGCTCTGCTGAGAAGTACAGTCCCAAGAAAACCGAGCTGAGTCCGAAAAACTGTGTCCAAGCCAAACATGAGCGGAAGCTTCGACCGACTAACTGTGCTGTGGCTGCTGGGGTGACTAGTAAAGCCGTGACCAATAGGGTCCCCACCACCTGAACCATACTAACTACAACTGCTGCAGTGATACAACTGAAAAGAAGGCCGATTGCACGAACTGGTAAACCTTGGACCAAGGATGCTAAGGGATCGACCGTTGTAGCCAATAAGGCGGGTCGAATGAATGCGATTAGTAACAATGACGCTATCGAAATAAATGCTATCAAATCCAAATCATCGGATGAGGTGAGAAGTAGGCTGCCCCATAGATAACTCTCTACTTGTACTGTAATTCCAACTCCAGAATGCCTCAGTAATACCAGACCAAATGCTAGCATCCCTGTGAGAAATATGGCAATCGAGGCGTCTCCTGTGAGTATTTCTCTCGACTGGAGTTCGTATATTATTATGGATGCAATTGTGCTGAATACCAAGGCATACCATAATGGAGAAGCGGCACCAATGACAATGCCAACTGCCACTCCACCGAATGAAACGTGAGCTAACCCGTCGCCGATTAAAGCAAGATTTCTGATGAGTAGAAATGAGCCAAGAAACCCGCCTACAATAGCGACCATTGCTGCTGCAAGTAACGAACGTTGGAACATCTCCAAAGTGAAAAACTTAGGAAATGTTTCTCCTGGCATGTGAGGTGCCATTGACTCCATTATGGGAGTGACCAATTCAAGTATAAATATGCCAATTCCCATATTCTCACACTACTAATTTTCCACATGCATTTGATGGTCCTCATGAGGATCATTAATTCCCCGTAAATCAGCTAGTTTCTCCAAATCAGGAAAGCTACTAGTTGGTCCGTCGAATCTAATGCTTTCCTCAAGAAAAATCATCCTATGCGCTGTTTTTCGGATCGCTGTAAGATCATGTGATACCATCAAAATAGTTTTACCTTCTTCGTGGCAGAGCTGATCAAGCAACTTCAGTAGAGAATTACGAGACTCTCGATCTATCCCTACCAAAGGCTCATCCAATAGGATAAAGTCAGCCTCTGTAGCAAGAGCTCTCGCGATTACGGCGCGCTGCCTCTGCCCCCCTGAAAGACGAGATATGTCGATATCTTCAACATCCTCAAGGCCAGTCATACTGATTGCATTATCCACTCTTTCACGGCGACCATTGTCTCTCAAATCAAACATATTGCCTGAGTTAACAGTTCCAAGCCTGACCAGTTCACGAACGGTTAGCCTTACGTCCTTAGGCAGGTTTGCCGCAGCTTGTGAAACCCAACCAATCCTTCTGTGAAGTTTTCTAGACAATGGAGGATTTCCGTAAATCTCTATTGAACCCCTGCTTGGCTTCAGAATACCAAGAATTGCAAGCATTAGAGTTGACTTTCCACTACCGTTAGGGCCTACTATACCGACAAACTCCCCCTCATTTATCGTCAAGGATATGTCCTTGATGACTAGTTTACCTGAACGAGCTACTACCAGGTTAAAGACTTCTAGAATCGGTTTTTCCATCTGTCTCACCCATTAGTTAGCAGACACACTGTGGCAACTTCGTCTATCTGGTTAATCCCTCAGAGATGAATGTATTGTAGATAATAAGGGCCCTAGAATGAGATTAAGAATACTTAGATCTTAGATACTCTACCCCCAAATAGAGAATAAGAGATAGGAAAATTGTACCCACAAAGAGGGCTGGAAATATCTCGGCTAGCGACATATCTCCAGCGCCATCTTTTACGTTATACCTAACCTACGATTAGCATCCAAGACCGGTTGCGATGTTGTTGATGTTCTTGTTCATCATAGACAGGTAGTCATCTTGGCTATCACTGGGTCGCATCTCCATTGTGTACAGAATCTTCACTTCAACTCCAGTCTCTTCTACGATGCTCTGAACGGCTGTCTGGTCGGTGTACTCCTCGACGAAGAGAACGGTAATCCCCTCCTCGTTTATCTTCTCAACAACCTCGGCGACCTCTGCTGGGGAAGGCTCTCCCTCAGGATCAAGACCGTGGACTGTCATAATGTCGAAGTCATACCTGAGTGAGATGTATGAGTAAGCATTGTGATTGGCTATTATGGTCTTGGTGAAT
>DAPJ01000010.1 GCA_002502095.1 Euryarchaeota archaeon UBA62
GGCGTGGAGCCATCGTAGGACTTTCCTATCATCGCTACTTTGCCGTTACTCCAATCTTGTGTCCCTAGCCATGTTACGGCTGCATCCACGCCCAGTTGCTCAGCATTTCCCATTAGGTCCATACAGTGATTTGAACGACCAGTACCCATAACCGAGACCTGTGCGAATCCGTAGCCATGAGGTAGGAGTTGGTCAATTATCATCTGACCTAACCACGTTCCGGGGACTTCAATTGACGGGGTCTCGACACTTACTTCGTCGAAGTAGGGCCCGAATTCCGCTATGATTGGAACTGAAACTCCCTCGGGGACATCTGGTAGCCAAACAGCCAAGCTCACCAACCCATTGGGTGCTGACCCGCCTTCACTAAGGGGCAGTTGAAACTCCACAAAATGATGTGTAGAGTTCCATTCGTTTTCAGTCTCCAGTATGTCATACTGTCCGAATTCCATCACATAACCATTTGAGTAGCTGGTCAGGTAAGGCCACTCTGACCTTTCCCAAACAGGAACTCTCTCATATATCCCCAATTCCTTTTTGATATCATCAACAACATCGTCAATGATCCACCCTTGCAAGGAGACCATGACCATTAGCGCCACCAATCCAGTTGCTGATAGCCATATTTTCCATTTCGAAGGAGCTACAGACTTGATGCCAGTTTCCCCAATCGGGGCGTAGAGGGTGTTACCCTCATCATCAATTAGGACTCCCTCTATCATGTCAACACCCCTCCCAATTTGTGAACATTATTCAGGATTACTAGTTCAGGACAGATTCGAGAGATCAGATCAGGACCTGAACAAAACCATCTTCTAGGCGTGTCTCGAAAATTCCGAGGTCCTTCTTGGAAACCATGGATCCTACAAGCCTTCCATATGGTGGAAAGAGTGGAAATGGCGCCCATTCGACCAGACTCCCGTCTGATATGCAGTGAGTGGTTTGATGAAGAGGGCATGTGACACATCCATCCTCGATCTTGCCTCCCCATGACAAGGGCCATTTCATGTGTTTACAGAGTCCCTCTGTAGCATGGAAATTACCTTCCATATTCACAATCATGAGTATTTTTGACCCGACAGTGACCATCTTGCTCTTTCCTTCTCCGAGCTTGGCGGCTCTTATTGCGTTCTGCCAGTTCATTACTATCCCCTGACTTGAGACATCCCGCCGTCTAGGTGCAAAACTTGTCCAGTGATATTATCCGGGGCATTAGTCAATAACCACATAATAGCATCAGATACCTCCTCAGGTAGATTGATTCTGTTCAGTGGAATTTTACTCACTGCAGCTTCCTTGGAGGTTTCAGATTTTGTTATCGGTTGTGCCATTCTTGTATCCGTAAGGCCAGGGGCTACTACATTGACCCTTATGCCTCTCTTGCTGTACGTGGCTGCAGCAGATCTGGCCATTGACTCAATTCCCCCCTTCGCAGCTGAGATAGCCTCATGATTGACCAAACCGACACTGGCTGCAACACTTGAGGTGAACACTATTCTGCCACCACCGTTGCGTAACATGTACTTACATGCCTTTGAGAGGACTACGAATGCAGACGTTAGGTTGGTATTGATGACCTCATTGAATGCCTCAGAGCTTAGTGCATGAGGGGGCCTGATTAGTAGTGAACCAACCAAGTGTGCGACACCGTCAATTTTTCCGTCTCCTTCACTAGAAAAGCTAGTTACTACTTCTGAAACGAATTGCTCATCTGTAGCGTCTCCGATGAAAACCTTGGCACCCAGCTCCTTGATTTGACTCATCCTTGAGGAATCCCTTCCAATCACTGTCACAGAGTCTCCGTCTTCTATTAGTCTCTCACAAAGGATGAGGCCAATATCGCTACTCCCGCCAACTACAAGATATGAACCCACAAAATCCACCCCTTGAAAATCACGCTTCTGTAGGGATAATCGGGAAGTCCCAAGAATCAAGCTGTCTCTCCAATCGCTCCCACAGGCTGTCTACACTCGTCGTCACACTCATGGAATTACATCCATAGATGAGCATATATAGAATCGTTTTTTCACTGAAACGATTTTTCAGAGAGCTTCTGGTTCAGTATTTTCAGTAGGCCCCTGAGAGTTACTTCACTGATTCCGGAGACCTTGCATACCTCACTCTGAGTTCTCGGGGAGTCACTATCTTGAGATGCTCTGTAAATTATTACGCCTGCGATACCAGATGGCTTCTTACCTTGCCATGAGAGGTCATCCTTGACGGTATCCCACATCCTTCTCACTATTCCAAGGGTCTCGGGCCTCATCCCAAGATCAGAGTGAAACCTCTCAAAATACTCTTCGGGACCAGTAATGTGATGAGCACCTAGGAATCTGGAAACTAGCCTAATTGTCCTTTTCAACTCCTTGAGATCAACATCTTTTACCATATCGAAAGCCTCTGCAACATCTTCAATTCTTCTAGGAATCCTAGCCTCGCGGGCAGCCACGTAAACGCATGCGGCTGAAACTCCCCTGATACTCCTCCCAGTGACAAGCCCTCTATCCACAGAGTGTCTGTAAAGTCCAGCAGCTTCCTGCTCAATCTGAGGAGGCAGATCTCCAC
Source organism: Euryarchaeota archaeon UBA62 (assembly GCA_002502095.1). Classification (GTDB taxonomy): domain Archaea; phylum Thermoplasmatota; class Poseidoniia; order Poseidoniales; family Thalassarchaeaceae; genus MGIIb-O5. The sequence goes on from DAPJ01000010.1 coordinate 2,566, forward strand.
GGTCCCTGATGAACTGCATTGCTTTAGCCAGGTTTCTACTTCTGCTATCCCTGGTCTTACTTCGTTGGTCGATACGTTGCCTCCTACGCCAGTCCCTCAGTGCCTTACCTGACATACCATGCCTCTTCGCTGCCCCAGACGTCAAATCCGACCTCCTTATTTCAGTAGAAAGTCCCTTGTCTGAGAGGGTCAGCGTGGTAGGGGCGCCAACTCTGCTCCTATCATCGCCTCCAGAATGATTTGTCCATTCTGCCCCAAGATCCATCATATTCTCCTCTGCGACATAACCACATTCTGAGCAAGAGGTCTCACCACGGACTTCATCAGTATCCCAAGAGTTCGAGCCACAAACGGTACAGGGCCTGGATACACCCTCGGTCTTTCTACTGGTGGACGGCCGCATCGAAGGCACAATGGCGCGTCTCCCACTGGATCCAGAGGAGCTGGGAGATACAGATTCCCCGCGACTCTCAACGTTCTCTTTCATCATATCAACCTGTAGTTGTATAGTCTTAGCCGAACTATTTAAACCCATGCATTAAAAGATTAGCATTTACTAGGTATTGGAAATTTATTTTCTCTGCTCCCTAAACTTATTCCCCCTACTCCCACTCCTCGGCCCATGGGATATGCCCCCGTGAGGACGGCTCTGTACGATTCACATGTTGAATCAGGAGCGAATCTGGTAGATTTCCATGGTTTCGAGCTTCCGATATGGTACTCTTCCATCAAAGAAGAGCACTTGGCTACCAGATCTGCTGCTGGCATGTTTGACGTTTCTCATATGGGGCTATTCAGGTTTGTTGGTAAGGGGGTTTCAGAGTGGTTATCAGGCATAGGGACCCAGGATTTTACGAGGTTTCAAACTGGGACATGCGGGTACACTCATTTTCTCGATACAGATGGAAAAATAATCGACGATATGATATTCGCAATCAGAACGGAGGAAGAGATCCTTGGGGTCCCAAATGCCTCAATGGTATCTGTGATGCTGGATTGGTTCACTGAATTGCTCCCAGGCGATGGATCCATTAGGATATCAGATGAATCTGAGGAAACTAGTATTATTGCTATTCAGGGACCAAAATCAATGGAAATAGTCTCACAGGTTTTGGGCGACTCTAACAATGTTGGTAGGTTCAAGTGCCAAGATATCTCTCAAAACAACCTCTCTGTAGATGGCTGGATTCAAGGAACCGGATATACCGGGGAGCCTGGTGTGGAGATTTTTGTCCCCAATGATCAGGCAAATCTTCTATGGAAGCGGTTCATTGAGTCCGGCTCTGAATTAGGCCTGGTTCCAGTCGGATTAGGTGCTAGAGACACTCTCAGGCTTGAGAAAGGCTACCTATTATCTGGTCAGGATTTCCATTGGCCGGGCCTCGGTGAGCTGGTAGATTCAAGTCTTCCTGATGGATTTCTGTCCAGAGACTCAGCAGAGACCTCAGTTCCGTTCGGCCTTAATATGAGTCATGAGTTCATCGGGAAAGATAGAGTCCTCGAGTCTCTTGAAAACTCGGAAAAATGGACGGCGATTAGATGTGTTGCAAGAGGCCCATCCCCTCGGCCCGGGCATCCTGTAATGGACTCGGACTCAGAAGATGCTCGCGTGATTGGGTACGTGACCAGTGGAGCCCCCTCTCCCAGTCTGGGTGGTGTCGGCATAGCGATGGCGTATCTTTCTGCTTCAGTGGAGGGCCAGCTAGTTTGGATCAGAGCTAGCTCCAGAAGATCTATCAAGGCCGAAGTCGTTAGAGCTCCATTTTTGTAGCTACGCAGTGACAACACTCATTGCTGTATAGCCTCTGTCGATACTCGGGTCGATAGAGTGAACGGTGGCATCGAGGCTGTAGCTATTAAGAATCTACAAACAATTCTGAAGTCTAGGGGGATTTCTTCAGAGGCACTATTTTCCAAGTACGATATGGACGGAAACGGGAGTCTGAACTACGAAGAATTTATTGCCGCATTGACATCAATAACTGGACAGAGAGCACCGCAGTCAATAGTGAATGCAATCTTCTCGGTTTTGGATTCAAACGGCGATGGCCAAATTGATCTACAGGAGATTCTCGTACTCGTCGATGGCAAGACCTCAGACCCATACGTCGAAGGCTCATCTCTCACAATTTCAGATCATCCAAACAACATTTACAATGGTCATTATGAACTCAAAGGAGAGTTGAACGGAAAACCACTTTTCGCAAATATGAACTCAGCTAAATTGTACTACTACAACGCCGGATCAGGAGGTGCTCCATCGTGGAGTCTCGATAACAGAGAACTCGACGGGACTCAAGACTTCTACAGGGGAGGATGGACAAGGCCCCCTGCGGGTGGTGGCCTGCCCACGGGCACTAGGAGATGGGTCGGAGTTGGTAAAATCACGATTCAAACCTCTTCTCCCTCAGAGGAACCCCCGGAGAATATCGAGGAGTTGCCCGTCGCAGAGGTAGTTGAGGAGACCGAACCCGATGCTCCTGGCGATATGATGGATTCTATTTCAGTAGAGTTCTCGGAAATCCTAGGAGAAATGCAGCAGGCAGAATTCTCAGATCTAGAAGCACTGGAGACGAGCAGGGCCATTATGGATCAACAGGCGGAGTCAAGAATCTCAAAACTACCTAGCTTCCTACAACCATCCGCGAGGGAACTATGGAAGGCCAAGGCCGACTCCCTGCAGGAAATCGCCCGATCTAATCTTGTTCTCGCGGCAACTACCGCCGCTACGCTATCCGCAGGTGCCTTGGGCATCGCTTCTGTGTCTTCCGAGCAAAAAGAATGGCAAGAGGCCCCAGAAGTAGAGGTCGAGACGGACCCTTCCACTGCAGTCGTGGAGGGTAAAATCGAAGAGGCCGCAACTCAATTCCAGCCAGAGCCAGAGGATGTAATGGCAGAAGAACCAGCAGATAATCAAGCAGGCTCGAAAGTTATGACAATTTTTTCCATGGTAGAGTCATTCTCGCAAGCTCGAATGTTATCCGAACAGAATGCTTTGAAGGAGGAGCTTTCTGGCACCTCAGTTGACATTTCTATCAAAATAACTTCTGTGGAGAGGACCTTTGGAATCGGCATCTCCGATAGATACAGAGGCGGAAATACCGTTGTGGCTTCCCTACATGACCATGGAATGCCATCAGGAAATGAAGTAGAAATTAGAATCCCCTCGGATACAGATATCTCAGTTTACAAGCCCGGGTACGAAGGTGAAATATCATGTACAGTATCTGGTTGGAACGGCATTCGTAAGCGAATCATTCTTGACGCTCAATAGCCGGAGGTTTCGAGAGCCTCATCGATCATCTCCTCGAGGCTGATCATAGGCCTGAACCCACATCTGTGCTCCAAGAACCAAGCATCCACAATTCCCCAAACCTCTCCGTCAGAATTCTGATTCAGCTCTACTGAAGCTCCGGTTTTGCTATTGTAGATGTTGGCTAGCTCACTCATGGTTATTCCCTTTCCCGAGCCAACTGCGAAGCTCTCTCTGGTTAGAGGGGGGTTTTCAAGAACCGACAGAACTGTCCTTACCAAATCTTCAACATGAACAAGATCTTTCACATCCTCTCCAGAACCTGGTACGTTTATCCAACCAATTTGACTCTCGTTCGCCCATCGATGAAGAATTCCATTGCCTGGTGGCCCTTCCAGAGGGACTCCCTGGACATTCGATGCACGGATAACGCTGACAGGCCTACCTGACTCTGCTCTCTCAAGAGCATTCTCCTCAATCCAAAGCTGCCCTTCGGCGGCGGTATCTCTCGGGGATAATGATGACTCTGGGCCATAGTAATCGTCACCGGGGGACCAAGGAGGATGCACTCTCAATGTTCCAACAATTATCATGTGAAGCTCCCCATGCCTGTTAACCGCGTCCAAGACAGGCCTAGCAGCCTCTCTCATCATAATCTTGACTTCGCGATCATTCCTAGCAACACTCGTGTTGACTGGCCTGGAGTTAATGTGTATCAGTGCATTACAGGGAGTTAGCATGACGTCAAGAGTCATACTGTCTTCCAATACCTCGTCTGGAATCACCACCGCGGCATCCCCGAGAGCATCAATAATGTAGGGCGCCACGAATGCATCTGAGGCAGTTATTGCGACCTTCATGACGCATTGACTAACTTGGGAGTAATAAGAGTGTGTCGGTCTTCCACGCAGAATCCCAACCAAAGATAATCATAAACTCCCTACGTCTCCAGTCAGCTGAGGGCTACCGTGGATCAATTGCCAAATCTTGGAAGAGAGCAAGAAATGCTTGATATTATGGGCGTTTCTTCCATGAAAGATTTGTTTGAAGACATCCCTGTTGAAATAAGATCAGAAGGTACGCTTCCTTTACCGCCCCCTCAGACAGAGGAAGAAATACTCAGGGACGCGGAGAGGCTCTTGGGGGCCAATGTCAATTTAGATAGTAGGCCATCATTCATCTCAGCAGGATTGGCTAGGAATTTTGTTCCGTCAATGGTCCCAATGATTGCCACAAGAGGAGAATTTCTCACCTCATACACCCCATATCAGCCCGAGGTCAGTCAAGGGATGCTTCAGGCTATGTGGGAGTTCCAGACAATGATTTCTGAGTTAGTGGGACTTCCGATCTCAAATGTTTCCATGTACGATGCTAGTACATCTGCCGCTGAAGCGATTACCTGCGCAGTCAGAGTGAAATCAAAGAAGGTAGATATGCCAAATACCGTCTATATTTCGGAATTGGTCCCTCCTCATAGAATGTCAGTAATTGAGAATTACACCCAAGGGGTAGGCATAGATATTAGGAAAATTCCCCACGATGAAGACGGCTTCTTGAATTTGAATATAGCAGCTGAGGCATCTGGATCGTGCGCGATATACGTCGAGCAGCCAAATGCATTTGGTATTCTCGACGAGGGATTGTTGAGGCTGAGGGAAGTAGTAGGGGATAAAACCGCCATTATTGTGGGAGTCGATGTCACATCACTGGGGATAGTAGAGCCCCCTGGTAACTGGGGTGCCGATATAGTGGTCGGAGAGGGGCAACCATTCGGAATAGGGCCAACCGCAGGAGGGCCAATTTACGGGATATTCGCCTGTAAAAAGGACTTCTTGCGCCTCATGCCAGGAAGAATCGTGGGACAGAGCATAGACACTGAAGGAAAGACTGCATACACACTCACGCTGTCTACTCGGGAGCAGCATATCCGTAGACACCGAGCCACCTCAAATATATGTTCAAATGAGACTCTAATCGCACTTATGGGAGCGATGCACATGGCTCTTCTCGGTCCGGTCGGTCTGGAAACTCTCTCCACTAGGGTACTGTCTTCGACTAGGATGGCTATAGATGAACTATCATCAGTCGAAGGACTGGAATTAGCATTTCCGAAATCACCAGTCTTCAGAGAGTTTGCTGTCAAAGTCCCAGGTAAGTCATCTGAAGCCCTATCCCATATTTTCGAACTCGGTGTGATTGGGGGTTTTGACCTCGGTCAGTGGTGGCCAGATAAAGGATCATGGATTCTCATTGGGTGCGATGAGAGAACTTCAGAATCCGACATTTCTCTGTTAAAGAAATCACTTACTTCGTGGGTGGAGGAGTCATCATGACTGACACTATTTTCGACTTCAATGGCTCGAAGAATGCTGGATGGTCCCAACCATCCCCTCTCACGGAGGATTCTCCCAGTCACATCCCGGAATCCATGAGGAGAAACAGATTGCCCGATTGGCCTAGAGCAAGTGAGCCAGAGTTGGTTAGACATTACACCAAACTTTCCCAGAAAAATTTTGGAATTGATACAGGATTCTACCCCTTGGGATCTTGTACAATGAAACACAATCCTAGACTCAATGAGAAGATAGTACAGAACCCCGGAATAGACCGTATTCACCCTCTGCAACCAGAGGCTCAGGTCCAAGGCCTCTTGGCGATATACTACGAGATGCAGGAGATGTTAGCAATCTGCTCCGGAATGGATGCGGTGACCCTACAGCCTGTTGCAGGCGCACAAGGTGAGTTCACCGCAATCAGGTGTATTCAAGAATACCATAGAGAACGAGGAGATAATCACCGTGACAAGGTGATAGTACCAGATTCCGCCCATGGTACGAATCCCGCATCCGCATCTATGTGCGGATATCAGATTATTGAGATTCCTAGTGCCCATGACGGACGCATTGATCTAGATGCTCTCCGCTCAGCCGTCGGGGAAGATACCGCCGCGATGATGATTACCAATCCAAGTACTCTTGGCGTTTTCGAGCCTGAAATAGCTGAAGCTGCTGAAATCGTACATTCTGCTGGTGGGCAGATGTACTACGACGGTGCCAACTTCAATGCGATACTAGGTAAGACAGACCCCGGGCGGATGGGATTCGATGCTGTGCACTATAATCTGCACAAAACCTTCAGTCAGCCACACGGGGGAGGCGGCCCGGGAAGTGGCCCTATAGGAGTAAAGGACCATCTATCCAAGTTCCTACCATCTCCCCTGGTGAATCGCAAAGAGTTGCCTTCAGGGGATATCGGTACTGTGGGGGATGGCTTCTGGTACCATTGGGAATCTCCCGCTTCAACAATCGGAAAGGTCCAGCAGTGGAATGGTAATGCTGGAGCAGTAGTAAGGGCATGGGCCTTCTACCGGAGATATGGCCGTGACTTGGAGAGGATGAGTGAGCATGCTGTCCTAAATGCAAACTATCTCAGGTTTAGAATGATGAATCCTAATCCCGATTTGAATATTCATGCTATGCCAATTGAGGGATGTCCGGCTGAAGTTGTCAAGCACGAATTTACTCTTTCGATGTCTCCTCTGAAGGATGTGACAGGCGTTACTGGTAAGGACGTGGCAAAGAGGTTGCTAGATTTTGGATACATGGCACCTACTCTATATTTTCCGCAGATCGTCCCTGAGTGCCTAATGTTCGAACCGACAGAGACCGAATCGAAGGAGGTTTTAGACAAGTTTGCCGAAGACTTCCATGCCATTCTCGCAGAGGACCCAGATATCGTGCTAACCGCCCCTCATACCACTCCTGTGGGAAGGGTGGATGAGGTTTGGGCCGCTAGAAACCTAATTCTTAGGTACCCAAAGGACGAGCCCTCGTCCTAATTCATATGCTAAACTCCCTCCTCAGTATTCAATGGAGGCACACGGTGACAGGAACTGGCTCCGCGGAGATCCGGTTTGGTGGGGTTTAGAGAGCAAACAAACCCCTCCTCTGATTAGGAATTCCGAGATGCACGTCCCCTCAGGTATGGGGGTCCCGTCCTCCGAACATAGATTCGGATGGGCGAGACAGAGAATGAGGCCATTGGCGTGGCCCATCCTCAAACCGGTCGCATGGTCGCCTTTCTTCCTGATCTCAAGCATATTTCCGCTGATATTCACAGGTAAAACTCCAGATGACCAGTTTGTCTCAGGAGCTCTATTCATTATCTCATGGACTTTACTGATCGTTCCCGTTTCAAATGCAAGGAATGCACAGCCTACATCCAGTGATAATTTACTTACCCTTCCGATAGACTGGGTACTTGTGTCCTTGGGTTGTTTACTATTTATGGCCCATATCTACTACTCGCCATTACTGGGATGGTTAGCATATGCTATTTTCTGGATCGCATTCCTTAGATCGATTAAGATGATATCTGAGGTATTCTCAATACCTCCAGCTAGAATTATCTCCCCCCTCGAAAAATCTACCTGGGATTCAACAGCTCTTCCTGAAAGATGGGAGATCCATTCACAATCATGGAATAGGGGAAAGATATCTTCAACCCCTATCGGAGATGGAAGTTTAGTCCTCTATGGCCTTACGAGAGAAAGTACAGATTTTATCTCAATCTCCTACATCTGCAAATTCGGGTTCGTTCAGGACTGTCTTTTCGAGAGCCATCCATACTCCTACGAGATAATCAGAGTACTCAAGGAGCTCCGCTTAGACTTCTCTCAAGCCGAGTGGCCGATGGAACTCATAGTCTTCGATGAGGAAGAATAGAACGGCAGGCATTTGAACCTCCTTACGTCCCGAGTGTCATGGACATATGTGTCGTACTTGGTTCTAAATCAGATTTGCCGATTGCTGAGAAATGCCGCTCCGTGCTGGAGAAGTTCGATGTGACCTTCGAGATAAGGGTTGCATCCGCACACAGGGCACCAAAATACCTCGAGGAAATTATCAGTTCGGCTGAGGACTCAGGATGTCAGGTTTTCATCGGCATGGCTGGCGTTGCAGCGGCCCTTCCCGGAGTGATCGCATCAATGACAAGCAAGCCAGTGATAGGAGTACCAGTAGGAGGAAAGGTCCCTATGGACTCTCTACTTTCCATCGTCCAAATGCCCCCGGGGATGCCTGTGGCCACCGTAGGGGTGGACCGCGGTGATAATGCAGGTGCTTTGGCAGTTCAAATTCTCGCTACCTCTGATGATTCCCTATCCAGTGCGTACAGGGAGTACAGAGAAGCAATGACTGCGAAGGTAATCTCAGATGATGAGTCAATTCAGGGGTGAGTCCTTCGATGGATACCCAAATGCTGGTTGATGAGGCGATCGAAGCATTAGAATCAAAGATAGATGATACTGCAATCATAGCCTGCTCAGGCGGAATAGACAGTACTGTGGCAGCGGTACTCGCACACCGTGCTGTCGGTAGCCTGCTCCACTGCGTCTACGTCGATACCGGATTCATGCGCAAGGGGGAGACTGATGAGGTCAGGGAGATGTTCAATGAAATGGGCATCGATTTACAGGTGGTCGACGCATCCGAGAGATTCTTCAGCAGTTTAGAGGGAGTAACAGACCCAGAGCAAAAGAGAATGGTAATCGGAGAGCAATTCATCAGAGTCTTTGAGGAGGAGCAGGCGAACTGTGGTGCAAAATATCTTGTTCAAGGCACTATAGCACCAGATTGGATAGAGTCTGGAGGAGGAGAGAG
>DAPJ01000043.1 GCA_002502095.1 Euryarchaeota archaeon UBA62
GAACCCCCGACCGTCTGATTACAAATCAGATGCTCTACCAGGCTGAGCTACTGAGGCGGCACCCCTTGGAAGGCAAACCACTATTGAAACCTATAGGCGATTGGGGGGGACTTTGATGCGTAGGACCCCTTGGCAAGTTCATGAGCGCACCCATTCGGAACAATAGCAGGGCCAACCTTGCAATATCTGGATGGATGTGTATAGTGATTGGCAGTGGAATCATACTAAGCTCGGGTCCATCGAGTTTAGTTCTAGCCATAGCCGTCCCGATTTCGATTTCAGGAATATGCCTACTGTTGGTTGCAATAGGGATGACCGATGAACAGGAAGTCGACCAGGAGGAAATACATGCTTGGATGCCGGATACCGATTTTCTTCCAGATGCGGGGGGCCCAATGTTCAGAGTAGATACTACCTTGATTTCTCCTGTGAAGACCTCAATACTGTGTGGAAGGTGTGGAAACGTAGAAATTTTGAATGGCCCCAAGCCTAGCAAATACTTCTGCAAAGAATGTGAAATTACACTATGGGAAGAAGAGTGATTCTTCACGGTAGTCTCAAGTGTGAGGCCCCGATCGAGCAGTCAATGACGATGGATATGAGCAATAATGACAGGACCATGCTCAAGTCCATGCTTACCCATCCAAACAGGGAATGGGCAATTGATGACCTACTAGAGTCCACTGGATGGAAAGACCAAGTTCACGTTGCTGGCTCTGGGCAATCACTGTCCGAATTAGGGCTGGTCTCCATTCATGAGAGTAAGATAAGGACTGTTTCACTAGACTCAGAGGGGGAAAAGGCAGCTCAAAATGGATTATTGGAGGAAAGAATATGGAAATGGTACCTTGACTCCGATGAGGATAAGAGGAATATGGAAAATCTATTTGATGCGGGCTTCCAAAGAAACGAGGCAGGACCTGGGATAGGACTCCTGAAATCTATCGGCGTGAGACTAGAATCTGGTAATTTGGTCGCCCAGGATGAAGAGCTAATTTCATCTGTCATTTCCGAAAGGCGAGATTTTATCTCCAAGATCTCAAAATCAAGCGTCGAAGATTCAGAGTTAAGCCCACAACTAATAGAGCACTTCTCAAGGAGGAAAGGTCTGATTTCAATAGATGTCCAAGTTACCCGTACATGGTCCCTGACTGAAGAGGGACTCTCAGTAGACGGCGAACTACTTTCTCATGTTGAAATGATAGGGGAGGTGACTCCCGAGCTTTTGCAAGGAGAATCTTGGATAGGAGCCAAGTTCAAGCCTTTCGACGTAAATGCACCAACTGTCACCCCTACTGGAGGAAGGCCCCATCCGATGCAAGCACTGATTGAGAGAATTAGGAATGTCTTCTTAGAAATGGGATTCTCTGAGATAGAAGGAAATTTCGTACAATCCGCAGGCTGGAATATGGATGCTTTGTACATACCTCAGTCTCATCCTGCAAGGACAATGCAAGACACATTCTACCTCTCAAACCCACAAAAAGTCGAGGTCCAAGAAGAGTATCTCGATTTATGGTCGAAGGTTCACGAGCACGGTCATGATACAGGAAGTAGGGGTTGGGGGAGGAGATTCGACAGGGAAGAGGCTCAGAAGGGACTCCTCAGAACTCATACAACAGTGAACACTGTCAGGCACATTGCTGAGAATCCAAGCAAGCCTTCAAGAGTTTTTGGAATTGGTAGAGTCTTCAGACAGGAAACCATAGATAGGACCCATTTACCAGAGTTCCATCAGATTGAAGGCATCATTCACGAAGAAAACGCAAATCTTCCTATGCTAATCACAACACTGAAGACTTTCTACTCGAAGATGGGTTATGATGATGTTAGAGTTAGGCCAGCCTACTTCCCCTACACTGAGCCTAGTGTGGAAGTGGACATCCTTTGGAGGGGCGAGTGGCTGGAGCTCGGAGGGGCTGGGATATTCCGGCCAGAAGTAACCGAGCCGTTGGGTACAGAATGGCCCGTATGTGCGTGGGGCATGGGACTCGAGAGACTGGCGATGCTCATACTCGGACTTGATGATATAAGGCAGTTATACCAGCCCGACTTGGAGAAACTGGGGCAAATGCCAATACTCTGACAAATGCAACTGCGATTATCATCATTGCTAACATGCCTCCACTTGGCGGAACTAACCGATATACTATCCCGAAGGCCGAAGAAATATCAGAAGACTGACCAGGTGGTCCGCCCTCACATCCCTCAGGAGGTGGTCCTATCCCCGGTCCCCAAGTCTCCCCACGACCCGAGCAATCAACTTCGTCATCTCCCTCTCCATTCTGGCTGTCTAGTGAAACTTCGCCCCTGTAGCAGTTGATGAAGTATGGAAAACCTATGCCTCCCTCTCCATTTTCCCACGTTGTATGATAGTGGTAAATTCCCTCAGGATAGTCTGGAGTGGGCCCGAATTGCCCATTGCATGAATCTAGATCACCAAGTCCAACAACATACTCGTAATCATCAATGCCATTGTAACCTGTTTCTCCCTCCTTTAGGCGATATGATGATTTCATTTCCGATACAACCCCCTCTTCATCCCAACCCACGAATCCATAGATCGGATATCCATCTAAGGCGAACCCAACAATAGGTGAATGCTCTGAAAGAGATCTAGAAGAGTCAATATGGTAGTCCCTCCATGTTTGATTAGTTTCCTCATCTGGATGCCAGTGCGCGCAGTTAGCGTCTGCATGATAATGGTAAGCGCCACCAGGGCCAGAGTGGCCATGGCATATCCCAAGCCAGATATGTTGCCTGTCTTCTTCATACTCCCCCTCATGTCCAGCAACCGCATCTCCGCCCGGGCCATCTTCAGGTCCGAAAATGGGAACTCCATTCACAGCAAAGGCAACAGCGTCTCTCTCAGGAGCCATAGTACAACCATCTGAAGAGAGAGACGGATCGCAACCAGTCTGATTATTGGGAACTAGCGGAATCCTCCATTCGAGAGTTTGCTCACTTGTACAGCAACCAGGACCGGACTCCAGGTCATGATTGGGTATTCCATTAGAATCGATTACAATCTCAGTCTCTCCTATCTCAAAACTCAATTGACAAAGATGGTTATCTGAATCAGTAGTATTGTAATCATCCACTGGTTCTACTTGTTCAGTTGAGTCGCAAAGAAGTATACCCTCCCACCATGACTGTGACCCAGTTCCATTATCCACAGGCTCAATATCATATTCGCATGAGCCATCATCCTCTTCTGCGGCTTCATCATAGTTACTTGCGCTTGGATCTGTACACCCCGGAGCAGGTTCGGGCTCGCTATCATATTCGCATGAGCCATCATCCTCTTCTGCGGCTTCGTCATAGTTACTTGCGCTTGGATCAGTACAGCCTTCCTCTATCGCCTCAATTACTGTGATAGTAGTAGTTGCCAAAAATGAACTCTCTGTCCAAACACCACATACTGACCAGAGAGATAGAGTAGTATTATCTTGTATGTTTGACAGCTCTAAATCAAAACTGCCGTCTTCTCCTATTGGGAGGCCCAAGCCTGACTCAGATGCATCTGCAGTCGACCACCTTAGAGAGCATGTGTCGACAGAGTCATGGAGAACCTGTCCACTTATTGGGGCTGTCCCGCCTTTAGTAATAGTAAAATCACTCACTGATAGTGATATAATAGTCCCACTCTCATCGGGGTAATTTATTGAGAAAACCTTTGTCCATGTAGAATCTTGCCCAAGACTATCGGTCGCAACCACCTGGAGTGCATGACTCCCAACTCCGAGTGATGAGACATCCAAGGTCACAACCCCGTTATCGTCAAGAGGTTCCATGACCTGCTCTCCGTTCAGAGTAATCAAGACAGACAGGCCCCCCATCTCCTCATCTGAGATTGTTATATTCACTGTTTCAATCTCACCAACCAGCATAGTGTCAGGGACATCAGAGTCAATAGTTGGAGATCCATTCACCCCCTCATCTTCAATACCGAAGAACAGTAGGCCGGTCATCACGCTAGTAACCATCAGGGCCGACAGAAAAATCGACCTCGCCATCCCATTATCTTCTGCCATGTTTCCAAGTGAATGAAATAGCATATAATTGGAGCAGTGTAAAATCCTGAAAAAGGTGACAAAATGACAGAATCACTCATCGGCGAGAGTAATTACATCTTGCAAGAACTCATCCGCATCCCAAAATATTCCAGAGTAGGCAACTCTCTTCCTCATCTCCTTGCCTACAATGAATGTGGTAGTCGAATGGCCTACTTCATACTCTCCGAGGGATTCATCATGCGGGTCTTGGGAGCCAGTAGAATTATCCTCCATCGACCCCATTAAGAAGCACGACAACCAATCAGAATCTCCTCTCTCATAACCATCATCGCACATGCAGTGGGCAGTACTTCCCGAGCCCATTATCCATCCATGTCCATTACAGTCCTCGCCAGGGGGGGCCATACTGGTGTTGGAGTTGCTTGACATCCATGCTAGGTGGGTATCGCTATCCATTATGATGGATGAGCTCGACTCTTGAGACTCTACCCAGATTTCACTATCTGAGTCCCAGTAGTGAAGGACCCAATCCCAGTCTTCATCAGATGACCATTCGCCAATTGTTCCGGAACTATTTGGCCCATCTCCTAAATCGCTAGTGATGTTAGATTCTAGAATTGTATCCGAAATGAAATCAGACCCGTTCTTCCCAAAACCATTCTTTTCGAGAATCGAACTGGAATTATCGGGATAAAGTAGCACAAGCCTGTTAAGGTCACTTTCTGGAGGCTCGCTTGCCGAAATGTGCTCGTTATCTATTATGACATTCCATGATCGATATGTTTGCTGAAGTGTGGATACTGGACCTGTAAGGTGATACCATTCGTATCCCCTGTTCTCAGTCCACTCAGAAAGATGTGAGATCGTATCTCTTGCAGGGTCAATCGTCACGGAGATTATCACCACATCATCTGACCTGTCTCCAAGATTCTTATCCACGTAATCTAAGTTGGAAGAAATTATGAGGCATATGTCTGGACACGCAGTGTAGACGAAAGCAACAACGATCACTTTCCCTTCATGGTCACTTAGTTCAAAGACTTCCCCATTTTGATCGAAAAGAACGAAATTTGGAGCTTCAGGCGGGTCTCTGTATTCTATTCCAAGAAACTCTAGGTCCCCTTCCCCCTGCCCCAGACAACCCGATGAGAGTAATATGATGGATACTACCGCTACTCTCAAGAAGCTCATCTCAAGTCTCCTCTTCCATTAGGATCTTGATATCTTCTATCGCAAGCTCGACATTCCAATCGGTATCTCCCCACCAAACCCTCTGCCTAAGCTCCTTGTCCAGTATTATGGTACCCGTGGTGTGATCGACCCAGTAATCCAGTGGATGATGTTTGACCGTGACATCTTCATCTTGTTGTTGTTGAGTTTCCAACCCGCATCCGTTATTGTCCACTTCCTCTCCTTCGGGCGTCTCCAAGCAGGTATCGAAGCCGTCCGATACCCCGTCCCCATCAGTATCGGTGTCATATGTCTGTAGCCCGACATCAAATTCCAGCCATATGTCCTCAAGATCCTCCACCGTTCCAGTTAGATGGGGCCAATGTAGTCCTCGTTGTTCTCTGTACTGATGTAAGACGGAGCTGTTATCCGTCCATGGGTCTACTGTTATCGTTAGAATCTCCACCTCAGTCCCGTAGTCATCTCCAAGCATATCAGATAGATAATCTAGATTCGCGCTCACAATAGGGCAGATATCAGGGCATCTAGTGAACAGGAAGGTTACTACGACTACCTTTCCTTCATACTCAGAGAGGGAGAAGTAATCTCCATTCTCATCGGTTAGGATAAAATCAGTTACTGGAACTGGGGGATTGATATCTTCACCGTAGAAGACATCTTCTTCGACGCCACCCATGCACCCTGCTAGCATGATAGATATGGCCAAGATCAATCCTAATGCCCTGTTCATTTTAGCCCCCCCTTCTCGAAATAATGCCAACTCCAATGATTGCTATGACTCCGAACAGTAAAAACACATTCGATGAGACACCTCCTTCCTCATCCTGATTCTGGGCACCATCAACTTCTCCAAAGGAATAACCGGAAGGAGGTCCAGATTCATTGTGAACATCCTCAATCAGCGTGAAACTAAGGGTCTTCCAAAGACTTCCGTTGGAGATTATATCTAGCTCATATTCTCCTGCAGTCCAATTACTAGGATCGAGCCAGAGTCTGCATTCATCATCCGTTGTAGTGGAGTTGAAGCCGGTTGCAGTACACTGATAGTCCATTACTCCATCTTCGTCCTTGTCTAATTCCAGACTCCTCTCATAATCGACCACATTGTAAAAGATAAGCGTATCATTCTGTACAACCTCAGCTGACTCTGGTTGCAGAGAACCATTCCTCATTATGAAGGAGAATGAGTTCGCTCCATGGGCCGAAGCAACAGGGATTAGAAGGAGAAAAACCACCGCTATTGATAATTGACTCCTCAGAGTTAATCTCATTCGTCACTAGCCTCCGCCTTCCACAGAGGGGGATAATCAAATCTTGAATCATAATCCTCGTCGAACTGCACAACATACACTCCTGAGACCATCTCGGAGATAAATACGAAACCACGTGGATCATACTGTAGGCCCCAGTCAAAAGGTATCATACATGATGCCCAGCAGTCAGCCATATCATAGCCCAATGTGTTAGTTGGGTCATCAATCCAATCAGGGCCCGCAGGAAGGTAGTATCCGAGGGTATGGGAAGGGGCTAATTCTGAGATGGCCTGAAAACCTCTCTCTGGCTCTGGATATCCATTTTCCCAGACTAACTCGTCCCAAATGTGGCCGTGGTCAGTTATCCAAACTCCAGCATGGTAGTGAGTCCAGTAAACATGACCATTCAATCCCGTGTCTCCGTTGTGGGGGCTGAAAATATACCCCCCGGGGATGTAATGATGTGGATGCGAGGTGCCGTCGGCAAGGATGCTTTCACCAGGTAGCTTCCACTTGGAAACTAGGAAGGGTTGAGCGGGATCTGTAGTATCGATCGTCCAGATATATCCTGTGTGATTGGCATTGGAGCCGTATTCCGGGGCGATGTAGGTGTAATGCCTCCAATTCACACCGTAGGTTGCATCGGAAGGCCCTATTCCGCATTGCTCGGGCCAGGTTTCTACAGGGTCATATTCACTAATTCCCGAGCATATCAAATTATCCTGAGGTACTGCATAGTGTATGTTGTCGTTCCCATCGTTGGCGTCAAGCCATACTTCGGGGGCCATATTGGCATGTCCGCCTCCTTCCGGGCCATACCATCCAGAGTCATCAGTGGCACAACCCAACCATCGTCCGGTTTCGGGTGGCCACGAAATTCCCAGTGGATCAGCAATCTGGGGTGGTTCGGAAACGTCAACGAACCTTAGTCCAGCGCCCCAATATGATACTGCTAACATCTTCTGCTTTGTTATTGGGTGAATGAAGAATACGTTATCGTGATTGAAGATAGAGCCCCCACAGGTCGTCTGTGGTTCTGGGGTGTAACCTCCCCATCGTATTATCTCTCTACTGGCGTTTTGTTGCTCCTCGTTATTCGTGGGGTTCAACCCCTCGAAGTCTATTAGGGCATAGAATACCTGAGTGCCCTTGTAGAAGGTTCCACTTGACCCTTCTACCATTTCAGGATAGGGGTCGGCCCCGAATAGGAATAGATGGCAGTCATCCTGCCACAGAGCTGTAGGGTTCGCCGGCGTCCAGTCACAGTATACGTGGAGGTCCTGGTTGTGGAAACCAGCTGGGGGGTTGTCCCACTCTGCGACCTTGATAGGACTGGTCTTGTCGCCCACGTAAATCAAGTCCAGACGGTTCGCACCGCTATTCGCGTCATCGTCATTTGGAATGGGGTCCAACTCAGAATTAGTCAACTCATGATTCACTAGTACCCAGTTGTTGTCAGATGTTACTTTGATGTCGATCATCCTAGCAATTTCTGCGTAATAAGTCGATAATAGTCTAATTTCATTTGGCTTGCTGATGTCCAGAATTTCAAATTGGTTGTACGAGGAGACGTAGGCATAACATCCACCTGTCCCGTCTCCATAAATCTCACAGTCATCGAGGAAATTACCTTCTATGGCGATTTCAGAGCTGTCTCCTGGAGTCGGTCCCACATTCTTGAACTCATCAAAACAAGGCCTACCTGCAACATTGTCAAGGTCTGCCGGGGGCTTTACGTTTCCATCACAATTTAGGTTGTGATAGTCGATTAATTTCGCATTAGGGGTGGCCAGTCGGTGAGCAAGCAAATCATTGTGTGAATGATTCTCGTCCTCTATTTCTGTAACCGGATCAATCCAATCCATACTGCCATCCCCTGAACCTCCGGAATCATCAGAAAATGATAGGCATCCGGAAAGAGGTGCTAGTATCATTAGAGCGGTCAGTAGCCATACCGGTCGTAAGTTCATACCCTGCCGGGACAAACCTACCCTATCAAATTCCCCCCTTTGCGCCCGGCCCCATAGGGGCCGAAGTTCAGTTTCCATACGGTGCATCGATGTCCAATTGGACAATATACAGGCCACTTGTGATACACGAGAGATATGTGTATCCATCATGATACTCCGCCGCCCATAGGAACGGAGTCCAACCGAAGTCGTAGAATGAGCTATCCAGAGGGGTACCGTCCGCCCCATGAGGAAGATGGTAGCCAACGGTCGAGGAAGCATGTGCATCTGTCTTGTTGATATTCTGCAAACCTTCAAACATCAGAGTCTCGATGTCAATTACCCACAGTCCAGCGTGATAGCTACTGAGGTAAATTCTGCCATCCCAGGCACCACCGAAACTATTGTCGGGAAGTCCCGGAAGTCCGGTTTGGAAAATCTGTGTGTCTGCGTTATGGGGGCTGAAGAGGAGCCATTCCTCTCCTTCGGGAATATGGTGGTCCATCGCGAAAGGTATCTCCCATCCGTGGATTAACTCGGGGAGGAATCTAAAATTCCCATTGTTGATTTCGTAAGCAGTAGTGTCCAGAAGGTAGCTCATCCCTGTTCCCACGGTAGTACTGAGCACCTCGGTCGCTACAATTGTAAGGTGACGCTTGCCTATTGGGTATCCTAAATGGCTAGCATCCACCATGTCGTCTATCGGCTCGGCATAGTGGATATAAGACGCCCTGCCCCCATTTTCATTGCTCGTGCAACCACAGTCAATTTCCCCGTCACCATCAAAATCCTCGAATTCCATCCACTGACCAACTTCGGGAGCTCTCCAATTACAACCAAGTTGAGTTCCGAATGATCCCCTGCATGCAGCAGCTATTGCCAGATACTCAGCGAGATCGTTTCCAGGATGAGGCACGTCGGAAACATCGAAAATCCTCAATCCTGCCTCCCAGTATGCGCCGTAAACGAAAGTCCTATCGAAACGAGGGTCATTTGAGTCATCTCCCGGCCATGTCTGGACAGTCATGTCATGAATGTATATCCATCCACCTAGAGTAGACTCCCAGCTCACTTCGGCTTCTCCTACCTTCACTATTCGTGGCAGATCGCCATAGCCAGCGAAATTTAGATGCGCGATTGTTATGCCTCCGCATGCATCTCCTTGGCCGACATCACACTGCTCGTAATCAGGATTGGCCACGAAGATGTACCACTCGTTATCGATCATGTGCGTGTACAGGTTGTGAGGTCCGCTGGGATGATCGGCATCATACCATGAATCGACCCAACTAGGATTACTTTTGTCCGTTACATCAACTAATGTGACAGTGACTTGCGCGGGGTCTTCCCATGACCCGACATTTGGGTCAGCAGCTCCCGGATCAACCAACTGATTCTGCACAATCACATACTCTCTGGCATTGTACTCCAGGTACTTTACATCCAAGACCTGTGTGTTGGGGTCGTAGTACACACCAGTCACTGTCGTATTCTCCGGGTTAGTGACATCTACGATATGCATCTCTGACCATCCTGCGATGTACGCGTACCTCTTCCCGTCCGGAGAATCCGCAACCTGAATCTCCGCATTACCTGGCGCAGTTAGAGGGTTGTAGCTAACTGGCCTTATGTTATCTGTGAACATAACATGCTGGCTGGCATTTCTGTGATCGTGATCCTCAGTTTGGATCAAGGGATCGACCAATTCGGAAGTTGAAGAATTATTTGTCGCTTCACTGTCTGAGAGTGTTACGGTAGCGAAAATTGCTACTAACAAGCAGACTGCCAGACCAATCGCGGCCACTGCCCTTTCTGAACTCACATTAACCGGAGGGCATAGGTCATGTTGAAGCCATCGCCCCCTCACGCAGGGTCATGAACACAAACGCGGGGTTAGCCATGGTACTGGTTTCTCTGTTGATGGTGTCACCGGTATCGGCACACGAGCCCAAGGAATACACAATAATACTGAAGGAGGATGGCATCACTCCGAATGGCGTCTCTCCCGGAATTCTTGTCTCATCTGACTCGCTGTTCTTCTACAATGTGGACGGAAGGGAAAATGCGACTCACAGGATTCTCGT
>DAPJ01000018.1:0-47953 GCA_002502095.1 Euryarchaeota archaeon UBA62
CCCCCTCCTTCTGCGTCCTACGTTACTGACAAGACTTGGACAATGCTAATTTTCGTCATAGCTTCGATTTTAGTGGCCCCCAGTGTCGTTGAAGCATTCCAGAGTAAGCAATCAACTGAAGAGGAATAATCACACAATAAGCATCAGAATTGGGATCACTACTACAACGAGCATAGCTATCGTAGTGAGTCCACTGATTGTCCCTGCCAGCTTCTCCACTCTCAGTGGATTGCTACCTCTCATAACAATAGACAGAATAGAATGTGTCCCATCTTTCACCATGTGACCTCCATCAAATGGAATTATCGGCAGTAGATTTAGGAATCCCAATAGGAAATTAACCCAAATCAACCAGAAAATGAAGTCAAATAGAGATAGCACCGTTCCCGTGCCCAACGGGGACAGGATGAAATCATCATCCACCTCCAACATCATTCTCTCATGGATGTTCATGGTCTGCCCATCGTAAGACATCGGCGTTCCAAGCATCGAAAGAGGAGTTAGAGTAACAATCACAATCTTTTCCAGACTAGAATATCTATCATCGAAAATGACTGAAAATTGATCTGTTTGGAATGTACCAGATCTCGGATAACTAACACCCAGAAAAGCCTCACCTTCTTCAATTCCATAGGAATCTAGTACCTCATTAGTCTCCGATAAACAGTCAACATCTCCTTCGCATTGATCAAGATAGTACTGCCTCTTATCTCCCAATGTTACTGGAATTTCAGTACTAATCCCCCACTCTCCCTCTTCTGCAGAATACGGAATGACTGTGAAAATAATGATATCACCAGCATCAAGTGAATCCATCTGAAGAGAAAAAGAATCGTAGTCTGGAACCTCAATTCCATCAACATGAGTGATTATGTCATATGGCATTATTCCCGCTTCATCAGCACCTCCCTCGTCAATAATCGCTATTGCGTGGATCCCAGGGTTGGATGCCACAAATCCAGTCGATACAAATCCTAGAATAACTAGGAAAATGAAGGTAGCAACCAGATTAATTGCCGGACCTGCAGCGAAGAGGCGCAATCTCTCTCTTCTCGGGGCCATATTCATGTCCATATGTTCAGGCTCCGCAAACGCGCCCACTGGAATGGGGCCTGCTACAAGCAGGCCGAAACTCTTCACTTCCATCCCATGTGCTCTAGCCTGAATTCCATGGCTGTATTCATGAATCAGAAGTGTAAACACAAGAGCTAGTGCTGGCCACCAGAACGGGACAAAGCTGGTCACCCCTGGAATGAATAGAATATCCGTAGCCGGTAAGGAGCCCTGAGGAGGAGAATTCATAGATGATACAAATGCAAAAATCATCAAGAAAACCACACCGAACATGACCAAGAAACACAACCAAATTGAAAACTCACCGAAAAGCCTCCAAAATTTCCTATTCTTGGATATGTATTCCAGAAAAACCCTGCCTCTCGAGGTTCTTATCATCAAAACAATCCCAAGAACTCTTTCAAGATTCCACATTTCTAGGTAACCATAATATTCCAAGTAAAGTAGTGATAAATACCATCCAGAAAGGGCAATAACAGCCCAAAGAGGAAGTATTCCATATAGGAGAAGAATCGATAAAATCAATATTGGATAGATGGGGATCTTGACTCCCGCTTCTCCATCCATATGCATGACAATACTCCCTTCCTATTCAACTTGCGTCCTACAAAAACCCACATTAATGACAATCTAGACGCATGCACATGTCGGACAATTTACATGGAGATTCTCCTACTCGCAATTACTCCAGAGAATTGGACTCACTAAGAAGAGAACGAGACAGTATTAAGAGAATTTTATCTCAGGCAAATCTAGAAGAATTGAGTAATGAATTAGAGAAGATCAACAGCTCAATTACTGAGATTGAAAGAGAGTTTGCAGGCAACTAGTTAGAAATTAAAGTCTCCAAGCTCGGTATTACAGAGCTACTAGGAAAACTATCAACAGATGTCCTTGCACCATCAGATTTGCAAACAAGAGACAAGAATCTATGCAGAGGCATTCCCTTATCCCAGTCAAGATATTCTTTACCATTCCTAGTGAGAGGAAGTGAAGGAATACTACGAGATAAATGACGTAGCTTACCACTTAGCCCATCTACCTCGACTTTCATTATTCTCCAACTGTCTCCTCTTACTCCCTTAAGTCTGTAGGCATAAAGTGGAAGAAGGCCACATCTATTCCCGACATCTCTCAATGACTCCAGCTGATCAAAAGTTCTTCCTGAAAGATACAGCTTTTTGGATTTTGATGATTTGACCTCAATGGGGAAGCAAATATCTCCCCTCAGAGCTAGTAAATCCCCCGTTCCCTCTGAACCGCTACCCGGAGCTCTGACTACTAAGAATGGCCTATTTGTTACTTTCATGACCTGTGTTCGTTCTATCTCAGAACATGATTTTGTTACAGCCCTAACTCCTTTAATCTCTCCAGCTAGAACCGAACGAAGCTCCCTCTCATACGCGCTACCTATGCTTCCCATGCAACTATTGTATTCTCAGGGTTAATGAGGACATTGGTCCAACGCTACTTTATCTTGCCCTTTCGGAAATCCCTAGTCCTATCTACACCTGGAAACTGGTCCTCGCTTTCACGATAAACTGTCTTCATATTATTCAGGAAATTGACCTCATCAGTTACAATCAGAACCATCCTGACTCCGGGATCCTCTTCTCTATCCATCCAATCAAGGATTATTTCCATGGTCATACGGGCCCCTTCTCTATGGGGATAAGCGAAAACATCCATTCCAAGTGGGGGCGTGACCAATGTCTCACGAGATTTAATCTTAGAAATCTCCTCAAACATTGCATTGTACGAGTTAACTAGTAGCTCCCTCCTGAAATTATCTTGATTTGGCCTTCGACAGTCGGGACCTACAACATGAACAAGATATTCTGCGGGCAGATTGAACCCTGGAGTAGTTACAGCTTCACCCACTCCACATGGTTGCTTACCCTCCTTTCTTCTCTCTACAGCAATTTCTGTGCACCTAGCTCTTAACTCCTCACCGGCAGCTAATTGCATCTTTTCGTCGAGGCCCTCTCTTCCTGCTAATCTATTATTGGCAGGAATGACCATCACATCCCCCTCTACTCTGATGATATTACCAAACTGGACTCTTACCTGTCCATGGCGGCACTCTCTCACGATTATTGTCTCCGCCATATCATGACAAGGAGGGTCATCTGATAAGTAACCATCGACAAGAATCAGGACTCGTAATCGATGCATTCATTCGATAATGCCTACTAGGAAGGGCATGTCCTCCGGGTATGTGCTAGTGAATGTTGAGCCAGGAAGCGAATCAGACGTCCACAAAGTTGCTTTGTCATTAGATTGTGTAACAGATGCGAATATGCTTTTTGGGGACTATGATCTGATTGTGAAAATAGAGGCTTCCAGTATGGGAGAAATTGCTCGACATGTTGTAGAATCTATCAGAGCAATACCTGGAGTGGCCAATACTAAGACTCTCGCCTGTGCAGAAATGTAACGCTCGTGAATATAAAAAACCCCTCAATGAGGCTCAGTAACTCTTTTTTTACCCAATAACTTCATTATCTCAGTAAATCACCAAACAAGCGGAGGTATACTGAAAATGTCAGGAAAGAAGTACTTCGTACTAATGGAGAATGGAGAGGACACAAGCCAGGTGTTTGTCAACAGTCAACCAAGAGGAGCCGCGCTCAAAGCGGCCCGAAGGGGACACACAAACATCGATTTGAGAGAGCGAGGCACCAATAGAGTGCACTGCTTCGAAGGCTGGAGGACTCTCGAATCCAAAGGCGCAGGCGGTCCAGCTTACCTTCCAGATAAGATCTGGAAGGCTAACGTCAAGAAGACCGGTATTAAGCGTCTTTAGGACTTAAAGAAGCTAGATCAATCTAGTCCCAATGTGAATTATCTCAGTTGCCTAGCTTCTGAGACCGAGCTTTTTGCCAATCATCGCAATTGGATCATAGAATTCCGTAACCACTCTCTCCTTTAGTGGTATTATCGCGTTGTCGGTAATATTTATTCCAGCAGGACAGACTTCTGTACAGCATTTTGTGATATTGCAGTAACCTATTCCAAAGTCATCTTTAATCTCTGGAATCCTACTCTTCTCGTCCAATGGATGCATCTCTAAACTCGCCAGTCTGACAAAGAATCTCGGACCAGCGAATTCATCGAACTTCTGATGCTCTCTCATCACATGACATGTGTTGACGCACAACATGCACTCAATACAAGAGCGGAACTCCTGTACTCTGTCCGCTTCTTTTTGTGAGAACACCCAATCCTTCTCTTCTGGCCCACTTATTGGTGAAATCTTTCTATCTGTCTGATATGCCCAAGAAGTATCAGTCACCAAATCCTTGACTAATGGAAATGTCTGCATTGGTTTGACTACAACTGCCTCACCTTCAGGAGTCTCTTCTAGTATCTCATCCATTCTAGTCATACACATCAATCTGGACTTTCCATTTACTTCAGCACTGCAAGATCCACACTTGCCAGCCTTACAATTCCATCTACAAGCCAGATCAGGAGCAAATTCAGCTTGAATAGAATGAATTGCATCAAGAACCACCATTCCTTCATCAAGTTCGATGGTGTAGTCAATCATTTTCCCAAAAGGGTCCCCATCTTGGTCCGGTTCTCCCCTGAATACACTAAATGTCACAGCTCCCAAAATCACTCCTCCTCATGCAAGTCATCAGAATCAAGTAATTTTCTTAATTCTGAGGGAATTGGTGGATAGGTAATAAAACTAATATCCATTTCTCCTTCATCGTTCATCGAAATAACACTGTTCACCTTTCCCCAATGTGAGTGATCTGGAATAGGGAAGTCTTCCCTTGTATGGCCACCCCGACTCTCCTCTCTTTTGAGGGCGGCCAGAGTGCACATCCTACTGACGTCTATCATAGCCCCAATTTCAAGGGATTGGTGCCATCCAGGATTGTAGGTCTTGCCACTCCCTCCGAACACATTCTTTCCCCTTTCTTCAAGAATATCAAGATCACTCAGCGCATCTTCGAGAAGAGATTTTGTTCTGATTATTCCAACCTTGTCCTGCATCATCTTTCTCAAATCGGAGACTACTGCTGCTGGATTCTCACCACCTTCTCTGAATAATGGAGCAAGAGTATCGTCAATTATCTCCTTAATTTCCGACTCAGGAATTTCCTTGAATTCTTGTATGTCTTTGGCAGAAGTGGCGGCATGCTCTCCTGCAATCTTCCCAAAAACAATCAGATCTGAAAGAGAGTTACCTCCAAGACGATTAGCTCCATGAAGCCCAGTAGCAGCTTCCCCTGCTGCATAAAGTCCCCCAATACAGGTTTCTTGTGTGTCAAAATTTACCTTAACGCCGCCCATGACGTAGTGAGCAGTAGGGCCCACTTCCATTGGTTCTTTGGTTATATCAACAGCTGCAAGCTCCTTGAACTGATGATACATTCCAGGAAGCTTCTTCTTGATTTCTTCTTCGTCCCTCCACGAAATATCAAGGTAAGCACCTCCATGCTCGGAAGCACGACCAGCAGCACGTTCACTATTGATTGCCTTAGCTACCACGTCTCTGGTAAGCAACTCTGGAGGCCTCCTCTTTGTAGCAAGCTTTCCAGCAATGACCTCCTCGACCCATGCCTCAGCTTCACCAATCGTATCGGCAAACTCATCCGCATACATCTCAGGAACATAATTGAACATGAATCTACTTCCTTCATTATTGAGAAGTTTTCCGCCTTCCCCACGAACTCCTTCGGTGACTAGTATTCCTTTGACTGACGGTGGCCAAATCATCCCGGTTGGATGGAACTGAATAAATTCCATATCTCCCATTTCTGCACCTGCCCAGTATGCCAAAGCATAACCTTCTCCTGTATACTCCCAAGATCCAGAGCATATCTCCCAGCATCTGGTAGCACCTCCCGTGGCCAAAACAATTGATTTTGCTTTGAATACGTGAAGTGAACCATCGTTCCTACTGTAAGCGAAGCAACCAGTTACTCTGCCTTCCGACTTGAATATCTTTCTCACAGTGAACTCCATGAAAACATCCATTCCCATGTGTATTCCTCTTTGTTGTAGTGTCCTAATCAGCTCTAACCCAGTTGCATCTCCTATGTGGGCAAGTCTTGGATAGGTATGTCCACCAAAATTTCTCTGACTCGTAAGTCCAGAGGGAGTCCTATCAAACACAGCTCCCCATTGCTCCAGTTCCCTAATTCTGTCAGGAGCTTGTTGTGCATGAATTCTGGCCATTCTCCAGTCATTCAGATATTTGCCACCTTTCATAGTGTCTCTGAAGTGTGTCTCCCATGAATCCCGCTCATCTTTGTTAGCTAGGGCAGCAGCGGCTCCTCCTTCGGCCATTACGGTATGTGCCTTGCCCAACATAGATTTGGAAATCATTGCAACCGTTGCACCTGATGAGCTAGCCTCTATTGCTGCACGAAGGCCGGCCCCTCCCGCTCCTATGATGACAACATCGTATTCATGAATAGAGTAATCCTGATCCAAAACTACCACTCCAATAAAATCCGATCTGAAATGAACTCCTCAGCCACCGCCCAGACAAACAAGTCCCCCAAGAAAACCATTGCAAGACTTGTCCAGAACCAGAATGCATGATGGACATTAACCCCGCTAACCCACCTGTAGATGGAACCGAAGATACCTGAAATGCCACCTCTCCATTGGTCCATCCCTCCTCCAAAAAGATGTCTGAAGGCATGACAGGAAGCCACATACATGAATAGAAGGAATGCTTCAATACCCAGTACCATTGTGCCAATGGATATAGCTCTGGAACCATCATCAAACCGTGTTGTTAGTATAACGTCATAGAATTTAACGGAAAGGACCAGTATAGCTAGGTAGAGCATGTATCTGTGAATATTGTTTAGGATAAACAGTCCCTTTTCTCCCTTGTAATCCACATTATAGCTGATCCCTGGTTTGGAAACCATACATCCAGTAGGATTCTGAAAGAAAGTCCTGTGGTATACTCTTCTCATGTAGTAGCAAGTCCCTCTGAATCCAAATGGGATCCATAGAATCAACATTGCTGAATTCATCCATCCGGGATGATTTGTAATGTGTAGCATATGTAGAACGTCAGGAGAAAATATTGGCGACGTCACCCTGTGATCATCATAATGTATACTTCCGTCCCACACTACAACTCTGAGTGCTGTGTAAATCAGCGCGGCAGTAAGTGCAACAGCCATCCATACTGGCTCCGTCCACCAGTAATCTATCCTATCAGTTCTCCCAAAACCTCTCTTCAGAGGAAGCTTGACATTAATGCCAAGCGAACTAAGATGGTCTCGGTCCCAGTTAGCCATGGTAACCCTGTACCTAGGACACGGACGGGCCCCTTAAGCAATTGCTTCTGGCAAATTCCAATACACTCAACGTTGAAAGATGAAACTCTACTTGGAGAAACATGGATGAACACGGATTGGACACATCGGTTTGCTACAAATGTGGCTACCTACCAGGGGCTTGGCTTCCAGGCTTACCCTGTCCAGAATGTGGCGAGATACTTCTCTAAGCAAGTCCAGAGTAGTCCGCCTCTGCTTCTTCCATCTCTATCTCTTCAACATCCATCTGTGCCAACTGTAGCTTCCCAGAAAGCTCATCATTAACTGCATGCCAATAGGAGTATGACTCGATTACCCATATCCCAGACTCCCGACTTCCATTCCCGCTTTCCTTCACCCCTCCGAAGGGTAGGTGAGCCTCTGCACCAGTAGTAGAGTTGTTTATTCCGGTCATTCCAGCCTTAATACCAGTCTTGAATCTGAAAGCCTCTAGCCTATCATTTGTGTAGCAGGCACTAGAGAGACCGAATGGAGAAGCATTAGCCAAGCGAAGCGCGTCATCAAAGTCCTTCGCCTTAACTACTGTTACAACCGGACCGAAAATTTCCTCATGGAAGCATTTCATATCTTCAGTGACATTCTCATACACATGTGGCCACATGTACACCCCTTCATCCGCATCTCCATGGAATCCATCAGGAAGATTATGATTTGCTATTCTACCGGATCCCCATAATTTGACAGCCCCATCATTTTCACAAATCTCTAGGCCCCTGAGGAAGTCTTCTCCATATTTCTCAGAAAGCATAGAACCGTAAAGAACCCCTTCATGACGCATTGAATCGCCTATCTGAGTTGTTGAAACCTTATCCATAAACTTGGACATGAACTCATCATACACGTCTTCATGTATTATCAGGTTTCCAAGACTCGTGCATCTTTGGCCAGCAGTCCCGAAGCCAGCCCAATAGGCTCCCTCGACAGCATTTTCAATATTAGCTGAAGGCATTACTACTAGGGGATTCTTTCCACCCAGCTCCAGTGATGCACTAACAAGGTTCCTTCCACAGGTCTCACCAATCATTTTCCCTACTGGGGTGCTCCCAGTGAATGAAATTTTGTCTACCATCCCTAAGTCCGCTGCATCTACAAGATACTGTCCAGCGCCACTTCCCTTTCCATGGATGAGATTTATGACACCATCTGGAAGGCCCGCCTCATGCATTATTCGTGCGAGAGCAAATGAAAGTAGAGGCGAATCCTGAGGAGACTTCCAGACGCATGTATTTCCGCACATTATTGCAGGAATCATCTTCCAGAAAGGAACGGCTGAGGGGAAATTACAGGCATTGATAATTCCACAGACCCCCAGGGGTCTCCTGTACGTGAACAGCTCTTTGTCAGGGAGCTCAGAATTAACCGTCTGTCCATATAATCTTCTTCCCTCTGATTGGAAGAATAGACAAGTATCGATAGCCTCCTGAATCTCTCCTCCGCATTCCTTCATGGTCTTCCCGATTTCTCGTGCCTGTAAGCGAACAAGATCCTCCTTCCTCTCCATCAATAATCTGCCCATATTTCCGATAACTTGACCCCTAGTGGGGGCAGGGGTGGAAGACCAAGACGGAAACGCCTTTCGAGCCGCCCGGAGGGCATCATGTACATCTTCCTTGGTGGAGAGGGGGAATTCTCCCAGAGTATCTTCTAACCAAGCTGGATTTTTACTGGTAAATGTCTTACCATCGCCCGAATTACAAAGTCTTCCCGCGATAATATTGTACCCTCTTATTGCAGGGCTACCATTTGGATTTTCTATTTTCATTGTCTCGAAGCCAGTTTCCAGCACATGAGTCATGTATGTACCGAATCAACCAACAGACATAATGCTACTCATCGAGGCACATCGTTCTGATAACCAATCGCAATTTTTGACATACTTTGATTGGTGGGTTTAACTAATGTGGCTATCGAGGTGTGTCCGCTAGGAGCCTTAGTACATGACCGATGACAATTCTGATTCCCTTACACTTAGAGTGGCTAAGGCCATACCGAGCGACGTCGGACATGGTAGAGCTAGAGTCCCATTTGATAATGATTTGAATCTCAAACCGGGAGACATAATTGAGGTCTCCGGAGAGAGAAAAACTGCCGCGATTGTCTGGAGGTGTAGGCCAGAAGATGCGAATCTCGGGGTAATAAGGGTGGATGGAATCATCCGTAAGAACGCTGGAGTTAGTCTCGGTGATAGAGTTGATATCAAGAAAGTCGAGACACAGCCTTGTCAAAGACTAGTTCTTAGCCCTGTCATGGCTAAGCAGCAGAAGGTAAGATTCGGTCCCGGAATAGAGGGATTCGCACGCAGGGGACTAAACAAGAGGCCTGTTGTAGCTGGTGATAGGATATTTATCCCAGGGATGACTCTTTTCGCGGAGGCTCTCCCATTTGCAATTGTCTCAACCAAGCCTAAAGGTATCGTCCAGGTCTTACCAGACACTGATATCGTGATCAAAGAGGATGCAGTCGATGAGGAAGAGCAGGGGGATGTACAGACAATTTCCTATGAAGACATTGGTGGTCTGGGCGATCAGCTCCAGAAGGTCAGAGAAATGATAGAACTCCCTCTCAAACACCCCATTCTATTCAGGAGGTTAGGAATAGACCCTCCTAGAGGAGTATTACTCCACGGACCTCCAGGTACTGGAAAAACTCTCATCGCCAAGGCTGTAGCATCAGAGACCAATGCACACTTCACTTCCATCAATGGTCCTGAGATTATCTCAAAGTATTACGGAGAAAGTGAGAAGCAGTTAAGAGAGATATTTGAGGAGGCCGCAGCCAATACTCCAGCTATAATCTTCATCGATGAGCTAGATAGTATTGCTCCCAAGAGAGAAGATGTAAGTGGAGAAGTGGAGAGAAGGGTAGTTGCTCAATTACTGACCTTACTTGATGGAATGCAGGGTAGAGACAACGTTGTTGTCATAGGCGCTACCAACAGGCAGGATGCTATCGATCCAGCTCTAAGGAGGCCCGGAAGATTTGATCGCGAGATAGAGATTGGTGTTCCCGACAAGAATGGAAGAGCTGAGATAATTGGAATCCACACACGTGGAATGCCAATAAGTGACGATTTCGACGTAGAATGGCTACTTGATAATACAAATGGATTCGTTGGAGCTGATATCTCAGCACTTGTTAGAGAGTCCGCAATGAAGGCTCTCAGAAGGTATCTTCCTGAAATCGATCTGGATGAGGAGCAAATACCTCCAGAAGTACTGGAAAAGATGGCAGTAATTATGGCCGATTTCAGGATGGCCATCAAGGAAGTCGAGCCTAGCGCTCTTCGAGAGATTTACTTGGAAGTACCGGAGGTATCTTGGGACGAAGTAGGAGGGCTTCAAGAGATCAAAGATAGACTCAAGGAAAGTATTGAATGGCCACTTACCAAGCCAGAATTATTCGAACACTTTGGTATCAACCCGCCCAGAGGAATAGTACTGTTTGGTGCCCCAGGGACAGGTAAAACACTTCTTGCCAAGGCAATAGCCAATGAGGCTAAGGCCAACTTCATCACTATTAAGGGACCAGAGCTAATATCCAAGTGGGTCGGTGAATCAGAGAAAGCCGTCAGAGAGGTATTCAAGAAGGCCAAGCAGTCTAGTCCTTCGATTATCTTCTTAGACGAGTTTGAGAGTATAGCAGGAATTAGGAGAACTAGTTCGGGAGAAGGCTCTGACGTCATAAACAGAGTGGTGAATCAGTTGCTGAGCAGTATGGACGGTGTTGAGGGCATGGAAGGAGTTATTGTTGTTGCAGCCACTAACCGTCCAGAAATGATTGATCCAGCTCTCCTGAGGAGTGGAAGATTTGAGAGAGTAATGCATGTTCCTCCTCCTGACCCAGAGGCTCTAAAGGCAATTTTGGAGATTCATACAGAAAATATGCCTCTTGGAAAATTCTCACTTGATGAGATAGCCTCTAAGCTTGAGAATTACACTGGTGCAGATATCGAAGCAGTTTGCAGAGAAGCGGGACTTATCGCCATGAGGGCGGATAGGAAAACGGTGAGTAAGAAGCACTTCGAAGAAGCAGTTGAAAGAGTCAGGCCCACTGTTTCCGATGAGATGATGCTCTATTACAACAGGATGGAAGATCTCCTAACCAGTGGTCTGCAGTCAGTGAGAAGGCTTCCTGACAGTCTCGCAGGAATAGAATCTGTATGAGGTAGAAAAGATGCCAACAACATTCGGCAGAGAGCTCCTCGGCAGGGATGTGATAGATGCTTCAAGCGATAAGCTTGGGACAATGGCGGACTTCAGCGTAGATATGGATACCGGCTCAATTGTTGCTCTTCTTGTGGTAATAGACCATGGAATAGATCCCAAGTTCCTTCCATGGCCAACATCAGATGGACTGTTGTCTGTCCCTGTTTCAGAGGTAGCAAACATAGGTTCTGAGATACAGCTATCCCGTTGAACTCCTGATGCGTGAGTGTTCACGGCCCCACAACGGTATTAATACGAAGTTAAGGCTCGATGACTATTCCTATAGATGGAGGTATAGGCATGGCAGACTTTAATGCATCAATCAGAAGGCTGTCCTCACCTAAATTTAGGAGAGGCGCATCGATTGCCGCCTTCTGGATTCTGATAGGTGTCCTCGCCGCAGAAATCCTCCAAACATACTTGGTTGATGGGGAAACCCAGCAATCTGCTTATGGAGATGATTGGAATGATTTAGGATCATTTAGGTCTGATATCAATGATATGGGTATCGAAACAAATGCATTGGTATCAAGTCCACTGTTACTAAGTGAGATAGATTATCCAGAAGAGGCCGTCTTCGTTGTCTCGGGAGTCGAAAGGGATACTATCTCTTTACCAAGATTCACGGGTGACGAGAGCGTAATCGAACTTACCGAAAGCGATGGCTACACAAATTCAGAGATTTTAGCAATCGAGAATTTCGTCCAGAGAGGAGGAACTGTCATCCTCATGGATGATTTTGGCTACTCCGCTCAATTAGCCAGTCAGTTTGGACTTGATTACTCTGGACATAGACTGTATGATGGTCAAGCTTATGCTCATGAGCTAGATTACAACTATGTATGGATTAACACAACCTCTGCCTACAATTTCACAACCAATTCTGGCTCGCTTTCTTCTGTCAATCCGTGCCTGAAGGACTCTGATGATGACGGAGTAATCGATTTACTAGATATTGAGCCCTTTAACTCAGACATCACCACTTCTGGGATATCACTCGGTGATGCCGGACTCTGCTCTCACAGATTCGATCCGATTACTTCAACCTGGGACTTCTCAGAGGACTATGAAATTCTGACCAACGGTCCATCAGCATTCGAGAAAGATAGTTCCTACAATCCTGTTGAAAATAGATATGCAATTGGGCGCTCGACTCTGGACTCTTATTTAGATACCAATGATGATGGAAATCTGACAGTCGGCTTCGAAGCCGCGGGAATTCAGGATGATGAACAGGGCCCCTTTGCAGTCTATGTGAGATACTGTTTCGATCGTCTATGCATAGATTCCGATTCAGGGAGGGTTCACTTTGTTTCTGATGGTTCTCTGTTGATTAATTCACTATATGATCCTGATTTCGACTCAGATTATTCTGGACTGGTACCAAGTAATGATAATAGAAAATGGGCCCTCGATATTATTGCGGAGGCCCTTCTAATTGGCAATTCTAGCACTCTAGCGACAGAGAATGCAATAGTCATCTTCGACGAGAGTAGACATCAACAATCAAATATTGGAGGAGATACTTACAATCTACTATACTATCTTCTAATTTACTTCACAAATGACTGGATGGCAATGCTGATACTATTCCTAGGTCTTTTCATCTCTCTTGAAGCTGTCTTAATCAGGAAAGAAGATCCCGATGAGTGGAGGCACGTCTTCAGGATTATTTACTATGGATTCGGAGATGCAAGAAGGTATGAGTACTATCAAAGACCACAAAAGATTAGACAGGTTCTCCTCACAAGGATAAGAAATGTAAATGCCATGTCAAGGGAAGAGTTTGACGCTCTTCCAGCAGCCGAACTTCAGAGGATGGTGGATGATAAGGTTCTGACAGATTTCATATTCAACGATAGGAGATACAAAACCGACGAATTAGTGGGCATTGTGAAGAGAATTAAGGACTGGGGAACTACTGATACAGAAGGAGTTGCATAGTATGTGGACTAGAAAAGCCGCCATTATGTTGACCAGTGGAATCAGTCTGATTCTGATTGGAATGATGATTTCTAATTTCCAACTGATGATAATTGGACTATCCTTTATCTCTATGTTAGCAATCAATGGCTGGGTAGCAGGGCATTCCGATCTAACAATAATCAGGGAGACCTCTGCGACTAACGTCTACAAAGGTGATGATATTGTTGTATCTCTTACCATAACCAACAACTCATACCGCAGAACTCAACAATTGGAGCTATTCGATAACGTACCTCATGAGATGAAGATGCGCAAAGGAATCAACCAAATGAGGATGAACTTGGGGCCTAGGCAGTCGACTACGATGAAGTATGTAGTCCGCTGTCCACTCAGGGGACATTATACCGTAGGTCCGGTATCTGTGAGGTATCGTAACGCATTCAATCTCTTCGTGAGCGAAACCAAAGTCGATGATAGGTCCGATATCACGGTCTTCCCTCAAATCAGAGATATAGAGGAAGCACTTCTAAGATCTGATGTTCCTAAGATGTATTCAGGAGCGACAACCCTGAAAACTCCGGGTCCAGGAATGGAATTCTACGCACTCAGGGAGTATCTTCCAGGAGACTCATTCAGATCAATTAATTGGAAGGCTCTAGCGAGAACTGGGGAGATGATGGTCAATGAGAAGACAAGGGATGCAGTTACCGATGTATTCGTCATTGTTGACACTAGGGACGTTTCAAGAATAGGTACCGTACTCAAGAATCCCTTGGAGATGGGTACTGTAGCCGCCGCCTCAGTCTCCAATTATTTCCTCAAGAGAAGAGACTCCGTTTCTCTCGTCACTTATGGCTCAAGGATGGATTACCTACCTCCAGAAACAGGAGATAAGCAGTACTTCAAGATTCTTAGTGGACTCGCATCTGT
Source organism: Euryarchaeota archaeon UBA62 (assembly GCA_002502095.1). GTDB lineage: Archaea > Thermoplasmatota > Poseidoniia > Poseidoniales > Thalassarchaeaceae > MGIIb-O5. Next base: position 14,456 of record DAPJ01000018.1, read on the forward strand.
CCAGCCAAAAGGCTCCATGCCTCTGCAAGCAGTCACTAATGCTCTATCTCCCAGAATCAGCAGAGGCTCCCCAGTTTTCATTATCAGCAGCCTTGAGGGAGATGGCACAACTCTTCCAGCAATCAGAAGCCTCTCTGGGAAAGGACACGAGGTCATCGTACTATCTCCGAGTAGCATAGATCTAGAGAGGCTAGTTAGTAGAATTCCTCGGATGTCTTATGAAGTTCTGAAACTTGAGAGACAAAATAGGCTCACAGCGATTGCCGGTTATGGTGCTAAGGTGATAGATTGGACTCCCGATGTCGAGCTCTCACAGGCATTATTACAGATTAATTTGAGTTAGGATGGATAGATATGGTAGACAAAAAAGTTTCAGAGAACTCATCTCTAGAGATTTCAAGTCTGAGAAGAAGATGGAAAATAATTTTCCTTCAACTCATCTCAACCACCGCTCTACTTGCGCTAATGAATAGAATGATCAAATTATACGGCTCCTGCTCTGATACATTCGTTGAATCATATGACGGCTCTAACTATTGGTGTCCTTCATATGAGCATACTAGAGGGCTAATTTGGTTCCAAGAGCAAACAGGTTCTCTCATTCTTCCGGATGCAGTTCATGGATTAGATCAAACAGGAAACATGTCACTCGTCGCTCCATTGATAATCTGTGCGATTTTGACGGCCATCTGGATTTATACCCTCACCGCGAAGGAAAATATTAGCAAGAATATCAGGAGAATAGTAGTCGGGGGAATGCTAGCATGGGGGCTACTTCCGTTTGTTGTATCTTGGCTGGTTGCGATTTCCAACTTTGGAATCCACCTACCATGGGGGCCAACAGATGAACTGAATCATTTGGATAATCTCTGGGAACCACTTCTCTTCATAATAGAGCTAGTTTTCTTGGGCATAGTATTCGCTCCGGTACTTTCCGGATTGATGGGGATTTGGGGCCTATCTAGGAAACTTCTGACATGGACCGTTGGATATTATCTGACAGTTATCGGAATACATGCCATCTTGACTTTTGAAGGCATTACCGAGTCAGTCGATCTTGGTCTTTCACCACTTCCAGCTCAGATAGGAGAGGCTACCTTGCTAGGCGGATTAGTATCTCCACTGTCTCTGAGCTTGATGCAAGTAGCTATACTTCTACTGGTGTATCTAGAATCTGGCTCTGCGGTAATATCCAATATGGAGTATGCCTCAATGCTTCCAGGAGATGCAAGAAGAGATCCAGAATACGTGCGTCAGTTCAACAATGTAGTAAACGGCCACATAGCTCATCTGATTGGTGTAATGGCTCTCGTAGCTCTAACAACGGCAATTGCCCTTGAATTCGATGATTTCCTAATCTCTACAGTGAGCGCTCTTTCTGGTGGTCAATGGGCCGGTCAGGTGAAGGAGTCACTAGAGCTACAACTGACTTACGGGAAAGTAATCTCTGCAGGACTGTTCCTGATAGTCGTAGCAGGGATGAGATTTATTCTACCTTGGCAGAGAGTTACGGGAATGGTTGAAACAGCCTTTCTCAGATTCAGATCAACTGATAATTAGCTATCTGACTCCAATTAGGGAGCTAATCATTCTAAAGATAAAGTCAGAAACAAGAGGAATCACAAAAATTAGAACAATAACCGAGAGAACTTCACTTTCCACTCCAAAGGAAGAATCAACAGCTAGATTAATTTCCTCAAAGAAGAATAAAGCTGAACAAAATACAGCCAATACAACAGCTCTCTCAGGCCATGAAGAATATCGCCTTCCTTCAGTGAACTTTCGTCCTAATAATGTCCCGCGCGCTTGCATTACCCCGTTGAAAACAACTACCAATATCAAAAATGCCCTTGATTTACAAATCTGATACACATTGGGTTCAAGTCAAGCCCCTCCCGGGAGGGGTCATGGACGGAGCCATATCAGTAACCAAGTGTAGCCGATGTAAGCTACCTTCCATTATTCACCAGCCCTACAGTGGACAGCATCTCTGTGGTAGGCACCTATCAGATTCTGTTCGAAGGAGAACCTCTCGTGAGTTGAGGAGGCAACTAAGCCTCCCTAAGGATGCAAGAAAGGATGATGGGAGCCCTTTCGTAGTTTTAGTGGCCGTTTCAGGAGGCAAAGACTCTGCGGTCCTCCTCACTATGATCAAGGACATCATTGGTAGCAGGAGGGACATTAGGATTGTAGCTGGTTGTGTAGACGAGGGAATCGATGGATACAGATCCCCCTCCTTGGAGTGTGCAAGAGACCTTTCTGAAGATCTAGGAATTGATTTCGTAACCTTGAGCTATGAGGAAATGGGATATGATAGAATGGATAAGGTAGTATCCAAGATTCCTGGAATGGGAGAGCTCCATGACGAGGCCAGTGGAATGATGCCCTGCTCGTTCTGCGGTGTTTTCAGGAGACAGAGTCTAAACTCTCTCGCAGACAAGGTTGGGGCGGATGTGATGGCATTAGGCCATAATTTAGACGACATGGCCCAATCAATATTGATGAATCTGCAAAAAGGAGAGATAGAGAGATCAGTCAGATTAGCCCCTCATACATCCGCTCCAATAGAAGGTATGGTTCCAAGGATAGTTCCTCTCAGATGGATACCCGAACAGGAAATTCATGCCTTCGCTATTTTCAACTCTTTACCGATTCACCATGGGGACTGCCCCCATGCACCCGGTGCCCAGAGACAGCAGAGTAGAGCAATAGTAGCCCAGCTAGAGTCGCATACTCCTGGAGCAAGGCATGGCCTCCTACACTCTCTTGATCAGATTAGAGAGATTCATAGAGAGGTACATCCGAATCCTAATGCCAATATTGGCAGTTGCTCTCTTTGTGGAGAGGCAACATCTAGACCTGTATGTCAGTCATGCACTATGAAAAAATGGCTTTCAGAAGTACCTTGAGTGATCATATGTTTGTTAATATTGCAGGATATAGATTCGTAGACCTCCCTGACAGAGATTCTCTGAGGGAACCCTTCAGAGAGAAGTGCAATAGCCTGGGACTCAAGGGAACCATTCTTCTAAGTCACAATGGAATCAATTTCTTTCTCGCCGGGAAAAAGGAATCAATTGATCAATATACATCATTCTTGGAAGAAGATGTCAGACTAAGAGGAATTCCTATGCATGTGTCAAACTCAGACTACCAACCATTTCGCAGAATGCTGGTCAGACTCAAGAAGGAGATTATCTCACTAGGAATCGATGAAATCAGACCTGCTGATAATGAAGGTAAGTATATCCAACCAATTGAATTTAAGAGATGGCTTGACGAGGGTCGAGAGGTGATTATCCTTGATACTCGGAACGACTACGAGCTTAGAGTTGGAACTTTCGAAAATGCCGTAGACCTTGATATCAAGTCATTCAGAGATTTCCCCAATGCCGTGGAAGAGCTTGAATATGACAAATCAACTCCTGTGGTAATGTTCTGTACGGGAGGGATAAGGTGCGAGAAAGCGAGCATTGTAATGCAGAGGAAAGGTTGGGAAGAGGTTTATCAAATCAAAGGAGGAGTGTTAGGATACTTCAGAGAAACTGGGGGCTCTCATTGGAATGGAGACTGCTTCGTATTCGACCAACGCGTAGCACTCGATAAGAATCTTCATGAGGCCGATCATGAGATGTGCTTCAAGTGCAGGGAGCCCCTTTCTCCTGAAGATCTAGAATCTGACAAGTACTCTGTTGAGGAGTACTGCCCGTTCTGCTACGATAGGTTGGTTGGTCTGGCATGAAGAAGATCAACTTCTCTGAGAAGCTATCAGAGTTTACGGACCATTGGTCTCCGAAGGTAATCGCTGAGATGAACAATTACCAATTTAAGCTAGTCAAGATAGAGGGTGATTTCATTTGGCACAATCACGCCGACACAGACGAGACTTTCATTGTCATTGAAGGGTCGATGTTCATTGAGCTAGAGGACGAGACTGTTGAATTGAATGAGGGAGAGATGTACGTAGTTCCTAGAGGTGTTAATCACAAGCCATATGCTCTTGAGGAGTGCAAAGTGATGCTAGTGGAGCCCAGAGGTGTACTGAATACTGGAAATATCAACAATAATTTGACCGCGTCTAATGATGAATGGATTTAGGTTGACTCTTCTTTCAGGCCTAGGGTCAATTGCAGTGAAACTGCCAACAAGAATATCACACCTGCGACTCTGAAGCACGTGTGAAACGTCCAAATTCCAGTACCTTCGACGGTAACCGACCAGAGGTATGCCGCTAGCAACGGCCCTAGAATCCTGGCAAGTGCTCCGTATCCTTCTTGAGCCCCCATAACCATCCCCAATTCATGTCCCCCATTCTGGGCTTCAAAAGTTAGAAGAGAGGATTGAGTAGGTGAGAACAGTCCGTTGCCGATTGCTAAACCTGCTGAAGAACCTAGAATTAGCCAAGCTGATTCCGAGGGAACATAGGGTAGACTGGCTATCCCGAGACCGCATAGTACAGTACCTAAAATCATCAGTCTGTGCATTCCGAATCTATCACTCAGCGGACCTATCAGTCCACCCTGAACTATCACTCCTAGGAGTCCAATAAAAGCGAATATCCACCCATTCTCCATCTCGCTCCACCCTAGTCCTCCACTGTCAACAGACATGGCAGTGAATAGAATGAATGTACCATGCATCATACTGAACGCCATCAAGAAAAGGAAGTTAATCAGTACAAGCGTGGAAATAACGGGTATCTTCAGGACACTTATGATATTGGAGAATGTATCGGTCAGTTTCTTCAATGAACTCTCTCGAACCCCAGACTCTTCCTTTGGATCCAGGCTCTCTTCTAACCAGAAGTAAGCAAGACTGAGAGATATCAGCGAAAGAAGACTCGAGAAAATACAGGGCAGGAGATACTCATACTCTCTCCAAAAATCAGTGTCAAAAATTCCACCTATACCAGTCGCAGGATCTGATAGAATACCGCCTATGAAAGGACCAATCATGAATCCAAGACCGAATGCTGCTCCCAGCATGCCCATTCTTCTAGGTATCATTTCAGTAGTACTGATATCTCCGATATATGCTCTAGCTACTGCAATATTTCCATTTCCCGCCCCTGACAGGAATCTAGCAATTATGGCCATCTCCAGACTATTTGAAAGTCCGAAAACTATGAAGAAGACCGAGTTCGATACTAGACCAAACATGATTACTGGCCTCCTACCAAGCCTATCGCTCAGCGATCCAAGAATGGGCGTGAATAGAAACTGGGCTAGTGAGTATACCGCAATCACTACACCTACCCAGAAGTCCCTGCTTCCCACATCATTGATTCCTTGACCAGATGCTAGATCCTGAACAAAATAAGTGAGGAAAGGAATTACGATTGTGAAACCTAGCATGTCCACTAGTACAACTAGGAACAATACCGTCATTGGCGAGCGACTACTGATTTTTGAACTCAAGTAGATCACTCCGATGGGATAAGAGAAAGATTCCTATCCCGTGTCGTAATCTCAGCATAAATTCCAGCCACAAACTCCTCCATTGGAACTCCATTAAGTTGTTCGCCACCTCTTGATCTAATGGAAACAGTCCCATTTTCAGTCTCTTCATCGCCAATAATGACCATATATGCTGGCCTCATTTTTCTATGAGTCCTTATTTTCTTTCCTACTGTATTGTCCGAATCATCAACTTTCACCCTCACTCCAGATTCGTATAATGTATTGGCAACAGTGGCGGCGTGAACCTTATGCTTCTCTGATATGGTTATGATTTGAACTTGAACTGGTGATAGCCAGGTGGGGAAGTTGCCCGCCCAATGCTCTGTTAGGAATGCTACAAACCTCTCATGGGTAGAAAGTGGAGCCCTGTGAATTACGAACACCTCGCCATTCTCATGCCCTGTCTCGTCAGTGTATGTCAGCTCGAATCTCTCCTTCGCGGCGAAGTCTAGCTGTATTGTCGACATAGATTCCTCACGGCCTAGAAGAGTCCTGAATTGAATGTCAATTTTAGGACCATAGAAAGCCGCTTCTCCGATTGCCTCTACATATTTTACTCCTAGATCATCGAGAATTTTTCTGAGATGGTCCTGCGTGGTTTCCCAGTTCTCAGGCTGATCAATATATTTGTCGACATTATCTGGATCCCACAATGATAACCGGAAGTAGTAATCGTCGAATCCAAAGGCGGAGTAGTAATCCTGAACCATCCTAATGTTATCAGCAACCTCAGAGGCAACCTGCTCAAGGGTGCAGTAAATATGTGCATCGTTCATTGTAAGCATCCTGACTCTGAGTAAGCCAGCTAATGTTCCAGATAGCTCATTCCTGTAAACAGTTCCATATTCAGCGATTCTCATTGGCAATTCTCGGTATGATCTTCTTTTGTTTCCATAAACTAGATGGTGGAAAGGACAATTCATCGCCTTCATGTAATACTCGCCATCATCCATTTCCATAGGTGGATACATTCCCTCAGCGTAGTGTGGAAGATGTCCACTAGTCTCGAAAAGCTCCTTCTTTCCGAGTACTGGTGTTGTTACACGTAAGTATCCGTAAGCCTCCTCTGTCTCCACCGCGAACTTCTCAATCTCTCCTTTCAGAGTCTCACCATTTGGTAACCAGACAGGAAGCCCCTTGCCAATCATCTCATCAGTCATGTAGAGCTCCATTTCCTTACCGATCTTCTTGTGATCCCTCTTTGCTGCCTCCTCGAGTTGCCTCATCCTCTCTTGTAGACCAGCCTTATCTGGATAGCACATCCCGTATATCCTAGTGAGAGACTCCCTCTTGCTATCAGCTCTCCAATATGCCTGACTGGTACTCGAGAGTTTGAACCATCTGAGATGTGAAGTGCTAGGAACATGAGGTCCTCTACAGAGATCTATGAAGTCACCTTGCCTGTATGCAGAGGAGCCGACATCATGACCTATCTTATCGTCCATTATCTCAAGTTTGAACTTATTATCACTGAAAATTGAACGCAGCTCATCATTGTTATATTCCTCCCTGGAAATAGGTATGTTACTCTTCACAAGCTCCTTCATCCTCTTTTCTATCTTTTTGAGATCGTCTTCAGAAATAGGGTCCATGTAGAAATCATAGTAGAATCCATGGTCAATAGGAGGACCAATGGTTGGTTTAGCATCCGGGAACATTTCAGTAACTGCTTGGGCCAGTAGATGAGCACAAGAATGCCTCAGAATGTAGAGCCCCTCTGGAGAGCTTCCAATAATTGGCATTACAGAGCAATCAGAATCTAGCTCATAAGACATATCCCTCTCTATGCCGTCTACAAGAGCAGCAACAGCGCCAGATTTCCTACCATGGACGTTTGCGATAACCTCGCCTGCAGAAATTCCACTCGCGTACTCGTGAACATCACTATCGCCAACTTCGACCGTTATCATAGACACTCCTCCTGATATTGCCGGTCACGTAATCTCGTTTGAAGGCGTCTGTCCTAAATTGAAATATTCGTACAAAAACCTATTCTTGTAAATTGACAACAGGGAAAAAGAGGAGTTATATTACGAACCGATAAGACCAGTCCCCCCTTGCCAAGGACATGGTTAGACTGGGGCTTCTTGTAAATCCGGATGCAGGACTAGGTGGAAGACTGGGTTTGAAGGGATCAGATGGGCAAGCGGAAATAGCGAGATCGAGGGGGGCACAGGATAGATCAGGCCCGAGGATGAGGGCGATGCTGGATCACTTAATTACAATCAGTAAGGAAAATTTAGAGGGAATCCAGTGGTATGTAAGCGAAGGAAGAATGGGTACTGATTGGATTTCACCAGCAATTTCTTCACTAGAAGTGATCCACTCTTCGAGTAGCTCCACAGATGCTGATGATACCAGCCAATTGGTCGGATCTATGATAGGGTCTGATATCGATCTACTCGTATATGCAGGCGGAGACGGCACGACTAGAGACGTAGTGGCGGCTCTATCGGAATTTGGTAGGCCTGAATTGCCGATAATCGGTGTTCCAACAGGAGTGAAGATGCATTCAGGTTGTTTCGCATCCTCTCCCAAGGCAGCCGCCGAGGTTCTCAGTGCATGGCTTGAGGGGGATCTACTGTTGTCTTCCACAGAGGTCCTAGACCTAGATGAAGATCTTTACAGACAAGGGAAGTGGGTTGTAAGACTCTACGCTGAGGCAATTACCCCGGCGAGTCCTAGATGGATGCAGGGTTCTAAGATGAGAGTAGAGGCCTCAGGAGAAGAAGAAATTATTCAGGGGCTAGCAGATCATGTAAGGGAGACATTGATTGATGATCGAATGATGATTGTATGGGGCTCAGGAGGGACTCTCAGAACAATCGGCGGCATACTTGGGTTTGAGTTGAATACCCTGGGCATTGACATTACAGTCGGTGGCAATATTATTGGTTCGGATCTAAATGAAAACGAGATATTGTCTGCATTGAAGGAGCATCAAGGTGATGTGATATTACTCCTCTCTCCAATGGGTGGACAAGGCTTCCTTATCGGAAGAGGAAATCTCCAGCTATCTCCTGATGTTCTCAAGATAATTGGGGTGGACAGGGTCCTAGGAATTGTCACTCCTGCCAAGATGCTTACCTTACGTAGTCTCAGGATTGAGACAGGTGATTCTGAGATGGATGAAAGATTCTCTAATAAGAAGTACCTCAAGGTATTGCAAGGATACAGGACAACAAGAGTTCTCAAGGTATCAGTAGACTAAATCAAGACCTAAAAATCAACTAAAAAGATCTAAAAATGGAAAAAACAAATATTACATCAGTTTGAGTTATACATGAACACCAATTGGTCGAGCCATGAACTTGGCACCCGAGGACTATGATTTTGGAAATGTAGAAAATTATTCTTTCGCAATGGAAGTAACCTGCTCAAATGATGAAGCCAGAAAAATGTTCATACTTGCATATGGGCATATGCTAAATTATAACCACGAGGAAGCTATTGCGTGCTTCTCTAAGTGTGCTGAATTAGATCCAGACTGTGCTATGGCATGGTGGGGAATCGCTTATTGTGTATCATCGAACTACAATTGGACCCCAGGACTTGGCTCGGGGTATGACCCTATTCAGATGGCCATTTCTCTCAAAGAAGGATGCTCAGAGATGGAACAAGATCTCATCGATGCTCTGGCAGAGAGGCATTCAGAGGAAGCAAGAGATGCCGCAGACCCGTCCGTACTCAACATGGGAAATAGCGCTGAGCTAAATATCGCATTCGCCGAAGCAATGGCTCCCCTTTATGAGAAATATAGTGGGAACCTAGATGTTACCGCAATCTATGTTGAGGCACTAATGAATCTGAAGGCTTGGCAATTGTGGGATAAAGATACCAAGACTGGTGAAATTACTCCTGCAGACGAGAATACTCTACTTCTGGTGAAAATATTGGAAGACGCCTTTGAGGCCAGTGAGGAAGCGAAGGTCCACCCTGCACTTTGTCACCTATATTGTCACGCACTGGAACTTTCGCCATTCCCAGAGAAGGCACTTCCCGCAGCCGATGTCCTCAGGACACTGATGCCGGGTCTGGGTCACCTAGTCCATATGCCATCTCATATCGATGCATGGGTCGGCCAGTGGAAGGAGGCTATAGATTGCAACATTGCGGCTGTAGAGGCGGATGATAGGTATGTAGAGATAACTGGCAACGAATCCCAATTCTACAAATTCTACAGAATGCATAATCATCACTTCGTAGTCTGGTGTGCAATGTTTGATGGACAGTACGAAACTGCACTGAAGTATGCTCGCAAAGCAGTCAGTACACTACCAGCTGGGGACTCCGAGTCCGGTGTGCAGTTTATGCTTGCAGGAATAATCCCGATGGGAGCGATCTTCCTGGAGTCGTATGTGACAATGCCTTGGCATGTGATGATCAGGTTTGGAAAGTGGGATGAGATACTCAATGAGCCACTCCACACAGATAGGGAAGTCTTCCCTGCTGCAATAGCTACTCAGCATTATGCCAGAGGTGTGGCTTATGCTTCCAAAGGAATGGTTCCAGAGGCCGAGGCAGAGCAGTTACTATTCAAGGAAGCCCTCGATAATCCAGCTCTTCAGGGTAGAGTTCTTCACAACAATCTAATGTATCAAGATCCGAGTGAGGGCCCGTGTATTCTCTTAGTGAATGATGCCGTACTTGCTGGTGAGATAGAATATAGGAGACAATTTCAAGCCAAGGCAAGAGGGGAGGATTACGACTTCTCCGAGGCATTCGATCATCTACGCAGAGGAGTTAACCTATCACTCAACTTAGCCTATAACGAGCCATGGGGGCAGATGCAACCAGTTCGCCATATTCTAGGAGCATTACTTCTGGAGCAAGGAGAAGTAGAGGAAGCAGAAGCTGTGTACCGTGAAGATATCAAACTTTGGAAGGATAATATGTGGGGACTATTGGGTCTCAAACTCTGTCTAGAGGAAAGGGGAGATGCGCCTGACGAGCTTGCTGAAGTAACCTCTCTATTCAATGAGAGAAGCTCTCGTGCAGATATCATGCCTGCAAAGACCTGCTTTTGTGCTCAGGACAGTGTAGACAACAGCTGTTGCTAGCATTCGTCCACAGAACAGAGAGATGCGGGCCTAAATTTCATGGCCACAAGAGGCTTTTAGCAGCCCAAGGAAAGGTGGACTAGGTTTTCCGGGCCTGGACTTGAACTCCGGGTGATACTGTGTCCCGACATAGTATGGATGTCCCTCAAGCTCCATAATCTCGCATCTCTCACCAGTCTCGTCCTTTCCTACGTAAACCATCCCAGCAGACTCAATGCTCTCTATGAGATCAGGATTTACCTCGTATCGATGCCTATGACGCTCATCTACATGGCTCGCGCCTCCATACAATCTTCGAACCTTACAGTCATCCACTAAGAATGGAGTTGGTTTTGTTCCCAGCCTCATAGTTCCCCCCATATGAGTCTTGGATATCTCAGGCATGAAGACAACAGCATGAACAGGGGAACTCTCGTCAAACTCAGCTGAATTAGCTCCTTCGAGGCCTAGTACGTTTCTACAGAACTCTATCGTAGCAATTTGAAGTCCAAGGCACACTCCAAGATAGGGTACATTGTTGACTCTAGCGTAGTTGGCCGCGGCAATCTTTCCCTCCACTCCTCTATTTCCAAATCCACCGGGAACCAGGATCCCATCAGCCGCCCTCAGAGTTGCCCATGCATCGTCATACGCCCGAGTCTTATCGATTGGATCTAAGTTGGTGGACTCTATCCAGTCGATTACAAGCTTCCTATCCACGGCTAAGGCACTGTGCTGGAGTGCCTTAATGACTGAAAGATAAGAATCTGAGAGTCCAGTATACTTGCCCACCATTGCTATTCTAACTTCGTCTTCCAGCATATCGAACTTGTCAGCCATTACCTTCCATTCATCGAGCATTGGAAGACTTTCCGGAACACTGAATCCTAGATTATTTGACACCATTCCAAGAACAGACTGATTGTGTAATGAAATCGGAATCTGATAAAGATTGGAAACATCATGTGCAGAGACTACAGCATCTTCACTAACGTGGCAGAATGCCGCTAATTTTGATTTTGTCTCAGAGTCCAGGGGATTCTCAGATCGACAGACTAGTATGTCCGGGATTATGCCTAGTCCGCGTAACTCCTTGACAGTATGTTGGGTAGGCTTGGTCTTCTGCTCGCCAACAGGGCCCATTACTGGAACCAGGCTAACATGAACGAAGCAAACGTTACCATTACCAGCTCTGAATTGGAACTGTCTAAGTGCCTCTATGAAGGGAGCGCTCTCTATATCCCCAACAGTGCCCCCCAGCTCAATAACACAAGCATCCGGAGTGTTCGACGTCCCATCTGCAGGTACATGCGCAACTTCCTCTATCCAATCTTGAATCTCGTTAGTAATGTGTGGAACTACTTGGACTGTCTTTCCTAAATAGTCTCCTTTCCGTTCTTTCTCGATCACTTTGGCATAAACTTTCCCAGTAGTGATGTTATTGTCCCTTGTTAGGGCCACATCCAAGAATCTCTCATAATTGCCCAAGTCCAGGTCCACTTCGCCTCCATCATCCAAGACAAAAACTTCGCCATGTTCGAATGGAGACATCGTCCCCGCATCGCTATTCAAGTACGGGTCGATCTTGATTGATGTTACTCTTAGTCCGGCAGATTTGAGAAGAACTCCGATACTACTAGCAGTCACTCCTTTGCCCAATCCAGACAGGACCCCCCCGGTAACTACGACATACTTCATGTAACCAACGGGGTCTGAAGCCATTGTGCCTCGCATATCAACATTGGGACAGTAATCTCGCTTTATTGCACATCAATGACCAAGTATCTCCAGCTTTACGACATATCATGGCAGAGCCACCCGGAGACAGAATCCTAGTAACAGGGGCGCTAGGACAAATCGGGACAGAGCTAGTATCATCACTAAGGGAGAGTTATGGTAAAGACAACGTAATCGCCACAGATATAAGAGTCCCCGACGAAGAATCAAGCTTTCCAGATGGGCCCTTCTCAAACCTCAGTGTTCTGGATGGAACAGGGATGGAAAAAATAATTCAGGAAGAGGGCATAGGAACGGTTTACCACTTAGCCGCTATACTTTCCGCGACAGGTGAGAAAGATCCTGAGCTATGTCAGAGAGTGAATGTAGGTGGAACGGTATGTGTTCTGGAGGCGGCTAGAGATTTCGAATTGAAGGTCTTCGCACCCTCTTCAATTGCAGTATTTGGCCCCGACTCTCCAGATATTTCTCTCCAGTCAAGTCCTCTCAATCCAACTACGATGTATGGTAAGACAAAAGTAACTGGTGAGATATTGGGCTTGAACTACTGGAAACAGTATGGAGTAGATGTACGTGGACTTAGGTTTCCGGGATTGATTTCATGGAAAGCACCTGCTGGAGGAGGTACTACTGACTACGCAGTAGATATTTTCAGAGCGGCTATAGAATTCGGGCATTATGAGTGTTTTGTCAGTGAAGATACCAGATTGCCTATGATGTACATGGATGATGCCATTAGAGCGACCGAAAGAATAATGGAAGCCGATTTAGAAAGCCTGGGAGATTCTAGGGCGGGATATAATATCAAGGGCATATCCTTCACTGCAGGGGAATTAGCTGATAAAATAGCTGAGAGGATACCTGAATTCACTTGTGATTTTATTCCAGATTTCAGACAGAAGGTAGCAGATTCATGGCCAAATGATGTCGATGATCAGCCGGCTAGAGATGATTGGGGATGGAAAGCTGATTATGACTTGGGAAGAATGGTCGATGAAATGATTTCCAATATCAGCTAGTCATTCCTCCAGGTCTTCCTCTCCATTCCATTCAGGAGTTGTAGGATCCTGCTTCGCCCATAGGACATCATTAATCCGGAGTACGCTTATGGCAGCCTCAGTAGATCCTGAGATAGAATGCCTAGTTACAAATAAAGGATCTAGGATTCCCATCTCGTCCATTCTAGACCTTCTCCCTGTCATCGCATCAAGACCTATCCAATGGCCGTTTTCTTCATCGGACGTTTGCGCGGCTGACAAATCCAAAACTACATCGATAGGATCTAGCCCGGCATTTTCTGCAAGAGTCCTAGGTATCACCTCTAGTGCCGCCGCATAGCCCTCTATCGCCAATTGCTCCCTACCTGGATTTCCTAGAGCGAAAGACCTCAGGTGCCTTGCTAGATGTGTTTGGATCGCTCCTCCTCCTGGTATTATTCTTGAGTCTCTGATGACCCTGAAGGATACACCCATTGCGTCATCGAACGCCCTAACCGCCTCTTCTCTAATCTGAGGAGATGTCCCACGGATGACCACGGTTAATGCGCCTCCTTCAGATCCTTCAATTACGGAATGGGTTATTCCCGCAACTGTTTCTTCTCTCCTACTAGTGAATCTCCCTAGATCATCCTCTGAAATCCTAGCTGGTCTCCTGATCATACTGGTCCCAGTTATTTTTGAAAGGCGCTCCAAATCTTCCCTCTCAAACCTCCTGTAAGAGGTTATTCCTGCTTCACTTAACATAGAAATAGCATCATCTGAAATGCCATCTCTGACAATTAATAGATCAACTCCTAATGATGAAAGATGACCGACTTCTTCCCTCAATTTGTCTAAGGATCTGTCATGGAATCCCTTGAGAACCCCGGGACTACTGACCTCTATCTCCGCATCCATCTCAAGCTTGACATTCTCGAGTCCGCCATCAATTATCGCAATAATGCCACCATCAGAAGATGAAGGAGTCGAGATATCGACCCTAGTTTTGGCAATCATCAGGCCATTTACAAGACGACTATCGGAAGTGGATCCTCCGCTGACCTGCAGTCTCTTAACTCTCAGCCTTTCCAAGTCGTCACCACCCTCCTCATCTGATAGTAAATCAGCAGCATCAAAAGCGATTTCAGTGATATGAGAAGCTAATGATTCCCCAATCTTGCCGGCCAGTGTAGTGGAGATTACGGACTTCAGCTCCTCCGTTGAGTCGGCCTTTCTTGAAACTCTATCTAACTCTGAAATTGCCTCTCTCTCCGCTAGAAGGAAGCCATTAATCACAACAGATGGATGAATACCCATTCTTACTAGCTCAAGAGAATTCTGTAGAAGCTCTGCAGTAAGGATTACCGTTGAGGTAGTACCATCTCTAGCTGATTTATCCTGCGAGGATGAGGCGGAAATGAGAAGCTTGGCTGTTGGATGTTCTACCTTAGCAGCCTCAATTACCGTAACTCCATCGTTAGTTACTAGGCAATTCCCATCGTCCGATACGAGCATTTTATCCAGTCCTCTGGGTCCAAGGGTAGATCTGACCGCCCCTGCAAGAGCTACAGCGGCTTTGACGTTATTCACTAGAGCAGCACGCCCTTCCAGCCTGTCGGTGTCCTGTAGTGCAACATCATGCTCAGCCTGGACCATGTCACTCGGAATCTAGTCCTAGATTTGAAGTACTCCATTACTACAGTATTCCTAATTCTAAGAAAGTACTCGTATTCCAATGCGTATATTCATATATGGCACTATTGTCGCACTATACAACCGGCAGTTAACTAGTGATTGAAATGAGTAGTTCAAATTCCGATGAATGGGAAGAAAAAATGATTGAGCAGATGCTCAATCTATTCAATCAGATGGGAATGCCGATAGATAAATCGGAACTAGAGGATACAATATCAAGAATCCGTCAGCAGTTTGATAATTTGGGCATAGACGCAGAAAGCATTTACAATAGTAACGTCAAAATGAACTTTCAAGGTGACCCGGAAAACTTCCGGAAGCAGATGGAATCTTTCATGAACCATCCTGAAGGATTTTCAGAAATTTTCAAGAACATGGGGATCAATGTCCAAGTAGGACCTGATGATGAGCCAGCTGAGGTGGTAGTGGAAGAGGAACAAGAGGATGAGTCAGATGTTCCTGTAGAGGATACCTATCTCGATGGAACCTCGATGTATGTTACTATCGATGTCTCGAATATTGTTGATCTCGATGAGGGAAGCTTCGAGCTGATATTGTCCCACGGAGGAAAGGTACTACAACTAATGAGGAGAACCCAGCTCAGGCCCATCAAGAGCATCAATCTCCCGCAGCCAGCCAGCTCAGTCTCTGACTGGAATCTGAATAATGGCATACTTGACATCACTTTCGATACGGCTTAGCCTATCACAGGAGGAAAAAAAATGACTGGACCAGTAATTGGAATAGATTTGGGAACAACAAACAGCTGCGTGGCAACATTGGAGGCAGGTAAGCCTGTAGTTATACCCAATTCAGAAGGCTCGAGAACCACCCCCAGTGTTGTTGCATTCTCTAAGAATGGCGGTGACAGAGTGGTCGGTATAACAGCTAAGAGACAGGCCGTCACTAATTCCGAAAGGACCATCATGTCTGTAAAGAGGGAGATGGGTACCGATTGGAAGAAGGAGATAGATGACTCTGAGTATACACCGCAGGAGATTTCAGCATTTATCCTGCAGAAGCTTAAGTCAGATGCTGAGGACTACCTAGGTAGAGAAGTGAACCAAGCAGTGATTACGTGTCCAGCATACTTCACAGACGCACAACGCCAGGCAACGAAGGATGCAGGGAGGATAGCAGGTCTCGAAGTTCTCAGAATTATCAACGAGCCAACGGCTGCGGCACTGGCCTATGGTGTCGATAAGGATGATGACCAGACGATATTGGTATATGACTTGGGAGGAGGTACATTCGATGTCTCAGTCTTGGAGATATATCAGGTAGATGGCCAGCCTCAGATTGAGGTCAAGGCTACTAGTGGAGATAACCGCCTTGGTGGTGATGACTTTGATGAGGTAGTCATAGACTGGCTGGTTTCAGAATTCAAGAAATCAACCGGAATCGATCTATCGAGCGACATGACAGCAATAACGAGACTCAGAGAAGCTGCGGAGAAGGCCAAGATAGAACTTTCAGGCACTAATACGACCCAAATTAATCTTCCATTCATCACAATGAGTGGGGACGGTCAGCCCGAGCATCTGGATATCTCACTATCTAAGGCCAAATTCGAGGATCTTATTTCTGATCTTGTGGAGAGGACAATGGGTCCGACCAGAAGGGCCATGAAGGATGCTGGAATCAAGAAAGGAAACGTGGATAAGGTCATCCTAGTAGGTGGATCTACTAGAGTTCCAGCAGTTCAAGAAGCAATAGAGAAGGAAGTCGGTAAGCCACCCTTCAAGGGCATAAACCCAGACGAAGCTGTCGCAGTCGGAGCCGTTCTCCAAGCAGGAATAATAACTGGAGATGAGGGAGTCACTGACGTACTACTGCTCGATGTTACGCCACTTACTCTTGGTATCGAAACACTAGGGGGCATCATGACGACAATGATCGAGAGGAATACTACAATACCGACTAGGAGATCAGAAACATTCTCTACCGCTGCCGATAATCAGCCTGCAGTAGAGGTACATGTTCTACAGGGCGAGAGAGAATTTGCCAAGGATAATATTACTCTTGGAAGATTTCACTTAATGGGAATTCCTCCTTCTCCAAGGGGAATTCCGCAAATCGAGGTGACCTTTGATATCGATGCTAATGGAATTGTAAATGTATCTGCCAAGGATCTGGGGACAGGAACAGAGCAATCAATCAAGATAGAGAGCCAAACATCTCTTAGCGAGGATGAGATTAATGCTAAGGTAGCAGAAGCTGAAGAATTTGCTTCTGAAGATAAGAGAAGAAAGGCTGGCGTAACTCTGATTAATTCCGCAGATGGAATGGTGTATCAGGCTACGAAAATGCTCAACGAGGCAGCAGAGAAAATCTCAGACTTGAATGCAGAGCCAATCCATGCCAAGCTCGAGGAATTGAGGGCCTTGATTACAAAGGATGACAAAACGATAGACGTAGATGATTTGGACGAGGCCGCTGTACAGGCTAAGATGTCAGAGGTTGAGGAGTCATTACACGAAGTATCGGCCAAGCTCTACGAGGCAGCCGCGGCCGAAATGGCCGAACAACAAGAAAGTGAAGGCTCAGACGACGTTGTTGAGGCCGACTTCGAAGAGGTCGAGTCCGAAGACAGTGACGAGTAGCTAGCTTTCTGTAATCATCCTGTGGAGAGTTCTAACATGTATTCCCGAGGTTCCAAACTGGAATAGTGGGTTTTCTCCCTCTGAGCGGGCTTTGGAACCCGGACCCCATGCTGATCCTGCAATGTCAAGATGAGCCCAGGGGATCTTTTCTCCTTCCTCGGCAAATCCTCTATTTGGAACGAAGAACTCCAAGAACGCAGCCGCCGTATTTGAAGAACCAGCTCTCCCTCCAATGGAACCATTTCTTATGTCTGCGAATGCCGAGTCAGTCATGTACTTGCGGAATTGATCATTCAAAGGCATCCTCCAAACTGGCTCGCCACTTCTTTCTGCAGCAGATTTTAGACTCCTGGCCAGATCATCATTGTTCGACCACATCCCAGAAATCTGGTTGCCCAATGCCACAATAACAGCACCAGTCAGTGTGGCTAGGTCTACGATGTACTCGGGATCAAGCTCACCTGCCTTCCAAAGTCCATCTGAGAGGACATTTCTCCCTTCAGCATCTGTACTGAATACCTCCACTGTCTTTCCAGAATATGTCTTGAAAACATCACCAGGTCTGTAAGCACCAGATCCTGGCATATTCTCAGCAAGACAGGATATTCCATTGACTCGCCTGGGGTATCCAGTTTCATAGAGGGCTTCCATAAGGCCAAAAACTGTAGCGGCCCCACACATATCATACTTCATATCCCACATCCCACTAGTGGGTTTGATGGAGATTCCTCCAGTATCGAACGTAATTCCCTTGCCCACGATACAGGGTCTCCGGACTCCCTCGTCCTCATCAGGATTCAATGTAAATAAGACCATACAGGGCTTCTGATCGCTCCCCTTCCCAACGTTGATTAGTCCGCCCATTCCAAGCTCATGCAGTTTTTCCCAATCATAAACCTCAACTCTGACGTTATCCTTCCCCTCCGCCCATTCTTGCGCTCTTCTGGCGTACTCCATTGGATAGAGAACATTAGCAGGCTCGTTACCTAAATCACGTGCCGTATGGACTCCCTTTACCACAGACTGTACATTTTGAAGATCAACACTGAGCTTCTCTTGGTGCCTGCTACTGGCTTGAAAATCAACCTTCCATTCTTCCTCAATATGATCATCGGGTTTTTCCTGATGCTCCAAGAAATCATAGTCCCGAAGCATCATGCCCTCAGCAAAATCCACCATTCTATCTCCGTTCCAGCCAGTGGTGAATCTAACAGTCAGATCAGTCCCCTTCTTCTTCGACAAAGATGAGATCAGTCTGGCTCCGGCATTCCTCGCCATCTTGTGACTCATACCTTCCCTATCTCCCATACCTACTAGGATGATATTACAACCAGGCGTCCATAAGGACATTCTAGCTCCCTTCTTCCCTTCAAAACCACCCGAGACTAGTACATCCCTGACTAACCCTCTCTGACTCCTATTTAGCCCATTAAGTGAGTTATTAGGGGCTTTCTTAGTATCTTCAAATACTGGTAAAATCAATTGTGTGCCTAAATTGGTAAATTCACTATTGCTTATCTTCATAAATAGCCCGAACTACCCGATTAGCAACTAGTTTACAAATAATTCTGTCTCAAAATATCAGTTTAGAGCCCTATATCATTCAAGAAAATAAATTATTGCTCAAATCTAGTATTTCTCCGATCAATTATCGCGAGAGCGAATGCGATTAAGACAAGCAGCATCGTAGGGGCTGGAAGAAGGCCCGAATCGTCAACTCTCACCTCTGCAACACCCTCATTGACTAATTCGCTAGTCCACATCGACGAATCTATCACTCTCTTCTGATAGTATAGGGCCCAAACCCCTTCGCTAGAAATCGGAGCACCTGTGAAATCGAGAGTTGTGACCGTGCTATTTGTGGCGTTGACTGCGAAGCCGTAACCCGGGGTGGAGAAGTTGAAATCCGATTTCCTCTCATGAATATCCATAGATCCTGTCACTTCCACAGGTTCATTCGACCCAGGGAGCCAAAACTCCATCGAATCCTCATCCTCGAAGTATAGAAGAGTGGCATTTGACGTACTCGAATGACCTAGATTAGAAACGCTTAGACGCACTTTTCCGTCTTCAACCTCCAAGGAGTCGACAACAAGACGAGCTCTCCAGTACCATACATTCTCGATGAGGTAGTGCATCACATCCATCTCCTCACCTAGTCTGTCCGAGAGGGCTTCCACAGTCCCTAGCAGAAACTGCTCATCATCGGTCTCGAAGGTGAACGTCGGGTACCCCATGATGCCATAGCCGTAATCTCGACTTGTTCCACAGTTGGGATAGAGTCCTTGATTAGCGTTACGAATAGGGATATCAGAAATATTTGAATTCACTTCGTCCCTAATATAGTGATACATTTCCCAGTCAGATGGTTGCTCTGGCCACTTTCCCCATGGGTAGAGCATGATCCAAACCCCAGTGTGCATTGTGATGTACAGGTCAGCATCAGGAACTACTTCGTTCATGTAAATCGAATTAGCAAGAGTCTCCGACTCACTGAATGCCGAACTTCCAGGTTGTGTGGAATCACAGGTGTTCCAGTAGTGGTCGTAGTTCCTATTCAAATCAACTTGATTGACGTTCCATCTAGTATCAAAGTCATTTCCATCTGCATTGAGCATGATCAGGATATGTAACTCAGTCTTAGCCAATAGATCAATTACCGCTTGATCACCATTTGCCCAGCCCTCGATATAGTATTCAGCTACTAGGAAGGCGAGCTCAGTGCCTAAGTGCTCATTACCATGATGGCCCCCATCAATATATACCACCTCTTTCCGTTCCAGCTCACCTTCCCCTATTTCCTTGAAGTGCTCACATCCCTCGAATTCGCTAGATAAACAAGCACCTCCCTCCCAATCAGAAATCTGCAACATCCAAATCTCCCTTCCAAGCTCAGTCTGTCCTATGCTGAACATCTCGACGATTTCAGGATAGTCATCGGACCACTCATTGAGATCTAGAGTTAGGGTTGCGTAGGAGTGATACCAATGCTCCTGGATAATATCAGGCTGACCAATCTGAGCAGAAACCACAGGGGATGCTGAGACCACCATCAAAGATGATAAAACTAAGACAGTCAACCATTGACGCACACCTCACTGAGACGGTACCGAGATACAATCATTCTCCTGTTTCGCTCAGAAATCTCGCAATATGGCATGAAATAATCTTGGTTGCAATCAGTGCGGCATTGAATTCAGTCAGAGGACCATCCTTCCCAGGCGCTATCTCGTTTACATCTGCTCCTAGAACCCTGATGCCCGGAGAAGAAAAGATACTCTCTATCACTTCAACTGCAGCCCAATGAGATAGGCCTCCAGGAACTGGCGTACCGGTAGATGGTACTAACTTCCCATCAAGCCCATCTATATCGAAGGTGATCCAGACATACCCATCAATTTCTGCGATACTCTCGAGCATGTCTTTCCAACCCCCGTCTCCCTCTAGGATGCCCAGTATATCTCTGGCATACCATGTCTCTACCCTTTCGTCTTCCAACGAGAATCTCGCCTCTTCCTTAGACAGGGCCCTGGTGCCAATCTGAATGACCCTCCCAACACCCGTATCAAGCGATCTCCTGATGGCAGTCCCATGGGAGTATCTCTCTCCTTGAAGCTCATCTCTGAGGTCAGCATGGGCATCAATTTGAATCAACGTTAATCGAGAGAGATCCCCCTGTAATTCTGGGTGATCTGATAATGCTTCCATAATAGGAGGTAAGATGCCATGCTCACCTCCTAGTATCATAGGAAATATTTCTCCTACCCACTCTGAGAAGTATTCACGGATTGAGTCTAACTGCTCCATTAGGGTTCCAGCTTCAGAACTCCATGGCTCTGCAGTAAGGAATGAAAGTCCACAGGGGAGCTCTTCGGGAAGTAGGGGGTCATACAATTCGACTTGAGTACTAGCATCTATGCAAGCTGAAGGACCCATCTTCGTACCTTCAATCCAACTAGTGGTCATCTCGAAAGGTATTGGAAGAATTACAACGTCCCATGGTCCTTCATCACTCTCCTCGAGCCCCAGAAAACCAGTCCGCCCATCATTCTCCATGCACTCTCGTCTCTGCAATCTAGAATAACGACTTCGCATACATAATCACCTTATTTTGAAGTGTTCAGTCAGACCGTTGAAATAGAGCGCCCTCCCCTGTGTGCATGTCTGGAGGCGTCGCGATGGGTTTGACACTAGCACAACTTACTTCTGCAATCAGAAGCAAGGTTGACTCCGATATGGAAGTTGTTGTCGCAGAGTCAATCGCCGAGCATGCCCTAGGTTTCTTCGGCTTCTCAAATAGGATTATCGACAATGCTCTGGAGCCTACTGATAGAAACCTGTTCTACCAACTCCAAGACTACGATCTATTGACAACAGAGTCAGAGGAAACAACTCTCTGGGACGGAAGAGAGTGGAGGATTCACTATTGGAGGTTCAAGGCCAATGCAGAGGAGTTTGCTAGAGCAGCCGCAGAAGCAGCATTACTGAACCAGAAAGATAAGGATCCCTACTCAGATGTGTATGACGATGTCCCGGTTTCCCTATGGAAGGAAAGATCAGGCGAAGATGATGACTACGAAGAGCCTCTATTCTGATACTACGGAGAGGCGCCATGATGTGGACTGGCTCAGAGTTATTCTATTTGGCCTACTGATTTGGTTCCACTTTGTGGTCTTCTATCCTTACCAGCCAGAGGGCCTACTTGCTCTTCCGTACTACTTCATAGTCTCAGTAATGCATCAATGGAGACTAGCCGCATTATTCGTAATCTCTGGCATGGGTACCGCCTTCGCTCTTAGAAGAAGAACATGGAAACAGTATGTCAGAGAGAGAGGGTCAAGACTGGGCCTTCCGCTGCTTTTCACTGTCTACATCCTTTTTTTCGGAATTTTTGAGTTTACTGAGAAGACGACTCTACTGTTTACAGTTTTCCCGGGTAGTGAGGAAATGCCTTATGGCCATCTCTGGTTTGTCTATAATTTACTAATTTACTCGATTATTCTGACACCATTTTTCTTTCATGTGAAGGCAAACCCAGAAGGCCTCATGATGCGAATGACCCGATCAGCTATGAATATTAGAGGAGGTCTTGGAATTCTGATTATTCCTCCTATTTTCCTTTCAATAAATGGAATACTGTTCAAACCATGGGAATTTGGAGAGGTAGGTATGTGGTGGGAATTCCCTCGATATATGATATATTTTCTATTCGGCTTCCTTATGATTTCTGTGAGGAATGAGTACTTCGAAGCATTAGACAAGATCAGGATTTCATCATCTATTTTGACGCCTATTTTAGCAGTGTCATGGTTCATTGTTAGCAATACAAGCGGAATTCCTGATGTCATGGAAGGTGGGTGGGTGGACGAAGGATACCCTCCGTTCTCGTTTAATGCTACCATGGCGTCTATCATTCAGTCCTTCCATGCATGGTTTTGGTGTTTGCTCATTTTCACGTGGTCATCAAAGATTCTCAATCATCCAAACAAATATCTGGCATATCTGAACGAGTCAGTTTATCCAACATATATCGTTCACATGCACGTTACCATACCAATGATAGCAATTCTTGCCATACTTGGAGTTGGATTCTTTCCTGCAATGATTATTGCCACTCCCATGCTTATTGTTGGCGTATTGTCCTGTTTCGAGATAGTTAGGAGAGCAACATTATTCAGGCCATTTTTTGGAATCAAGGGCGGACAAGAAAAGGTAATGCAACTATTCCCCTTCAACTCAACTCAAGAAAAGCCATTGACTGTTCTTTTCGCACTATTTTCACACAGTCTGACGTTAGGAATGGTTATTGTACTAATGCTATTGCTTGGGATATTGGGTGGTTGATTTGAGTACGGAGGCGCTTCAGTCAAAATTGGCGATTCTATTGACATCAATATTGCTACTCAGTATTCCTACTAGTATGGTCTCGGGCCAGTCATCAGTAATCAGGGAATGTGAGATTCTGGTTGATTGGGACTATCAGGTTAATTGGTTGGAGGAACCAGATGAGGAAGGACAATTTTTCTCAGTCGGTTATATCCACAGATATCGTGTAGTTTTTGATCCTGAATTTTCTCCCGGTTCTTCTCCAAGTGGCGTTTCTGTCGATGCTACTCATGTAGGTTTAGACAGCGAGATATCCCCTCTGAATATCTCATACATTAGTGCCGGGGGAGAGGTAGACATCGAGCTAGAATCCCAACCATTTTTCGGTGACAAAATTTTCGTAAACTTCTCTAGCTTGCAGTCTACATGTACAAGGTCTGTAACCGTTACCAATTGGAATCAACCAATCGAGGACCATGAGATCACAAGGGAGACCGTCTGGTCACTCGAAGGTGTAGACTCTGGAAATCAGAATATTGATTTTGAGGGGAGGGGCTGGCAAAAGAGACAGGGAGCTATCTTAGAATCCAATGAACTAGGAAACGGCTCACTCCAGATGAATACAATGAATGGCTCAAACGGAATCATGCTCGACCTCTCTTTAGACAGAGTCTGGTTGAACGAATCATATGATGGCGATGAGCTCTTAGCTCAAGATTTTGAGATGATTGGTAACGGTACCATGGTTCTGAGAGAAGGGTATTCGGAAGGAGACTACGAAGAAGGTTTCACTGCTGAGATTTCAGTCAGTAGCGCCACAGTTAATCGCTCATGGCAAGATGACGAATTGTCTGAGAGAATTACTATTGAGGGCAATGGATGGCTATCTTTCAATGGTGGCGATAATAATAGTTCAGGAGGAGGATTTGGCGAAATTCATACCTTCTTCTTCGAATCCTTGGACGAGGACGGTCAGAGAAGAGCTCAGAATTTTCAGCTAGAGGCCAATGCATCAATGAGAATCTCAGGAGCCTCAGACTTCTTCTCATTCGAGTTAGATGATCTAATAATTAGAGAGAGGTGGTCTGATGACATTCGTGAAGAACAGTTCTTCAGAGCAACCGGCGGAGGCGAATTTGGATTCGAGATCGAGGATGATCAGTTTAGCATAGACGTGAATGGTACCATCCCTCTGATTCATCTGGAGTCCTCAGGAGGTGAGACAGTATCAGATACCATAATTGTCGACGGGACCTATGATGGCGATGCAGAGGGAAGCTTCGGTTTAGTAAGACAGATAGTAGATTCAGGAATACAGGAGAATTCAGAGGGTGTTAGATACGAGGTCGATAAAATTCAAAATGAGTTCTGGTTCAATGTTTCTGCAACTCCTTTCGGGCCAATATCTCAAGAGTTTGGAGCAGAGCATAATCTGACATATGAATTCACAGTTCCTCAGGAAGACTGGCGGAACAGGACTGTCAGACTACAGTATGTAGAGGATAATGGTACTGTTTCAGATGAATTCCCCCCGGAATCGCCAATCATTGAACAACCTACTAGGCCAGAAGCTAGTCCACTTATCTCTAACCAGATTTCAAGAGAGAGTGGAAAGTCACCTCAGAATGTGGTTCCAGGAGATAGGTTTGTTCTATTGGGAAATCCTTCCAATACTCTTGAGGTAACAATCAATTCAATCGCCGACAAAGAGATGGATGGCCATATTGTTGAAGCGGCTGAATGGACTGGAAGATTTGAATTCGAAGAGACAATGGCTTCAGGATTTTTTGTTAATGAAGGCCCGCTATCTGGTCTCCTGTACGAGGTTTCTAGATGGATAACATTGGAATCAGACGGGGAAAACCAATCAAATGATATTTATTTCCAGGAATATCAGAAAGTAGATAGAATTCTATACCCATCAATAATCACTGCGGATGAGAACACTCCGCCTTCGCTTGAATTGGTCAGATTCAGAGAGGGATCCTTGCACACTGAGGGAGGGGCATCACATATCGAGGTTTTAGTCAATGATGTAGATACGGATGTAGTAGCAGTTATTGTAGATCTTTCTTCTATTGGACTGGGGCTTGTAGATCTTTCTGATAGCGGAATGAAAGGAGATCTAACAATTCATGATGATGTCTGGACGGCACTAATTATCCATGAGGGCCTAGAATTTGGAGATTTTTACATTCCTGTTACAATCATAGATTACTGGGTCGAAGTCAGTGAAATAGCAGAAATTAGTATTGCCAATCTGCCACCTAGGGTAATGTCAGCCTCCTTCTCTCAATCGTCAGCTATCAGAGGAGAAAATATTGGAATTTCAGTCGATGCCATTGATGGACATGGAGTCTCAGAGGTCATAGTAGATTTATTGGGATGGGGAGGGGATCTTTTCCCACTAGATTTTTCGGAGTCTTCGGGACTGTGGTCAGGAATATTCTCTGTCCCTACCTCAATTGCACCCGGAGAGAGAAATATACCACTGAGAATGTCAGATTCTCAGGGAGCCGAAACAACCACCCTCGGGTCAGGATTAGTTTCAGTGCTGAGGATTGATAATGAACATCCAAATCTATCTTTCCTGGAAGTATGGAGAGATGGGGCCCCCCAGTCTTTGATTTCCGATCAGGGAGAATTAGTTCACCCTGTGATGGTCTCTGAAGGAGGGGATCAAATTACACATCATATCGAGGCTACGATTTCCGATTATGATGGCGTGTCTTCTGTTCAAGCCAAGATTGGCAGACTTGCAGAGATTGGAAAGTCTGAGCAATGGCTACTGATGGTAGATGACGGGACATCAGGTGATAGACTCGCAGGGGATGGAATTTATTCACTGGAATTCACAGTCAGGCCAACCATTCCCGAGGGAGAAATAGAGATAAAAATAAGGGCCACTGATATCTTCTTGTCCAGCACTCCACTAGAAGACCAGGGACATGTATTTTCAGTCTACACTTCCGAATGTTGTTCAGACGACTCCAGCTGGATTTCGAAAAATTTGTCTTCAATCGTACTAGTCTCAACATTCTCTCTATTATTGCTCGGTATGGTGGCTGTAATTCTACAAATCAGAAAGTCAGACTTCGACTAATTAGAGATAGAGTGGTACGAGTGCCGGGATTTGAACCCGGGTTCCGGCGTTGGCAACGCCGGGTGATAACCACTACACTACACTCGTGTGAATGTTGGGAAAGCAGAATCGCTTTTCTAAGCGTCGGTCTCTTTTTCGATTAAATCACTTAGCAATTCAATTATTGAATCTCTTGTTGATCTGTAGATTTCTAGTGGCTTTCCGTGAGGGTCATCGAGCCCCCAGTCGTAGTCAATACGAATATTCGGGCAATGAACCCCACACCCCATGCTGATTATCTTATCATAGCCATCTGTAACGATATCATCTATCGACTTCGGACGAAGTCCAGCCGACTCTATTCCTTTCTCTTCTAATGCTATAATTGCATTTGGATTGACTTCACTCCCGGGGTGGGTTCCAGCAGAATCAGCAGAGTGTCCCAGACTTTTACATATGGCTTCTGCCATCTGACTCCTGCAAGTGTTCCCAACGCAGACGAATAGTACTTTCACATATTTCCGAATGAATATTACTAAATTAACCCATTCTCAATAGAAACCAGTTACAATTCAATAGAATAGCATTGAAGTATATGCGCTCTTGCCATGTATCATGGCAGATTCACCCGTGTCTCATCATACTCCCGACTCTCCTCCGCAAGAGGAAGCCAACTCTAATCAGAGAGCTCAGATGGAGCAGGCCTACCAGCAGATGCAAAGAAAGATGAGGATGTCAAAAATGAGCGAGGGAATCCGTCATAAAATCATGGTCCTCTCTGGAAAGGGAGGTGTCGGAAAGACCACTGTAGCCACAGGTATCGCACTTTCTCTGGCACGAATGGGAAAGAAAGTCGGATTAATGGACATAGATATTACCGGCCCTAATGTACCTAAGATGCTAGGTATTGAGGGGACAGAGCTACACATAGAGGATGGACAGATATTCCCAGCAATAGGACCGCATGGGATAAAGGTCATTTCAATGGCATTCTTGATTGAAGATCCGGATAAGCCTGTCATTTGGAGGGGGCCAATAAAACTAGGCGCTATTCAGCAGTTCATCGGAGATGTAGCATGGGGGGAGCTTGATGCTCTTGTGATAGACTTCCCCCCGGGGACTGGAGACGAACCACTGACAGTAAGCCAAACTCTACCTAATCTGGATGGAGTGGTTATAGTAACCACGCCTCAAGAAGTCGCACTTTTGGATAGTAGAAAGTCGATCAACTTCGCTAAAACAATCTCAGTCCCAGTACTTGGTGTTGTTGAGAATATGAGTGGATACACCCTTTCCGGTACAGCTGAAGCTGGTAGCCAGATATCCGTGATTGGCCCCAAGGGAGTGCCCATAGATATCACTGCCTCGCCCGAAGGAAAATGGTCCGTAACTCTAGATTTATTCAAATCAGGAGGGGGGGAGGATTCGGCAATGGAGCTCGAAGTCCCCTTCTTGGGTAGACTCCCCTTCGATCCTGGAGTTGTAAGAGGAGGAGATGATGGCGTTCATAGAATTGTAGCAGATCCAGAAGGAGAAACTGCACAATCTTTCAGCAAGGTCGTCGAGGAAATACTTTTGTCATTGGAAAAGGGTGACACTCATCAAGTGAAGATCACCTGAAATAATCATTTCAAGGGTCGAATTCATGTCAAATATGCTTCTCGGCAGGTATTGAAATGGCAGTAGGAAGCGGGATCTACATCACTTGGATAACAGGTGCTATACTAATCAGTGTCGTAATGATGCCGATTTTCAAGCCCCCTTATGCCAAGGTTAGAATTGAAGGCTTCATAGATATGTTCCGAAGATATTGGGCGCACATGATCGTGGTATTCTCAGTATATCTATGGAAGGATATTTTAGATGGTCTGGATAGAATCCTGATGGCTAATACACAGCTGGACATGACTCCCTATGTCTATGCTATCGAAGGAGATATCGTACTGTGGGTACAGGAGGGATTTAGGAACGATCTCTTGGATGTTGTCCTAACTCATTTCTATGTCATGGGATTCATGACCGCGACATTTGCCTCCTTTGTCTACCCAATTTACTTTGATGACCGTCACATGGCCGATAGGGTCTCATTATCGATGTTCTGGGTCTATATTCTTGCTATCCCATTCTATCTTTTCTTCAATGTCAGAGTAACCGGGGACTATATTCCCCTAATGGAAACCATTGCCTATGATTTAACCCCTGAGATTCATAATTGGTTCACACGTATAGACCCGTTCACTAATGGAATGCCTAGCCTACACATCGGTCTACCCTTCGCGATATGGCTGACAATGACCAGATGGGATGAAGACGGTAGATGGCTAAGGTTTCGCAGATTTCTCGTAATTTTCCTAGCCTTAACGGCCTTTTCCATTATTTATCTTGGAATCCATTGGGCTATAGACATAATTGGTGGGATGATAGTAGCAATAGCCGCTGTCTCAGTTACTGAGAGGACTCATAAGGGGATTTGGACAATTGCAGATGAAAGACTTTTCACGAGAAAGATCGCCAAGCTTATCGATGATCCAAAGATTTTTTTGAGAGGTTCTAGGAACTATGTTAGAGAGAAGTTTTCCCCGCTCAAGGAACCAGGGAGTAAGCAGACCAGCGTATTTATTGCGGCACTGCTACTTTCAACTGGCTTCGTACTTCTATGGGATGCTACGCACCAAGAGTTTCCCGTCGAAGGCGTCGAATGGCCGACCTCTACCGCCGGATCCGATGATTGGCTAATTGGAATAGAAGTAGATCCAAAACTGGATGGAATAAATGATATCGAGATTACGGCATTGAATACTAGTTTAGAGGAAAGACAGGGAGTAATAATTTCTGGACCCAACTGGTTTGAAGAGCCAAATGTCTCTATTTCGGGCTCATATCTTTTATTGAATAATCAGACCAGGGTAGATCTATATGATTTAGAATCTTCAGAAAATCCCTATTCCCCAATGTTCTCGAAAAATACAGATTTTGAGATTGATATTTGCGATATTGGATACGATGGAAATGGAAACCCAGTTATTGTAATACTAACTGATGAAGGTATTTTGTTGATGAACTCGGAACAAGAAATCTCCAATTTAGATGGAATAGACGACGATGTCGATACGTTAGAGGTCTCTGGGAATTCCATTGCTTGGTCAATTGATGATGATACATCAGGCCCGACAGTGTATACCTCATCACTTACTGATGCCAGTTCTATAACCGCCGTATACCTGGATGTTATTGCTGAAATCGATCAGGATGAATTTTTATCTGAGCAGTCCGGCATTGAAATAAATTATTCAAAATCAAAAATTGTCGATATCGCAGTCGATGGTCAATTAATTGTTGCAGTTGTTGATGTGGGACCCATAAATAGGACCGTTTTCGCAGATACGGTTTCTGGGATGCAAACCATGATTTCAACTCCAATTTGGGAATCCTCTTCGCCTAGCATCGGAAACGGTAATGTTGCATTTCTCCAAATCCCAAGATTTCAGCCCGGAGCACCCAATTCAGAAAATTCTGAGGAAAATCAAGTGTTCATCTACCAAATAGACTCAAATCAGACCGAGCAACTTACATTCGATGAAGATGAAAGCCACTCTAGTCCACAGGCTCTATTGGGCGGAGTTGGATGGATTGAAACGAGTAATGGGGAAGCCGAGTTGAAATGGTATGATCTTGAGGAGACATTTGAACCATATTCATCCGTAATATTGCAGACATCGGTAGTACTGTTAATCCCATTAGTATTCACATGGGCAAGGCAGAAACAGTCTGAAAGATGACTAGATTACTCAGCTAGTCTGAACATTTCACTAAGAGATTTTCTCGCTCGGTGAATTATATCTTCATCAATCTCAATTATTTGTTCAGGCTCAGGCTCTCTGAGTGCCTGTAGAATATCCTCTAGCTGGGTCCTCTTCATGTGCCTGCACATTACACAGGAACCTAGGAGATTAATTTCATGCTCACTCTCTGCAAGTACTCTCTCAGCAGTCCCACACTCTGTAATCAACATGATATTAGTACTCCCTACCGAGGCCAATCGCATTGCCTCCTTCATCAAAAGCTCACTACTGCCGACAAAATCGCTCTCCTCCAAAACTCCTGCATCGCATTCCGGATGTGCCAGTACTTGGAGATCGACTCCTATGGAACTCATCCTCTCTCTCCAAGAAATTACTTTTTCTCCAGTGAACTCGGCGTGAACCTCACATTCACCATCGAAAATAATCACTTCTTTACTACCTTCTAGATGTTTTTGGATGTGTTTCCCCATGAATCTATCTGGAACGAAAATTACCTTATCTCCTGGAAGCCTCTCACAGATTTTCAGATAGTTGCTACTAGTTACGCAAACATCGCATTCCGCCTTTACTGAAGCTGTAGTATTAATGTAGCATGCAACAGGCACTCCTGGATATTTTTTCTTTAATTTGACCACATCTTCTGCAGATATCCCATCACTCAAGGAACACCCAGCGTCAGGGGATGGATGCAAAACTAACTTGTGAGGACTGACAATCTTAGCGGTCTCAGCCATGAATCTTACACTTGAGAAAAGTATAGTTTCCTGGGGGGCATCCCTTGCAGCCTTGGATAAGGTGTAACTATCAGATACCGAATCAGCAACGCCGTAGACAATATCAGGTGTCTGATAAGAATGAGCTATCAGAAAAACATCCTTCTCCTTTTTTAATTGATTAATTTCTAATGTCAATGGAGAGATCGATCTACATATTCTCATATTCCATCGAGAACTCTGTCCTATTGCTTCAAACAGTCTTTTTGCCTCTTTTTCGACCTCTTCTTCTGAGAAAATTTTTGGTTTTACAACTCCTTTCGGTAAAGGTGCTGATGGCATCTGCATATGCTTTCCCACTACTCGCTTTAGTGGAATCGCTTTCAAGGTATGTGACCTCCCATAGCTATGGCCGGCCTGTGTTACCAGTACTGGGAAGAGTCTGAGTTGATTCATGTCGGGGCTGAGGCGAGTGTTAGCTCGGGCTTGTGGCTGGGCATTCCTGCTGTCCTGAAGTCGCGTAGAAGAAGAGGTTACAGACACGTGGAGCTGGATAATAGGCTGACTAAGAGTCGAATTTCAGTAGAGGCAAAGGTACTTTCTAGATTACAGATTACAGAATTCTCCGCACCCAGACTACTTCAGATAAATCAAGAAGAGGGATGGATGGTACTCTCTCTCTTGGAAGGAAATCCGATATATCAATCATTAGTTGACGGAACGAGGGAAGTAGATGATATGTTCGAGATAGGCGTGAAAATTAGAGAACTCCATGAACTCGGCTTCTCTCATGGCGATTTAACAACCCATAATATCATGATTGATGAAAACGGAAAAATCTCATTACTGGATTTCGGACTATCTAGAATCTCTGCAGAGCTAGAGCATATGGGTCAGGACCTCCAAGTTTTGAATGAATGCTTATCTGCGAGTCATTCCGAGCTCGAGAATGCAATGGATGTAGTCCTAAGAGGATACAGCTCATTTTCATCCGATGAATCGCTGTATAGTCCTGACTCTGTAATTTCAAGATTCAATCAAATTAGGAACAGAGTCAGATATTTGGGGTAGTAAAATGAGAATAATTTTTGCGACGGGAAATTCAAAAAAGCTAGAAGAGGCTAGAGGATATCTAGAACCTCTGGGCCACGAAGTCGAGCCTCTATTGATCGATGGCAAACCTCCAAATTTTATTGAGCCACAGACATCAGAATTGATGGAAGCAGCTCTTTCAAAATCTGATCAGGCAATCAGTATGATTTCACAATCAGAACTTACGGACTGCGCTATTCTAGTCGAAGACTCAGGACTATTCATTGACTCTTTAAACGGTTTTCCAGGTGTTTATTCTTCGTACATTTACAAAACAATTGGACTTAATGGAATTCTAAAGCTTATGAGTGAAGAAAAAGTTAGACATTGTGAGTACCGGGCAGTTGGTGTCCTAGAAATTAACGGTGAGAGAATAGTTAGAACTGGAATATGCCGAGGCGAATTAGGCAAAGAGATATCTGGACAGAGCGGTTTCGGTTATGACCCTATTTTTATTCCTAATGGATCAAATGGGGTGTCATTCGGACAAATGAATGAATCAGAAAAATCATCATTCTCGCACAGAGGGAAATCACTGAAGGCGCTGTCTCAGGCCATCACTCCCCCGTCAATGTGAAGTCATACCCCCTCCTGTCAGGACTGGGAGTGGCATGGTTTCTCTGACTAGACTGATTAATTGGACAGCCCTAATCATAGGCTCAATACTCTTTCTGATTCTCCAGGGGGAGGTCGATCTAACACAGAGAATAGCCGGAGGAACAGTACTTCTTGCCCTAGCCTCTCTCCTAATTTTTACTGGCCGTGAGAAGATGATAATTCCTGCTATGGAGGACCCTCAACCCTCTCAAACCTCCTCCGAACCCGAACTAAAACTGTTAGAGGATGAATCAGTAGAGTTGTCCGATACGGAGGAATCTGAAATGAGAAGATCGAGAGGAAGGTCTTCCACTTCACCATCGATGCCATTGCCCCCATTACCCGTCATGATGCCTCCCCCTAATCTTCCTGTCATGATGCCTCCAACATCAAACCCTCAATTTCCAGAGGACAATAGTGCGACAGGTTCCTCCTCCATACTTCCTGAAGGTACAAACATAGCCATGAAATACGTCGCTAAGGGAGATGCAGTTTCAGATGAAGAAGAAGAAATTGAAGGATTCATTGCCCAGAGAAGAGAGAAGAGAGAAAAGATGCTCTCCGATATCGAACGGAGAAGGAGGATGAAGCTCGCCGAAAGGAAGGCATCCATGGCTAGGAAGTGGTCCGAAGCTGAGGATGGAGAAGATCTAGCAACTTTGCTCAGAGAAGGAGAACATGATATTCAGGTCTTCGAAGAACCAGAAAATCCAGATACTGGAAAGCCACTTGGAATAACCTACTTCAGAATAGACTCAGACAGGGTACTGATGATCAGGGCCCCTCTAGAGATTCCTCAGAAGGTAATACAGTCAACTGATAATGATACTCTCGGTGATATACCACCGCTCCCTCCTCCTCCCGGGATGCCACCG
>DAPJ01000018.1:48266-64415 GCA_002502095.1 Euryarchaeota archaeon UBA62
TCCTCCTCCCGGGATGCCACCGCTCCCTCCTATTGTTAATTCAGAAGATGGACAATGATACGTTCAAACCACATCCACGCCTGCGCTAAACATGGAAGAGGACGTATTGTTGGTTACGGATGTTGAGATTGAAGGATCAAGTCCCTCTGGAGGAGTTGTATCAGTGTGGACACTGAATAGGCCTGAGAAACTAAATGCTCTTAATGAAAAAATACATCTTTCCATAAAAAAACAGTGTAAAAGGGTAGATTCAGATGATAGAGTAAGATGCGTTATCATCAGAGGTGCTCCACCGTTAGAACCTCCAGAAGGAAAGAGAAAGAAGCCTAACTCATTTGCAGCCGGTGCGGATATCTCGGAATTTTCAGGCAAGAACTCTGATGATGTGAGGCCCTTTTTCGAGGACAATGCATGGGAGGCAATTTGGAACCTATCCAAACCGACAATTGCCATGGTTGATGGGTTCGCTCTTGGAGGAGGAACAGAACTTGCGCTATCCTGTGATATCAGGATATCATCAGACAGGTCAATGTTCGGCCAGCCGGAGATAAATTTAGGACTAATTCCAGGAGGTGGCGGAACACAGAGACTTTGCAGACTTGTAGGATATGGTAAAGCAATGGAGATTGTTTTGGCAGGAGAGATGATAACTGCAAAAGAGGCTCTTGAAATCGGCTTGGTGAATAAGGTGGTTATGCCAGAGGAACTAGAAGATACGACTATGGATTTAGCATCAATAATCGCAAAGAAATCACCTTACACAACTAAGGTTGCAAAGAGGGCGATTCGTGCGTCACTGGAACTTCCATTCAGTGAAGGTGTGCTGACCGAAAGATCAGAGTTTGTCGCTCTTTTTGATACGGAAGACAAGGAGATTGGAGTTCAAGCATTCCTCGAACGTAAAGATGCTGAGTGGGTAGGAAATTAATCCAAATTTTCCTTATCTTTGGATGGCTTTGACTTCAAGGAACTCTTCTAGGCCATGTGAACCAAGCTCCCTGCCATTACCAGAGAGCTTGTATCCTCCAAATGGAGCACTGATATTGAAAGCACCTCCATTGATACTAACCTGCCCGGTCCTCATGGCCTTGGCTACACGCATAGCTCTCTCCTCATCCCCTGACCAGACACCACCTGAGAGGCCATACTCAGAGTCATTTGCCATGATTATAGCCTCTTCCTCCGTCTCATAGGTGCTTATCGAAAGTACAGGGCCGAAGATTTCCTCTCTGAAGATGGTCATTTCCCTGGTGACGTCCGCGAAAACAGTCGGTTTGACATAGAAACCTCTCGAAACCCCTTCCGGTGTTCCTAGGCCCCCAGAAATAACAGTCGCCCCTTCAGAGATACCTTTGGAAATATATCCGCTGACAGACTTCTGCTGACTTTCAGAAACCATTGGTCCACACTTTATTGACTCATCCATAGGGTCGCCAACGGAATACCTCTCCATTGTACTAGAAATCACTTCTATTATCTCTTCACGATGACTAGATGGAATAAGAAGGCGACTTAGTGATGAACACTCCTGTCCGGAATTGTTGAAGCAAGAATAAACTGACATTTTAGCGGCCTTAGCCATATCTGCATCATCGAGGATAATATTTGCACTCTTTCCACCAAGCTCTAGAGTCACTCTCTTTACGGTTTCTGATGCCTCTTTTGAGACACTGACTCCGGCAGAAGTTGAACCGGTAAAGCTCACCATATCTACTTCTGGATGCGAAGAAATAGCCTTCCCAATTTCTCTACCATGCCCAGAAACTAGGTTGAACACCCCTTTAGGAAGTCCACAATCATGTATGATATCAGCAAGAATGAATGCATTTAGTGGGGCCTCCTTGGATGGCTTCAGTATCATTGTACAGCCAGAAGCCAACGCAGGTGCGACCTTTCCTATTATTTGATGAAGTGGAAAATTCCATGGTGTTATCATCCCAACTACTCCAATGGGCTCCTTGACGATAAGAGAATTTCGCACCTCCTCCTCCCATTCAAATGTGTCAAGAATCTTAGCATACGACCTAGCAACCACCCTAGGGGTACCTACCATTGCCATTTTTGAATAATTAATTGGAGTGCCAACTTCGGAAGTGATTACCTCTGCAATCTGATCTCCTCTTTCAGAAATAGCGGCAGAAATGGCATTGAGATATCCCTGACGCTCCTCTATACTAGACTTAGACCACGATGGAAAAGCCATCCTTGCAGCTAAAATTGCATCATTAACATCATCCTCCGTCCCAACAGGAACTGTACCGACTATCTCCTCTGTAGCTGGATTGATGACCTCAATTTTTTCTCCTCCACTGGCAGGAACCCACTTGCCATCGATGTATATGGCGTCTCGCGTAATCATGTACATCCCAGTGAGTTCAGACTTATCACCTTCATGGAGTTAATAATGAGTCCCCTATTCGACAATCATGTCTTCAACCGTAGAACGCCAAGAAGGAGGAGTTGCGATCCTCACTATGTCACCAGAAGTCTCTAGAAATACATTCAATCCAGAGAATTTCCAACCATTAGTCAGCCAAATAGAATCCCTAATGGAAGATCCCTCGTGCAGGTCAGTGATCCTTACGGGTTCTGGTAGATTCTTCAGTGCTGGAGGCCCTATTGATGAATTTGCAGAAGCAATAGATGATGGAACCATAGGAAATATGGTTAGTGAAATGACAAACTCCCTCCATTCCCTAATTCTAAAAATCAGAGCTAGTGAGACAGTCTTCATTGCCGCTATTAATGGTGCAGCGGCTGGTGGCGGCCTCGGACTAGCTCTCTCTGCAGACTATAGGATATGCTCAGAACAAGCAAAAATAGCAGCCGCATTCTTCGGGTTAGGTGCATCTCCAGATGGTGGGACCACATGGTTGCTACCAAGGTTAGTGGGGAGTCAAATAAGTAAGAAATTCTTCTTCAACAATGAGGTGTGGACAGCTAAAGAAGCTCTTGAATTTGGAGCTGTTGATGAGGTAACCTCTTCTGAAGAGCTACTGGAGCGTTCGATAAAGACTGCAAAAGATTGGGGAAAGTGGTCCAAAAATAGTCGTAGATCGACAAAGCAACTGCTTGACGCTTCCACATCCACATTCTTCGAGACGCAATTGGAATTCGAGAGAGCCTTGATGATATCCTCTGCCCAGTCTTCAGATTTCGCAGAGGGGGTTGCAGCCTTCATCGAAAAAAGAGATCCCAAGTTCTCTGAGGAATAGAATATGAATAGACGCTTAGTAATCATGAGGCATGCCCATAGTAGCAGAGATAATCCCAATCTGGCTGATCATGAAAGGCCTTTGGATGAAAGAGGACTCAGGGATTCACCACGTGTAGCCAAACAAATTCTAAGCAGGGGTTGGAAGCCAGATCATATCTCTGTTAGTAGCTCTTTGAGAACAATCCAGACATTGGAAAACCTAGGTCCCGAACTTTCAGAGATCCCAAAATCCATTGAAGAGAGACTTTATCATGCCTCCCTAGAGACTCTTCTTTCTGTAGCGACAAGTATTCCCGAAAATACTACTCAAATGATAATCAGCCATAACCCCGGTTGTGAGATGCTTCTTGAGAAACTCTCAGGTGAGCTAGAAATTATGCCAACTGCATCAGTCGCCCTAATGATGGAGAGGAATGGAAGATGGCATCTGTTAGATTTGATTAGGCCAAAAAACCTAGGATAAAGCCGATTCAAAGAAATTTACTAGTTTCATTTTGTACTCATCAGAGTCTCCCCAAATGGCATCTACATGTCCTCTGTCTTCAACATACCAAGTATCTACGTTTCCTCCATTCTCAAGCATTCTTGACTCAAATCTCTCTGCATGAACGATTGATACTCTTGGGTCGTCCTTTGCATGAGTCAAGAATACCTCCCTATCTCCAGCAGTATCGGCGGCCTCCATGGGCGAGCGTTCATCCAGACCAACTCCAGCTAGCCAGCCCCCAACTCTTACCGCAGGTCCTGCAAAAATGGTTGGAAAACCTAATCTGCCCAATTCGTTGTTAACCAATAATGGAAAGTCCAAGACTGCACTATCAAGCCACATAGCACCTATTCCCGACTCTTCAGCGAAGGCAATTGCAGCCCCACCTCCAGCTGATATGGCAGTCATGCCAACTTCTCCCGGCTGGTATCCCTTATCTTCAGTCAGCCAGTCATATGCGCCTAACAGATCCTTATACTCGATTTGTCCAACGGCAAAATAATCTCCAACAACATCACTCTCTCCA
Source organism: Euryarchaeota archaeon UBA62 (assembly GCA_002502095.1). GTDB lineage: Archaea > Thermoplasmatota > Poseidoniia > Poseidoniales > Thalassarchaeaceae > MGIIb-O5. Next base: position 52,497 of record DAPJ01000018.1, read on the forward strand.
TAATTTCTCAAATCAAAGGAAAGGGTATTGATGCCCCCTTCAGATAAATAAGCCTGCATAAGTAACATCTCTGGTTTACACTTTCCATTCATTGGCATCCCGTGTGTGAGAATCACTACGGGGGCATTAGGATCAACTTCTACATACCAACCACGAAGCGTAATATCTGCATCTCCTCGTGGAGTGAATGATACATCCTCGTAAGAAGACATTTGATATGAGGAAACATCAAAATTCCTGCGTATATCTACACGTATTTCTGCATCTGGCCAAGGTTCAAAACTTTCCCAATCATCATCTACATCCCAGTTAGAAGGAGTATTTTCTGACCACATTCCACAACCAGGATTGATTGCCAATGATTGTGATGCAATCACATACCCGATACCTACGTATCCAGAACCAATTACCATCAATACTACAGTGGAAAGAGAGAACATTTTTTTCTTTCCGTCTAATGATTTCCAGTATTCCTTGATTGACGTCATGTATGTGAACGACACACTGCCATTCATGAGCATTGTCATCCTAATGAGCAATTATGACCGATGAGCACTTCAACACAAGTCCACGCGCAGTCTCGTGGCAAGGGAGCTAATACGACTCGATGATGTCCATCGGGCCTTCGGGCCACTCACTGTCCTGGAGGGAATCAACCTTAGGATAGATGAAGGCGATCGAATCGGGGTAGTGGGGCATAATGGCGCCGGGAAGACAACTCTTCTTAGAACAATTAGTAATCAAGATCAGGATCTAGGGGATGTTACTTACGCCGCTGGTCTTAGACTGGCATTCCTTACTCAGATAAGAGATATCGTCGAGGAAGCAACTTTGGGTGAGGAACTAAACAGGAGAGGAAGGCAGTTTCAAGAATTGGAAGATGAGATCTCTGAAATCGAGGAAATGATGGCCGACCCCGGGTTCTACGATGGAGACTGGCAACCAGCTATGGATAGGTACCAAGAGCTCCAGAGTCTGATGGCAAGATCTGGTGGGGGGGATGTAGCGGGACATGCTCAAGAGATTCTGAAGGCACTAGATCTAGCACACCACCCGATGGACATGCCCCTATCCTCACTATCAGGAGGCGAGAGGGCCAAGGTAGCACTGGCGAGACAACTGGTAGGATTGAGAGAAATAGATGTTTTCTTCTTGGATGAGCCTACCAATCATCTGGATTTTCAGACCCTTGATTGGTTAGAGAAATTCCTGAATACTTTCGATGGTGCATTACTGATAGTTAGCCATGATAGGTACTTTTTAGATCGAGTTTGCAACAATATAGTAGAAATCCAAGATGCTCATCTAAAGGGATATAGTGGTAATTATACCTCATTTTTACACCAAAAAGAGCTATTTCTACAGACATTACAGGATAGAATAGAAAAGGCCCAGAAAGAAATAAAGAGACTCTTAGGGGCTATGCAATCGATGAAGAGGGCAAATAAGTATGATAAATCAGTATCTCAAAAACATGTTATGATTAATCGTTCTCAAAGAGAATTAAAGTGGCTGAAGTCACTAAAACCCCGTCAGAGACAGAATCTCAAGTTTAACCTAAAGTCAATCGAGAAGAGCAGTCTCGAGGTATTAGATTTCCATAATGCTAAGCTTATGTTCGATGGACTAAATAGACCAATTATTAATGGCCTAGAGGTAGGGATTCGTAGAGGCCAGAAGATCGGAGTGGTAGGTCCAAATGGAGCTGGTAAAACCACTCTATTGAGATTGATAACAGGAGAGATCGAGCTCGACTCTGGAACAATAGATATCAGACCAGGAGTCCAGATAGGGTACTTCCACCAAGACCATAGGTCATTGAATTTTGATATGAATCCAGTAGAGCAAGTCAGGGCGCTTAGGCCTAGGATGGACTACGGTGAAATCAGATCCCTACTGGGAAGATTTCAGTTCACTAAGGACATGGTTACTGTCCCTCTGGGGAAACTTAGTGGGGGAGAGAGAGCCAGAATAGCATTACTTGAACTACTATTGGGAGAAAACAACATGTTACTCCTCGATGAGCCCACTAATCACCTAGATACGGATGCTAAGGAGGCTCTTGAAGACGCCTTGGGAGATTACGAAGGAGCCATCATCACTGTTAGCCATGACAGATATTTCTTAGACAAGATTTGTGATACAATCTGGGAGTTGCCAGGGGATGGAAGTCTATGGGTCTGGCCTGGAAATTATTCTGATTATATCCGGAGAAAGACTCAACAGGAAAATGTAGAGCCGTAAATCAGGTAGATGGATGGTTTCATCATAATCTTACATACTCAACTGTCCATACTAAATAGGGTACCTACGCGGAGGCGTCTGTAGGGTTGCCAGTGGTTCGATTCTCAGACTTAGGAATCGAGTCAAGTTTGGTCGGTTGTTTGGCCGATCAAGGTATCACTGAGCCCTTCGAAGTTCAGATTGAAGCTATTCCTAGTGCGATGGAAGGAAGAGATATTTGTTGCAGGGCCCCCACCGGTTCTGGAAAGACACTTGCTTTTGGCCTTCCATTGATTTCCCGAACCAGTCCTGCTAAACCAAAGAAGCCCACAGCACTGATACTAACTCCAACTAGGGAGTTGGCAGAGCAGATTAGGAACGTCTTAGATCCGCTAGCATGGGACTCACAGATGAAAGTACTCTCAGTATACGGCGGAACATCATATGGAAAGCAACTCAGAGGTCTGGAAAAGGGAGTCGAAATACTAGTAGCATGCCCTGGAAGGCTATTGGACTTACTAAAAAGGAATGCATTGTCCTTGGAAGATGTTGGCATAGTAGTTCTTGATGAAGCCGATCGTATGGCCGATATGGGGTTCATGGAACCCGTCTGTAAAATTATCGATCAGTGCATCAGCGAACCTCAAATGATCCTTTTCAGTGCTACACTTGATCATGAAGTTTCTAAGCTAGTCAAGTCCTATCAGAACGATCCTGTAAGAATTGAGGTAGGCCCCAAAGAGATTAGTATGGATAGTATGGAACACCTCTTCTGGAATATTAAGCCATACAAGAAGACAGAAATCGCAGTAAAATCAGTTAGAAGGTCCGGAAGAAGCATAATATTCTGTAGAACCAGGGCTGGAGTAGATAGATTGAGTGATGAGATGAAGCTGGACAGCGTCCCTCTTTCCTCTCTACACGGGGGTCTCAACCAAAAACAACGAGATCGCGCTATGAGGAAGTTTAGCAGTGGCAGAAGTATGGTTCTAGTTGCTACTGATGTGGCAGCTAGGGGAATCGACGTTGAAGGAATTAACTGTGTAATTCACTATGATCCTCCCGATGATGCGAAGGCATACAAGCATAGGAGTGGGAGAACCGCGAGAGCTGGGAGTAGCGGAGTTGTCATTTCCCTTGTAAAGAAGAATGAGCAAAGAAGCTACAACAGAATTCAGAGAGAAGTCGGAATAAGGAAAAGATTCACCGATCCAAGGCCCGAGGAATTGAAAAAGAATGAATTCAACCTAGTCCCCTCATATGAGAAGAAAGAAGGACGGTCAAATACGAAGAAAAAACGTAGCAGAAGGGGGCGTTCTAGAAATTCTAAGAGAAACAACTCCAACAAAGGTCCCAATGAAAATCGTAACAAGAATTTTCATGGTAAAGGGAAGAGAAGACACAGTAGAGGGTCGAAGAAGAAGGCAGATGCCAGGCCCTAGTTTTCCAAACCGAGTCGCTAAATTACCTATCACGACTCGCATCTAACAGGCGGACATGGTCTAGTGGTTATGACAGCAGGTTCCCAACCTGCTAACCCGGGTTCAACTCCCGGTGTTCGCACCATGGCTTGACTCTGAGTTACGAAGTCTAATTACTCCCACAATTAGCGATATTATGCAAGCTAAAGCGGCTATATTTGCTATAATTATTGATACCGAGCCAATCAGAATTCCGTATATCAGCCAAAGGACCAAGGCCGTTGAAACTAGAAAGAAAGTTGGAAGAGAGATCCCTTCGTGTAATCCTTCTATCCAGACTTCCCTAATTTGAGGAATCCATGCAATTACTCCCAGGGAACCTGCTATTATCCCTATTCCCTCGATGAATACTTCCTGCACAGTATCATCTCACAGGTCTTCTCTCTCTGATTTTCCCTCTTCAGACCAGTTGTATATTCCTCGACCAGTCTTCTTCCCTAATTCTCCAGATTCTACCAGCGTAACAAGAAGAGGATGAGGGAGATAAGAAGGATCATCAAAAGACTCTGCAAGATTATTCAGAATATCTCTACGCACATCCAATCCTACCAAGTCGGACAGTTCGAGAGGCCCCATTGGATGTTTATATCCTAACTTCATGGCAGTGTCAATGTCACTAGCACTCGCTACTCCCTCTGCCAGCATTCTAATCGCCTCATTTCCCAAAACAACGCCAAGCCTACTAGTTGCAAAACCGGGAATATCACCAACAACTATGGTAGTTTTTCCCATCTCCCTACCTATCTCAATTACTTCATTTATTATGCCATCAGAAGATAAGTCATGCTTTATGACTTCTAATAGCTTCATAATAGGGACTGGATTGAAGAAATGCATTCCAACAACTCTCCCCGGATTCTTCACTACAGATGCGATATCGGAAATTCTCAATCCCGAGGTATTAGTGGCCAAGATTGCATTTTCTGGAGCCAGATGCTCTATTTTTTGGAATATTGATCTCTTCAAGTCTATTTTCTCGGGTACGGCCTCAATTACTAAATCAACTCCTAATAGGGCCTCCTCCAGATTTTCACAAGGAATCAATTTATGTGACCATTCCTTGACTTGTTCTTCGGTATTTTTTCCTCTTACTATCCCGCCCTTCCAAAATTCGTTAATAGAATTCATACCTTTCTGAAGAGAATCTGGAAACGCATCAAACAACCTAGTTTCCCATCCTGTCTGGGCACAAACCTGGGCGATACCTGAGCCCATTGTTCCGGAGCCAATCACAGCTACTGTACGCACGCTCACGCTACCTCGAAGACAGTCGAAGAAATAAGACGTACTAAGCTTCACGCCCGTATGCGGCCAGAGCTGACTGAAACAGCCTCTGCCGCGGGACGTCATGCTCAAGGAAGCATGTAAAGGGAGCCACATCTTTTAGAAGCTCAATCGCAGACACATATGCTCCATAGATGAAAGGATCAGCCTCGTCGGTAGGTGGAATCATTATCCCGAGTCTTTCCAAGCCCTTCCTAGTATCCTCATCCCAGATAGAGTAGGTATGATGTGTGAAGTGAAGATAAGCTGATAGTCTCCTGATATCAGACTTAGGCTTCTCAGTTAGACTTTCTATTAGCAAGGTGTCTGGATATCTAATGGCATACAATGAGAGCATTACTTCTCTCTGTGTCTCTTCTCTCCACTGTCTTTTTGGGAGTCCCATCCAATTGTCTATTTCATCAAGCATCTCAGGTGAGTATGGTCGCTTTACAGTATACAGGAGATTCTCATAAGTATCCGCAGATTCTTCATCTGAATGATGGTGTTTGTAAAAGTAATCTGTAAGGTGTTCGAAGAAATGATTACACTTCTCTTTGTCGAAAACTGATAGTGAATGAAATTGCATTAATCTGCCTCCACTAGCCTTTCCACTCTCTATACTGAATCCACTCTTTCTTCATGTAGTCGTTGATCAGCTTGTCTTCATCTTCTTCAGTAGGGATTACAGTCTCCAGGTAAGCCTCGTATTCACTATCACTGCCTTCGAATACTTCTCCATGAACAGTGAACTTCTCTCCTGCATACTTGCCAATACCTCTCCTGAATTTGTCAGATGGAAGAAAAAGTTCAGGCTCGCCATCTTTTCTGGATTTACTGATTCTGACCATTTCCTTCCTCAACTCTTCGAAGTATAGGTCCCTACTGGCCTCATTCAAGTGTGCTCTATCTGCCTCCACATCGGACTCGCGCTCATCGTATCTTCCTTTAACGCCGTAAACGTAAGCCCACTGAGCGCTAGTCGAGTCATCAGTGCCAAACAGATCAAGGCCAGTACTGACCCATTTGTTGATATATTTCTGGAGTAGAGATATTGGGATTACTCCCTGCTTCACTATTCTCCTCAATCCGTTTGCACCTGTTCCCAAATGGAATGACTCCTCCTTGAGCATCGGTCCCATACTGGCCGCAAGTGGCTTGAAAGAGGATGTACTCAACATCTTTAGTTGGTACTTTCCATCTCTATCGATGAAGTGAGTGAAGCAGAAGAAATCAAGCCAATGATCGATGGGCTCGTTGAAAGATCCTAGAATTCTAGTGCCCTCCTGGGCATTCCTCTCCAATAACTTGGAAGCCTCTCTGACTCCCTGCTCTCCGAAGAAAGTACACAATAAGTATGCCATTTGCCAACCATGCCTTTGCTCTTCGCACATTATCCTAAGTGCTGACTTTCTATCATATTCTGTAGGTGCTGAGGCTAGTAAGTGATTTTGTTGCTCAACACTAGCGAATTCGGTATCTCCCTGAACGCTAACCATGTTGATTATTGCATCCATAATGTTCTGCTGAGGGATTTGCATCCTTCTCTCCCACTTCGGCATTCCTTGGAAATCCCCAAATTCTATTTCACTACCTGCGGTGTCCCAATCGAATTTGATATCAAATCTGTAATCCCCGAGCCACGATGGATCGAAACCAATTCTAGTCTGCCACTCGCTGAAGTCATTTATCCAAGACTCAAAGTTTTGACTGTAACTCTCTACTATCTCAGTATCTGCCATGACCCTCGCTCGAATAACAGGTATATCAAACGACGTATCTGAAAACCATCAAATTCTGTCTCAGTTTCCTTCAAATCTTGGAGTCTTAGTCTCAACATATGCCTTGATTCCTTCCTTAGCATCGTTCGATTGGAACAAATCAGATTGGAGCTCTCTCTCCAGAGCTAGGTGATATTCGAGAGGTATTTCCAGGCCACTTTGGACACTTCTCTTGATGTTACCAATCGCTTTTGCCGCAGCAAATGGCAGTGTAAACCGTCCTGCATAGTCTAGGACATCTTGATGGAACTCTTCAAGGGTCATCGAGTCATATATGTCGTGGACTAGATCCATTTCTCGTGATTCCTCAAATGAGAACTTTCTCCCGGTTACCATAATCTCCATGGCCTTTGCCTTTCCGACCAATCTGGACAATCTAGCAGTCCCGCCAGTACCTGCAAGGACTCCAAGAGCCACTTCGGGTAGACCAACCTGAAAGTTCCCTTTTCTAGCGACTCTGATATCAGCCGCCATGGCAATTTCGAGACCCCCTCCTACGGTATGACCATTCAATGCAGCTATCACGAGCTTGGGGGTCTGCTCTAATCTTGACAGAGTCTCATTAGCATGAAGGCAGAAGAAATACTTGTACCTTGGAGTTAGTTTGTTCAGATACTTGATACTGGCACCAGCAGAGAAGAACTTTTCACCATAGCCTGTAATTAGAATAACAGAGACATTATCATCAAATCTTGCACTCAGTATCGCATCATCAATATCGTGCCACATTTCTCTGGTGTAGGTATTAACCGGGGTTTTGCCCTCTACAAGAGGATCGCCAGCAGAGTCAGAACACAGTTCTATTATCGCTATACCGTTCTCCGTTACTCCGTAGTTCACCAGCTTATTCTTCATCGGCTCAAGTTCGGGCCATGACGTCATGTCCCTTCCACTAGGGGCGACCATATCAATCAAACGGAAAGCTCCAGAGAGTCAAGTTTCACTATCTGGGAAAGATACGGAACCTCCTGTTTTTTTAACATCCTTCCACTGCTCTCCAATTTCAATAGCCTCATTACTCTGTTCCCAAGAGTCTCTCTTTAGCGAACCACGGAAAGGCATCCTTGTTACCATCCTTCCATCGGCCATCTTTTTCCTCTTGAGCATGAATATTTTCGCAATTGGCCACATCATCTTTCTGATTACTCCGGGAGTGTATACCCAGCGCATAAATTCCAAACCATCCCCCTTCTTTTTTTGATCCCTCATCCAATATTCTGCAACCTTTTTGAATCCTCTATCTCCAATCCTATTCATGAGGAATCGATTAGTGGCACTGACCTTAATCAGTGGAACCAATTGCTTCCTAATTTCTTCTTCATAATCACATTCGCCGAGTATTGATTTAGCCGCAAGAGAACCGCTGGTTATGGCATATCTCATCCCAAAACCCCACATAAAATCTTGAAGTCCACCCGCTTCTCCAACGTAGTACCTGCCCTCATGGAGATACCTATCAGGAATGGAAAAATCCCCTTTCCCTCCGACTCTCTTAATCGGTTTCCTATTCAATTCATAATGCTCCTCATACCATGCTATAGTTTCATTGAGGTATCTTCCACTCTTCTTCTGTTTTCTCCAAAGACAAGTACAAATCAGCCCAATGCCATCAATGATGATCAGGTACGAGTAAGCTCCGGGGGCCAGTTTATCGTTTAGCTGGAAAGAAACATGATTCGGATGATCTGTATGAAAAACCTCTCCAAATGCTACAGCACTGGATTCCTTTGGACCTGCAGCAATAATCTGGCAATCCTGAGGGTCCCTCTTTGAGTTATAGTGTATTTTTGCCCCGGCAGAAATTGCCATCCTCTTGAAGCCCTGATCTATACAGTGCTCATCAGTTCCTCTCTCGACTACCCTGAATGCAATACCTTCGGTTCTTGGTTGCGTAATTACATCATCTGGGTGTATGAGATCAACTACACTGAAAGCATCAGATTTGAAAGACTCAGGATCAAGGCCCCAATCACGCATGTCTTCAAAGAAGTCATTCCCGCTAGTCCAATTTTCAAGTCCTTGAAAATCTCCATCAAATCTAGCACCGCTATCTGCTCTGATTTCGTGTACATGAACTTCAATACCAGCTTTAGCCAATATAGTAGCCGCCGATAGTCCCGAAAGGCCAGCTCCCAAAATGTGCACGGGTCCGCTTTCCACGAATAACCGACTTATGTCATACGCTTCAACAGTTGTGTTCTATCCGCGTAATTCAAGTCGAGTAAGGGGATGCGCAACTATGTCAGTACATATCTCAGTTGAGGCGGAGGCCCTCAATCCGGACTCTCTAAGGAAAATCCTAGAAACCCAAGATTGCGGGAGTATTGTCTCATTTATCGGAATCACTAGGGGGCAGGAGGGTGACTCTAAGGTGGAGAGATTAGAATTTGATCACTGGGGAAAAGAGCTACCCGTTGTTCTAGAACAAATTGGCACTAATGCTATCTCCGAGTTCGATATTAATTCAGTAGTAATCGCACACAGGATAGGAATAGTATTGCCATCAGAACCCATAGTTTGCATACATGTCGCATCACCTCACAGAGCTCCAGGATTTGAAGCATGCTCGTGGATAATGGATGAATTGAAGTCACAGGCTCCCATATGGAAGAAAGAGATTACATCAGATGGTGAGTCTTGGAAATCTGGCTTGGGTTGAATAATAAATTCATGCAAACATATGCTTTCCAGATTACCTATTAGTAAACCCCCCCTCCCAGTAATCGGTAATATGGATGGCAAAAGAGTTGGCATTGTCAATGTGGGCTCTAAGAAGATGATTTTCAGGGAAGCCAAGGCCACGGGAATCGTCAGACTTTCCGAGGTAAGCCTGAATATTGTCACCGATGGTAAGTCGATCAAAGGGGACGTCAGAGAAGCATCTACAGTTGCGGCTATTCAAGCTGTCAAAGAAACGCCTCGGATGATACCTCACTGCCACACAGTTCCAGTTGAGGGATGTTCGGTTCAATGGGAGGTTGAGCCAACTGGTTTGAGGTGTACCGTGACAGTGAGTACACACTGGACAACTGGAGTAGAGATGGAGGCCCTATGTGGGGTAAGTGCAGGACTTCTCTGTGCATTCGACATGCTCAAATCAACCGAGAAAGACTCAAATGGACAATATTTGGATACATCTATCGAAGGAATTAGAGTTTTGCACAAGAAGAAAGGTCAGCCGCACAATTGAATGACCAGTTACCCTTCGCAGGTACATGGCGACAACAAATCTGACGGATTTCTTCCTTCAAGCTACTGAGGCCGCAGCGGTCGCCGCATCTCCTTGGAGGGGCAAGGGAGATGGCAAGGCGGCCGATGGCGCTGCCGTAGAGGCAATGAGAGCCGTCTTCGATAAAGTTCCATTCGATGGTAGAGTGGCAATTGGCGAAGGAGAGAGGGACGATGCCCCCATGCTTTGGATTGGCGAGCCTCTCGGTTCAATGCAAGGGGTATCTGGTGCCCCGAGGATAGACATTGCTGTAGACCCCCTAGAGTGTACTAATCATGTAGCGAACAATCTTCCTAATGCTATGGCAGTGTTAGCCGCTGCTCCGAGGGGTTCACTCTTGCATGCTCCAGATTGCTACATGGACAAAATTGCTGGTTCTAAGGAATTAATCGGGGAATTGAGCCTCGATGCTGAGACTTCTTATAATTTAGAATCAGCTTGCAGTATCTTGGGAAAGTCTCCCTCAGAACTCAACGTGGTGGTAATGGACCGTCCTAGACATGTTGATCTAATCACGGATATCAATGATTTTGGATCTAATGTCATAAGGATTGGAGATGGAGACGTCTCAGCCGCGCTGAATGCGGCGGATCCAGAATCTGATATTGACTTGCTAATGGGAATAGGGGCCGCTCCAGAGGGAGTCATTACTGCAACAGCCCTCAGGGGGCTCAATGCAACCTTTCAAGGAAGATTGGTTTTCAAGAATGAAGGCCACAGGGAGAGGGCTGAAAGGATGATTGAAGGAGATATTGAGAGGCTTTGGGATAGAGACGATTTATGCTCATCAGAAGACTCCATATTCATTGGATCAGGTGTTTGCGATGGAAGGACCAAGGGAGTGGAATTTCATCAGGACGGCAAAGCATCAGTGCACTCAGAAATTATTGATGTATCTTCTGGAATTCATAAATTTGTATCATCTACTAGAAAATTCTAGACCTCACAAACTAATCCTTCTAACGATGGATTAATTTCTCATCACTCACTCGTAGCAATCGGTAGCGGATATGGATAAGCAACTTCTTGAGAGGACAGCAAGGGAACTAGTGGCATCTGGGAAGGGCATTCTCGCCGCAGATGAAAGTAATGGGACAATGTCTAGTAGACTGGAGGCGGTTGGTATCGAACCATCTCCAGAGGCTCGAAGGATGTATAGGTCCAACATATTCTCAACCGAGGGATATGAGTCAGCAATAAGTGGAGTTATTCTCTTTGATGAGACAATAAGACAGTCCATGGACGATGGAACTCCTATTCCAGAATACCTTTCCAGCAGGGGCATACATCCCGGTATCAAGGTCGATACTGGGGCAAAGGACCTTGCCAATCATCCAGGTGAGAAAATCACAGAAGGTCTGGATGGACTCAGAGATAGGTGTGCTGAGTATTTCTCCATGGGTGCACGATTTGCTAAGTGGAGGGCAGTCATCAGAATTGGACAAAATATGCCCAGTATCGCCAATATTTCAACAAATGCACACGCTCTGGCCAGATATGCTTCGATTTGTCAAGAGCAAGGACTAGTTCCCATAATCGAGCCCGAGGTCATTATGGAAGGGGATCACAGTGCCGAAAGATGCTTTCAGGTTACTTCTGAAATACTTTCACAGACATTCATGGATTGTAAAAAACAGGGAGTTCACCTTCCAGGGACTCTACTCAAGCCAAACATGATTATGCCCGGAAAGGAATGCGATGTACAGATTTCCAGGGAAGAGGTAGCTAACCTTACCGTCAAGTGCCTTTCCATGAATGTTCCAGAAGAGGTCGAGGGGATTGTATTTCTGTCCGGGGGGCAATCCGATGAAGACGCAACTGCTCATCTTAATTTGATGAACTCAATGGACATGGAACATCCATGGCAACTATCCTACTCCTATGGGAGGGCACTGCTTGCACACGCCCTACGGACTTGGGCTGAAGGTTCCCTTGAGGATAG
>DAPJ01000005.1:0-654 GCA_002502095.1 Euryarchaeota archaeon UBA62
CACTCGAGTATTGACCAAAGGATATGAGTCAGCTAAAACCGATGATTATTGTATTGCTAATGCTAACATCCGCTCTTGCTGGATGCGTTGAAAGAGACAATGATCCAGATCACCACGACGATGAGCCCGGCCTTCATCACCACGGCGATGAAGATTATCATCATCAGCATGAGGAGAACGATGAGACAGATCATGCTGAATCCGATAGACACCATTGTCATGATGATCAGAATGAACCCACGTCAGACTGCCAATGACCATCTTCCCTAGGGAGAATGACGCTCTCAGTTTAAGGAATGGTTACGTATCTCTCGCACAAGAGCCTCAATCTCTCCTCCAAATCCTCAAGGTCCACATCAGCATCAGCATCAGCATTGAATAGGTCGGTATTGCGCCTAATCAGGTAGTTCCCAAGAAGAATCAACATCAAGAAACTAATGGATATTTGGAACAACATTTCCCAATCATTGTTAGTAATAGAAATAATGGCATTAATGACAGAAATTGGAAATGACACCAATCCAAAGATGAAAAGGAACATTGGCAAGGTCAGTACACGCTTGAGTGGGTGAGTTGGCCCCTGGAACAGAGGGTCCCCATTTTCATCTAAAGTGAAATTAGAATTACGATACTCGGCAGAGCTTTTTGGAACAA
>DAPJ01000005.1:1033-151014 GCA_002502095.1 Euryarchaeota archaeon UBA62
GGTGCTTCCATCGAACTTTGTCCATCCACTTGTACCTGATGATTTCGTTATGGTGATCATGGTCCGGGTCCCTGAGAGCCGCCCAGTAGTGATCGTATACTTCCCTATCATAAATGGCCCCTTTCAGGCGGAAGTACTCTAGTTGTGCCTTCGGCACCAAAGGAGAGAGCCGTCCAGAATTCGATATTGAAATGAAAGCGAAATATGGGCCGAGTCCGAGCTGCACAAAGATACCGGTGAAAAAGAAAAGCGTCTTCAAATTCATCCCTACGGCGCCAGATTCACCCTCAGCCGGAAGCCCGATGTTCCACAATATCCAGCCAGCAAAGAAGAACAAGATACCGCATACAAAGAGAAATAGCCTGTAACCGGTCCCTGTGCTTGGCTTATCCTTCACCCGGATTGCCTCGATCAATTTATCCTGGAGCATGCCATCTTGGTACCAACGGACCTTCCACCAAAAGGGAGCAAATTCTTCGGCATCCTCGGTCATCTTATCTCCCGACAAGAGATTCCTCTATGATACATGTGGCGTATTCCGTGGTAACGTTATACCGGCTTAACAATCTATTCTTCACCCATGCCGACGATAAACTCGGCTCCAAGTTCCATATATCTCTGATTCAGAATGGATTGATGATTGCTGATATCTCTTCGATAATCTCGAAGTCAGGGTAGTACTTCACGTTCTGCCACACTATCTGGCCATCCGGCCCGAGAACCTGTAGGGTCGGCGTCCTCGGGTTCCCGAAGGCTTCGCCAAGAGGTACGGTGCTCGGCATGCCTGTCTCGGCGTCCCATGCAACTGCGGATGAGTAAGGCGTCAACACGGGCCATGGGGAATACTGCTCCGACGAGTTGTTCCCAAAAACATCGAAGAATGATTCCCTGCTTTCGAAACTCGGGTATCTTTGGACGGTGATAACGTTCGATTCGTTGGATATCGTACCATTGGCGACGGACTCCCTGATCATCTCGGTCCACTCATGACATCCTCGACAGCCAGATGCTGCCCACAGGATGAGGGTGTTCTGACCCGAAGAGTTCTCTAGCACATTGTACTCGTTGTATCCGTCCACTTCCCTGTCAAGCGTCTGAGCAACGATGTTCATCCTGTTGAGTGAGCTTTCACTTTCTGAGTCCGACACATCAACATCTGACACGTCAGAAATACACCCAGAAAGTGGCAGGAGTATGCAGGTCATCAGTAGTGGGAGCCAGTTCATGAACATGTGATTGTTCAGAGAATCATAAAGAGTTGTTTCTGTTTGTACTCTAACTCACGCTAAAATCATACAAGTGTTTATGATTGATTTTGAATGGCATTCACCATGCGAAGTGTTGTTCGAATCGTACCGACTCATTCTGTGATGGAAGGAGGGGGTTTCAAGGTACGTAGGCCGTATTCCATGAGCAGTCTGCTTAGTCCGTTTCTGTTGTTAGACGAGATGGGGCCAAACATCACTGAGCCCGGCGAGGCTGTGGGTGCCCCTTGGCACCCGCACAGGGGATTCGAGACGGTTACTTATCTCCTCGATGGCCGGATGAAGCACGAAGATAGTGCAGGGAATAAAGGGGAGCTCAACCCCGGAGATGTTCAGTGGATGACCGCGGGTAGGGGAATTATCCACTCCGAGTTGCCACATGATGAATTCCAGAAAACAGGCGGGAGGACCCATGGCTTCCAGATTTGGGTCAATCTCCCATCAGAGCATAAGATGATGCCACCGAGATATCAGGAGATCCCAGCCACCGAGTCTCCAACTATCGAAAAAGACGGAGTTTGGGCGAGAGTCATAGCAGGGGAATGCTTGGGCGTCTCTTCATCGATCGACACCGTCATCCCGATCACGCTCATCCACGTAAAGATGGAGGACGGCGCCAAGCTGAATCAACAGATAGAATCTCAATTGAATTCGATGATATATGTTTTTTCTGGCAAGATCACAGTCTTCAATGAGGCCCGAGTGAAGGAATATCCACAGGTATTGGGACTCGGCGTCAACCAACAGGTCAGGGATGGAGAGTTAGCTCTGCTGTCAGAAGGCCACGAGGTCGAGTTCCATTCTAACGGGGCTTCCGAGCTCTTGATCCTGGCAGGTCCCGAGTTGAATGAGCCTATCTCTCGATACGGCCCGTTCGTGATGAACACCAGGGAAGAAATTGAACAGGCATTTGAGGATTACAGAAATGGCACGTTTGCAAACTAGTCGTCACTGTAGTCCTCTTCGGAACTCTTCCTGACGAGCCAAATTCCGATGATTAGCATAGTGACAGCTAAGGCAACGAGTATGGAAACCATAGGTAATCCATCCTCTTCCACGCTTTCGACCCACGACACAGTCCCGGAGGAAAACGTTCCTCCTCCGAAGGAATCATCTGATACCAGTTGCGTCGGTGTCAGTATCTCGCAATCCAGACTGTAATCCCCAGTCGCGCCTCCTCTCCAATCGAACAACATCTCGCCCGTCTGACCGGCATTTAGCACCAGCCCTTGGAATCCACCGATATCGGCATCCAAACCCGTCTCAACTACATCGCAGGAGATGTAGAAGCTAGCAGGGGCGCTTCCAATGTTCGTAAACGAGGCACGCATTGGCACGGAGCTACCAGCATAACCCACTGGTTCCGAGACGCCCTCTTCGAGTACGATCTCCAGATTTGACCACTCTACGTGCGGAGTACTATCGCTTACGTATTGTACGTCATTCCATGAAAGGGGTATGCTGTATCCGCCGTAGTCGTCAATCCCAGAGCCATCCGGGTTCCAGCCAGTCCTGTATGAGATTATCTCAATCGTTGCAGACTCGCTCCAAATTGTCCCATTCGACCAGCCAACCTCGACCACTCTCTCTCCGCCTCCATTGACCAAGGCCTCCCCGGAGTCATCGCTGAAAGACTCGAAGGACGTGGATTCAGCAACCCCAATCCCATTGACTTTGAAAACCACTCCTTTGGAGTCGAACACCACCTTCTGATCCACAATCCTCCGTTCCCATCTGTCTGTGAATCCTCCGCTCCCATTGGAATTTTCCCAGGTTATCTCACTGAATCCTGTTCCTCTGACATCATGGTCATCTAGGCTGTTACTGAATGTTGAGTTAGTTATTCGGACGACAGAACCGTCCCCTAGAGATATTATTGGTCCGACTCTATCAAAACTACTATCATTGGAAACAAGGGACCCATTTTCGCCAATGGTTAATTTGGCCCCGGTTAGGTAAGAGCTACTCATACTCATGAGTCCGTTTACCACGATTTCAGACCCTCTAGGGCCTGCCGCCATCATATTCATTCTATCAAGGTGAACTCCTTCGATTACTATCTCTGAATTGCCCACCTCAATAATAACCTCTGATACTGAAACCGAGGATTGCCCGTAGCCTATCAAGCCAATCCAAATTTCCTCATCGTCCACATCGCTGAACTCGAATGTGTGACTGCTTCCGTTTAGCGAGATTGGTTCCGAGTCGCCCACAAACGCTTGGCCTCCGTAGTAGCTGACCCCTCCAACGGAATGCATGGTCATGGTGAAATCTCCCTCTATGCCATCATTTGGGACTCTGAATGAGGCCCTACTTTCTTCATCCCAGTAACCATATCCCATCAATCCATTACCACAAGCCATTCCGTCTGGGATCCCAGGCTCATCCCAGATTCCGCATTCGAGCATGGAATTATCCACATTTAGGATTCCTCCCTCATCAACCGTGATATTACAGGTCAAGTCGACTGATGTATCTCTGATTGTAAGTACCCCTCCATCCATAATCCTGACGTGATCGTAATCACACGTCAACAAGCCCCCATCTGCCTCCCAAGTTACACTTGTGTCGATGGTGGTTTCATTCTCCTGTGCGGTTGCAAATCCACTCACTACTACTAAGGACATCAACATAATCAATGCCTGAAGGACTGCTAATCTCTTGCTCATAGCTCTAGGGACGGTAGTTGGCAAATCAATGATTTCCCTGCTGAAGTCGGTATTGGGTCAAATACGACGGTTACCAAATCACTCATACACCGGCCACTACTGGGCAGGACGTGGAAACCGTACAGACGCTCTCTGAGTCATTCAATGACTCATCATGGGGCTTCGCACTGAACATAGTCACTGTTCTGCTAATGTACGGCCCCTTCTACCTGGCCAACACTGGTGCTATGCTTTTCGGTAAGTGGATTCCAGATAAGTTCGGCTTCGATAGTATCGTAATAGATCAAGGAAGGACTCTGAGTGATGGATTCAGAGCTCTGGGAGACGGAAAGACGTGGAATGGATTCTTTGGAGGGGCGTTCTTTAGCGGTGTCTTGACTCTTCTGACACACCAACTGTGGGGGGGAAGAAACGATGCTGAATCCAGGCCTTTCATTGATCCGACTCTCTGGGCAACTTCCGATGACTGGTTCTGGATAGGTGGAGAATGGGGTGCGGCCTTTACCATGGGATTTGTACTCGGGGTGGCCTGTATGACTGGCGATTTGGTTGGGTCCTACTTCAAGAGGAGGAAGGGTCACAAAAGAGAGGGCAATGAGAGCTCTCAGGCACCTATCCTGGATACTCTGACTTTCGCTATTGTCATATTTATCGCCGCTTTTCTGTTTTTCGAAGGACAAATCATCACCAGTCCAGATTTATTGGATGAGATTATTGTCCTGCTGATCTTGACCCCGGTGATTCACAGGGTGACTAATATCCTTGGATTCAAGCTTGGGCTGAAGTCAGTTCCATACTGAAAACAGCTAACAGTAGAGTTATGCCCCGCGTGTCATGCGGGCAATCATGACAGCCATGACAGTGCTGATTATCGGCTCTGGAGGAAGAGAGCATGCCTTGGCAATAGGCCTATCTCAGGCCCCCTCAGTCGGCTCAATTCACACGGCCCCAGGGAACGCAGGAACGGCGACTCTCGGAACTAATCACCAGATTGATGCCATGGATATCGAGGGGCTGGTCACTCTGGCACAGGAAATATCCGCTGATTTGGTAGTTGTAGGTCCTGAAGGGCCTCTAGTAGCAGGAATTTCCGATAGGCTGAGAGAAATTGGGATTCCCAGCTTCGGGCCAGGTGCAAAAGGGGCTATGTTGGAAGGGTCAAAGACACATGCAAAGGATCTGATGGGAAAATTAGACATTCCCACCGCTGATTCTGTCAGATTGGATAAATATTCAGATATCGAAGTTTTTCTACACGGAAATCCTCCCCCATGGGTCATCAAAAGAGACGTTCTTGCAGCGGGAAAGGGAGTAGTGGTCACGTCCGACATCGACGACGCATCGAAGTTTATTTCTGATTCCATCGAGGGAGATGGATTTGTCATCGCAGAAGAATTTCTACAAGGTGAGGAAGCATCTTTATTGGTGCTAATGGATGAATCAGGCTATGTTTGTCTGCCTCCGAGCCAAGACCACAAGAGGGCCTGGGATGGGGATAGGGGCCCTAACACTGGAGGAATGGGCGCATACGCCCCCGCCCCCATAGTCACTACATCAGTACTGACGAGGGCAGTTGACGAGATTGTTGAGCCAATGCACCATTACCTGAGGAACCAAGAAGACCCCTACCGAGGAGTTCTCTATGTCGGATTAATGATCGATTCTGATGGGGCCCCCCGGGTAGTTGAGTACAATGTCAGGTTTGGAGATCCGGAAACTCAAGTTACTATTCCCCTGATAGAAGGAGATCTGGGGGAGCTCCTACTCGCTACTGCAACAGGTAATCTTTCCAGTCTATCCCCCTCTTTTTCCGATTCCCACTCAGCAACTGTGGTTCTGGCCTCGCAAGGATATCCAGAATCATCCGAAACAGGCAGGGAGATTTATGGGGCAGACTTGGAGATAGACGAGGGCGTCTTGAGAGGCTACGTTCACCTCGCAGGAGCGTCGATGATTAGTGGTATATTGGTATCTAGTGGCGGTAGGGTTTTAGCGGCTACCGGAATAGCTCCTAACTTAAGTGAGGCATTGGACGTAGCCTACCAAATTATGAACTCAATTTCTCTGGAAGGTTCACATTTTAGGACCGATATTGGACATAGGGCATTATCTCCAAAAGAGTAGCTTTTTGATCATATATTTATCTCTAGTCTCTGAGAACGGTTATAACAGAAAGTAAAATCGCGACGACGCTAGCCTTCAGGCTAAGCAGACGGTGAAACCAATGAACGTAAGAGAAGATGCGAAAGCAGACGGGAATTCCCTGAAGGAACTCGTGCCAGTTTCGGCCATATTGGTCGCCTTAGTGGCACTTTTCCTAGGGTCGGAGGCTTTAGCAAATGGAACAATGGAGAATGACGGGTACCTGCGAATCCTGACCCTCCCACTGGCGGCCGCACTCGCGGCGTCTATTGGAAGGGTCCTTTCTGTTTCAGAACTCGGGATACCAAGCCATTTCAAGACCGGAGTGTTGTCGATTCTATTCATAGCAGTTTCAGCCATCCCTGAGCTTGCTCCGGAATTACTAGAAATTGACACCATTGTCACCTTCACATTCACGTTCGTCGGGATAGCCACAATGATGCTGGTTAATTCGAACAGAAGGGAGGAGGCTAACTTACTGCTGGTAGCAGTAGTTGGATTCTTCCTTTCAGCATCCTTGGCGGCATCCACAGATTTCGGATCAGAATCATGGGCCGGGACAGATGAGGAAATGATTGACGCAGTCAGATCTTCCATGGCTTCAATTTTATTTGCGTTCTGGGCTTCTTCAATATCACTCGGCTTGATGGTCGTACTTGGCATGAGGGGGACATTAGACACGACTGGAGATGGTAAGCTATTCTCCGGAATCCCCTCATTCGACATTGAAAACGACTCATCCAGAAAAATGATGTCAGTTTTGGCACTTGTATTTGCGGTCCAGTTTATTCCGCTTGTATGGCTGTGCTCGATATCCGGGGACACTGCAGTAGTAGATGGTGAGACCGTCTCAAATGCTCTGGTAAAGTACTCCGAACACCAGTATCTAGGCTCTGTATGGGCTCTAATGACGGCCTTGGTGATATTCGGATGGGCATTCTTCCGATCCGAGAGATGGCAGGTTATGGCCGCTTTGGTAGCTGTAAATTGGGTTCTTTACTCGGCGGCAAGATTAGTAGAGATTGGTAATCCACTGGGTATTGAAGTACTTCCTGCAAGCTCCGGGGACAGTACTTCCGCAGCCGCCTGGTTCTTCCTGATCTTCTGGTCCAATGTTGCGGCGTACATCCTTTCGATTAGGGGATACTTCGGAGATACGGCCCCCCTCAGGGAGCATAGCGCCATGAGGGCATGGTGGAATGCGAACTACTACGGAATAATGATCTCTCTGGCTTTGCTTGTCTCTCTAGCAATTAGGACTGGTTGGAACGTACTTCCAGCGATGAACGCCACAGGGACTCAGTTGTGGGACATGACTGGAGGCTCCGATCCTTGGTACATGAAGAGGGTAATCGATTATGTCGTAGCTGAGAGGAGCCACTTCATCTTCGACTCTGATCGCTCATATCCCATGGGTGTGATCAATCCCAGGCCACCACTTTTCTCGTGGTCCCTCGCTCTTGGCGGACTGGGACTTAACTGGCTCACGGGATCATCCCAAGATCAGATGGTCTGGTGGAGCGTATCTGCCATGCCAGCAGTTTACGGCGCCCTAATCGTACTTCCACTGGCAGGAATTGCAAGGAGGGTACACAGCGATCTCGCCGGAGTCGTCACCGCGTGGCTAATCGCCCTCATGCCAGGGCACATCGGCCACTCCACATTTGCATTGGCTGATCACGACTCTTTCGCACTGTTGTTCATCTCAATGGCTTTCTACTTCTGGGTAAGGGCTGTTGAGGGAATAAGAGATGAAAGACTGTTCAACGAGACCAGTAGAAATCCATTGTACCTGATAGCTGGAATAAGGGAGATGTGGATGAGGAATCCAATGGTTATGTCCTGTGCTACATTATCTGGCATTTCCTTCGCTACCGTAGCATTGGGATGGAAGGGATTCGTGTACGGTCCGGGAATCTTATTCCTAGCTTTCTCCGTACAGGCATTCCTCAATCTCTTCAGAGGCAGGGATAGCCTTCCTATTACAGCAGCCGCATTGCAGATGCTTCTTACTGCATTCGTGATTCCGTTGCCTTTCTACATGTGGCCCGGACTAGATCTTCTTTTCGACCCTAGCGGTTTCCAACCGATGTTCTACATCATTGGATTCACATTTGCTTTGGGTTGGGTGACCTGTTCATTCAGGGACAAGCCTTGGCTTCTGGTAGTTGGTAGCGGAACTGCTCTCTTCGGTGCAATCCTACTCTCACTTTACGTCTTACAGGCATTGAACATATACAATGGATGGGACATTCTATTCACAGGTGGATTCTACTTCTCCAAGAATAAAATATTCGGTACCATCGGTGAAGCACAGGCCCCCAGTAGAGGGGTTCTGTTCGCTTCTTATGGTCCGGTAGTGTCCATAATTGCTATTTCCTGTGCGGTATATCTAATCTGGAGAGGAGCTAGAAAAGACCGTCAAAGTCACCTCCTCCTGGGATCATGGACCATTGTTGCGGCTTACATGGCTTGGAGCGCTGGTAGATTCATCTTCAACGCAACACCTGCAATGGCAGTTGTCGGGGGACTCGGCATTGCAATGCTATGGAAAGCAGCAAATCCCGCAGATTTCCTCAAGGAGTATCGTAGAGCTGGAATCGGAAACCCCTCTGCTAGGAGGAGATCGACATTTACAGCATCCAGAAGACATCCTGGAATACCTGCTCTGATGATGGTTTTCTTGCTCGTTGCAAGTCAGCACGCGACTTACGGCATAGACTCTGGAATTCCCCGGGGGGAAGAGGCGGCTACCGACGTCGATCAGGCCATCTACGAAATAGCACCAGACTTCCTGCGTTGGTCCATTGGAGATTTCTCAATACTTCAGGACGAAGAATACGATCCCGATTCAGGGATGCTAAGGTACATGGGGACCTTCGGCCCAGGTTTCAATGGGGCAGATTGGAATACGGCATATCAGTGGCTATCTGAACAGGATACAGAAGTTGGCTTCAGTGAGAGGCCTGCCTTTGTCTCATGGTGGGACTATGGATTCCAGGCTCTCACACAGGGGCAGCATCCAACTGTCGCTGATAACTTCCAGTCGGGAATTCCCCACAGTGGGGGAATGCTACTGTCACAGGGCCAAGAGGATACTCTAGCCTTGTTCATCGCTACCCTAACCCAGGGGGACATGAGATCAAACTCTGGAGAGATGACATCCGAGTATCAATCAGTATTGCTAGAAAATATGGAACAATCCCAATTAGACGAGTTCCAAACTATCATGTCCATCGGCGTGGGAGACTCCCAATTAGTAATTCAGAGGTCTATGCAAGTGGTCGCTAATGATGGATCGGTAGACTTGCTCAGAGGGTTCCAGCTAGATGAAAATGGAATCCCGTCCTCCGATGAATCATGGGCCGTTTACTTTGACACAGAACCATATCTGGAAGGATCCAACGAGTCAACAGCGAAATCATCCTTCGATGAGGCCAGAGGGAGGGCGAATGAGTACGAGCAAGAAACTACTCACTACATGATTGGAAACTACAGATACACCAACGATCTGATCGAGGACTTTGATGATGTATCAACAGGACTACACAGGCAGAACTCGAAACTAGCAATGGCAAGGGCTTTCCTAGTTCAGGCGTTCAGCATGGAAGAATTGGTGGACCTATATCACCAGATTACAACAGAGGTATTCTATGATGTGCAAGACTACGAAGCCGGCCTCGGCGTCACCACTGAGAGAAACAACGACATCAGATATTTTGCAGTTGATAACAGACTCTACCCATTGGGAGGCTCGTATTATGCCGACTACAACTACCACAGGGGACAGACCACAGGAATCTTCCACGCGCCAACTGGATTGTCTGGGCTGGATCTCGATGACTACATCTCCACTCTTTACCAGACTCAGAGGGGCGTTGACGGTCCGATAATTCTCAGGACTGCCGATGAATATGAGCAGGAATATCTCAATGACATAGTCAGACAGCAGTCAGGAGCCGCAGCCGACGCTAGCGAAATGATACAGATGGTGGACATAGATTACAACCATCAGGACGCTTTCTTCGACACGATGGTTGCAAGGACATATGTCGGGTACGGGTCTTCTTCACTGGGCCTTCCCGGTGATGCGTCACAACCAGCGCCTCATTTCTACATGTACGGAACTCCAGGGTCTTACCTCGAGCCCGGCATCCCTATGCCAGGGGCTATGATGAATCACATGGTCTTAGCGAACTGGTACGAACTTCCTTGTGAACTGAACCAAGATGGGGAGAAGATAGACGATGATTGTAATGATCCAACTATAGGATCTGCTAACACCCAGGTAAAGATTCTGAAGTACTACAGTGGAGCCACCCTTTCTGGAACCGTTGAACTAGATGGAATCGGTCCCGTACCCAACGCGAGGCTACTCATCGAAAGAGATGCTTTCAGCGGGGAAGAAGTCGCTGATGACACAACAGGAATGGTAACAGACAGGGACCCAAGGACGTACTGGATTCCAATTGGAACCACGGACGCTGACGAGAACGGAATGTTCGAGTTTACCGTACCCGCTGGAAAAATCAAGGTTACCGCATTCTTCGGAGAGCCCAACCTAGAACAGGCCAGATCAACAATGATGACAGGTACTTACAGTATGACCGAGATCCTCACAGAAGAGAACGAAGATTCCAGGGAGCTAAATCCTGTAACAGGAATTCTGGGCAATGTCTCAGGATCCACTTGGCTAACTGAAGAGATCGTAAATATTTCAGCATTCGATGGCCATTCTAATGGCGAGGAAGTAATTGAAATATCGCTATCTGTCGAGTCCGCCCAAGCTACTGGGCAATTAGTCTGGGCATCTATAGAAGAGTACGATGGAACTGCTATCACAGGATCCACTGTAGAACTTGTGCCGCAGTGGGACGAGATTGATATCTCCCCTTACTATGCCTCTACTTCTGATGGTGAAGTATCAGGAGAGGAACTTTCATTCAATGGAATCGGGGAAGTCGAGTTCACAGGACAGGGAACCGTCCAGACAACATCGATCTCAACTATCACAGATTTCACTGGAAACTACACGCAGGAGATCAAGCATAATCACACTCTTGTCGGAGAGGGGCTATTCGAAGGGCAGGGTTCTCTCAGCGGTACGATCAACTTCAACTCAGATGAAGACTCACAAATTGCAGAGTGCGGGGATAATGATACTATGCCTGAAAACCTTTCATTCTGCGAGCTATCGTCAGGCGACCTCTTAATCGATGGTTCAGTAAACGCCACTGGAAGGTTCACTTCTAATGGGTCCACAGAATTTACTCAGAGACTCAGCCACTCCTCACTGGTTGGCTCAGGAATATTTGAGACCGATACTTCCGAGGAATTAGATCACTATGGGACAATAAACGGTACTGGAAAATTCTCCGGAGATGGAATATTCAGTGGACCTATGGTTCAAGCAGGAACTTTCCATCTTAGAGATATGATTCCTGGAATTTACTCTGTAACGGCTATTCTCGATGATGGAACCAGAGTTGAGCTAGATGACTCATTCGCCGTCCCATCCGCGATCAATCAGATACAGAAGATTGACATCCAAGGCAGTTTAATCAGTGGGAAGCTAATCAACTCATCAGGTGAAGTAGTTGACGGCTATGCAGCTTTACTGGATGACTCGTCAGAGTTTGAGGATGCAACAGACGACTGCGCTGACTCGGGACATGCTCCATGCAGGATGTATCCGAATGAAATGGGAGACTATGGAGTCGGTCCACTTCCACCTGGTAATTACTCAGTAGCAATTGATGTAGACCAAGACGGATTCTTCGAGATAATTGAAGAATTCCCATTCGACTCTGAAATTTATGCAAACGTATTGGTCCCGTCCCCTATTCCAGAGATGTTCGACCTCGGTTTTGATATGATCAATGAAGGTTCGAACGTTCCCGATCTGAACGTCTCACTTTCCAAGGCTGATGGAGACTCTATGCCTGTGAGTGCAATTTACTCTGCTGAAGAAGGAGAATACCAAATCGAACTCACACCGGGTGAATGGATAGTAGAATATGCTCTGTCTGACTCCAAGCAGGTCTGGGAAGAATTCGAAGTTTCTTCTGATGTGAGTATGCAATTCGAATTCGTAACCAGTGTAGAAGTTACAGGAACGGTATACTACGAAGAGAACTCTTCAGCACTGTTCAATCCAGATGACGGAAAGGTCATTGGAGCTGATACCGTGATCAGCTTCGCATGGGAAGGATTCTCTACGACAGCTATAACAAATGAATCAGGACAGTTTACTGTAACTCTCCCAGAAGGAGCAGTAGTCGATGCTACTGTCGAGGGGCTGATTGCTGGCCTAGTCAACGGCACTAAATTCACTGTCTCGACTGGAATGGAGGATATTGTAATGGTGGCCACGCCCGGAACGAATGTTTTCGGCCTCGTCAGTGTCTCAAGAGCAAATAACTTCTACTCCTCTGATTTCATCGGTTGGCAGCAACTAACGGTAACAGCTCAGAATGAAAACTATGACGTCAAGTGGAGAAAATCAGTGGATAATCTTGGGAAGTTCCAGATGATTCTCCCTGATGGGGAATGGACATTCGAGATAGTTGATACAGATATCGCCTACTCTCCGGTGACCAAGTACATTGACTCCGAGAACTTCTCTGTAGAGATGATACTCTCTCCTCCTAATGGGACACTTTCCCTTGACATGTTTATGGACAATACAGGAGATCTAAACTCCTCAAATGGTACGCCTGTATCATATGACTTCGAGATTGTACCATCGTCTCAGGCAGGTATGGGCAAGAATGTAACATATGATGGACCTGAGTGGATTAGTGAGGGATTGGCCCAAGTCTCTCTCGAACCAGGATCTTACAGTGTGATAGTATCCATTTCCGACGCCACAGAGGGCGATCTATTCGGAACCATGCTGTCTTCGCAAATCGTACCCTTCGATATTCCTCTTCAGGGAGGTTCAGTAGACAGGATTGCCGCATTCTTGCCTGAGTGGAGAGTTAGTGCCTCACTCACAAATCAGTTCGGAGGAGTTCTCCCTGATCAGGATTTCAAACTAATCAACACAGAAACAGGCTGGACTCAAACGTACACTACAGACTCCAACGGAAGCTGGTCCGATCACATCATACAGGGCGATTGGATATTGAGTGTAGAATCCCTCATCAACAGCGAGGGTGCAACGGAAACACTCAGGGCGCACATCGTATCATCACCAGAAGCAGCATCGACAGATATCTCACTTTCGACGATTGAGGCCGCTTCGGTTTCAATTAGTCTCACTGAGACTTTGGGTGCGACACTCGAAGGAATGCGAATTGTCGCATCGTCACAAGAGGGGCTGGGAGAAGTCGACCTAACTCCAACGGACTCATCCGGGGTTTCCGAAATACAGTTATTCCCTGGAAACTGGACCATGTCAATGGAAAACGAGGAAGAAGGCATTAAGTGGATCCTAGAATCTATTGATGTAGTACTTTCATCCGGAGATAACGGGCAGTTGAATTTCACAGCTGACCGACTCGCAGAAGTCAGTGGTAATGTATTCTGGGACCTGAACGACAACGGCGTTTACAATATCGGTGAAGGGATTAACAATGCTACTCTTACTGTCCTTACGGGAACTTGTGACGAAAATTCATCGAGTCATTCCATAGTTGTTCAAAACTCAGATAGTTCTGGGTCTTGGTCATCATTCGAGGCCGTGGGGGATTATTATTGTCTAGAGGTATCAGCAGAAGGATTCTCCGACATATCTCAGGATATCGAGCTAGGAAATTCATCCTTAGAAATAGACTCTATGATGATGGCTGAATTAGTTCAGGTAGGCGGTCAAATTTCGTATATCGACGCAGATCAATTCTCATCAGTCTCAGACACATTACTGCTGGAGTTAATACCAACATCCGATTATGTCAGAGATACAATCTCTCCGGTGAAGACAATCGTGGATGGAGATTGGAATGGAAACTGGACCGCCTCGGTCGAACCAGGCGAATGGATAATCAGGGCGTCCTCAGAAGAATTGGGCTTGGTGGCTATGTCTATGATCAAGGCCGAGGTAATAGATGGAGGTTACTCAGACATGGATCTAGCTACGGGTGGATGGGCACTGATTGAGACGCAGTGGTTCGATTATGAGGGCATGTCAATGACTCTGGCAGACATAGATGAACCTGAATTAAACATCAATCTAGGAGCTGGTATTTCGTGGATCGCAAATCTTGATGAAGAAGGATCGATTAGGATACTTCTCCCGAGTGGGATTATTGATGTCTCAAGTGAATTCATTACCTCACAGAGAGGATTGAACATGACTTATTCCGGAGGCCAGGCAATAGGCGTAGAAGCCAGTCAGGAGACACCGGCCATAACTGTCTCTCATTCTAGGATACCATTCCGAGATCTTTCGTTGAATGTGATAGGAGGAGTAGGGGGGGATGCAAGCCATGACGGCGGAATTTCAGATCTACTTGTAACTAAAGATAACGAATCAGTGGGATTCAATCCTGTGGAGTTTACTCTCTCTGCTGACTATCTTGGCCATGAGCCTCTGGATACATTCGCTGCTCAGGCCACAGTACCGGGTACCGATGGTTCAGAATGGCAGGTTGAGTTCCATAACGGATCAGGAGTTTGGAACGCCTCGATGTCCTTTGACTTGGGATTGGATAATTCTCTCAGTACCTCTGACATTCACGTCAAAGTTACACCTCCGAACCAATCAGTTGCACATTCATTGACGCATGGGCATTCAATTATCCTAAGCTTCTTCACATCAGGCGGGTACTCTGAAGAGATCAACGTTAAGGTCAGGATACCACAAATCCATGACTTCTCAGTAGTCTCATTAGAACCACTCTACGGAGTTTCTCCGGGTGAAGAAATACAGATACCTCTGCAAATCAGGAACGATGGAAATGGGGACGACAGATTTGAGTTTGATTTCGACGACTCAGAGTTACCCGATGGGTGGGAGAGGACCGGGGCTACTTCTCATTCTCTGCCTCCATTTACTACCACTACTCACAGTATCAATGTGATTGCACCAGATAATGCAACAGGCGAATACACGATATATGCTGCAGTCACCGACGAAGCAGGAAACTCTTACCCAGAGATAGAGATCAATGTTGCCATATCCAATCCAGTGATATCGATCACATCCCAGCAACTTCTGTCGGGAGGGGACAACGCAGTTTCCAACAGGGTCAACTCCTGGGTCGTCACTGTTGCCAACGATGGGCTAGTCGACGCGGAGGATGTTGAGCTAAATGCCATACTCTGCAATGACTTGACTTGCCAAAGCGAGGTGATAATGGATACCAAGTTAGGAGATGTTCCATCCAACTCAGTTGTGAACTTCGACATCACACTGGACCTGGACGGGATCGATCCTGGAAACTACTACCTAAACCTGGAGATCAATGAATCTTCGGTAGACGGCGAAGTGGTCCCATTCGTACCAGAACAGGGAGGAAGCGTCAACCTAGTAGTTTCATCACCTGCAGTGGAGTCCGACTCTAGTTGGATTGGCTATATCCTAGGGGCTCTAATCATTGCCGCACTGGCAATGCTGACAAGACCCCGCTCAAGAAGGCCAAACGCTCCATTCTGAACACACTGGTATTTATGCGGCAGTTCCACAGGAACGAATAGAATGCCTGCCCTAGACAGACTGGAGCTCATGCCTGAGCCGGAGGATCCCAGGCTTCTCACTACCGTGGACCCTAGAGCACCGGGATATCCCGGTTCTGCCTACGGGATGTCCGATGAGGAGGCCAGAAGACTACGCTGGCCCTTGGATCCGCTAAAGGAGGCCTTATGGCCATGGGGGGCAGTTTTCTTCTCTATAGGAACCGTCGCGCTTCTACTTGCATGGCCTTTTGTAGATTCATACTTGACACCGCTTCTCCCGGATTCCGAGTGGGCATATGAGACCACGGGGATTAGGGAGCTTCAGGACGGGGGACTGTCTGGAGAAGGGGTATCAGTCTGTATAGTAGATACGGGCATGGATATACGCCATCCTGATCTATCAGGAATAAATTTGGCGGGTTTCAGAGATTTCTTTGATGAGGGCAACCAGGAGGTTAAAGACGTAGGATCTGAATTTCACGGTACCATGATGACAGGGATTTTAGCTTCCAACGGTACCTTCCTAGGGGCCGCTCCCGAAGCTTCCATTTCCATTGCTTTGGCTCTTGGACCGGAAGGATCCTCCGGTCAACAGGACAGGGTCTCGTTAGCAATTAGGTGGTGTAGGATAACCCAAGAAGCAGATATAATCAGTCTTAGCCTTGGCTCTGATCCAGGACAAGGAATGGGTATCGAAACTGAGACAGTAACAGCAGTTCAAGAGGCGCTGGAGGAAGGAATATTCGTCATAGCAGCTGCGGGAAATACGGGTGCAGAATCTTCCGATGTATCCGTTCCGGCAAATATTCAGGGCGTAATCGCCGTAGGTGCGTACAGAAGCTCGGGGGCTATATGGGGAGACAGTGCTTCGGGTTCCAATATCGATCCTTACAGTGGACAGCCAAGAGAGTATCCTCATCAGAAGCCCGAGATTATAGCTCCAGGAGTGAATATATTTTCCACAGCTTCCACAGAACTCGATCCACCCTACGCATACTCGTCAGGAACTAGCGACTCAACCGTCTTTGTAACCGGGGCCCTGGCTCTTATTTTGGAGGAATATGGGGATGCCATAGCTGGGGAAGACGGAAAAATAGACCTAGAAGAAATGAGTATGGTAAAGAGAGCACTAGCTAACTCAGCTAACCAAGACCCCTCCTCTTCGGGGAACCATAGCTCTAGATTGGGATACGGGTCCCTGAATTCAGTTGAATGGGCTAACCAACTCTCGTTTGAGCTGAATATCGACGTTCAGTAATGGACGTTACATAATATTGAATGATAATGGATTATGATGACCCAACAATCTTGTTTCCTCTAACATTATATCCGCTCCCGATACCCCGTGGCTATGGCCCGCAGAGATAGATTGAGCTCGACTATTCTAGTAATGTTGATGCTAACCAGCGTTTTCATCGCACTAGTAGGCCCCGCGTCCCCGGTAGCAGCCTCAAATGAGACCACTTCCGGAACAATCACTGGAACCGAGTACTGGCAAGGAAATCACGTTCTTACAGGTGACGTAGTAATCTCATCCGGTGCTAAATTGGTCATCCAGCCCAGTACCAATGTGATTTTTCCCAATGGTACCCATCTGGATGCCAGGGGCAGCCTGTGCATAGGTGTGTCTTCTTGTGGGGCCAGCGGAAACGCAAATTCTGCTCAGAAAATCACATTTAGCTGGGAGGAGCCTGAGAATTCCAGTGCTCAAGGAGAATGTAATGGGATTTCCCAGGGACAATTCGAAATTACGATTACCGATCCTTCTTGCTATGAAGGACTCATTATCAGAGACTCAATTGACCTGTCACAATCTGGAATTAGACACACTACCATTGATGGCGCATGGGGAATTCCACACTTTGTTGATAACCAAAACGGATTCAAATATGCCGCTCTAGTCCTGGATGGGGCCAGTCCTACACTGACGGAAATGGAGTTTATCGATATCAACTCCAGTAGCGTACTAACCACGGGACTCGCTCAACCCGAGTTCATCGGAGGGCAGTATACCGTAGGTAATGATGATGAGAGTGGAGTGGACGGTCCCGCAGTCCAGATCTACAGCTCTGGAACTCCTATCACTCCACTAATCATGTCTTCTCCAGATCTGATTGGTTCTGATAATGGATGTGGGAACAATGCAGGTGGTAAGCCAACAGTCTGGGTTGAAGACGCGTTCATAGAGATCGATGATGCAGAAATCGGAGTTGGGGATTATGGAATTTCACTGAGGTATTCTTCTGGTTCAGTCACTAACTCAGAGATTTCCGTCAACTGTAACGGAATTGATATTTACAGCTTGAAGAGCGTGGGACAGATTGACTACTACAATACAATTACAGGAAACGAGATTGTTACGAATGATAGAACCCCAATCACTGTGTACGGGGGGGCTCATGCTTTTATCAGAGATAACGATCTATCAGGAGCTGGAAGTGGAAGTGGTATTGCAGTCTTCTCCAGCTATGCTGAGATAACAAACAATGACATCGGCCCAATCGGTGGGTGGAACGGACTTTGGATGTACGGATCTTTTGATGTAATTGCCGAAAATAACACAATCTTCGATACTAACAGGGAGGCCATTATCGCTGGAGAGTACGGGAGTAACGCTCCCGCCCCTAGCGCGTCTAGGGCATTCCTCGCAAACAACACCATTTCATCCTCAGGCCAAGGAGACTGCTCTAGTAGCCTCCATTTCAACGGGCAGTTCACCTGCCCTGCTGTGATGGCATACAGATCTGGACTGACCATGTATGATAACGAGATTAACTCTGGAGGGGAGTCCGATGGAATCAGGTCTATTGGAGCGTTACTTGACATCAGGAGGAATACATGGAACGCCGCGGGCTCAGGAGCTGTAATCAAACACTATGATTCAGGATATGCAGGAGACCAGCAATACGGATCGCTAGCTTTCTTCTCTGAGAATACTTGGAACGGCGTGGGTACTACCTACAATATCACGAAGAGCTCAGTAACCGTACAATCCGAATCCATTCCCAGTCCACCCACAGGACAGTTTCCAGTGATTCTCTCGTGGCCAGATCAGGAGGCATGGCCAGCCAACGGTTTCCAGAATGGAATCATACCCACAGACGTTCAAGAGTGCTCTAACTGTGATAATCTCACTCCTAGAAATTTCCCACTAGCGCTCTCCATGGATAATAACTCCACAGTGATGACATTTGCCGGTCTGGCTAATCTAGATAGGTCGTCCATCTCAATCCAGACTCAACCGACCCCCTATGCAGTACAGGTCAGAAGAGCCGAGTTGGTCAAGTTCCAAGCTCTGGTCAACGGAGAGAGGGTACCGGGTGCCAGCATCCTCATCGAAGACGCTCTCGGAAACGATATGTATGATATTGATACCCTTTCCGATGGATATACCCCATGGTTTGCCCTCCCTTCAGATTTTCATCTGGACTTCAGAGGACTGGGAGGGGGCGATAACCCCGATGGATTCGCAGATGACGAATTCGAGGACTCCTGCTCAGATGGAATAGACAACGATGGGGACCTCCTAATGGACGCGGACGATACTGATTGTGACTACACTGCGGGTACTAGAGAGCTCTCCCTATACCGATTCACCGCCTATAAGTTCGGATACGGTCTGGATAGCGGACAATTCACATTAGATGATTCTTCATATCAAGGAACTGCGAACCTGCTAAATTTAGCTCCCTCTGTATCCATCACACAAGACCAAGGCCACTCTTTCAGAAAGATAGTGAATATCACTGGCAACGCCCACGATGGTATTCTAGCCTCATTCTACCCGAGTGATGAAATGGCACAGTGGGATCAGAAAGGATTCGTCCATTCAATAGAAGTTAGAGACCCATTCACAAGTGATTGGTCAGATGCACAACTGGCCACCGACTCCTCTGGCTCCCAATATGGGGAAGTAACTAGTACTAACCATCCTTTCAAAGAATGGTACTATGAATTGGATATGTCTCAAATGGCTGAAGGAGACTATGTTTTCCAGTTCCGAGCATTCGACGGAATCGACTACAGCCCGATATCCACCATCTCTATCAAGCTCAATTCTCAGGCCCCTACAGTTTCAGTAAGCTCTCCAAGTCCATTCTCTACTCACTCTGACGACACTGTTACATTCGAGGGTGCTGCCTATGATTACTATGGATGTCCTTCACAGTGTGGCAAGGATATTTCTGAGATTTATTTCCAAATCGAGGGTCCTAATTTCCAAGTTGTTACTCCTGTCTCTGGAGGCACATCCTGGTCATGGACTTGGGACTTCAGCGGTCAGCCCAGAGTTGTGGCGGACTATACTTTCAAGATATGGGCCGCTGACTCGGACTTCTGTAATGGTGTGATTGATGAATGCGTTCCCGCGGAGCTTACCCTCACTATAGACAATTCAAACAGCGCGCCCTTCATCAGTATCTCCGAACCAAAGGAGTCAGACAGAATGCCTGTATCCGAACAGTCTGTTTTCGAGGGCGTTGCCAGAGATAATGACAATGAGGTAACTAGGGTAGATATCGAAGTCCTCGATACAGCAAACGGAATGATCGAAGTTCACTCAGAATCAGTCATTGAGTTCGATTCAAATGGTGCATTCAGCTCAATATGGGATTCAAGGTCACTTAGGCACAATTCCGAATACCAGATCAGGATGAGATCATATGACGGATTCGATTACAGTGAATGGAAGACAGTTAATATAATCGCAGACAATCCTCCAGATGCAGGAAATAGACAACCCGTTTTCGATCAGTCAGGATGGGTAGAATCAGTAACACTATACTGCGAAGAAAACTCACAATCAGCTGATCGATGTACCACTTTCGAAATCAACCTACTGGATTTCTTCGCAGACCCAGATCCTAATCAAGAGCTCATTCTATCAGTTTATGATGACGAAGAAATAGCCTCAGATGATGAATATCCAGTGGTTATTTCAGTATCTGCAGACGGTGTGGCTAGGTATAATCCGACATCTATGGCTTTCTTCGATCCCGAGATATCTGGTTGGTCAATTAACGATGTAGTATTTGTCGCATCAGATCAATTCGGGTCGAAGGCAAACTCAGTTCCGATGAGCATCGAAGTCATTGCAATAGATTTCCAGGTTGGTGTACCCCAAGAAACAAGGATTTCCGAAGATGAAACTGCTATCTTCTCTGGTATCGGTCTTCCAGGGAGAACTGTTACAGCTACAATTGGAGGTGTTCCTGTCAACAATACTGTTGTTTCGGACGACTCAACATGGACTATGGGAATACCCGGATCTCGAATATCAAGCTCTGCTACTCCTCAGTTCATGTACGGAGGTCTCGAATATGACGGTTCAAAGATCACTGTGAGTGAATCAGACTCATCTAATGCCTCATTCTTGATAATTATCGTGATAATTGTAATTCTGGGAATAGCGGGTTTCGCGTACTTCTTCATCGAATTCGAAGACGATTCCGAGCCTGAGAATAATTACAACAAGAAAGAGAGACCTGACGAAGGGGAAAGCAGGTTTGTCAAGGACGATGACCATCCAGGTTGGCTTTGGGATACAGAAAAGGAAGAATGGGTCGAAGAAAAGTAGTATTTCCTTTGAAGAGCCCCTAAGCTTCCATCACGAACATTATTGAATGGAAGATGTTGCTAACATAATTATGTCAGTCACACCCGCGCCCAAGCCCGGGGTCCAAGAGAGGATTCTTCTTCACCTCAGGGACTATGTGGACCATGCCGATAAAGTGGAAGTACCCTTTGCACTTTCGCAGATGGGTATTGCAAATGCAGTTTCCATTGCCAGATCCAATGTCCCTAGGGCTATTTCTGGTCTCAAGGAACAAGGATATCTGATTGAGAAACAAGCACATGTCACGGGGGTCTCGAGGAAAAGGAAGGCATACTTCCTAACTGACGATGGAGCTAAGCTAGCCGATGACATCTGGTCCAAGGTCGGGATGCAAGTAGTTCGCGTGATTGGAAGGGATGGAAGAGCGTCAAATATGGAGCTATCACAGGCTCTAGAGGGTACAGAATTACCTCTTAGGCACGTTGATGTTATTCGGTATCTGGATGATTCAGGAACCATAGATCTTTCAGTTTTATCTGCTGACTTGATTGAAAGAGACCTGTCAAAGCATATTGAGAAACAATTGGTAACCTCATTGAGTGATCTTCCAAGAACTAGGAGATTTTACGGAAGAGAAATGGAACTAGAAAATATGGTTAATCTCTTGGAGCATCAGTCAGGGTCAATACTTGTTCCCGGAATAGCAGGCATAGGTAAAACCGCACTTTCTGCTAAGCTAATTGAGAGCTTCACACATAGAAGAAATCTTCTTTATCACAGATGTCAAGATTGGGAAGGGGCGAGGGCATTCTTAGAGGCTATTTCAGAATGGCTATCTGCAATGGGGAGCGATGATTTATCTGACTATCTCGCATCAACTCCCGTTCCCCAGCCTCAAATGGCAGTCAATCTAATCTCCGAAGGACTAGAGTCTTCACCATCCCTAATTGTAATTGATGACCTCCACAAGGTTGGTGATGAGACACTAATTTCAGTACTTAGATCACTTTCATTGAAGATACCAGAGCTAGAAAGTGTAGGGCTGGTAATGTTCTCCCGATCATTCAGGATGGTAGTTCCAGAATCTGACTCTTCGGGGAGAATAGTGACTCTGGTAATGCCACTCGATGGGCTAGATCAGGAAGCAAGTAGGAAAATACTGACTACAATGCAGGATATCGAGATGCCTCAATTCCTGCATATCCATAGTCTATCTAGGGGTCATCCACTGGTACTCGAGCTGATAAATAGAGGAAGTGTAGGAGGTACATTCCACGAAACTCTCGAGGCATTCGTAGAGAAGGAAATTTTCAGTAGACTTTCTGGTGCTGAAAAGAGATTATTGGGAGCTATAGCGGTATTCAGAGAACCTATGCCCCTCGAAGCAATATCTGCAATAGACATGGAGACAGATCTTTTGGACGATCTAGTCGAAAAAGGCTTGGCTAGGCAAGCAGACAGCGAAAACTATGATGTTCACGATTTAGTCAGGGAGTTCCTCACTAGATCTATGGAAGACTCACTAAAGCAATCGTTACATGCCAATGCGGTTGAATGGTACAGGACTAGGAAAGACGATCCATCAGAAAGTATAGAGCATATTCACCACCTTCATGAGTCGGGCGATATTGAGGGGCTTGCCTCGGCATTATCCGAGGAAGGCCACAAGCTAGTCAAGGCCGGACACATTGAACTGCTTGGTATTCTCAGGGTCCTCGAGGCTAGGTTATTCGGACCTAGGACCCGATTTGTGATACATGAACTCACTGGGGACATACTTTCTGTCCAAGGAAAGTGGGATGAGGCCGAGGGACAATACGATATGGCACTGCCCATAGCCGTCAAACACAAACTAACTACTCCTCTTGCAAGGATTTACTCATCCAGGGCAGATTTAGCGGTTAAGAAGGGAGAAATGGATACTGCACTCTCCCTACACAAGAAAGCGTTGGAGATGCAGATAAAACTCAGAGATGCACAGGGCGCAGCAAGATCATACAACAATATGGGATATATCTTCAGACGTCAACGAGATAACAAGAGGGCATTAGAAGTCTATGGAAATGTGGAGGAACTATTGGATTCCGAAGACTCGTCCGACCTTACAGAGGCAAGAATCAGACTGGCTTCGGCTTTTCTCGAGATGGGTGAGATGGATAGGGCACGCGACCATGCCATGACAGCTCACGATGAAACGGCGCAGAACAACCAAGAAAAGTTACATGCCAGGTCAAGGGCTGTTCTAGGCAGATACTATGCAAGGATAAAAGATAATGATTTGGCCATGCATCATTATTCCGGTGCTTTAGAAATATTATCGGATCAGTCAGACCCGAGAAGCGCGGTCGAAGTAGAGATGCTACTCGGACAAGTACTGAGTGATGCAGGCAGATCAGATGAAGCCGCACAGCACTATCTGGACGCTTTATCGATTGCAGAGGCAAACGACTTCAGGATGATGCAAGGGGAGATTCTCTCCAGGCTGGGGGAAGTGGAGAGTA
Organism: Euryarchaeota archaeon UBA62; assembly: GCA_002502095.1. GTDB lineage: Archaea > Thermoplasmatota > Poseidoniia > Poseidoniales > Thalassarchaeaceae > MGIIb-O5. The sequence continues at coordinate 24,783 of DAPJ01000005.1, forward strand.
ACAGATCACAGAGGATGGACTACCTACAGAGATCCCTAGTAGTATTCAGAGAGCTCGGTGCAGTCGACAGGATGAGGGACGTTCAGAACTCTGTCCATAGGGTAGTCATGGGCCATTAATTCAGGCCGATATCTTCTCCGAATCTATTTGACCTATCCAGTTACTAAACTCTGGTCCGTCTTGTTTAGATATCGACAAGCTTCCCTTGAAATTATCACAAATCTCCATCAGAACCTCGCTCTCTGCAATATGCGGTAGATTGTTACTCTCAGAAAGATGACACAGTACGATACTACTCAGATCTGGATGGACAATCTCGCTAAGTGCTGAAGCGGTCTGGGAATTGGAAAGGTGCCCCCCTCTGCCTGATATCCTCCTTTTCAGAGAGTCTGGATAGTTCCCCCTCATTAGGCGGTCATGGTCGTAGTTGGACTCAATGGAAATATGGTCGCATTTCCTGAGATGTGAAGACAACTCTGCGGTGACCTCACCCAGGTCAGTGACTACGGCCGCCCTTCTTCCTTTATCATCACAAGCTATCACTGCTACATTATCGGCATCATCATGTGGCACGGGAATAGTCAGCAAACTAAGGTCAACACCAGCATCAATTCTTTCCAGCTCGGAGAATACCAAGAGATTCTCGGAGTCCTCCCATTGCATTCTTTTTGCAGTCTCTGCATTACTGATTAGCCGTGCTCCCCACTTTTTTGCAGCTCTCTTGGCAGACTTAGAATGGTCAGAGTGATGATGAGTCACAATTATGGAGTCTATGTCTTTTGGATTTACTGATAATTTATCCAATCTGGACTCTGTCTTCTTCAGTGAAAAACCACAATCTACCAGAACATTAGATTCGCCTGTAGACAAGAGAACAGAATTCCCCCTGCTCCCACTTCCGAGGTGAGTAATCTTCATGCCAATGGCTCCGAGCTTGCGGGGATAACGACGACCTTTGAACAAATCCTATGATAATTATTCTCCAAGCTCATTTATTGATTAATCGACTCTTCCGGAACCATATATTTTGATTCAATGTCCGAACGACGCTCCATCACCATCATAAGTCAACCGAGGACGTTGGAGGCTACCTAGTTGGGGCTTTAAGATGAGGAGGAAGCAGACAGCGGCCTTTATTGTACTACTTTTACTAAGTAGCCTCGCTTTCGTTTCTCAAACTAGGCCACAATCCCCGGTCGACTCCACGAATCCTACTGATGCGCAAGGAGGGGCTCCTCCAGCTACCGATGCAGACGAAGATAGAATACCCGATCAATATGAGTCGATATATGGGGAGGACATAGTTATCGATACTCCCGAAGGAAGCTTCGAGGTACTTGGTTTGGACATGAACAACGGTACTGACAATATGTCCGATCATGATAGAGATGGGGCCGTGGCCCTGCTAGAGTACTGTTGGCCGTATACTCTCGACAAATGCTTTACTGACAGACTTTCCTTGACAGGCAAGCCTCCTGAATTGACTGAATCAGGAAATAGGGAGTATCTGGACCCCACCTCGTCAGATACAGATGGGGACGGACTTCCAGATGGATACGAGATACACATGTGTACCGAAGGAGGACTGGGTTACCTCAATGCGACCAATGCATGGACATGCCTCTGGTTCGATCCGCTAGACCCATCTGACAGCACAGAAGATATTGACAGGTGTGAAGATTTTAGTTTTGGCTGTGGAGACGGCTTTGATGTCAATAGAGACGGTCATATCGATGTTACCGAGAGATACTCAAACTCAGAAGAATACTCTTTCGGAACCCCAGAAAACTGGATTACAGAGAGAGACGGGCTTTGGTGCTCAGGTATAATTCCGGGAATGAGTGAAAATGCATGTCAGGAATCAATAGTAAGGCCGACCGGGGACGATGGGTGGCTAGGAACCGATCCTACACGCTCAGATTCTGACTACTACTCATGGTCTGATCTATTGGCAACCGGACTTGTCATTCCTGGTGATGGAATTCCAGATGGATGGGAAGCACACTACGGACTTGACCCCAGGAACGCTAGTGATGCGATATTGGATTCTGATAACGATGGTTGGGATGCAGATAGGGACGGTTACGTTATCCCCGATACGTCCACCGCTACCGCCGCATGGGGAGAAGCGTTCAGTAATTACGAAGAGTACATGGTTTACTATGACGAAGGGTCCTGGGTAAAACCAGGAATCAGAGGTACTGCAGGAACCAGTCATGATGGAACCGTACTTACTTTTGATCAATCTACGCAGACCCAATTAGTTGATGCGGCAGTACACACCATGATTAAAGACAGCGAGCAACAGAGAATAATTGTCGGTTCAAAATATGGAGTAACTACACTAGATCCATTCGGCGAGATATCCTCTCTTCACAATCTTCGCCCTGGTGTGGAGATGACTTCGATGGTCAGGTGGTCTCCCGGTGGGAACTCAGATTTCTTAGTTATCGGAACGAATCTAGGGGTTCATTGCGTTTCAATGGAAAACGGACTCCCAATAATGTCGTCTCTTTCTGAATCTGAAATAGGCCACGTGGTATCAATGATGGAACTTGATACGGGTAGTGATAATCTGGATCTAATGGTTTTCGGGCATCAGAAGGCATGGACTGTAAGCGTATCTGATGAAGGCTCTGGGGGAGATTGTTGGAGCGGAGGAAGATCCGTAAGTGTAGGACAAGAAATCCTAAGCTCTCCATTGACCGAGGCTCTATCCGACTCGGAGGTATCGGCCAATGATGCTGTCCAAGTTCCAATACAAGGTAGAGGTCCACTGCTGATGGTAGCCACTAATTCAGGGCTGATCGCATGGAACACTACAGACGGAGTTACATCTGCGGGCGATCCATGGTGGGTCTTCGACATCGAAGATGCAGAGACATTCGTGAGAATGGCTGATCTACTAAACGAATCTAAATCCGCGGTCGTCAACGTTTTGGAGCCCGCGGGACCAATTCTGGACAATGGGGAGCTGGAGGAAGTTACAGGAGTATGGATGGGAACAGCAGGAGGGCTACACCTGATTGACCTGTCTATATTCATGCAGATGCCAAGATCCTCGATAAGTAATGATAGAATGTTCAATTCAGAACGTTGGACTGAGGGTGCTAATGATATAAGGTCAGTTATGGCTATCGAGGGAATGGTAGTTCTAGGTTCTAGGGACGGAACATGGTGCCTCGAAGGAGGACACACAGGCGTCTTGGGCCCCTACATCAATCAAACCAGAATGCCAGGAATGGTCACCAACCTAATTTTAATGGAAAACGGAGACGAAGATTGGATTTTCTCAGGGTCATCGCCTGGGAGATTCATGAATATCATGCCTATAGACCCATTATCTGACGATTCAGATTTTGATGGAATGCCCGATGGCTGGGAATATGTTCATGGTTTGGATCCAACGGACCCCTTTGACAGGGAGAGGGATGCCGATGCTGATGGAGTCAGCTTCCCCTTAATTGATGGGACCATATTTATCCGTGAGTGGAGTAATTTGGAGGAGTTCAGATACGTAAACACTTCACAATTCGGTACAAATGGCACCGATCCAAGAAATATTGACTCCGATGGAGATGGCCTTACCGATGGAGAAGAGTACTGGGGTTGGTTTTTGGATTCAACATCATTTTCTTGTCATTATCTGAATGATGACTATGTTTGTGATGACTCATCATCACAATCGGAGACCGTCCATCTCGAAGGATGGCTTGGCTCAGGCGCAGGAGGAGGTACAGACGGTCCAACAGACCCCACCAATCCAGATACAGACGGGGACGGAATGCCCGATGGCTGGGAGATCGAGAATAGGAGATGGATAGGAGATATCTACACTGGAGGTAATCTCTGGACACTAGATCCAAGGGACCCGAACGATGCAGAAGAAGATGCAGATGGAGACGGACTGTCAAATCTATGCGAGTATAAGTGGGGGGAGATAATTGATGATGTCATCAGAGAAGGACTTCCTTCCCATGGTGAGTCTAATGAGTCGGCACTATCATGGGTGCCCACAGATCCGAATAATGTAGACTCTGACGGGGATACTCTTCCCGATGGCTGGGAGGCGAGATATACTTGCTCTTGGAATAAGGACAACAAGGGAATCAATCCATTGAATGGTTCAGACGCACTCAACAACCCCGACGGTGATGGTTACGATATCAATATGGACGGCGTACTATCAATGGATGAGCAACTGGTAAATTGGCTCGAATACCATCTGAAAGATCAGATTATATATGCTGATTCAACTGAGTCAGGAATGGAATTCCCAAACGGATTCGTCACGAACCTGTCACACTCTTCATGGCAGGGACTCGCTCCAGGCTCCTTTGGAGAGTACACTAGTACTGCATACCTAAGCTTGGTCAATGGAACTACTGTGGAAGATGTCGGCTCTGGAAATCCACTTTCTTCCGACTCAGACAGAGATGGAATGCCAGATGGTTGGGAATACTACCATTCACGATGGAGTTTGTTTGATGAAAAATGGACTCTAAATCCAGTAGATGAAAGAGATCAAGATGGCGATCCCGACGGGGATGGAATGAATAACTGGGAAGAATACAATTCAATAGATGGAAATCTCAGTGAGACAGACTCTCTTGTTACATCGCCACAATTCTACTTACTGAGCGTAGGAGGGGAACTACTTCCTACTCCATGGCTTTCTGCAGAGTCAACATACTCTTTCGGACACTTCCTGTCTGAAGATCAGAAGAACCTAACGGGACTGACTGCAGATCCAAATAATCCTGACACGGACGGAGATGGACTGTTAGATGGAATTGAATTAATTTTCACAAGATGGAACTCAACCGATTCTGTATGGACTCTAAATCCCTTGGTATCTGGTGATGGATATTATGATTCGGATTTAGACGGAATCACCGATCAAGTTGAACTCAACCTTACCAATAATAACCCTGCCAATGGGGGACTCTCTCCTCCAGATGCCCCTAGAATGTGGGAAGAGGCTGACTCGATTGATCCTTCTGAGGCCAACAACAGAGTCTTCAGGATTCTGTTTGGAAAGGAAGGAAAGGCCCAACTAGCCATGGAGCAATACCAAGATTGGCTGTCAGGGAGTCCAGCAAAACCACTCCTATCTGCCCTTCTAGGAATATCAGATCCTAATGACGTGGATACCGATAGAGATGGGATGAGTGATGGGTATGAGTATTGGTTCACACAGTGGAACCTAGAGCAAAATATATGGGAGATGAATCCCTTAACAGGAACTGATGTTTCTAGAGATTCGGACGACGACTCGTACGACTGTGATGGAAACGGTCAGATTTCAGACTCAGAGTCATTTGATAACTTGGCGGAATATGAGTCTAGAATTTATGGAAAAAAGATAGCTGTGGATACAATTCCAAATGAGACAGGTCTGGTTTCATATGGTGCCGACGCGATTAATGCATTTATCGGAGAGGAGGGAATGTCATATGATGCCGCGTTTGGACAGCTGTATGATATGTTCAGAAGCAAGAGTCTGGAATCTTCAGATAGAATGGGCCTAATCAATTCTTTACAACCGGATAATTTCAATATCAGCCTAGCCGGAGTGAGCGATCCTACAGATGATGATTCAGATCTTGATGGGATGCCCGATGGTTGGGAATTTTGCTATTCGATATATGGCGAATTCTTGCCTGTTAATGATTTCAGGTGGTCTTTAAATCCAATTAATCCATTAGACATAAACTATGATCCCGACTCTGATGGATGGTTCGATAGGGAAATCACTGATGTTCCCGCTCCTCAGGGAACATGGGAGTCAAGACAGTTCTCAGAGTATGAACCGGAAGGACAGATCCCCCAAGGAGTCCAGTCTCTACTTTTCTCCAATTTAATGGAGTACAACAACGGCACACACCCATTAGATGATGATAGCGATGACGATTCCAGTGTGATGAAGCCTGTTTTCACTAATGGTGTAGTCACGTCATATGTCAAGGACTCCAATCTATCTGATGGAAGAGAGGTGTTCAAGTACGGTACTAACCCACTGGACAACGATACAGATGGAGATATGATGCCGGACTTCTACGAGTATTACAGAGGTTGGAACGAAACAAATGATAACTGGTCTTCCAGACTGCAAATTTCAGTTGTATGGCATCAAGTTACTTCTGTTGTCTGGAAACCAGTACAGGTTTCTAATGGAGTGATAACTAGGCCTGTTCTAGAATGGGCTTGGTTCACTCACGATCCAACAGATCCCTCTGATGCTGGCCAAGATGCGGATAACGATGGTGCTTGGGACTGCTCTGGAGGGAGTTGCATTTACCAGCCCTACAACAACTTCCAAGAATACTTCGGAGTAGTCAATGCTTCAATGTCATCTCCTTCTCTGGTCAGAGCATCAAATCTTGTTGACTGTTCGGGAGAGCCAGTATCCGAGTGGTGGCAATTAAGGGAGAGCCTCTTAGGGACCTGCTCTGGCAGCTCGTCCATTTCTACTAATTATTTCAGAATGAATAAAATTAATGATAATGATAGACTCTATGCGTTGGTAATCAATGACTACGATTTGGACTATGAGAATGTCGATAGTAGCAATGACTTAACTTCGCTCAATGGCGAGTGGACGGATACGTTCAACAGGATTGCAGGAGACCAGTATCATCTTCCAAATATTTTCCTCGGAGAGTACGTGTATGGTTGGTGGATACTCGATATCGATGGCGATCAGATTGCAGACGGTACAGACCCTACCAATTGGGATACCGATGGAGATTGGCTAAACGATCATTTTGAGATTGAGGACGATTTACTAGATGGGATAAGGGGGAATAGTGGTTCGCCGATAAGGTACGATGACAGGTCAACCTAGTATCTCAAAAAAACAATCCTGGGAATAGTTATGGACGAACAAGACGGACAAATACCAAGCAAATCCTCGCCTACAGAGGAAAAGCTTCTGTTCCTTCAAGAGAATATGGTCAACTTCATCAATCAATACGGTCAACCTGTGATAGAAGTATCATTAGTAATTTCAAAATATATCCGTATTATAGTTAAAGAACTTGAAGAAAAGGCATCGAATACCAATGAGGAGCTTCCCGAAGACTTACTCTCTCCTCGGCCAGTAGAATCCTCTGATGAAGATCCAGTCATGGACTCATTCCCCTTGGAGAGGATACTGGAATCGGTTGATCAGGATAGAATGGATATTCTCGACACAATCATTCGAACCATACTGAACGAGACTGAATTACCCTTCATTCCGGCACTAGCTGTCCTCAGAGATTGGGAGCACATTATCAGGACACAACTGGTAAAATCAACTAGTCCAGGGCATCTTTTCAGCCCATTACAACTTCCTGAAAATTTCTGACTATCTAGTTCCGGCGACAATGCCACTAGATACCCACCATGCGTCAAATATAGACCAAACGAATAGAACTGGCCAGAGGAAAATAGACAAAATTAATGGAAACTGTATTACGAACCAACCAACTGATTTTCTATGCTGACGATTGAAGTGCTGTCCAAGGAACAGAAAAGGAACTAGGGATAGCAAAACTGCAACCAGTGGCCTTAATGCTCCCCAAGGACCAACTCCTCCACTCAACTCCTTCCAGATTACGCCAATTACTCCAATTGCAGTAACCTCATCCTCCTCCTCAGCAGGTAGAATCACCACGTATTCGTGCTCCATCGTTCGTTGGAAGATGCCAATATGAATGAATGTGACTGCTAATAGACCCAAAAAGACAACCGTTGAGACCCGCTCGCCTACTCCATGGAGGAAAAGAGGATTCTACTCACAGGCTTCGAACCATTCTCGGGCCTAGATATCAATGAGTCCTCAGAGGTTGTAAAAATAATTTCAAATGCGGGGTTACAAGATATTGAAATCATCTCTAGTGTCCTATCCGTGGATGAAGGAGGAACTGAATCATCACTGGATATTCTCAAGGCCATGGAATTTGATGCAGTAATCCATTTGGGGCTATCCAGAAATTCTGAGAAGATACTGCTTGAGAGATTTGCAACTAATATGATTTCAATGGAACTACCTGATAATTCTGGTAGGATGGTTAAGAAATCTAAAATTCTCGAAAACGCATCTGAAAGAATCGAGACAACGGTAAGCATACATAATTTCGATGAGGAATTTGAACACGATAAAGATGTTCAATGGAGCTGCAGTGCTGGAAGCTACGTGTGTAATGAGACGTATTTCAAGACTCTATCTGCCCTCTCAAATTCTAATATTCCTATACTATTCATCCACCTGCCGAAGATGTCAGAGATTTCCCTCAATAAGCAGGTAGAGGTTGTCTCAAGAGCAATTAGACTAATGGTTACAAGGCCAAAATTGACAGTGGTCGGCGCCATGATCAGAGATGAGAATGGAAGTATATTGGCCTGTATGAGGCCAGAAGGGGACGCATGGTCTGGTTGGTGGGAGTTCCCAGGAGGAAAGGTTGAGGGGAATGAGTCACTCACAGATGCATTATCTAGGGAGATTGAAGAGGAGCTAGGCGTTTCAGTCTATCCAAGATCAAAGGTGTGCGAAATCAATCATAGTTACCAAGACAGGGATGTCAATCTCCATATTTTTGATTGTGGTATTGTCGATAGGAAAGACATTGTCCTCTTGGAGCACGATGAATCAAGATGGTTGTCACAAGAAGAGCTCTTAGATGTAAAATGGCTACCTGCTGATCTTCCTACTATTGAGGTCTGGTATAGAGAAGGAATTCCCAATTCGAGCTCACCCTAATCGAACCACTCTCTTGGGCTTCCATCTTTGTACATTGATAATTCATCTCCAACAGCACGTGGAATCTCTCTTCTGCCCTCATGCCAAGTGGCCGACTCCAACCATTCAATGAGGCCAACTCCAGTAATGGAGATATCAATATCCCCTCCGATCACTCTTTCACCAAGAGTGAACGATACCTTGCCGGCCAATGAAGCCAACCTGGAGATACTGAAATCGCAAATTTGGTCATCCTCCTCCATTGTCATCGCATCTAACGCGGTATCGAGGATAGATTGATTCCTAATAGCCTCCAGAAAATGATCTATTGACGATGATGTACCATAAATTATCTCTGGATTATTTTTCGAAGGAAAACCTCTTTCTCTATTAGTAATTTCAGGCGACCAGTCAGGAAACAATGATTTTACAGATTCAATAACCTTGTCTAAATCCTCGTACGGTTGCAGGGTAGTTGAAATCTCAATCTCCCTAATCATGACTCTTCGAGTACAACGAGGCTGAAAGTTTTGTTCATCCTTGCTCATGTACACGAATGATTCAAATGAGAAATTTCTAGGGGTCATATATGTCGGAACGCTCTCCTGCAATCTCACTGGCTTTGTTATTCGCACCAACATTGTGCGTCGTAGCGATTAGATTTGGATTGCCTGCTCTCGAGGAGGTTATCTCCCAAGATTATGTATTGGAGATTTCCATTCACGCACTCGCTCTATCATTGGGTGTACTGATGCTTTACAGATATCTGAGAGTCGAAGATCATGAGTTTCATAGATCTCGGGCCATTAGGAGATTATCAAAGACTTACAAAAGTGAGGATCGAGGACTTTGGGAAGAGAAATCAGACCGCGCTTTGCAGAAGCTGGAAATCAAGGCAAACTCATCAAACAGGAGAATCAGTACGAAGGTTAGCAAGAGAATGACTGGAAAGGTCGGAAGTCTAAACACTGAGATGGATGAATCCGAGGTGGACGATGAGTACGAGGCGGAAGTACGCGTTTCCGGACTTCAGACAATTATTGACGAGGAAAATATAGGCCCAATAGGAGAACAAAAAAATCGTATTTCAATATCTAATGCCATCAACTCCTTCCTAGATAGATCCGCCAGTAGGAGACTTCTGAAGATGAAGAGAAATGAAGAGAAGAAGAGAATAAAAGATCTTCAGAGAACCAAGAAGAGAGCGTCCAAAAATAAAATTTCAGGAAGTCCTTGGGACGACACCCCGTCTTCTTCAAACATTAGAACAGTCAACAAGTGCAATCATTGCGGGGCGATGAATGATAGTGACTCTCAGTATTGTATCTCATGTGGAAATTACTTGTTATCATAGGGAACGATTCAAATCACCCCTACTTTAGCCATTGACATCATGACGGAGAAGAGGGACTACTACGATGTCCTTGAGATAAGCAGAAATGCTTCCGATGGTGACATCACAAAGGCGTTCAGATCACTCGCGAGGAAGTATCATCCAGACAAGAATCCAGATGACACAGAAGCAGAGAAAAAATTCAAGGAAGTCCAAGAGGCATACGCAATACTTTCCAATAAAGAAGAAAGAAGGAAGTATGACACCTTTGGTCACAGCGGACCAGGTTCATCCCCATTTGGTCCTGGTGGTTTCCAAGGAGTCAACATTAGTCTTGACGATTTATTCGGTGGTGGCTTTGATGGTATTTTCAACCAGTTCTTCGGCTCATCTAGAGGGCGGAGGAGGACCAAGGGTGATGATCTCATGTACCGTCACTCAGTACCATTCCAAGTAGCAATGGAAGGCTCTGAGGAAGAGATAGAAATCGAAGTTCTAAGAAAATGTAACGATTGTCAAGGGACAGGTTCAATGAATCCTTCCGGTGTGAGGGTGTGTCCAAATTGCGAAGGCAGGGGAAGGATAGAGAGGTTAGAAAGACTCGGTCCCTTCACACAAAGATCAGTTTCAGACTGTCCATCCTGCAATGGCAGTGGAAAACTTATCTCAGATCCGTGTAAATCATGCAATGGACAAGGCCGTTCTAACCAAACCAAGAGGGTGAAATTTACCATCCCTCCGGGAGTCTCTTCAGGTGTCAGACTCAGGATGAGGGAGTATGGAGGAGCTCCCGCGAGCGATGATGGAATCCCCGGGGATCTTTATATCGAGATAGAAATCCAACGTCATCCATGGTTCGAGAGAGACTCTGCGGATCTTTTGATGGGACTTCCAGTTGGATTTTCAGATTTAGCCCTGGGAACTAAAATAGAAATTCCTCATATCGATGGAGAGAACCTCGTGGTGAAGATAGATCCAGGTTCTCAACCCGGGGATACAATTGAAATTCGAGGCAGGGGTTTACCCTTGCAAGGGAGTAAAAGAAGAGGTTCAGTAATGATTGTTCTGAAACTAGATATGCCAAGAAAACTCTCCAGAAATGAAAAAAAGAGAATTTCTTCATTGTCAGATATTTTAGGTTCGGACCATGATGGCATCGAAGAAAGAATCAGGGACGAAGCAGCCAAGAGAAGAAATTGACCTATTCTCTGTCAAAGGAAATAGCCTCTCTAGGAACGGCGGCCAATGGCGCCCCGTGAACCAGACCCGAAACTTCTAGTTCTATCAAAGACGGACTTCCACTAATTTCCAAACTTAGGAATCTCTTGGTCTCTGGATCCAATGTATCTAGGAAAATCTCGTTATCTTCAAACATATGCTCCGGACTAACTTTCGTAATGGAGGCAGTTGAGCCCTCTGGAGAGCTGACGCTAAGAGCTGTTAATTCCCACTTATCTTGAAAGGTTCTGATACCAAGAATCAGAAAGCTACTCTCTGGAATTACCCAGCTACAAATCTCAATTTGTTCAGTCATATGTCTCAGTGACGGCTTTCCTAAGTCATACAGGGCATCGTCCCAAGAACTGTCTCCCAACATACTCAGTGCCTTCACTATACCTTCAGTATCTCCCTCTAAATTTTCACCCTCAAGGGACAGCCTCTCTCTAAGTAGCTCGAGCTTCTTAATTCCATGGATTTCAAAACCAGTCCTAGTATTTCTTTTCTCCAAAAACATGGACCTATTCCACCACAAGACAACTGCTAGGGGAAGTAACATCAGACCACCTATTAGAACATAGAAATTAGTGAATAGGTGAGACAGGTCACGATATTCTCCCTCATCGGGAATATTCTCGCCCAGGTAGACCATGTAGAATTCATATTCCACATCTCCAACTATGGGAGAGAGGCCCTCCACTCTAATGGCATGAATTCCAGGTGGGACACTGATTACCGTACCATTCGTGTAATTCAGAATTTGCCAGCTATCCTGACTTAGGGTTTGGATCTGATATGTCACTGGAGACTCGATATCGGACCTGATCATCACCATAGAGCCATTTGAATCAACTATCTCGAAAGGATGAATGTCTATCCTATCTCCAATCCCTAAATTACCTGAGTAAGGAGTGGTACTAGGCGAAAGTAAGTCCCAGAACTCCGAAGGCCCCGTCTCGAGCCACAATAAATCAGGAGCATCTCCAAGAAGAACTCCATCTCCAGATACAGGGGAAGCCACCTCAATCTCCCATTCTATTACTTGTTCAGACTTTATTCTGAACTCTACACCAGTGCTGGAAGGACCAGTCTCGATATTATGGGGGCATTGATCTGAATCATCAACAATCTTCTCTTTCTCACCGTCTAGCTCATGTAGAAGTATTTCCAAGGCCACTTCTCCCGTGAAATGACATAATATTGGAAGACTAATTTTTGCTCCTGTAGAAATCAGGAGTGAATCCCCAAGATGGTCATTAGAAGATATGTGCCCCCTGTAAAAATCATAAGTTATTGAATTACTACTCAATTGAAAATCATACATCCACGGATTTCCAAGCTCTTCTCCTGCAGGGCCTTCTTTTTCATCATCGAACCTGACCAAGTCGAATCTGTAAGGAGAAAAGTCACTCTCGTCTGAATGTACAATCCGAACCCATAGCTCTGCGTCTTCTGGGTAGTCTAGATACACTGAACTTGATTCACTCGATGAAATTGAGCCTATCAGAGTTTTAGAATCCGATCTACTCCAATACTCAATACTGATACTATCGGGACTATGTATGTTAGATATCTTGACAATATCTCCATCATCTCCTTCAATCAATATCGCATCGTCATCGGCAGAAGTATCGAGAATTCCAACGAAAGAAGCACCTTCTGATAGAATCTCACTCCGATTGCACCTGTTTAGTTGGCAATTAGATGAAGCGGATATGGATGCCCATTCACCTTGCTGTCCCGGAGGTGGTACCAAGTCAGGAAGATCTGAATTCTCAATGATATCCGATTGCTCTCCAATGATGGACCTCACAGCAAAGTTTTCGATGACTAGAGATGGGTTTGCAAGAAGCTCCCAAGATACCGAACCGTCGACAAAGCCACTCCATTCTACGAGATGAGTGTCCATAATCCGATATTGAGAGTCATTGGTCCACACAACTAGCTCCATATCCTGACATGTATCTAGCTCACATGAAAACTCTACCCAGAAAGGACCATCCACATCAGAATTACCTTGGAAAAATACCTCTGACTCACCATCATCATTAGCACCTACAAGGCCCGAAACCATCAACATTAGTACAGCTACAATCGAACCAAGTCTCGCCGCGCCCATGATTACCGGAAACAGTCCTGCCTTAGAATCCTTCAAGCGAAATGTTCCCCTCGCAGGCGCATGAGTGACAGGCCATTGTCTAGAGAAGTCACCTCAAGGAACCGTTTCTCTAGACTTTTTTCACTAGGGGATAGGAGAAATCCTGTCTCTTTGGCGCCAGGTTTGGTTCTATCTGAATTGGACCCGGAGATTAATCTGGAAATAGCCCCATTCATTTTCCGCAGGGAGTCAACTAAACTCCCCGCAAAACTAAATCTAAGCACTCGTGGAAACCTATGCTTCCCTTTCGACGGCGAAGATAATTGGGAAGCATCAGAAGGTCTAGTTCTGCCCTCGAGCCTATCGACATCCAATTCCGGAGAATTCGGTTATGGAAATCAATTTCTACCACTATCGTGGCAGTCTCTCCATCATGATATTTCCCTGCTAGGGTCAGAACTTCAGCCTTCTGTTATAGCGATTACAGATGCTCCTCAATTATCTAACTCAAGTGGGAAATTAGTAGAGGCCTTGAATGTAGTCAGGAGGAGATTCCCCTCTTCGCTGATTTGGACTCCTGGAATTTCAGGTCCAGATAATTGTGCACTTTTATCTTGGTTAGGAGTAGATCTATTCGACCTCTCAAGATCAAGAATAGCTAACGCGAACGGCCTCCTCCTTACCTCTGATGGACCACGATATGCAGAAATATCCCTTGGAGAGCACGTGAACATGGATACTCAAATAGATCATTGGAGGTATTCAATCGCATCACTTAGATCAGCAATTAGATCAGGAACTGTAAGGGAGTTGACTGAGAAGGCTAGTCTTTCGAGCCCAAGATCTGTTGAAAGGCTAAGAAGACACGATACGCTAATCAGGGCTGACAAAGGAAGCTCTACTCTGACTGCAGTGGACACCAGTGGAAGAAAGCTGAGGTACAACTCTCCAGTAAGTAGACAAGATCCCTTGGTTAATGATTGGAGAAAGAGAGTCTCAAGCCTACATACTCCTCCTAGTCACCAAGAACAGTTACTGATTTTACTTCCTTGTTCGGCGACTAAGCCATACAGGCTTTCTCAAAGCCATCATCGCTTCCTTAGGAATATTCCCAGCAATAGGGCGCATCAAATCATGGTTACTTCTCCTCTTGGGCTAGTTCCAAGAGAACTAGAGGATTTGTGGCCCGCAGCGCACTACGACATACCAGTTACCGGCGACTGGGATGCAGACGAACTACAAACGATAAACTCAATGATTTCGGAGGTTTGCCAAAGGGTAGGTTACAGCGAGATAATTAATCATTCAGGAATGGATATCTCCATCGAGGGAATTGTATGCCATAATACGAGAAGAGGAACGGCGGGATCTAAGGAATCACTAAACGAATTAAGGAAATCTGTTTTGAAATCTATTGAGGGTATGAATCTGGCAGATAAATCAGAGAAGCAACATAGAATCGAGATAATGAAATCTAGATCCAGATTTATACACGGCACAGACTCTTGGCTTGAGGGAACTACAGTATCTGGTAGGTTGCCAATACTGAGTATTTCCAGAGATGGCGAGCAACTGGCGAGATGGAACCCACGAGATGGGAGATTCGCGTTCTCGAAGAGGTCACTCCCACTCCTCCACGATAGTGGATGCTTCCCCTCAGTCAGTATCTTGGAAAACCACGATTGGAAGGGGGACATTTTTCCAACAAATCTGGAGTCAGTATCCGGTGAAATTAGATTGGGGGAAGAAATTATGGTTACTCAAGACGGGATACTGATAGGAAGTGCTAGAGCAGTAGCACCTGGTTGGGAATGGCCATCTGGCCCCGGTAGGCTTGCGAAGGCACGCCATAGATTGTGAAAAATAAGCTACCGTATTTACGTAGTGGTTAAAGAGGAAGAGCAGGTCGCCGCCTTCGGAGATTCTGTTATGTCACGCATGCACTCTGGTGGAAAAGGCTCCAGCGGGTCATCAAAGCCATTCGCAACTGAGGTCCCAAGTTGGTCGGAATCTGATAAGAAAGTCATCGAGTCCCACATTTTGGATCTTAACAAGGAGGGGCACTCAAATGCTATGATAGGTACAATCTTGAGAGATAGATTTGCAGTTCCCGATGTCCGTCTAGCAACAGGTGAGAGAATTTCTCAAATTCTCTTAAGAAATGGCATCTCTCCAAATTATCCAGAGGACATGATGAATCTGATGAGGAGGGCTCAGGGACTAATTGACCACCTTGGCAATAATCCCAAGGATAAGCATAACCGAAGGCAACTAGAGCTATGCGAATCCAAGATAAGGCGTCTAGCCAGCTACTACAAGGGCGTAAACAAGCTAGATGCAGATTGGCAGTATAAGAGGGATCAGTTGAGACTGATTGTAGAATAATCCTCATGGTACAAATCTCACAAACTTGTTACGATAGTTATGAGGGACCTCATTTCCACTGACTTATTCGCTGGTGTTGAAAAGACCATCACAACAGGCATATCGCAACTAATGGAACAAGGTCAAAGAATATCCATAATTTCAGATGCTAATCTTCTGGGGGCACTATCAATAGCGCCTCTCGAGGCCTCATTAATTGACTCTAATTTCCCATACAGGAGAAGAATCGGTAACATCGATTATACCATTCCTGGAAACTCAATTGTCATTCATAATTACGGTGATACAAAAGGTGTTTTATGGGACAATGAAAAAAAAATATTATCGATAAGTGAAACACTGTCGCCCGCATTATCCGGACATCTGGGAGATGACAAGATAGGACCACTTACTACAGTCGCCATGTGTCACTCAATCGCTCAATTGATATCTCCTTCGGGAGTATTAGTTAGGAAAATTAGGCCATGGGCAATATCTGGTAATTGGATTCATGCTTGCATGGATATGACATATGATCCGGTCTATTCTTCCTTGAAGGAATTGCTGACTTTAGAGGGTAGCATAAGGGTGATCCCAATACCGGAAGTTCCTAGTCCGAATGTGGATAGTTTGGATTTCATAGATGGAAACTCGCTGATTGATATTTCAGATAGATGGGGCTCCATGGGTGAGGAAGGAAGGGCAAGATCGCTATCGCACCTCTGTAGAGGTGCTCTCGACTCTACATCTCCCTCTACATCGAGACTAGAGGAGATCGTATGGAACTGTATCCTAGCTTCTGGTTGGGAAGTCGATTTGGCTAGCCAAATAAGAGCCTCTTCAATGATCTGGAATAACAAGAATCCCAAGTTGGCCACATCTGAAGCAATAGATAGGCTTCTCAGGTCTGGCAGACTCTAGTCACTCTTCTATTCTAATGACACTGTCACAACCACTACAGCTAATCCTTAGGGGACGAACATCTGATTCCACAGCAACGCTCATCCCACATGAGGGGCAACTAATTCGAGGATAGTTGGAGCCCCTGCTCTCATTACTCCTCAGTTTGGGAGATAGCAGAGAGATTGGTAGTACAAGCAGGAGGCTACATGCAACTACTCCAAGGACCATCTGCATCGGAAGCCCAAGAAAATAAATCCCAAAAGAAAGCACGCCAAGAGCTGTTACCGTAATCATGGTGGGGAATCTTGATCTATTCCTGGTCATAGTCATTCCCAAGCCTATGGACAAGCTCAGTACCAATACCATCATCCCGGATCCCAATAAAACACTGAATAGCCCATTTCCCGTCGGTACGAATTCCACTCTAAATGACTCTTCTATATCTAAATCCGTACTCTCAACAGATAGGGTTTCAGATACGATCCACCTCCTATGAGAGTAGTCGATTCCACTCGCTGTAACAATTCCTATATCGGTGAGCATAGATCCCTGCAGAGTGGCATCAACCGAGATTTCTGTCCAGTATTCTTCAGCAGTAGACTTTGCGAAGGTTTCGATTAGTAGTTGTCTGTCTCCTTCCATAACCGAGTAAGAAGTAGAGATTTTTATCGTTATAGTTTCGGAACTGAAACCACTCGTCCCCCCTAGGTCGATCGATATCTCAGTTGGCCCCAATTCAATAGGGTCAACACCAATTACCGACTCAGATTCTATGAATAGTCCATTTGAAAGAAATGATATCAAATCAGCGTTAGACCCTCTCAGATATCCTGTAAGTGCCATTAACTCGGAACTATCTACCATTTTGTTGTTAAAATCTGAGTCTGGTACGGAATCCGAGTACGAGTTTAGATTTCTCCACCAACTACTGGAGCCAAGACTGGAGTTTCCAATATTGTCTAGGCCCCATCTCATCCACTGTGACATAGAGCCATCAAACTCTAGCGAGACCTTCTTTCTAACCTCGCTTCCATCCCAATCCGCGTCTATTGAAACTAATATCGCTGACCCGCCCGTTCTAAGGGGCTCACTCGCAGGATACCAGGATCCACCTCCTCCATCGTCATCTCCGGCTTCTATGAAATGAGACATGTTGGCACTGATCTGTAATCCATTCTGGGGCTCCAAAATGAATTCAGCTAAGAAAGACCCACTATCTACTCCTGCAGGCAAACTCCATACGAATGTTACTTCGACGCCCCGTTCTACTAGTGTGGCAACTGGCTTATCTGTTACCGCAACATTCTGAACCTCAAAAGTACCTAAAGAAGATGACCACATCCTGTCGTCAAATCCAGAAGATAGAAGGATGGGGAAATACACAAGGTTTCCACTTACGCTAGCCTCCTTCATTTCAATCTCCACCAGCGGGAGCTTAACCGATATACTGGACGCTTTATCATCGCTACCCCAATGAAAAATTACGCCTGAGTCATCCCCTGGTTGATTGAACCCCAATAACTGAACGATAAGGCTCACTTCTACCTCGTCATCCTCTCGAACATCCCCCGATTCCACACTGATTACAGATTGAACGTCTCCTTCGCCGGTAAGATAAGGCTCGATTCCAGAGGTTCCTCCCTCATAGAAAGACCCACCAATCCTGACCTCAACTGTTATGTTGATATTAACCCCGACCGCACCTTGGACTTCATAATGGATATTGAACTCCCAGTCTCCAGCGGGATATTCCCCATCAATCCCCCAATCAACTCCCCAAGTTCCAACCTCAACAGGTTGTAGAACTTGGTTCACTAGCTTGGAATCTCCTTCATTGGTTTCCGACTCAAATGGTGTAAGAATGCCAGAATCTGGGTCTCCTTTCAAAAACAACTCAAAATTTTCTCCTGAGCAACAGCTTCCCTCTTGTGCTGAGACGTTGATAACCGGTCCCAAAACGGTCAACAAAAAAACCAATACAATAGAGGCTGGGACAAACCTACTGCGTACGCCCATGATGTCGACATCACGTTGAACATCTTGAACTCAACCCTTCTGAGGGCGAAACAAAGTCAATTTTGACCGAACCCAAGGCTACCCGTGTAGCCATATCAACGAGACTCCATTAGTTTCTGAAATTTCTTCGACCATAGCGAAACCCATCCTCTCAAGCTGAAGACATTGACCAGTGAAAATTTCAATATTTTCGATTACTCCCTCGGCGTAATCAATTTCACTGTCGCGGGGGACTATCATTCTGGCTTCTGTAGAGTTCTTTGAAGAAACCCAATGGATAATTGGTAGGTTGCCACTTTTTTCCTTAGACACAATAAACGCACTATCTCCCTTTATGTCAACATCTGCAAAGTCTTTCAGCCTCACCAATCCCTCTGAATAGTCATTTCCAGAAATAAATATCGATCCAGTGCCCAGGTCCCACTCTCTAACTCCCATGTCCGGAATATCTGGATGCCTTCTGATTGAAATCAGCCCCATATCATCTGTGTTTCCGTCTCCTACCAGTTGCAACTCTCTTGGGATCTCGATAAATGACCTCCTTTCTGAGTATCTATCAATGATCTTCGAATTCTTAGACTCTATACTTTCCATTGGTATTGAAATATCCTTCTGGGTCAAACCTAACTCTATCCAGAACTCTCTCAGCGCCTGAGGGGAGAATCCCCTTCTCCTTAGCGCGGATACAGTAGGTAATCGAGGATCATCCCAACCAGAGAAATCTCCGTCTTCTATGGATCTCCTGATTGATGAAGTAGAGAACCCGCCAAAACCTAGTAACTTTACCCTTCCCCAGTACAATGTTTCGGGATAATCCCAGCCAAGGAGTTCGTACAGGAGTGTCTGCTTTCTGGTACTGTCCATTAGGTCCTTTCCCCTAACAATGTGAGTGACTCCTTGTAGGTGATCTTCTACAGCACTCTGGAAATCTAATAATGGCCAAACCTTGTATCTATCTCCTACTATTGGATGAGTATTATGCTGAATTCGTAATGCAGGCCAGTCCCTTAGTGCAGGATTGGGAAGCTCAAGATTAGTCTTCACTCTAACTACGGCACCGCCTTCATCAATATCTCCGGAAAGCATAAGTTTCCATTCCTGAATGCTATCTTCAGCCTTCTTCCCTCTACATTTACAGGCCTCCTTTGAATCTCGAAGCTCTTTGAATTCTGAAGCCGAACACCTGCAGACGTAACAGATACCCTGTGAAATCATCTCCTCAGCGGATTCTAGATAGGTATCCATTCTAGAACTAGCCCTTATGACTAAATCCGGTTTCGTCCCTGAAATCCATTCAAACTCTTCCTCGATCATTGAATATGCAGATTCTAACGGTGGCTTAACCTTTGTATCTGTATCATCAAATCGAAGTATGACCTTGCCGGAATACTTTTTCGCAAATTCTGAGTTAATTACAACTCCTCTTGAATGACCTATGGATAATGGCCCATTGGGGTTTGGGGCAAACCTCAAAATTACCTTTTTTCCGTTCTTGACCTCTAAATCCGGAAGTCCGACCCTCTTCTTCTGTTTTTCACGGTTTAGAGCTTCTGGATTAGTATCCTCGAGAATCTCCCTAACATGATCTAAGCCGTTATTATTGGCTAACATATTTGCTTCATCAACCTGCTTGGAAATAATGGGAACAAGCTCTTTGGCATTGCCCCTCAACTCAGGAAATTCTGAAAGTAGTCTTCCCAGTACACTACCAGATTTGCCAGATCCATTGTATTCTACTGCGTTCTGTAAAGCATACTTGCGTACAGCAGAGAATATCCCTGGGCCCCACTCATCTTCATCTGCCACATACTAACGCCATCAGCCATCCCTATTTGTGATTGCCCTCTATCCAATGCTGAATATTAGTTTGAGAAGAAATCCCTTTATTTTCATATCTAGTAGGTACAGACGTACCATGCATTTCCTGCCAAGCTCTTCTCACAGTAGACCATGTCCATCTCAGGCATTCATGAGGATTTTTTCCAGAAATCAACTCATTTATTGAGGATCTAGTTTTTGGATCTGAGGGATATCCAGAACCTAAATCAACACCTATCTCACTGGATAATTTTTGCATGGCATTATCCCTAGTCACCTTTGCCACTATGCTGGACGCGGCAACCAATGAATTAGATGAGTCCATCGAGTGCTCAGATATTATCCTCCAGTCGCTCCACGAAGGCCCCAATTTTGATTTTACGTTGTTACCGAATCTTTCCTGATCTACATCACACGCATCTAAAAAAATACTTCCAGACTCACCATTGTCATTGGAATTTTTTATCGCTTCAGAAAATAGAGTAACTTCGAGCTCATTCAGATTAGAAACAGAACTATTATGATCTATCCTGAAAGGTTCACACTCAACAATCCCTATGTTCCAATTCCTCTCAATTGCCTCCACATGAATTAGTTTGTAGATTGCCTCTCTCCTACTCTTGGAAAGAGTCTTGGAGTCTCTGGCCCCAATTTCTCTCAAAATGTGGTAATCATTTGAAGGAATGGATATCGCACATACTATCAGAGGTCCAATTACTGGCCCCCTTCCAGCTTCATCGACACCTATGGAGTACTCGCTCATATCTCCAAGTCAAAGTCAGAAGGGATTTGATTATCACTGATATTTTCTTCAGAAACCAAGTCTTTATCATCAATATCTAAGATTATATTGTCAGGATGAAGAATATCCTGTTCATCGAGTATATCGGCTATTCTCAGGGCCTCTTCCATGTCGGAATCCTCCTTGGAACGATCTAATAAATCACTAGCTTCGTTAACTATTTTCCCATCGACCGAATTAAAAACCTCGCTCTCAGGCCTACCTTCTTCACCAAAGAAATCTTTCTCAAACTCCTCAATATTGATCTTAGGACTTTCAATAATCTCTGCAACTGGGGAACTCTTTCTCACAAATTTTGAAATCCAATCATCGTCTTCTGGGATATTTTGTTCTTTCTCCCGGGGATTGCCTATTTTCAACGCCCATATAACGCCAAACATTCCCACAACTACTACAGCCATTATCATGATAGGCTCTAACCAAGTGTTAATGAGAGGGACAATCCAATTTTCCTCAAGAGCTTGCTCCTCATTCTCTGGCAGGGACTCTCCCTGAATAATTACTGGAATGGAATCAATAAAAAATATGCTAGGCTGTAAGAAAGACCTCGTCTCTAAGGTAAGGTTTGCCATAGTTTCAGTCGGAGCCGATTCAGGAACTTGCATCCATCCGATAATATCCACTGAATCGTTTCTACTTACAGGATATATCTCCAAATATCTACTTGACTCAGAGACAATAATAGAGGAGAATGAATCTGAAATTGTAATTCCAAAATCTGTCATAACGCTTGAATCAATAGATGCAGTAAACCCATCAACTCCGTTGCCGAGGTTAGTCATCGTCCATATGGCTGTCAAGTTTTTATCCTCGTTTAATTGATATGACATTTCCATTTCCCATGAGTATATGGTTCCAGAATTGAGATTAAAATCGACATAACCAGGGGACCAATCATCAATCATCAGACGGATGGTAACTTCTGCAAATAAGTCAGAGTAAGCACCCTCATTAACACTGCATGAAATGGTCATGGCTTCTGATGAAGACCCCGGCTGAAGGGAAAATATATCATTTCGATAATCTACAGTTGCCCAATCTGGAAGATCAATAACATCCAGACTAAACTGTGAATCACCATCCCCCGTGTTTGTAACAACAACCTCCATTTCACAATAGCCCCCGGGAAGTACTTCTACCATGGTACAACCATCCTCTGATATCGATATGGTACCGCCAATTCTGGGTACTATGTTTACGATATGAGATACCGAGGAAACACTCTCTGGCGAAGCAGGACTAGAAACCCGTATTTCAAAATCTAAAGCGCCATCAACATCTCCCGGAGAGAATATTTGGACCATGACAACTCCCGTTGAGTTAGGGTAGAGGTCTGAGACCCTCCAGCTCTCGATTATCGAAGCACTCCAGTTTTCTATCTCGAAGTAGTCTCCAGGAACTGTAATCATACTCCCGTTCTCGTCCAAGGCTACAATCTCAACATCAAGACTCCTAATGCTATTTCCAGTATTTCTGACGATCGTTTCTAGTGTTAGGACCCCTCCAGGTACTATCGAAGATAATCCTCCGCCCTGAACAATCTCAACGCCCTCATAATAGCCATACCTCATCGAGAAGTTATACCAGTCAAGTACCTCTCCTTGGTCTGATACTATCGACATACTCACCACGTGTAGAGAATTTGACAGCGGAAGGCCTTCAAAAACCGACGGAGAAGTAATCGAGAATTGGACCCAGTAAATCTGATCAGGCGATACAGCATATTCTCGACCAGCTTCAGGAGTATCTTGTGAATCCCAAGATATATTCCATCCAGAAGGTCCGTCAATCGATATAATGACATTTGATTCAATTTCCAAATTACTACTGAAATTAACATTTATGCCGATACTTGAACCCGGATCGATTCCAAAAATTGAACCCGAATCAGATCCAAAAGAAACCCCTTGATTAATTTCAGAAGAAGATATTTTTTTATCATCCAGTTGAACAATATCTTGCGGTGCTGATGTGCAGGTAACGAGTAACATTAGAATTGCAAGTACTCCCAATCGCACATTCACGAGCTTGCTAGTAAGGGGCCACATATTACTTGTGCCCGAAGAATTCACAGAATACGGGCCATCATATTCTCGGCTAGTGGACAGGGTCCTTTACAATCTTCGAAATTACATCAATATCAAATTCGCCAGCGTGGATGGGCGTCCTCAAGCCGAATGAACTCATTACTTCTGGCGAAACCTCACCGAACTCTCCAATTTCATGATTTTCGATAAGTACTCTCGCACCTCTGCCATCAATCCAAGGACCCCTACCTTCTGCTACAGGCTCAAAGGAAATTGAAGGAGTCGGGGCGCCTAGGTCCCTCAAAAGTGACTGAACTATTCCTTTGGCTGTTGAGAATCCCGCTCCCGATTCAGCGCAAGCCCAAGAAACTCTTGTTTTGTTGACCCCTCCATGAACGACCTCCCCAAGTTCGTAAACCCTCTGAGGGAGCTCATGATGTCTATTTGATGCTAGCAGATTCATTAATGATGGGAATATATACTGCCTGAGTACTGTATGATCAACTGTAATTGGATTAGAAATCACTGTGGCTTCTGATATTATGGGCCACCTAGTCTTCTTGAATTGATCCCCCTCATTAGAAAGAGTCAGACTCTGAATCTCTTGAAGGCCGACCGACCTCATACTCATCCTTATCCTCCTGTGCAGATTGGACGATTTTAGTGGCGAAGCATCGATATGTACTGAAGATAAAATATCTGGCAGATTTTCATATCCAATTCCTATTGCTATATCTTCTACAATATCAACAGGATGCATAATATCACTGCGCCATCTAGGCATGGAGAATACATGCTCTCTTTCTCCCACCACGCAGTCGGACCATCTTTCCGCCCTCTCTGAACCATGGGTGATGGTCCTAGATTCCAGTAATATTCCTCCCATTCTTTGAATCGCTCCGCCAATTTCAGAATCACTGAGCTCCATGCCGAGTATTTTCTCAATGAGTCTGTTCGGGACCCTGTAGGTTTTAGCCCCAAAGTTTGGGGTCACCTTTACTGAACCATCTTTATCCTGTACCTCTACACTTTCGACTACACCTCCCAATTCTGATAAGGATAATGAAACTAATAGGAGGCAGGTTTCACACGCTATTTCATCAAAACCTGTTACGTCAATGAAGAAATCATTAGTATCTTCACTAACAGTTGTATGATTTCCATTGATGATAGGGGGGAGCGAAATGACCTCATTATTGGAATCGAGGATTATCGGATATGCGTCCAAGCCATCCATAAGTTTCGAGTATTCAATTCCTTTTGGATGGCTATCCAGGATTTCAGAGACGCTCATAACATCCTCGGAGGCTAGTGGCTGGAAGGAAAAGTCACTTGAAACGGTCTCATATCTGAATGGATGCTTTAGCTTGGATAAATCATGAACTCCAATGGATGCAAGCGACCTCTTCCTCCCCAAGGTCATGTGTAGCTTCTCTTGGTGATCCATAAGGGACTGGATGAAAGAGTCCCTCTCAGAAGCACTGTTACCGGTATTTACTCCCCTAACTATGGCCCCCATTATTATTGGCCTCACACCCTCTAAATCCCCCTCCACAGTTATTCTGACGCCGCTGTCGGAGACCTCTACCGGGGATACTTCTGTATCGCCGTCCTGAAATGACCTAACTGCTTTAGCCATGGTTTCATGACTGAGTAGATCCGGACGATCAGGAAATACCTCGATTTCAATATCATCATCATCATTTAATTCGACCGGACAACCCATCTTGGGCAGCAAATCTGACAAATCATTTTTATTATGAATCGCCCCATTGATTTCTTGAATCCTCCTCATCATGGAATGACTCAAAGTAATTGTCGGCATTATAGAACCTCAGTTTCCTAACCACATCGGAAGAGGCCTTTCAAAACCAATTAGCCTGAGTCCACTGATTGCCGCAGTCTCCATATCCTTGGCTCTTAATATTCGCCTACCGACATTGTGAAAATTTGATAATCCTGCTTCTTTCATTATTCCTACAATCTCGGGAATGATAGTTTCTGAAATATCTGAAATTTCGTTCCCCTCATCAATAGGGCCAACGACGAACGAGCATCCAGAAGCTCTGACGATGATCAAATCTTCTGCAGAGGGTTGCTTCTCAAGCTCTATGCCTATTATTCTTCCCTGGGTATCCAACCCCATTGCTCTCGAGGCTAATCCAATCCTTGGTAATGCCGCGGCTGCTCTTCCTCCTCCAGGAGTTGCCAAGGAGACTATGGCGCCATCTAAATCGAGATCAACTACCAACCTGAAAAGCCCCTCTATCCTATCAGCCCCATCTCTAAGGAGGATTAGTGATGAGCTACTCAAATGACTCGACAATGAGACCAAAATAGCCTCAATCTCAGCATCATTCATAGGTGGTAAACTCTGTAAATCTAGAATAATTCCAGAAATCTCTCCGGCATTGTCTGGAAATTCTGCAAGCCCCCCCTCGCCTACTATCAATAGATCGCCCTTTTTCGGTCCCGCATCAACAATACTTGGAATTCTAATCTGCCCATCCGGATAAGTAAAGCCACGGGGCGACCTAATAATCCAAGGGACTGGCAATTCCAAAACCCCCTCATCAGAACCAACTGGAATTATGCTGATGGATGTATCAATTATTGAGTAATCAGGAATTCTATCCGAACTGGATGGACTAATCCCTATTCCATCGAAGCCTTCGGATACCCATCTCTTGGGTGTGATACCCCTAATCGAAGACTCCTTGTCTGGAACCAAAACTAATGCATCCTCCTCAAGGGAAAGACCGAGCGGCTCTAGGAACTCTTCCAGCTCAATGACTTCTTTATCTGTTATTGATCTCATCGTTGAACCCTTTCCAGGCGGTGGACAACTACCTGCAATAATCACTCTACCTCCCTTCATCCCTAAACCTGGATCGGGTCCAACGGAACCCATGACAATCAAAGTTCCCCCTAACATTCCCGATCCAGCACCAGACGAGGCTTGTCCTCTGACTACTACTATACCATCATTCATCCCCGCACAGGCATCCTTACCAGCAGAGCCCATAACAGTCACACTTCCCCCATTCATATTCATTGCCAGCCTGTCTCCAACATCCCTCTCCACGACAACTCTGCCATCAGATTGAAAGGCGGCCAGCATAGACTCGCAACTCCCCTCAATATTCAGCGTACCTCCTCTATTCATCGCTCCAACGCACTCTCCTAAGTTACCAAGAAGTAGTACCCTAGATCCCTTGGGAAGATGAGTAAGAACGCCGAAGTCACCATCTCTAGGCTTGGTGTCTCCACCGGATCCATAGCCGATTTTTACCAAGCGATCTTTGTCCATAGCCTCAGGCAACATCCTAGCGATTTCTCTATTGAGTTTGACACTCCTTGCGGTCTGTTCCCTCATCGCCATAGTACTCCGAGTCTAGCCAATGGTCTTCATTGTGACGGATATTTTTCATTTGCTGATAAATAATAGCTTCATTGAGTTATCTTGATAGAGCATCGACTAGAGGATATATTGTTCAGGGGTTAGTATGGCACGAGTGAAAGTAGCTATTAATGGGTATGGGACAATTGGAAAGAGAGTTGCGGATGCAATAGACGCACAGGATGATATGGAGATCGTGGGCGTTACCAAGACAGGCCCAAGCTTCGGTTGTGAGATGGCAGCTAAGAAGGGATTTGACCTCTATTGCACATCTGATGACAAAGATATGATTTCTAGCTTCGAGAACTCTCGTTTTGTTTGCAAAGGTGGACTCAAAGACTTACTTTCCAAATCAGATGTAGTCATTGATTGCTCTCCGGGAAAAATGGGTGCGGTCAATCTCAAAAAGTACCAAGAGGCTGGAGTAAAGAGTATATTTCAAGGAGGTGAGAAACACTCACTGACCGGACTTTCTTACACATCTTGCGCAAATCATTTGGAAAATTTTGGAGCAGAAACAACAAGAGTTGTTTCTTGTAATACCACGGGACTCTCTAGAACATTGGTGCCATTGTATGACCTGTGTGGCTCTCTGAAAGTAGAATGTACAATGATCAGAAGGGCGGCGGATCCAGGTGACTCGAATAAAGGCCCTATAAACGCTATAAAACCGGTTTTGAAGGTACCTAGCCATCACGGCCCAGACGTGATGACAGTAAAGCCAGAAATTGAGATCAATTCACTCGCAGTAGCGGTACCAACAACGATAATGCATGTCCATGCAATCATTGCCGATCTTCCGGAGAATCACGGCCTCACCACTCAAACAATTCTGGATATATGGAACGAAACTCCGAGAGTTATCGTGATGAACGGCCAGGGCAATAGGATCACCACTACTGCCGAGGTAATGGAGATGGCCAGAGATATTGGGAGAAAATGGGGAGATTTGCATGAAATTTTTGTCTGGGAGGATGGAGTTAGACTAATAGGAAATAGGCTGTATTATTTCCAAGCTATCCACCAAGAGAGTGATGTGATCCCTGAGAACGTAGACTGTGTAAGGGCTCTAATGAAACTTGAGGA
The DNA here is from genome assembly GCA_002502095.1 of Euryarchaeota archaeon UBA62. Lineage (GTDB taxonomy): Archaea > Thermoplasmatota > Poseidoniia > Poseidoniales > Thalassarchaeaceae > MGIIb-O5. The sequence goes on from DAPJ01000005.1 coordinate 52,573, forward strand.
AAGCTGGACCGAAAGTGTCACGAAGACAGACCAAGCAATATCCAGATATTACAATATTTGAGCTTTTTCACGGCTTTTTACTCGTTATTGGTTATGATTATTCTATAATCAGCTTAGGTTAACTGTCAAAAGGCTGATTAGGTTCCGAAGGAACCATGTATGCAAGGAAATCAACTTTCCTTGTCCTTACTGTTTTGTTATTTTCTTCATGGTCGGGAATGGTTTCCGCCTCTCCTCAAGGTACAGATTCGATACATTCTCAGGATCTCGATAATTATCATTTTGAGAAATGGGCCTCTCTGGAATTTGCCTCAGAGCACGTACACCAAATCAGGCAAACTTCAGGCCTAATACACTCGCCGTATGGGTCATTTGATCCATTGATGGATGACTACCCAATCTTTGGAGAATTAGATACCGGCGATTACAGTTACTCAGATAGGCCAGTCTTTGTGATTCAATCTGATAGCTCTGACATTTCGGGAATATCATATTCAGTGGAAGAGGTAGGGGGCGCAATACTCGACTATATGCCCGATAGCGCGCTTCTTGTGAGGCTTCCCCTACACGTTAATGCTGATAATTTCTTAGACTCTTTAGCCAATGTAAGGTGGTCCGGGCAAATGCCTGATATCTGGAGGGTATCTCCTGAAATCCTAAGTAACATAAATCTCCCTTCATCACAATTAAATCTTCAGATTTTACCTGCTAATGACTTAACTATTGAAGAGCTGACCTCCCTAGAGAGGGACCTATCCCTGATTTCCAATTATGATCAATCAACTAATTGTGACTCGTGGCTGTGTACGATAGAAAGTATTGATTCAATGTGGATTCCTCTCTTATCCAAAGACTGGAGGATTCTGCATATCCAAACCACAAGCACTGCATCGGTATACAATAGCGTGGCTAGAGAAATTTCTGGCGTACAAGGTGCATATGAGCAATCATCGATACCTCTGGATGGAACAGGTGAGGTCATCGCTATTTCGGACACTGGCCTAGACGAAGATCATGGAGATTTCGATGGAAGAATAAGATCAGTATACAGCCAATTTGGGCCAGATAATGATAACTCGGACCTACTTAGTGGCCACGGAACCCACGTAGCCGCAACGCTCCTAGGAGACGGCTCAGGACAATCATCCGCACTTGGTATGGCTCCTGGAGCAACATTTCACATGTACACTCACGAGTCTCAAAGTGGCTTCTTCGGTATTTACGGCTCATTGTATGGCCTATTTACACACTCATGGAATCAGAATGCTAGGATACATACCAATAGCTGGGGCACATCAAACTTAGGTAATTATAGCCAGACATCTTCTAATGTAGATGATTTCGTAAGCGACTATCCGGGCTATATGGTCCTATTTTCAGCTGGCGATATTGGTAATACTAATGATACTGGTATCACCCCTCCTGGTACCTCTAAGAATGCTCTAACAGTGGGTGCATCAACAACTGGTTCTTATGGTTCAGAGCCTTCGGGAAGCGTAGTTTCTTTCTCATCACAAGGATTGACCAATGATGGCAGAATAAAGCCAGAAATTGTTGCACCCGGAGTCCTCATTTGCTCAGCTAGAGCTGAGGAAGCAACTCTGGTCGATGGACAATCATGCTCCGAATTAACTCACGACGATGGTACTACACCACTCTATGTCGCAATGAATGGGACCTCTATGGCAACACCTGTGGTTGCGGGGGCATCCGCGCTCGTCCGACAGTTTCTGAGGTCTGAAGGAATCAGTGAGCCCAGGTCCGACCTGATTAGGGCAATTCTAATCAATGGGGCTGTAGATATCGGAGATAGTAATGTTCCCAACCCCTCTGAGGGATGGGGACAACTCTCACTCGACAACAGCCTCTTTCCAGTCTCAGAAAATGGAGTGGAAATGGACGTGATGTATGATTATTCAAGAGAGCTTTTTCCAGGTCATGGATTCACCTACACATTCGATGTAAGTCCAGGTGCAGGACTAGATGCTACTCTGGCTTGGAACGATCTAAAGGGGTCATCAGTCGCAAATCAATCAGCCTCTCGTTTAGTTAATGATCTCGATCTTTCTGTTACTGCTCCCGATGGGACAATTTACCTTGGAAATGAATTCATTTCCGGATTCAGTGTATCTGGCAACTCCATAGATTCCCTGAACAATCTTGAAAGGGTAAAAATTCAGGATGCCTCGCCCGGTACTTGGACAGTTAGAGTAGGAAACTCAGGAGGGGATACACAGGGCTATTCTCTGGTATTATCTGCTATAGCGAGTGAGATTAGTGAGGCGGATCTAACTGTTTTCGAAGGTTCTATATCTACTTCAGTGGAGAATCCTTTGCAAGGCGACACTATTCTAATTGAGGCCGCATGGGGAAACCAAGCTACCGCTACTGCATTAGAATATGATGTGGAAATCCACGATATGACCACTGGGAACTTATTGCATACCTCAAGACGCTCGTCAATTGCAGGAGGCGGACTTGATTCACTCTCATTCCCCTACTCATTCTCATCAACAGGTGAGCACATACTCAGACTCTCCCTCGACTCATCTTCGGAGGTATTCGAGTTGAATGACGAGGCCAATGGCATTAACAATAACATAGCCGAAATGATCGTACAGGTTTCTCAGATAGGAGTGAGAATTACTCCTCTTTTAGAAAGTGGAAATCTGCCATCCAATCCGCTGGAATTTGAAGATTCAAGAACTAGAGGTATGAATCCGAGGGAGACCAACTCTGTATACTTCCCTCTCGAACTTAGAAATGAAGGAACTTCAACTATATCCGTCCAACTCAGCGTTTCTCCTGTAAATATAGTTTCAGAGAATGGGGTATTGCAACCACCATCAGATGAATGGTGGAAAATCCTCAATCAGACAGGACCATGGGAACTAGGGCCGATGGGAAGCGAGGGCGATAGGATAGTGGTCGAGCTAAATCTCACCGCTCATCCACGATCCACTTCTTCATCCCTTCCAGGCGAGGTTTATGCTCTCCCAGGTACGTTTGTAACCGATTTGAATCTGTTCGATGTAAACGCCCCCACCGTGAATAACGTAATCAGACTCGAAGCAGAGGTAGACAGAATCGAGGGGCTGGTCACAGTTCTAGCTGGAGAAGGAGGGGCAGAGGCCGAACCGGGAGACTGGGCCTCTTTCTCTCTTGCAGTAGGAAATGACGGAAACGGCCCTACTCGATATATTGTATCATGCTCAACTGAAAATTCATGGCCAGTGAATATCTGGGATTCCCAGTCTTCAGAACTCCTTACAGATCCCATAGGTAGGTTACTTTATACTACTCTCCCAATAAAAATTAGGGTTCCTAAATTACCGAATGGTGAGCCCGCCGCGGGAAGTATTGAGGATGTCACATGTGTGACTGAATCTGTTAACGATCCTTCGTTGAGTATTTCTGATACGGTATCTGTACTCGTACTGGCCAATGATGACTTCGGAACAGAAATATTTTCACCTTCTGGCAACCCACTAGGTCCTTTGGCATTAGCTTCCGGAAGGGCCGTCATAAACGGAGATATGGTGACTACCACATTAGAAGTCAGCAATAATGGCAATATCCCGATGACATTCGAAGTAGATGCTTTCTCTTCGCTCAACACTTGGCCAATTCAGATTATTCATGAGGAAGAGGAATCAATGGATTCTATTTCTGTTGAAATATTGTCTGGCCAAGTAGCAGTTTTCCAGATTAATACTCTGGTTCCAATGGCGGCTCAAATGGGAGATTCCAATACAATCACTACGAGAGTGACACAAATTGGAGGAGATGTGATTTCCAATGGGACCAAGCTAGTTGTCAGAGAACTGGCAGAGCTGGATATTTCTGGGGACTCCTCTATTTCCGCGGCGCCGGGACTAACAGGGGTTGCGAATATCATGATTCAGAATTCCGGCAATGTTGATTTGGTAGTGTCCCTGACTCTTGGCACCATACCTTCGGATTGGTCTGGCGGATTCATGACTGCTGGAAGTTTCGCAATGAATATGAATCAGCAGGCAGTCGTTTCTGTCGCTTTAGAGCTACCAGGTGCTATTCCAGCAGGACCTCAGGAAGAATCGATCCCTGTAATAATTGAATTTACAACACCTGCCTTCGTGACACATTCCGAAACTGTTTGGCTAGATGTTTTGGTCTTGTCATCCGCATGGCTAGATCTTTCTGTTCCGGATGACACCGTGGAAGATGTATCGCCCGGCAATCCCGCTACTTTCGATATAACCTTGCAGAACATTGGTAATTCTCAGACTGAAGTCTCCCTTGAGGTAGTTGGTGACGAGAATTGGAGATTTGATGTCGACCCATCATCAGCAGGGACGATAGAGCCCGGAGAATCGATTTCTATAGAGGTAGTGGCAGACCCGGGGGGGAATGCAGAGTATGGCATTATTGAGTTGGACGTCTTTGCAAATGGTACAGGGGAAATCGAGGTTTCAACTAATGCATACCTAAAATTACAGGTTAGCAAAGCAAGGGAATCTACAGAAGGACTCATTCCTTCATGGGCCGTAGGATTAATTTTTATTGTCGTAGTTTCAGTATCTGCCATTCTGATTGTTAGGGCGAGAAGGGCTTCTTCTCTGGCGGCACGCCCCGATGAAGAACTGATTCCCCCCGGATCAGCACTGCTTACTGGCTCCACTAATGAGAGAAGGGCGGCCGCTTTGGAGACTAGCGCTTCAGGAGAAGTCCTTACTGGAACCGTATCCGAGCAAGAACTGAATGATGCAATCTCCTCATCATCACTCCCCTCATTAACTATCGAAAAGGCCCCTGAAGGAGCCCCTCCCTTGCCACTTTCAGGCCTTCCGGAAGGATGGACAATGGAGCAATGGGCCGCTTACGGTAATATGTGGTGGGAACAGAATCGTCCGTGAGCGTTATCAGTGTTAGCCGCCTGGCATACCCATGTCTGCAATCTCTAGTCAAGCACATTCCATCATACTATTCGGTCCCCCTGGGGCCGGCAAGGGAACTCAAGCAGTAAGGATTAGCCAAACTACCGGTAAGCCACAGATTTCGACTGGTGACATGCTTAGAGAAGCAGTGAGAGAGGGCACTGATCTGGGGAATGAGGCTAAGGGATATATGAATCGTGGATTACTGGTTCCAGATTCCATAATCATCGGTCTGATATCTGAGAGGCTCAAGCGTTCAGACGCCTCAGGGGGGGTTCTCTTTGATGGATTTCCGCGAACAATCGCCCAGGCAGAGGAACTATCCGGTATAGCTGAAGTGTCAATGGTAATTATGATACAAGTTCCCGATGAAGATATCGTCGAGAGAATAGTTGGAAGAAGAATGGACCCCGAAACAGGAGATATTTACCATATTAAATTCCGACCAGCTCCCTCCGAAATACTCCCTAGGCTCATTCAGAGAAAGGATGACAATGAGGAAACTGTAAGAAGTAGGCTTAACGCATACCATCAGCAGACAAAACCCTTGTCAGATTGGTATTCCAAACTGTCTGAAAAGACAAATTTAAGGGTAATTTCAGTAGATGGAAGAGGAAGCATAGATGAGGTTGCAGAATCAATCAACTCAGAGCTAGAGGTGTTTTGATTGTCGGGCAGGTTCCGTAGAAGGCCAAATCCGAAGAAGGCATTAGCTACGGAAGCAATTCAGGATCTACATCACGTTCTGAATGAAAGTAACGAGCAGAGTCTTTCTGATGCCTCCGCTAGATTAATTCTAAGAATCGGTAAGAAGCACGGAGCTAGAATGAAAAATTATAGCGGTATCGCAATATGCAGGTCATGTAAAGTAGCAATGGTTCCCGGAAGGAACTCTACAGTGAGGATTCGTTCCAAGTCAATCAAGTATACATGTGGAATATGCGGTAGAACCAAAACAATGGGCCCTTCGTTCAGAGGCCGGTAGTATGTCTAAAATTCCAACCAGAGTATTAAGGGAGTCTTCTGATTCAGAACTCCCTATAACTGTCAGAATAGGAAAATCAGGAGTGATAGACTCAGTGATAGGTGAGCTTAAAGATCAACTTTCAAGTAGGTCTTTAGTCAAGATTAAGCTTAACCGAGGAGTAGCAAAAGGGTCTTCCGAAAGAACGGAGATTTTTTCCACTTTAGCTACTAAAACGTCATCGGTTGTTTCATTCAGTCGAGGCAATATCGTGGTTCTTTGGTCTGGTAAATAATCCACGCAAGTCTTGAATCTGCATCAGTGATATATTTAGGTGTAATTTGTCTCGACGTGTTATGCAGCTTACAAGAGCCCTTGCAGCGACCTCTGATCCAGGAGTATGGACTCCAGCAGAAATGCCAGAATGGGCTGTCCCTGCGGCATTTGGTATTCTCACCATCGTCTACGCTCTGATAGTTTTCGAAGTAGTCCACAGGGCCCTGGCAGCTGCCGTTGGTGGAATAGTGGCAGTGATCACTCTTCATATCATTGGAAACGGCCCAGATCTAGGTACTGTGGTAACTTGGATAGATGAAGAGACAATTGGTCTACTAATTGGGATGATGGTAATTGTTGATATCCTCGGAAAGACAGGAGTTTTCGAATGGGCTGCGGTCCAGGCATATGCGTTGAGCGGCGGGTCCATCTGGAGATTATCGATTATACTCTGTACAATAACAGCAGTTTTCTCAGCATTTTTGGATAATGTGACCACGATACTCCTAATCGTCCCCGTTACTATACAGATAGCTAAGGTTCTAAATCTAGAGCCAATACCCTTGATAATAGCGGAAGTAATGTTCTCAAATATCGGAGGAGCGGCAACACAAATTGGAGATCCTCCTAACATAATAATCGGAGCACAACTGTCATCTCAGGCACTTTCCGACAATGTCATTCTTGCAGATCAAGGAATAGCTTTCATTGACTTCATCATCCACGTGGGACCTGCAGTAGTAATCGCTATGGCACCTTCATTCTGGCTCCTATCCAAGTTGGAATCTGAAGGCCTTTCGGGAGAGAGGCACCGCAATTTAGACCTTCTACGACTTAGGTACAATATCAAGGATGCAGAATTATTGAAGAAATCAGGATTCATCCTGATTCTAGTTATTCTGGCGTTCTTCGCCCACTCAAGCTTTCCTCACCCTCTCTTTACAGTAGCCACCATAGCGCTTGGCGGGGCCGTCCTCATGCTGCTAGTAACCTCTCCTCATCATGTTGAAGAGCAGCTTGATGCGGTGGAGTGGACAACCATTATTTTCTTTGCAGGTCTGTTCATTATGATTCATGGTCTAGAGTATATGGGCCTCATTGATGCAATAGCTACTGGTATTTCCGATGCTATTTCCCAAGCCTCAGAGGAAAATAGGCTGATGGTCGCCGTCCTTCTGCTCCTATGGGTATCGGCAATTGCGTCTGCCTTTATTGATAACATACCGTATACGGCAACTATGGTACCAGTAGTAATCGAGCTTGCAAGTGATCCAGAACTCAACTTACAACTAGGCCCACTGGCATGGGCACTAGCCCTTGGAGCGTGTCTGGGAGGAAACGGTACGATCATCGGCGCCTCAGCTAACGTTGTGGCGGCAGGACTGGCCGAAGAAGCAGGTCATGATATCTCATTCAATAGATTCTTCAAGACAGGTTTCCCGATAATGCTGCTAAGCGTAGCACTTGCTACTGTATATGCTGTGGTCAGGTATGCTGTAGACTGGCCAAATGAGATGGTCAAATGGGTAATCATAGTTGCAATGATGATAGCATCACTTTCACTACTGCCATCGATTTATGGAAACGCTCCAACAGAAGGCGCGCACTATGAGGCAGAGTAGAAGAATTACTGCGACAGCATCAAGGGATGATGCCTTAAGCCACTATTATGAGGGTGTGCGAGGTATGTGGTATGGCCACTCGTTCTGGCATTTGTCTGACCTGCGGAACCGAAGAAAATGAAAAAAATATTTCTGGCGTAACAAAGAAAACACATAATCAGGAATCCCAGAAAACTACACTCCCATTCGATCTTCAAGAGTCTAACAGGAGGAAACTCGAAACTCCTGTTTTTGGACTTGAAGCCTCCCCTGAATATATTCAGACAGAGAAAAATGCAGAAAACAGTGAAAAATCAACCTTTATTGATAATATTCCCTTTGGAATCGATGATGCTCCAAAAACGACTCTTCCAGGAGGGCTAATATTTGGACTCTCAGATACTCCAGATAGTGAAGAATAACCGTGCTACTGAGAGATGTTTTAGCCAGCTAATGAAAGCTAACTATCCCGGTTACTTCATATACCGAATGTAGGTCGCCGAGATGCTTTGTGTGCTCCTTGGTACAGTCGTGTATCAGGGTAAGAAGGTTGAGACCGCTTCGCCCTGCGGGGAGACGTAGTGGTCAGAGAAACCTGAATTGATATGCCTGGAATACCAGAGGAATCGCCTCTTCACTTGTGGAGGGGCGATTAAAACTCACACAGGTGGGTATGTGGAATCACAATGATGCTACAACCCGACTGGGGGATGGCTCGGCTCGAGAGCCGAAGAAGGTCGTGACAAGCTGCGATAAGTCGCGGGGAGAGGCATGAATCTCATGGATCCGCGAATTGCTGAATTGGACCTCCTGGCACTCAGTGCCATTCCTCGATATAAAGAAGGAAAGGGAACCCCCCGAACTGAAGCATCTCAGTAGGGGGAGGAATAGAAATCAAAAGAGATTCCGTTAGTAGTGGCGAATGAAAACGGAATAGGACAAACCGAATCCCCTTGGGAAACCTTGGGGAGATGTGGGGTAAGGATCGTCTGTAGCCTAATTCTAGGAAGTGGAAGTCGTCCTGGGACGGCGCACCATAGAGGGTGAAAGTCCCGTACACGTACTAGTTATGGCCAAGTGACGAATCCAGAGTAGCGTGCGTTGGATATCGCGCGTGAATATGGGAGGCAGTTACTTCCAATCCTAAATACTACTCGAGACCGATAGTTGACAAGTAGCGTGAGCGAAAGCTGAAAAGTATCCTTAGCGGGATGTGAAAAGATCCTGAAACCAGTCGGGAACAAGCTGAATAGGCGTGAAAGCGAAGATATGAGCAGCGTCTATTCGTGCGTTTCGAAAAATGCCCCTGGGAGTTCTGATCATTGGCGAGGTTAAGCAGTCGATCTGCGAAGCCGAAGGGAAACCGAAAGGTCCGCAGCCGCGTAAGCGGCCAGGGACTGGGTGCGCTCGCCCGGAGTCAATGGTGGGAGACCTGAAGCCTATCGATCTATGCCTGGCCAGATTGAAGCCCGAGGAAACTTGGGTGGAGGATCGAACCGTTGCTGATGTGCAAATCGCTCGGACGAGCTGGGTATAGGGGTGAAAGTCCAATCGAGATGGGCAATAGCAGGTTCCGCGCGAGACTACTCGTAGGTAGATCTCCGTTGAGATAGATTGTGATGTAGAGCACTGATTGGGTATTTAGGGGGAGCGATCCCTCGGTACGCTGTCAAACTCCAAAGTTGCAATCGTCGTAGACGCGGGGAGTGAGCCACGGTGGGTAAGCTACCGTGACGAAAGGTGAATAAACCAGCTCAGCGTTAAGGTCCCAAAGTTCCAGTTAAGTGTTAATGACAAACCGTGTCCGTGGTCGAAGACAACCAGAAGGTGGGCTTAGAGGCAGCCATCCTTGAAAGAGTTCGTAACAGATCACTGGTCAAGCTTGCGGGCCGGGAAAATGGACGGGACTCAAACTGGACACCGATACGCTGAACCTCCGAAAGGAGATGTGGTAGCGCGGCGATGTGCTCGGGCAGAAGCGAGGTCGTGAGATCTCGTGGACCGTGTACATATGAGAATCTAGGGAAGAGTAGCAGCATAGAGTGGTGAGAATCCGCTCCACCGAAGGGGCCAGGGTTCCTCGGCAATGATCATCAGCCGAGGGTTAGCCGGTCCTAAGGACATCCTTAACCGAGATGTTCGAAAGGGAAATGCGTTAATATTCGTATGCCCCTCTGCAATAGTGGTGACGGCTTGGGCTAGTTCTACCGTTCCTGTCGGGACGGCGAAGCGTAATAATCGATTGGAGAACCGTCATGGTGAGAAGATCGAGAAGACGTGAGCAAAAGATGAATGAGGCCTAGGTCCCATGAAAAACCGCAGAGGTGACCGTACCGAGAACTGACACAGGTGCCCCTGGGTGAGTAGCCTAAGGTGTGACGGGCAAAGTACCGCGAAGGAACTCGGCAAAATCGCTCTGTAACTTCGGGAGAAGGAGTGCCAGCTTAGAGATAAGCTGGTCGCAGTAACAAGGGGACTCCGACTGTTTAATAAAAACATAGCCGACTGCTAGTTCGAAAGGATGTGTATAGTCGGTGAATCCTGCTCAGTGCCGGTATCTGAAATCGGGTTTCAACCTGACGAAGGACCGGTAAACAGCGGGGGTAACTATGACCCTCTTAAGGTAGCGTAATACCTTGTCGCTTAATTGGCGACTTGCATGAATGGCACAACGAGAGTCCCACTGTCTCCGCGGTACGTCCGGCGAAATTGACTATTACTGGCGCACAGTCCAGTAACCTCAACCTGCAAGCGAAGACCCCATAGAGCTTTACTGCAGCCTGGCGTTGTGTATTCGCGCACCTTGTGCTGAGTAGACGGGAGATGTTGATCCTCGGGACGTCAGTCCCGAGAGTAGTCGTCCATAGAGACACCGTCCTTGGTGCGTGAATATACTAACTCTTCTAGAGAACACCGCTTGGTGGGCAGTTTGGGTGGGGCGCCACGCGCCCGAAAATCTAACAGGCGTGCCCAAAGGTCAGCTTAGGTGGTTCAGTCTCCACCGTAAACCGTAAGGGGAAAAGCTGGCTTGACGTGGATCGGACCAATAACGATCGACGATGCGAAAGCAGGGCCTAACGAACCAATGTGCCTCATTTCTGGGGGCCATTGATAACAGAAAAGTTACCTTGGGGATAATTGAGTTGTCACCAGCAAGAGCACATATCGACCTGGTGGCTTGCTACTTCGATGTCGTCTCTTCCCAACCTCCCGGTGCAGCAGCTGGGAAGGGTGGGGTTGTTCGCCCATTAAAGGGGATCGTGAGATGGGTTTAGACCGTCGTGAGACAGGTTTGTTGCTTTGTGGTTGAGGCGTATCAGGTGCCTGATCGGAAGGGCCCTTTAGTACGAGAGGAACGAGGGCTCGGAGCCACTAGTTTACCAGTTGTCTGACAAGGCAATGCTGGGTAGCCACGCTCCATGCGGATAAGAGCTGAAAGCATCTAAGCTCGAAGTCGCCCGAAAGACGAGGCACCTCAGGGGACTCGTAAAAGACGAGATTGATAGACAGCGGGTGTAAGCACCGAGGTTTCGACCGAGGTGTTCAGCCCAGCTGCACTAATCCCCCGAGCATCAAGAATTCACATATTAAGCCCTGTGTGGGCCTCTGTTCAATCAAGCATATCAATTCACACATTCGAAAGAAAGTTGTGCACGGCCACAGCGGAGGGGTAATACCCGGTCCCATATCGAACCCGGAAGTCAAGACCTCCTGCGTCGATTCCTGTACTGTGGTGCGAGAGCCCACGGGAACGATCGTCGCTGTGCCTTCTTTCTTTCTCATAAGTTCTGGAAACAGTTCTTTATCCCCGCAAAAAATTATTCATAAAGGACCTGTGAGGAAAAATACGGAGTGGTAAATTGGGAATTTCCACTGGCGATATTCTGGGTCACAGCCAAGTTGGCGTTTACTTATCTGTAATCGGTGATGTATTATTCGTTCCAAGATCCCTTGGCGCAGAGGCCGTAGAGGAAATCGGAAGTGCTTTCGGTATCGAAACATATCCGTTCATGGTAGGAGGGTCCTCTTTGATTGGGAGTCTTTTGAAGGGAAATAGCAAGGGTATCGCTGTAGCTGATATTGCCACAGAAGAAGACCTTGATGAGCTAACAAGCTTTGGTGACGTTGTAGTAATGCAGAGCGGTGTAAATGCCGCAGGAAACCTAGTCGAATGCAATGAAATAGGTGCGATTGTAAGTCCAGTGGTCCCTCCAGGGAAAGACGGCGTTGAAATGATAGGAGAAGTATTGGGTGTGAATGCAATAAGAAGTAAAGTTGCAGGACATGATACAGTAGGCAGTATGCTAGTAGCGAATTCTAACGGAGCTTTGGCTCATCCAGATATTACAACAGATGAGGCAAAGCTCATCGAGAATACCTTAGGCGTTCCAGTTATGGTGGGGACAGTCAGTTTCGGATCTCCCTTTATTGGTGCGGGTTGTGCCGCCAGCGATACCCATGCAATGGTAGGTACAGGTTCAACCGGTCCTGAGATGAATAGGATAGAAGACGCTCTGGGACTAATTTGATCAGATTGCCGTTGGAGCAACGTGATCATCGCCCTTTTCATCGGCTTCTCTAACTCTGTTCCAAACCGATTTCATCAATTCATCATGGCATTTATCACAATAAGTAAATCTCTTGTAAGCCTCTCTGAATGAGTATGCCTTATTCCCCGTAGCAACAAGGAATCCTTTGGGTGATAATCGACTAACCACACTTCCCTCAGAGGAGCACTGGGGAAAGTCGCATTTTACCATACATAAGCCTGCAGGCATTCTCTATTGAAACCTCTCTATTTAGAATCGTCAATAGCGGGTTCAATTACCATTAGAGGAGAATTTGCTTCGATGCTATCTCCTGGTTCACAATTCAACTCAGTAATTTTCCCAGAAATAGGGGCCTGAATTTCATTCTGCATCTTCATGGCTTCTAATATCATTATGACGTCCCCTTCGGAGACAAGCTCATCCTGTCTCACTGAGATGGAGATAATTTTTCCTGGGATTGATGACGACACTACTCCTGATCTCTTAGCCTTTCGAGCTCCCTTCTTTTTCCTGGGAGAGGGTGACCCGCGTTTACTGCCATCTACTTTGATAGAGAATACTCTACCTTCTACTTCGACCTTCCAAAAATCTCCTTCTTTCTCCATAGAGACTTCAAAATCTTCTCCATCGACATTTACTTTTCTTTTGTCGTTCATTAGATCACCTGGAAGAACTCCTCTTCGATTTAGCTCTGAACAGATTCCTTCTGCCAATAATTACTCTTCGATGGTCTCTAGCCCACTCCTTTCCCCTGTTTCTCTGTGAAGAGGGTTGGATAAAATCTCCTCCCTCCTCTTCTAGAATAACAGCAACCATCGCTACTACTTTTAATTTAAGCAATCTACTATCGTCCAAAAAAACACCTCAAAGCGGAATATTACCATGTTTTCTAGCTGGCCTAACCTCTTCCTTTTCAAGCAGCGCACCGAGTGCTTTGACCATGACGATCCTCGTCTCACTTGGTTGAATTACATCATCAAGATATCCAAGAGAGGCAGCACGATATGGGTTTGCAAAAGTATCTTCATAGTCATCTACTAGTCTCTCCCTCTCCTGTTCAGGGTTTCCAGAAGAGGCGATCCTCCTTCTATGAATAATTTGTACCGCTCCCTCTGCTCCCATAACTGCCAGCTGTGCAGAGGGCCACGCAACGTTGTAATCTCCCCTGATGTGTTTGGACGACATTACATCGTAAGCGCCCCCATATGCCTTCCTGGTAATCACAGTCAATTTAGGGACCGTCGCTTCGGCATATGCATAAAGTAACTTAGCGCCATGTCTGATTATCCCTCCCCACTCTTGGCTAGCACCTGGAAGAAAACCAGGAACATCTACAAAGGTTAGAAGAGGAATATTGAATGAATCACAAAATCTTACGAATCTAGCCGCCTTAATGGATGCATCAATATCCAAGCACCCGGCAAGAAAATTAGGCTGATTAGCAACCACTCCAATAGTATGTCCTCCTAGTCTGGCAAATCCGACTACTATATTCATTGCATATTCTGACTGAACCTCTAAGAATGCCCCATCATCTACTGTTTCTTCTATTGCCACAATGATATCATACGGCTCTTTGGGGTTATCTGGAACTAAACTTTGCAACCTGTCACAGGCCCTATCTATCGGATCCATAGTAGGTAAAACGGGAGCTTTCTGTAGATTATTCGATGGCAACATACTAATGAGCTCCCTTGTCAACTCTAAGGCCTCTTCATCGTCATCTGCAGTAAAGTGAGTCACACCAGACTTTCTAGCATGAGTCGAAGCCCCTCCCAAGTCCTCAAAGGAAACCTCTTCGTTAGTTACTGTCTTGATTACTTCCGGTCCGGTGATGAACATATGGGAGGTCCCATCCACCATAATTACAAAATCAGTAATCGCTGGAGAGTAGACTGCTCCTCCTGCACAGGGTCCCATGATGACTGAAATTTGTGGTATGACTCCACTTGCTCTGACGTTCCTGAAGAATATTTCCGCATAAGAACCAAGACTAGCTACGCCCTCCTGTATCCTTGCACCCCCGCTGTCATTTAGTCCAATGACAGGAGATCCAGTTTTGAGGGCCATGTCAAGAATCTTGCAAATCTTCAGGCCATGCATCTCCCCGAGGGAGCCACCGTATACTGTGAAATCCTGAGCAAAGCAGTACACTGTCTTCCCTCCTATGGTGCCATGCCCACACACCACACCGTCCCCAGGGATTACATTCCTATCCATATCAAAGTCTCTGCATCTATGCTCTACCAACGGATCCACCTCCATGAAAGATCCATCATCTAAGAGTAGATCTAACCGCTCTCGTGCCGTTAATTTTCCCTTGGAGTGCTGTGCTGATACTCTCGCCTGACCGCCTCCTGCTATGGCTTGTGCCTTACGCCTCCGAAGCTCTTCAACGCGTACGTCATCTGCACTCATGTACCTCCATATGTTGGGACGTCAATATGTCTTACTAATGAAAACGTGAAAATATGGCCTGCGGTTGCTTCAAGGAGGGTCACCGGTTCGCCTATTCGATACTATGAAGATAGTAATGGCCAAACCGGGCCTTGACGGCCATGATCGAGGTGCAAAAGTAATAGCCAGATCACTTAGAGATGGAGGTCATGAAGTCGTGTATACTGGCCTTAGGAGGACTCCTGAGGAGATTTCAAGAATTGTAATGGATGAAGACGCAAATGCTCTTGGACTCTCTACATTATCAGGAGCTCATGACGTTTTAGTGCCACGAATTTGTGAACTTCTCAGGGAGACAGGAATGGGCAATGTAATGGTTTTCCTGGGAGGGATAATACCCGATAGAGATCATGAAAGTATGTTCTCCAGTGGCGTGAGGGCAATATTTGGACCGGGATCAAGAACAGATGAAATCCTATCTTTCTTAGATGAGGCTAATTCAAGAGTGGAGTCAGGTGCCCCCATTGGAGTCGGTGATGAAGATGGGTGGCGTTGGAATTGATTGATCAAGACTCCCTCCTAAAATCAGCAGCCGATGGTAACAGGAGGGACTTGTCAAGATTGCTAACTTACCTAGAAAAGGGTATAAAGCTCAATTTTCCTGAAAATACCCCTCCAAGGAAATCATCGGTTATGGGAATAACCGGTCCTCCAGGAGTCGGAAAATCATCTCTAATAGGGAGAATAATCAGTTATTGGAATTCTAGAAATCAGAACGTAGCTGTTCTGGCTATTGACCCCTCGTCTCCAAGGTCAGGTGGGGCACTGTTGGGGGATCGAGTAAGGATGGACTCAGCTGACTCAGGAGAGTTGGTTTACGTGAGATCTCTTTCTACTGGGGGCCAGCCAGGTGGAATGTCATCATCGTTGATTTCAATGATTGAATTACTGTCCTACTGTGGATGGGAAAATATTGTGATAGAAACCGTTGGATCGGGCCAGTCGGAAATTAAAATAGTTGCATTCGCAGATAAAATAATTTTAGTTGATGGCCCAGATAGAGGCGACATAATTCAAGCCGAGAAAGCAGGCATTATCGAGTTAGCAGATATTATTGTGATTAACAAATCAGACCTTCCGGGGGCTATCAAAGCTGCCGAATCAATACGTTCTTCTCTCTCATTTGCCGACGGAAAGAAATCCCCGGATGTTGTCCTCGTCTCTGCACAGATGAACGAGGGAATAGATGAAATGATGGAGTTAGTGCAAAACTGTGATTCTCCGGATTGGAGAGAGAAGATAAAAATACAAGAAAGATTGATCTCACTGTGGGATTCTCGTCTACTATCGTCTCCCAATTTGAATCGGGTCATAAACGAATTACAAACCGGAAGTATTTCACTTGATGATGCTCTGGACGATTTAGCTAGGTGAATGAATGGACGACCCCCTCAAGCCATTTGATACAGATCATGTCAAGCACTCCATTGGGGGATTCACAGGACACGCACTCAGAAGGGCCACTCATATGGTAATGGCATTGATCCCACTCATATACTATGCAAGAGGAGTTGAAATTTCGGATTATTTTGGGATGAATCCAGATCAATTAGTTAGTACCATAATTATCACTCTCATAATTATAGAAGCCCTGAGAATAAAGATGGGAATTGTGGTAATAGGTCAACGTGAATACGAGGCTAAACAGATTTCTGCACTTGCGTGGGGTGGGTTTGCAGTTGCACTAGCCCTGTTGATTGCTCCAGACAATGGAAAGACCGGCCTTGAATCTGGACTCTACGGCATTCCATTGATATTTGGTCTGACCTTTGTCGATCCTATAATGGGTGAGATAAAGAGAAAGAAGCAGGATCTAAAATTAGCAATTTGGGCAGGAATGTTAACCTCATATGCCGTTTGGATAGGGTGTTACTTCTGGCTTGGAACGCCATTAGTTATCTCACTACTTCTGGCCCCACTAACGGTTTTAGGAGAAGTACCTTCGCTGAAGTATATTGACGACAATGCGACGATGGTCCTCATACCTCTGGCGGCACTAATGATTTTACTTCCCATAATTTGAATCATGTCCAGATGGGTATATTTACATTCAAAACTATCCTGGGATATTCATGGCCGAGCCAGATGAAGATGAATTGAAGCAGTCTACCTATCTAATGGTCTGGGCAGTTGCCTCACTTGCATCTCTGGCCATATTCATCATTTATTTCTGAGTGCTTGAATCCCTCCTCTTCGAGCATTCGGAGTTTTCCCTCTGCCCCTCCTAGGCCAGAGTAACCACCGACTCTTCCATCCGAACGAATCACTCTATGGCATGGAACAAAGGGAGCATACGGATTTGCTGCACATGCATTGGCAACTGCTCTCGATGAGCCAGGTTTCCCAATAGCATCAGCAATCTGCTTGTACGTCCTAGTTTCTCCAAGGGGGATAGAAAGCAACTCCCTCCATACTAGTTTCTGGAAGGAAGTTCCATTCATTTTCACGGCTCTTCCTCTTCCAATCCGGATGGACGATATCCCTCATCCATTCCCACTATCTCGTAATTTGAGGGAAAAAGGGCTATTGCCACACCTCCGATCATACACCCAAGGCCAAGTAAGAACTGCCCAGTTATCATCATTTCAAGAGCTATGGCAACTAAGATTAAACCTCCGATATTGGATACCCAAACCAAGTTTTTGAATGTCGATAATGATACTCCTGTGGTCCTCTCTGTCCTCTTGGGACCAAATTCTGCACCGAATCTAATTGGGTCTTCATCACTCAAAATATCACCTGTCTATCATTAGTATTGCATCTGTTGGGCAAGCAAGAACGCATAACTGGCACCCAGTACAAGGGTCTCTCAGAATCTTCGCTTTCCTGTTTACCTCGATATTTAGGATGGGACTGGCAAGCGGAGTATCATACAGCTCTATGGCATCATCATCACAAACAATCGTACATTGATCGCACCCGATGCACTGCTCTTCCTTGACCCACGCGACAGCATCTTCTCCTCCCTTCAATTTAGCCTGATCTTCAGACCTTCTAGCATCTAGAAGAATCTTAATTCTCCGTTGCTCAGATTTTCTCCGTGCTATCAGATCTTTGATGTCCGTCACAAAAAACCCTCCATGCTCCTTCTTCTCAATGCTACGGTCTAAACATCACTAATTTAACCATGTTTCGTTAGCAAGTAACATGGAAGCCTATGAGGGACCCTGGATATACGATCCTATGTGTTGGATTGGCTTGACACAGGGCATATTGATTTGGGTGTTGATGACAATGTATATTTCTCCTCAGATAGCATGGATTTCATTTGCTTGTGGAGGACTAATTGGCTTCTTCATTTGGCTTACTGCACTCGGCTATCGCCGAATACAAGTTGCGAAATTCACTTTGTATGGCATAGCAATAAATGCATTATTGGCTGTATTTTCAGGTTGGTTAGCTTTCGGTTAGAGCTCACTGACTCTTCCCTGCCTCAACCTGCCTGGCTAGGAAGCTAACGACATCCAATATTTCGAAGTCATGTCTTGGGTCCCCTTCGAACTTTAGGCACTCGAAATGGGAGACACACTTTGGACAGGATGTCAGCATGATGTCAGCCCCAGTTGCGTTTACCTCTTCGAATCTCTGGACTCTCAAAGCTCTACTATTCTCATTACAGCTCATCATACTGGAAACACCACAGCAAAGTGCATCTTCGCCATGATGCTCCATCTCTACTAGGTTAACTCCTTCTACGTTGGATATGAGGTCCCTTGGCTGGTCATAGATATTCATCTGCCTCCCTAGTCTGCATGGGTCATGGAAAGTGACCGTAACATCGTCATCCGATTGTAGATTCATGTCAAAACCATTCTCTACCAGGAATTCAGTGGTATGCATCACCTTCATGTCCTCCAACTCATAGTCCAGGGCGAATGTTCTGAAGCACTCGGCGCAAGATGTCACTAGGGTGTCAATCCCACTCTCTCCTAGTTTCTTCTGATTGTACGCCTTGAGCTTCTCAAAGACTTCTGTCATTCCTTGCCATTTCTGATCATGGCCACAGCACTTCAAGAAATCCCTACCAAGGTAAGTGACATCTTCACCCATCTCTTCGAATAGCGTGAATGCGGAAGTTGTAGCATCTCCTAGATTCATGGAACCTTCGTTGACGTGACTGAAAATCATTTCTTGATCCAGGTAGTCGACACATCCTGGGTAGTATCCGATGTTCGAATCAATTGGATACTCATCAATCGACATGAAGTATCCGTCAGCATCCTCCTCTGCTTCAGCAGCTAGGACCGCCTGTAATACAGTATGAGGAATTTCAGTAGCAGGAGGGCCGCCGACTATCATATTCCTCCTGATGTCAACATATGAATCATAATCCACTAGTTGGGGACAGGCATTGGTACAAGCAGAGCACGTCAGACATGAATACAAAGGAACCCCGTCGTCCTCATTGTTCCAAGTATTGTAGATGATGTTCAGCTTATCTCCAGAGTTGAATAGCCTCACTGGACAAGCGTCATCACAAAGATCGCAGCCGTAGCACTTGTTCATCTCGTATTCGTATCCTCTCGCCATGCTCCTCATGAGCATGAATACCAAAGCACCGACTCCCAGACAAGGTATGAATAACGAATATATCAATTTCGCATCAAGACTCTTCGGATTCTTGTGATACGTTGGATTCTTCAAGTACATTGCCGACATGGTCTCTAGATCCAGAGTCGACTCTGACCTGACTAGTGAAGTGCCATCATCATTCAACAGTAGGGGCTGGTATGCTACCACAGACAAGCTCGTGATTACCTCTACAGACTCGTTGATTCCTTGCGATGTGGTCATGTAAGAAACACTGTAAGTATTCCCCGCATCTAGGTATATGGTTTCCGAAACACACCCTTCCGTACTCCAAATTTCATCTCCTGACGAGTCACTTAGAACCAAACTCTGAGAATGGACACCTGCTCCTCTGACTGTAGTCCTGAATAGACATCCAATATCCGCTGGAACTTCGGAAACTCCCAGGTCTTCTACTTCGAATGTCATACTTACTTCGTATGTAATCTCAGATCCATCTGCAGTCCCGGGGAAAGATGTTTCATCCTCGGCCGAATTTCTACCTGTGGCACTGTCGGCATGTCCATTATCACCTGCAAAGTCAATTATCTTGAATTTCGTAGGTTGGAAAATACCCCAATTAGACCAATGCGTCGCGGCAATGACACACCAATCAGAGGGATCTTCTTCTGATGACAATCCATTCCATGCAGCCAGTGTTGAGCTTTCCTCATAAGGTATGCATTCGTCTTCCCAGTCAGCCCAAACATTCCCTTCCTCTACGTGTACAAGGGTGTCAGAAGGCTGTGCCCTGAGGGAATCCAAGTCTTCGACATCGTCCATGGCACCGAGCCCACCATAGTCCCAGAAACCATTCTCATACACAGGCCATGTGACAACAGATATGAGTACAGCGGCAATTAGAGATCCTACAGCAACCTGACGACCAATCCTTGGGGTAACTCTGGAACCTACTGAGCTAAGCAGGAATTTCCTGGTAGGGAAATATATGACTGCGAATAAGAAAATTCCAGTAAGTATCCACGGAACCGCATTGAAAACCTCAGCAGTCCAGGGGGCTTGTCTTCCACACATTAGTTCAGAATGAGAACCAGTAAAGCAATAGTCACTACGATCTTTGGCATACAAGTCTAGGAATATATTGATCGAGAAAACCGATATGAACCAGACATGGGCTAAATAAACAGCTCCCGCAGTTGCAAACCATGGATCTTCAACCCCTCTCTTTTCTCTACCGGGTAGGAAGGGGGGAAGTGCGAGAATACCAACAGGAAGTCCTGTAATTGCGGCTCCCCACCAAGCAGCGTTCCAATCGATAACAGGAGTTCCGAAGAACTCTCCGATAGGGCCTGCTGGAATCACAAATTGAGGAAGATACTCGCCCCATCTTAGGTATCCGTATGAAAACAGAACGTACCAATCGGGGAATACGAAACCAGCTTGCGCGAATGGATCAGCCGCACTATGCAGTGGGGGAGGTATCAGCCAAGAGTAGAATGCTATGGTCATGACAATCGAGGCAAAAATTATCGTATCTCGAAGTACTTCAGTAGGCCAGAAAGGATGTCCAGTAAACGTCCTCCTCCTCTCGGTATCAGCTTCCAAAAGCTTGTTTCTCTCGCTGATGTATGTATCAGCAATTCTACCAAATCTATCCATCATCCCCATTTATCACACCTCAATGTGGCTCCGCTATACCTTGTGCCCAAACAATGAACAAATGTGCAAGAATGAGCGAAGTAACTACTACTGGAAGTATGAAGACATGAAGGAAGTACATTCTGGTAACCGTCTGTCCTGAGATTGTAGTACCGGCGAACATAGCGGTTGCAACCCAACCTCCAATCAGAGGGGTACTATTTGCCATGTTGATTCCAATAGTTGCAGCACCGAATGCTAGGCTATCCCATGGGAGGAGGTATCCTGAATAGCCAAAGAAAATTGTGAAGAACATCAGTGCGACTCCAATCAACCAGTTTAATTCCCTAGGATTCCTGTAAGCACCGGTGAAGTAGACCCTACACATGTGCAGGAATACAGCAGCGACCATGAAGTGCGTAGTCCAGTGATGTATGGATCTGATGATGTATCCGAAAGGAAGTTGTGTCATTATGAATTCCATGCTACTATACGCAGGAGTTGGATCTCCCTCTCCACCCGGTACGTAGTATAGTCCTAGAACAGTACCTGTCAGAACTAGGATTACGAATGCCAAGAAGGAAATCCCACCTAGGCAGTATAGGGGATACCAATACCAAATTATTCTGAGCTTGTATTTCTCAGCATGAGTCATGGGCATTTGCCTGTGCATGCCGTAGTACGCATCCCTGCTCATCCCCCAGTAGTCCTGAATTCTGAATCTTGTATCTAGCCACGAGAATGCCCACAGGAATGACTTTTCTGCTAGACCCATGCTACTAGCACTAGTCTCGACCGCTCGCAGTATTTCTTTCCTCGGCATCTCCTCTCTTTCTTTCCTCAGTGTTAGAGCTACTATTACTACAACTAAGGTTATGAAGACCCATAGAAACCAGAATTGAATCATTTTCTCACCTCAGTCGCAATATGTGTACCAGTCTTTGAAATCAGGCAGAGCCTCTATCAAATCTCCGTTAAGAACGAATGGAATCAATGGCATCCCCATTGGTGCCGGACCTCCGGCCCTCTTAATCCCAATGAAATCAAATTCAGCACCACTTGATCTATTTCTGGCCCTATTCTTCTCTATGACAGTAGGGTCGAACCTAGACGAGTGACAGATACAGAACAGCTTACTTCCCCCAGAGTCAGTTCCACTTGGAACCCACTGGTCTTCGGTAAATTCGTTAGTAACCAGTTGCCACCCCGGGATGCAACAAAGGTGCGTACACCTTGAAAATATTAGTATCAGGTTGTCATGTATGGAAAGAGACTGATATTGGGGATCTTCATCTAGCTCGTATCCAGAGCCAACATATGAGCCATCTGCCGTGTATCCATCCATAAATTGAAATCGAGGCTTATCCTCAATGAGGGCACTACCCTTATTCTCTTCATGAGGTACATACACTGCATTTACTGGCATTCCCGACCATACTCCCTGGGCTGCTGACATCCCCGTGGCGGAACTGGCGGCCGCATCGACGAACGATTGGTATGTCATGGGCTCCAAGTGCCTATCTCCGTACCATACACTATCCTCTGCCCCCGTCGGTACCCAGTATCTCACAGCAGTGTCTCCTCCATCTGCTTCTGCCTGCCCCATTAGTAAGGATGCGAACCCAACACTCCCAATGCTGGCAACGGTAATGGCACCAGCGGCGGTATTGAACGAGTGCCTCATGAACTCGCGCCTGTCTATCAGGTGCCCCTCTCCGGACGAATCCTCCGAGCTTGAAGAACTATCTCTGAGCGTGAATTTTCTTGCCATACTTACACCTCATATTTCTTCCATGATTCAGGATCTTTCGTAGTGATATACTTGTTTCTCCTGCTCTTCACGATTACTATGTCAGGCATTACATACTTCATGTATATCATTCCCAGTATTATTACAGTAAGCAATAACATCCCTAAGAAGAAAGACAACATCTGTTGATCCCATTTATTGTAAAGCCCATATGAAAGTGAACCAGCCCAGTAAAGTGACCAAACTATTCCCCAAAGGCCTACTAAAATTATTAGCCATGAATCTCCAGAAGGAGAGACGCTGGCTCTAACAATAGACCCTGCAGGGGCCTCATTGAAAACCCCGTGTTCAATCGCAGTCTCATAAGCCTCCTCTGTGAGAGATATTCCATCAAGGGCCTCCCTGGCGTCTTCCACGCTCACCTCTCCCGATGCTACCTGCCTGAGCATCTTCATTACTACGTCATCCCTCATTACTGATCACCCCTTCTCTGGTGCTTAATCCTCAGTCTCAGAAGATTACTCCTGCCCTCATAATGTCTTGAGAATCCATACCTCAACATCAATCCACAAAAGATAATCACGATAACAACAGCGGCGAAGCCGAGCAGCCCTAGCCAATGCGCCCTCATACCAGCTCCCATGTGGTGTAGGTCCACCCCTTCTTCCACAGGTGCCGGTGGCTCTATGTCACCATTTCCTACGAATACAGTCCTCGTCCCTCCAAATTCACCTTCATCTATAGACGCACTTAGCCTGTTCCACCTGTCCAGTTGCGAGGGAATCCCGTCTCCATTAACCGAGTTCCCAGCCAACCAAATCGTAACAACACCAGTACCTTCTTCTGGAGCAGTCCATGTGATATGCCAAGTTCTGTCAGAAACCTTCGATCCAGAATTGCTGTGAGTGAGTGTAGAAAGATCGTCTTCCCAGTTGTACATCAAGGACTCAAATCCAGCCGAGGCGGTGAGGGTACCTTCGCTAACCCTCATGGAAAATCCACCGGTATGGGAAGTCGTATCTGCCACAGGACCCCCAATGATTTGAATTGACATTTCATAGGAATCTCCTGGTTGGTAACGATGGGGGACATCGGTCAATATTAGAGTGACAGAATTATCCGGCTCCTCGGCGTGACATGTGCATCCTGCAAGCGCCACATCTCCCTCATTATTCGCATCGCCACCTATGCCTGTGGGATTGGCCTGTGACCCACCAGCCGTCAGCACAGCGACAATAGTGATAGCCAGTACCTTCCTTACGGTGAGCACACTCGACGCCATCCACAACACCTTGGTGTAGTGGCCACCAGAAAGGGGGCTATTAACGTTGCATTACCCCACTGTCAGTATGCCACACTAAACAGGCCATTTCTGATAGCATGCCGTCACACCAAACTAATATGCCAAGTCTAAGAGGAAGTGATATGTCAGGGCCCGTTTGGAGGAATGTGTACAGTCTTAACGAGGATCAAATATCGAAACTTGACGAGGCCGAGGACCATATGGAGATGATGAGAATCGGTCCCGCTGAAAAAATACTCATCGAACTTCTCGAGCAAGAACCAGAGTGCGTTCCGGTCCTGAACGTCATGGCACACCTCCAGGGAAGGTATTTATCAGACTTCGAGAAAGCTGTAGAATTCTATGATAAGGTACTTGCTATAGAACCAGATAATGCATGGGCAAGAGATGAGAGAAGACGTTACACAAGATATTCCAGTTATGATTGAGCAATTCTATACGCCTACCCCATACTCGAGGTTCGTGAACGACGGAGAGGTCCTAATAGCCGGAGTCGGAGGCTTGGGTTGTATATGGGCTATTGAGGCTCATTCAAGATGCTCAGAATTATCCGAGTTACTGTTAATCGATGCCGATGAAAGCTCCTTCGAAGGAGCTAACGAGGCTAATTGCTTGTATCTCGATGCAGGAGGGGAGGGCAGAGGCGCAGCAGCTCTTCCTTCAATGGCAACACACAGGCTGAGAAATGGTATTGACTCAATTTCTTCTCTACTTGAAGGGGCCGAGGTGCTCATCCTATTGACTGGTTTGGGGGGAGGAATGGGATCTGGTGCTTCGGGGGAACTGGCAAGGATAGCAAATCAACACGGTTGCATGGTTCTTTCTATCGCGGGCCTTCCCTTTGCAGAACAGCCACTAAGGTGTTCGATTGCAGAGGCAGCAATCCCTTCATTAGAAGTAAATTCCAGCGTGTGTATCAGAGTCAGTATGGAGAGATTAGCTTGGCAGTCTAGGAGCAGGAAGACGAATTGGATGACAGGTTCAGGTTGGATAGCGGAACTCGTTGAAGGACTTGTTACGACCCTAGCTAGTGTGGGAAGAATAAATCTAGATTTAATGGATATGAGAGCAATAATAAACAAAGAAGGAAATGCTACTTTGATAGTTGGAACGGGTGTATCTGAGAATCCTAAATCAGTAGTTGAGATGGCTAGAAACTCACCTCTAAATGACATTCCAGTAGAAGGCGCCAAGGGTTGTATGATTCAGGTCGAAGGAGGCCCAGATATGACTCTAGCACACCTGACAGAATTAACAGACTCATTCGTATCATCCATGGACCCAGACTGCCAGGTCATCATGGGAGCCAGAGTTAGTGATGAGATGGTCGGTAAGCTCAGGCTCGTCGCAGTAGTTAGTGGGATTTAGGCTTCATTAATTAACTGAAATCCCCTCTCAGACTCATGGCTAAGGTCAGTAAGGCCAGAAGGGGTAAAAATAGATGGATAGGCCTGCACATCTATCAGAAACCAATTACTAGGACATTATTAGAGGATAATTTAGGAAAGATAATGGGCGATATCGACTGGAAATTATTTGATTTGTTCGACGACGAAATTCATACTCTAGCAATTCTGAGGACATCACTTGAAGATAGCTTGGAAGCAAAGAAAAAAATTAATTCTATTGACGGTATGGCGACTCTAACCACATCAGGTAAGATTAGGCTCGTAAGGCAGAGATTGGGCATCCATAAATAGCTAATTAGGGATAATTCCATTCCATCTTTTGAGCATCCGAAACCAAGACTTCACTGCCATCGACTTCTATGCACAAGAATCCATCATTGTCTAGTCCAATAATCCTGACCCTTTCATTCTCAATCTCAGCTACTACGCCTCTAGAAAGACTGGATGACAATGCCTTCCAGCTAGAAATTTCCAGCGACCTTTGATCAAGATCTGGTACCATTTCGAGTCTTTCAAGAATTCCAGAGACCCCACTGTCCACCATACTGAACACTTCTTCTAGGGAAACGTCGCCAATGGTATCGCTCCACCCAAGGCAAGGAATTCCATTAACCACCCTTGGTGATGAATTAATTCCAATCCCTATCCTAAAGCCAGGATTAGAACTATTCGCTTCAATCATTATCCCCCCTATTTTCTCCCCACGGATGGAGATCAGGTCATTGGGCCACTTCAGTTCACAACTTAGTGACTTCGAAACCGCGGCGCCAATCCCTATCTGTAGCATTCCAGGGGTGGAAATCTCGGTTGGCTCTCTGTTGATTTTCCACGATGCCAGTAAATCTCCAGGAATAGACTCCCATTTTGATCCTCTTCTCCCTCTGCCAGAAAGCTGGTCTCCTACAATCAGTCTCTGCCACCCCTCGTCCGGCAAATGAATCACTCCATCCATTGCAGAATCACATATTTCCTCTCTCTTTTCCTTTGACCCTGAACCAGTCCTCCACATAGCAAAGACCTCCAATCTCTCATCGCCAATCCTCTTCATTTCCAATGATCTGCAAGACCACCCAGACATTAACCAGACAGAAGGGCTACTGGGACTAATTGGGTCCGTTCTAAATAGAAGAACGACCGTCAAATCATCATTGTTCCTAACTTTCAGACTTTTCAATAACTCTTCTGACCAGCCACCATCTCCCAAATCAGTCAGTGACGCCTCCTCGATAGGCTCCAATACCGGCCCATTAGGGTCTGGGGGATTGAGATATGGTAGATTCCATACAATCAACTTAGTTCCATCTGGTATGCCCCATCCATCCTCGCCAACCCCACCTTCTCTAACTATTACATTTCTCTCAAATCCATTTCTTTCTATGTTAGCTCTAGAACAGGCTACAGCATATGGATTGACATCATATGATAAAACACTCCAGCCGAGAGCAGAAAGTGCCATGGAGACCACGCCCGTGCCACATCCTATCTCTATTGCATTCGATGCATTCCCCTCCAGTCTTGAAATCGCCCTGCAGAGCAATTCAGTGTCCTCACGAGGAGGATAAACTGTCGGAGCCACATCAATTTCCCAAGGGCCGAAGTTTTCCATTTCAAATATCATCCTCTTCATATAAATCATCACCCGCTCAGTTCTCAAAACATCGATTTTTCATCAGTAAACCTTATTTGTTGGCCTCATAAATTAATCTTGCTTCCGTCCATACGGGAGGGGACCCGGCCACCGCTAGCCTTGCTCTTGCCGGTAGGTTCAAAAATACCCCCTCGGTCCGAGGATAGCCCAGCATCAGCCATGGGCCTGTAGCTTAGTCAGGTAGAGCACCGGGCTTTTAACCCGGTGGCCGGGGGTTCGAATCCCCCCGGGCCCGCCTGCTAGCTACGGGACCGTGGTCGATTTTGGACACCGAGGCGGGAAGGAAAATGGCAGTAAAAAGCTCAACCAAAAAGAGACTTATCGAACTCGGAGTATCCGAAGAGCATGCACACAAGCTTGCTGATGATGCAAACATGGACGCCATCAAAAGAATGACTGTCGAAGAAGTCGCCAAAAAGGTAGGCTTAGAATCGGGCGCCTCAGAGCTAGAGAACATAATGGGAATAATTCGTGAACAAGCTGCTTCTAGGAGGAGGAGTAGATCAGGAAGAGTTACCATTTCCAGAACAGCCCTTCTTGACGAAGATATCCCACTCGGAGAAGATAGATTCAACGTTCTAAATCACGAACTGGTCCCTCACCATTCACTTGTACCAGAAGAGGAGGAGGCTTCAGAACTCTTCCCATGGGGCTTAATGGAAACAGAAGCTGATGGAAGCAAAAGATTAGCCAAAGAGCTTCTTCCAAAAATTTTGATCACAGACCCATCCGTACAGGCATTGAAGGAAATGGAAGAGTCAGAGAGAACAGATCTTCCAGCTGGATGGCTAAAGAACAGGGTTGTCAAAATTTTCAGATACAGCAGGTCAGCAGGCGCCAGCACTGCTTACAGACTAATCGTGGAGAGCAATTAAGGAGGCAATAGTATGAAGGAGATAGTAGAGAGTTATTTCGCGCACAGAAGTATGGTTAACCACCAGTTGGCATCATACAATGATTGCATTCCCAGTGGAGATGGCAAGAGTAGCCGTATGGAAAAGATAGTCAGAGGAATTAGAATTGGTAGCGACGACCCTCTGGAAGATGTTCCAGGAGGACCGGACGCAGGCGGAATGATCAAGCTCGACGTCTTGGATAAGGAGATCTACATCAGGATGAAGGGTATTCGTTTGGGCGCTCCTACTGTCAGAGAGGCAAACGGTGCAGAACATCCAGCCACCCCACTCGAATGTAGACTAAGAAAGCTAACATATTTCTCGCCCATATATCTGGACTTTAAAATATACAGAGATGACCTACCACCTTCCACCTCAGAATCTGATATTGGATTCATCGAGGAAGAGGGAGTCCACATTGGAAATCTCCCAATAATGGTCAGATCTGGTAGGTGTAATCTACATCCGGACCACATAGCTGGGACACAAGAAAAGTCTCTGAAACTGTCTCCTACGACCTCACCTGAAGATGCTCTCAGACACAAAGAACTTCTGAGAAAGGCCGGAGAAGATCCACTAGATCCCGGGGGCTACTTCATAATCAACGGTACTGAGAGAGTTCTAATTTCAATGGAGGATTTAGCTCCAAATAGAGTTACAGTGGAAAAGAACAAGAAATATGCTCATGAGACAGAGGTAGCAAAGATTTTCTCTCAGAAAGATGGAGTGAGGAAACCAATCAATGTCGAAAAGAGACGCGATGGAATGCTTATGGTCAAGATACCCAGTGCGGGAACCACAGCAATTCCAGTAGTTCTGCTAATGAGGGCTCTCGGAATGGAGAATGATAGGGATATCTTCTCTGCAATCGCAGGACCTGTTGAAGCAATGAAATATACAGTTGCAAACCTCAACGACGTTAAAGACAATCCAGAGTATGGTGTAGATAATACCGAAGAGGCAATGGCATGGCTTGAGAAGAAATTCGCAGCAGGTCAGCAGAAAGAGTATAGGGAATCCAGAATTCAGAACTTGCTAGACAAGGAACTACTCCCTCATCTTGGTTCTGAAGATGACGTTAGGACAAAGAAGGCTATATTCCTTGGTAGGATTGTTAGGCAAGTCTTGGAGATGGCAATAACCAATAGGGACCCTAACGACAAGGATCACTACGCCAACAAGAGAGTCAGACTTGCTGGAGATTTGATGGAGGATCTTTTCAGAGTTGGTGTTCAGGGACTAGCAAGGGACTTGAAGTACCAGCTTGAGAGGCACCACAACAGGAAGAGAGAGTTGAAAATCAACTCCTGCCTTAGGCCAGATGTACTGACTTCCAAGATAATGCATGCCCTAGCAACGGGAAACTGGGTCGGGGGCAGATCAGGAGTCAGCCAACTACTGGACAGGACAACTTACCTAGCTTCTCTATCTCATATGCGAAGGGTTACTAGCCCTCTTGTTAGAAGCCAGCCTCATTTCGAGGCTAGGGATCTTCACCCCACACACTGGGGCAGGCTATGTCCAAATGAGACCCCCGAGGGTCAGAACTGCGGACTTGTTAAGAACGCTGCACAAATGATAGATGTCTCAGAAGAGGTTCCTGAAGACGATGTCAAGGAGCTCTTGGTCGAGGCGGGAGTAAACCCTAATCCAGAAGGCTGGGCTGATGGTTCTAGGATTCACGTGAATGGAGATATTTTCGGCCTCCACAAGAGACCCAATAAACTCGTTTCTCAGTTCAAGAGAAGAAGGAGATCGGGAAGGATAAGGCCCGAGGTAAGTATACGTCATGATACTGAAAACAGGGATGTCTACATCAATACTGACCGAGGAAGAATAATGAGGCCTCTTCTAGTCCTAGAAGACGGTACTCTAAACCTAGCCAAGTTCCACTTGGAGGGCTTAAGGACAGGCGAAATTACATTCTCTGATTTGGTTTCTTCAGGAGTCATAGAGTGGGTAGACGCCGAGGAAGAGGAAGATCTTCTCATCGCCCCCAGGCCATTCGATTTACCAGAGCTTTCCCCTAAGAACAACAGGCCAATGGATCCAGCTAGGGTTGAGTGGACGAATCTTGGTGATGAAGAGATTTCGAAGGCCAAACTGAAGGTGGACGTTCAGATGCCAGACGGGAGTACAGTTACCGAAAAGTTCTCGATTCCGCTCAACTACCACCAGAAGGAAATTGAAACTCTTCGTAAGAAAGAGAAGAAAGACAATACTGTCCTAGTATATACTCACGTGGAAATCGACCCTCAGCTAATTCTGGGAGTATGTGCCGCATTGGTCCCATACCCCGAGCACAACTCTACGCCTCGTGTTACTGGAGGAACTGCAATGGTAAAGCAGAGTCTAGGTCTGCCAAGTGCCAACTATCGTCTCAGACCAGATACCAGGGCTCATGTGATGCATTATCCACAGGTCTCTGTGGTAGGTACAAGGGCAATGGATACCACCAACTTCAACAGCAGGCCGGGCGGTCAGAACTTTGTAGTTGCGATAATGAGTCATCACGGCTACAATATGCAAGATGCCGTTATTATGAACAAGGCCTCGGTAGAACGTGGCCTAGGAAGATCAACATTCATCAGGACCTACAATGCAGAAAATAGGAGGTTCCCTGGGGGCCAGGAAGAGAGAATAGAGGTCCCTGGGACCGGACTTGACGAGGTCAAAGGAATGAAGTCATTCGATAGCTATGCACATCTCGAAAGAGACGGCCTTCCAGTGCCTGAAGAGTTCTTATCCAGTGGAGGGGGGCCAGATTCTGCAGTACTCGTCGGGAAAACCAGTCCCCCGAGATTCCTCGAAGAGGCTCACGGAGCTTTCCTTCAAGCTCAAGAGAGAAGAGAGTCATCAATGATGGTTAGGCATGGAGAATACGGATGGGTAGACAATGTATTCGTTACCGAATCACTAGATTCAGGAAGACTTGTCAGGATTACTGTTAGAACCAACAAAATACCCGAGCTTGGAGATAAGTTTGCGAGTCGTCACGGTCAGAAAGGAATCATTGGGAGGATTGTCGAAGAAAGAGATATGCCTTTCACCGCAGATGGGACTATTCCCGATCTGATCATCAATCCGCATGCCATCCCTTCGAGAATGACTGTCGCGCACGTACTAGAGATGATCGGTGGAAAGGTAGGCTCTCTCGAGGCCAGAAGAATTGACGGAACGGCATTTACTGGGGAGAAGGAGGATTCGCTGAGAGCCGGCCTTCTGAGGAATGGCTTCAATCACACAGGTAGGGAGAATATGATAAGCGGAGAAACAGGCGAACAATACCCTGCAGAGGTATTCGTTGGAGTCATATATTATCAGAGGCTTCATCACCTTGTGAGCAGTAAGCTTCACGCAAGGAGCAGGGGAAGAGTTCAGATCCTCACCAGGCAACCTACAGAGGGGCGAGCCAGACAAGGCGGTCTAAGATTCGGAGAGATGGAAAGAGACTGCCTAATTTCCCATGGAGCCTCGATGGTCATCAAAGATCGTCTATTGGACGAATCAGATGGATGGCCACTGATGGTGTGCAATACGCCAAGATGTGGACATGTGGCATATTATGACTGGAAGAGGAGGACTACCGTATGCCCTTCCTGTGGGGACAGAGCGGATGTACATTCAGTCCAGACATCCTATGCATTCAAGCTACTCCTTGACGAGATGAAGAGTCTCGGAGTAGCTATGAGACTTGAACTGGAGGATAGAAGATGAGTGCTAAAGATGCAGCTAAAATTCCCAAGAGAATAGAGGCTATCAAGTTCACCTTGATGGATCCCAACGAAATTCGAAAGATGTCTTCTGTTGAGGTAAAGACTGCGGATACGTACAAGGATGACGGACATCCCTTCAAGCAAGGCCTAATGGACCCAAAAATGGGTGTAATAGATCCAGGAGTAAGATGCGAGACATGTGGTAACAAGCATGACGAGTGCCCGAGTCACTTCGGCCACATAGCTCTCGAATTACCAGTAATGCACATAGGATTCACCAATCTGATCAAGACCGCTCTGAAATGTACTTGTAATACATGTAGTAAGATACTTCTCCACGATAAGCCGGATACTCATCCTGTCGATCCAGAAAAGTCAGAACAAGATTATTACAGGGACAAAGTGAAGGACGTCATCATTAAGCACGGCGTAGGTTCCACAGAGTTCAAGAATACAATCAAGGATATCGAGAAGGAATGTTCCAGCAAAAAGAGGACCATCTGTATGCACTGTGGTGCTGAGCAGGGTAAGATAATGTTAGACAAACCCTCAACTTTCAAAGAAAAGAAAGATAACAAGGGTGAGCACAAGCTAAACGCACGTGATATTCGCGAGTGGCTCGAGAGAATTCCTGATGAGCACCTAATATTCCTTGGAATGGACAAGGATGCCGCAAGACCAGAATGGACTATCATGAAGGTACTTCCTGTGCCTCCAATCACGGTTAGACCATCTATCACGCTTGATAGCGGAGACAGGTCAGAGGACGACCTAACGCACAAACTGGTGGATGTTTTGAGAATCAATCAGAGACTCAGGGAGAATAGAGACGCGGGGGCACCCCAGCTAATCGTCGAGGATCTTTGGGAACTCCTCCAGTATCACTGCACTACTTACTTCGATAATCAGACTAGCGGAATTCCACCTGCAAGGCATCGTTCCGGAAGGCCTCTGAAAACACTGGCTCAAAGACTCAAGGGTAAAGAAGGCCGCTTCAGAAGCAACCTTTCCGGAAAGAGAGTGAACTTCTGCGCTAGAACTGTCATCAGCCCAGACCCCAACCTTGGAATTAATGAAGTTGGGATACCAGTTCAAACTGCCAAGGAGTTAACTGTGCCCATCAGGGTCACTAGTAGAAACAGGGAACAGCTCAGGCAAATGATTCTGAGAGGTCCTGATGTCCATCCCGGCGTTAACTACATTATCAGGGGAGATAGGTTTAGGGTAAGAATAACAGATCGAACCAAGTATATCTGGGCTGGATTTAGGTGTCTTAATCCTCAGTGTCACTCAGGTAGTGATGATGAACCATACAATGGTTACAGGCCAGACCTTAACGAGGTACTACCGGCTCCAAACTTCCTCCCTGGTCTTGTCCTTAAACAACAGAAGAGGAGAAACTCTTTCGGAGAACTAGAGGAAGAATGGGGAGTAGATCTAGACTCAACACTATCCAATCTCAAGGGCGAGGATGAGAGAGGGCTCCCTCTTCCTGAAAACGACCCCAGAGCGGCAATCCATTACAGGTGGAAGTGGGAGATGGAAAATCCTACTGAGTACCTGCCAGAACACCTAGAAGTTACTTGTCCACATTGTGGCAGTCCAGAAATTGAGGACGAGTATGGAAATGCAATTGGAACTGATATTGAGGATAGACTCAGTACACATGATCTTGATGGAAACCCGCGACCCGGAGTCGTGGTAGAGAGGCACCTAATAGACGGAGACGTGGCACTGTTCAACAGACAACCATCCCTTCATAGGATGTCCATGATGGTGCATGAAGTCAGAGTAATGCCTGGAAAGACATTCAGATTCAACTTAGCAGACTGCACTCCTTACAATGCAGATTTCGACGGTGACGAAATGAATCTGCATGTCATACAGAGTGAAGAAGCTAGGGCTGAAGCTAAGATTCTGATGAGAGTTCAGGAGCATATAATCACACCCAGATACGGAGGTGCCGTCATTGGTGGGATACACGATCATATTTCGGGGGCATATCTGCTGACCCATGGCAATAGAATTCTGCCTAAGAATCTGGTAATGCAAGTCCTAGGGGATACAAATTGGGATGGAGAACTTCCTCCCGAAATAGAGGAAAATGGAGTAGTAGGATACAGAGGTAGTGATGTTCTGAGCCTAATTGTTCCAGAGGGATTCAAGCTTGACTACATCAGTAGAATAGGCGATCAGGTCAACGTCGCCAGAGGTAATGTTTCAGGGACGATCGATAAGAGGGGGATTGGAGCCGAAGACGGCAGACTACTGGATGCTGTCGTTCACACCCACGGCCCAGAGGCCGGCGCTGAGTTCTTAGACAGAATGACAAGAATGACTATCTCCATATGTACTTCACTAGGATTCACTACTGGGATAGATGACGAAGATCTTCCTCCAGAAGCCAAGGAAGAAATAAACAAGATCAATCAACGCGGAAGCGATGCCGTCGATGCCGAGTTAGAGAAATTCGGAAAAGATGGAAGAAGATATGAGACACGTCCGGGGAGAACACCACTGGAAACTCTAGAGGAAAATATTCTGATGATTCTCGACGAAGCTAAGACTGAATCAGGAAACGTGGCCAAGTCATTCCTCGGTTCTGATAACGCCGCTGTAATGATGGCTACCTCTGGTGCCAGAGGATCCATGGATAACCTCGCTATGATGGCAGGTTCCATAGGTCAACCAAAGGTTCGTGGTAAGCGTCTGGAAAGAGGATATCAGGACAGGGTGTTGGCTCACTTCCCGCGTAATTCCAAGGGAGCCCAGGAGAAAGGGTTCGTTGGTTCTTCGTTCAAGCGTGGACTGGAGCCAACAGAATTCTTCATGCTATCTGTATCTGGCCGGGAGTCACTGGTCGATACAGCTGTTAGGACAGCTAAGTCGGGATACATGCAGAGAAGGCTCATCAATGCAATGGATGACTTGAAGGTCGTAGACGATGGAAAGGGTTCCGTCAGGAATACTGCAAATAGAATTATTCAGTTCGAGTATGGGGAAGATGGCGTTGATCCAGCCCGAAGCCGTGGAGGGAAGCCATTTGATGTAACAATGGTACTCGATGACGCATTGGGAGGTGAGAACTGATGGTCGTAAAGAGTGCAACAAAAAAGAAACTAATGGATTTACAGATTGATGAGGAGTATGCTCACAAGCTTGCTGATGACAGAAAGTGGGACGATGTCAAAGTTCTAACACCAGGTCAAATAGCTCAGATCTGTGGTATCGACTCAGGTACTGCTCAGAGAATTAGTGACCTAATGGCAGCATCCTCAAAATCTGCTAGAAGCGCGGCCGCTTCAACTGAGAAAACCGTTGTCAGGAGAAAGTCAGCAGCATCTAGAAGGAGAAGGAAGTCTATGCTTCCTCTAGAAGTATTTGACGATGAATACAAGACTGAGCAGATACTCAGAGACGTTGACCAAAAAGATGAGATATACCAGCAGCTATTCTCTGCTTCTGTGGATGCAAACGTCAACCTTACCCCTAGAATGATTATGGATTTAACAGAGGGAATAAGGGCTAGAGGTTTGAAGAAAATAACACCTGCGAAGGCCAGGAAGGTAATCAATTCTGCTAGTGAATCATTAGTAGTTTCAAGAGCCGATCCACACGAGGCCGTTGGAATAACCACTGCGCAGTCAATCGGAGAACCCGGTACTCAGATGACTATGAGGACCTTCCACTACGCTGGTGTGGCTACTGTTAACGTAACACAGGGTCTTCCTAGAATAATTGAGATTGTAGATGCAAGGAAAACACCTAACACTCCTACTATGAGGATATTCCTTAACGAGAAGAACTCCAAAGGGAAGCCATTGAGGACCAATGAGAAGCTAGTCAGAGAGATTGCGGCCGGACTAGAGGCTACTACCACCAGCGATATAGCAAATATTGATGTTGAAGTTGCTCAGAGATACCTAAGCCTGAAGCTTAACAAGTCCAATATGAGGCTTAAGAATATGAATGGCGCAGAGGTAAAAGACAAGCTCAGCAGAGCACTCAGACTTTACATTCAATCCGACAACGACGATAAACCATCAGAGCTGAAAATTATTCCGGGTGTTGCTAAGAAAGAGGATTTGGAGACACTGGCAACAGATCCACCAACCTACACAGATCTCCTCCAGCTCGAGGACAAGATAAAGAAACTCCAACTGAAAGGTATTAGAGGAGTTATGAGGGCAAATGTTCAAGCTGGGGAGAAGGATGAGTACTACATCTCCACAATCGGTTCAAACCTTGCCAAGGTCAGTGAGTTTGCAGGTGTTGATAGGTCCAGAACATACACTAACAACATCAATGAAATACAGTCCTATCTCGGAATAGAAGCTGCTAGACAGGCCATAATTAATGAGATGCTAGACACTATGGAGGGAGCAGGACTAGATGTTGATGTAAGGCATCTAATCACAGTATCAGATGTCATGACCAGCAGCGGCGAAGTAAGGGCTATCGGAAGGCATGGTGTTAGCGGAACGAAGCATAGTATTCTTGCTAGGTCTGCCTTCGAGGTTACAGTTTCTCACCTACTAAGAGCTGGTATCATCGGAGAGAGAGACGAGTTGAGAGGTGTTACTGAGAACATTGTCGTAGGACAGCCAATAGCACTGGGTACGGGAAGTGTAGATCTGTTCTATATCCCAGACGAGGCATAGAGGTGAAAAAATGGATTTAACAAGAAACCTAAAACAGGCTTTGAGCACTGGAAAAATTATCTTTGGACAGAGAGAAACTATGGGTGCCTGTTCTAAAGGAGAGGCCAGGTTAGTTTTAGTTGCAGCTAACTGCCCAGAGAGTTTCCTATCAGATTTATCTACTAATCATCCAGGAATACCAGTCCATAGGGTCCTCATGGTGAATAGGCAATTAGGCTCCGCGTGTGCTAAGCCTTTCGCCGTCAGCTCACTATGCGTAGTAGATGCAGGACAGAGTGACCTTCTCTCTCTCCAGCATAACCTGTGATAGTCCGAAAAGAACTCTCTTGAGAGTTGTTCAATAGGACGCTTCAAGTCTGTAAACTCCTTCAGTATGGCGTGGAAGATGCAGTCAGACAACTCCTAGCAGTTAGAGGGGTACGCCTACACGAGTCACCACAAAGCACAACAACTCCCGGTTTCATACTTCTAGGAGTAGCAGAGAGAGTACCAGAATTTGGTGAAATGAAGGGCTCGTCTGTTACTGTGTGGCATATCCCATCTGATATACTACCCATCAGTAGAGCCGAGATAGAGAGGTGGTGCGTAGATGTATCGCCCGGTAGGCATTGGCTTCTCAGTCAAAGGGAGCTTCCAAGTGACCTCTCCTCAATATTTCCTACTGACTCACAAGTAGTTGCATGGGGCCCGAGTAAAATGTCAGTTTGGTTCGGAGAAGCAATACTTTCCGGTGACTTAGAAGTATCTCTGCCTATTGAATACGGACTCAAAAAGAACTCCGATGCCTCGTCGCCAGAAAATAAAGGGAGCGAAATAAGGCGTGTAGAAGCAGTGATAAATTTAGACTCATGGCTCCTACAAAAGAATCTTGAAAACGCTATTACATCTCCAGTATTTCTAGAAGGTAAAATATGGGAGGTTAAGGGTGAAATTGTCTCACCCGGAGGTGACTCAGAAAGGGATACATGGATGATTATAGAAGATCCATGGTCTCCCAGCCTATCGATATTCGAAGATAAAGAGAAAAATTATGCGACCCCAAACATTAGGGTTATATTGCCTCCAGAAGAAAGATGGATGAAACGTGAGCAACTAATATCGAAGCTACCCTCACTCTTAGATGCAAGGAGGCAGGGGGAATTGGAACATAGAGAAAACTCAGTGAGGAGCATCATGTTAGAATGGTGGAAAGTCGATTTGGAATCAATAACAATCCGAACTATTGGTGCAGTATTTCCCGCATGGATACTGAATGTCGAGGGTAGAGAAGACGTCCTTTTGCATGCCATAAATGGCAGGACATACCCATTGCCCTAATTGCGTTGCAGGGACATCAGTTCTTCAGTAGAGAGAGTATCTCCTGACATCAACTTGGACATGAGATCAGAGACCTCAGTCTTTTCTTCAGATACATTCTCATCCGTTCTCATCTCAATCGCTTTAATCAGGTCTTGAATGGAGTGAATGCACCTCAATGAGACGATATATAGGCTATGTATCGAGTCAGCCTCCTTCTTGGATTTAGTCAATCCAGAATGAGCGGAATTAGCCTGATCACGTAACCTGTCAACTTCTTCTGACAATTCCACCATCAAGTCATGAGCTTCCTGTGCCGACAATACCGCTTTCTCAACTCTGTTGTGGGCCTCTTCTTGAGCCCTTTCAGCGCTACGTACACTGGACTTCAGATCACTTAGCCTGCCTCCATCTTTATTCGACTCTTTCGCCTCCTTCAAATCTTGACTTAGCTTCTTCATTTCTCTGAAGAAACCCTTCTCGCTGGCTCCCGTGAATCCCCCTCTTTCATATTTCCTCTCAAGAGCATCCATCTTCGCCCGAATTTTCGCAGGGGGAGGTCCCGAATTTCTCTTAGACTTCTCTCCGCTATCCTCCAATCTAGACAATAATTCCCTTAACTCGGTTCTGATTGATTTCAACTCATCAGATTTAACGGCTCTTTCAAGCTTGAGTTCCTTCACCCTGGTATTGGCCTCATCACGAATCTCTTTCTGTGACCTTACTTCGGAAATCAGCTCTTTGACCTGTCTATTTACTTCGTTCCTCGTATCTAAGTAGGCCCTAACTTTGGCATTCAATTCGTCGCGTAACTCGCGCTTCTCGTCTAATCCTGACTCAAGAGATTGCTTCGCTGGAGCGAAAACTTCTGTAATCTCGTCGAGCTCCAATATGTGACCCCAACATTACCGAATTTGTACTGGCATTTAAGCACATAGTAGAGCAATAATCTACTCAATCTTCCCTCTTAGTGGCAAGATTACCTTTTCTAGGACCTCTTCGAGATACCCCTATCCTTCTCTTCTTCTTAGTAGGCGTATTCTTAGCAACATCTTCGGACCTAATATCTCCAGCTTCACCAGTCAAGTCCGACAGACTTCCAGATCCCAGAAGTGCATCTAGCTCTACGGTACTCAGAGAGCCACCCGTTTTGGCTTTAGCTTTGATTTCAGAAAATCTGACTTTCCTATTTCTTCCGCCAGTTATCCTCTGATACGTCTTAACTCTGGAAAGCCCTCCCCTCAAAGACTTTCTTTTGGACTCAATCACATCAATCCGCTTATCTATTTTTGAAATCCTCTTACTAATTTTACTTACTTCGGCTCTACTGGCCTTATTTTCTTTTCCAGACTCCGTTGTCACCTCATTCTCCAATACTTCTTTTTCTCTACGTCCAGCATCAAGTTTAATGGTAACATCTCTCATTTCCTTAGCTTTCTCTACGTATTCTGAGTGGGCTATTTCTGATTCGGCCTTCTTTACAATAGATGCTTGAATTTCAAAAAACCGCCTGAATGCCTCCAACTCTCGAGAAAGTGTAGGGACAGCAGTCAAGTCATTGTCAATGGTTGTCAATCTCCTATGGGTTTCAGATAGCCACTCCTTCAGTACATCCATCGGAGGGGGAATAAGCCTATTCACATCGTCCCTCCTCTTTCTAGATGAATCAGCCGCCTTTCTTATTTCATGAAATTTCCTTAATAGTCCCCTTCTCTCTGAATTGGCACCTTCCATCTTACCGACGATGCCACGTAGGATTCTAACTCTGTTAACTAGGTCCATCCTCTCTGAACGCAAGTCTCTCTTTTCACCCTCAATAGAACCTAACTCTCTTTCAAGACCGCTTCTCATTTCTTGAATCTCATGACCATCAAGATCTTCTAAGTCATTGAATGAGCTAGCGGTATCATCTTCACTCATTCCTCTTCCTCCTTCTTCTTACGCTTCTTCCTCGCAAACGAAGAAGCACCACCGCCTAATACCCTATTCATATCTGCGAGGAGGTCATCGAATCCTGCAGAACTATCTCCAAAACCTGTAGATAATTTTCCCTCCCATAGTGAAATCGCATCCGATGACTGGGCGTATAGCTCTCTAGCTCGGTCTAACTGCCTCCTGATGTCCCTGATTTCAGACTGTAGCGATATCTTCTTTTCATACAGAGGCTGTGCCTTTTCCACTGCCTTCAGCATCCTTGAATGTGCCGCTTCTGAAATCCTAAAATTGGAGATCATAGTCTTCCTTGAATCCACATACTTAGACATCTCAGGATTAGACTCTCTCCTATCCTTGAGCCATTTCTCATTCTTTTCAATGAGTTTCCTCCGCTTGGCAATCAGCTTCCCTTCCTCTTTGTGGTCCAATGCCGAGGTTTCTATCTTATCTTCTATATTCTCAAGCTCTTCAAGAAGCTTTACTTTCTTCCACTCCGGGTCCAGACTTACCATCCCTCCCTTCTCAGAGAGTAACTCTATCGATTCTTTGACTTCGGATAACTTCGCTCTAGCAACGGCCTGTGAAGAATCTCTTTCATTCTTCTTTTCAGCTACAATTTCATTTGCTTTCTTATGGGATTCAACTGCTTTCTTAACACGTGGAGAGAGAGCTTCCTCCTCTGCTTCAAGATTCCTAATTACATTAGGAAGTTGATCTTCTAATGCCTTCCATCGTGCTAGCAAGCCCTCTGCTAGCTCATTGGGTTTTACCTCTAGCAATTGTTGGATGTCCATTGTATTTGGCTCCAGCCGGGACTGTCGGTTAAAGGTCACTATGTGACCTTGGAAGGGGTTTGTTTGATACGCCCTCACATCTCGGAAGTTTTGAGGAGAGGATATGAAGCATACCGTATCATACATGATATTGCTCTCTTTCATACTAATTTTTTCTAATTCTGCATCTGCCGATGACTCACAATTATCCGAAATCGAAATTCAAGAGCCATCTGAATGGGAGATAATAGTTATCGATCAGTCTACTTCATTGCCGAATGGTAACGAAACCTTCTCCGATGGCGACTATGTTAGGATCTCAATACAGGTTAGTAATGCAGGAAATCATACAATAAATGGTAGTTGGAAGTTAAAATTACTTTCTGAAGGAGTATGGCACCCATCAGTCGGTCAAAACGAGACATGGGACGCTAACGATAACCAAATTTCTGAGATGACATTGGGTCCGCTCATTGAAGGTATTATGACACTAAAATTCGAAATTTCACTGGCAAATTCGACTTCTAATATTTCTGAAACTATAGAAATTACCGTGTCTCCAAATCCAATACTTTTCACTTCAGCAGGAGAGGCAAATATCGCAATAACAGGCGAACCTGCATATATCGGCGATATTCTAACAGCCTCAATATTGGTGGGGAATGGAGGGGATTCTGAAGGATCAGTAATGCTCTCGCTCTATGATATTGATTCAATGATATTATTCTCGGGAGATCCTGTTTTTATCAGCCCGGGCTCTAGTAGGGAAATTTCAGTAGACTTCAACTTCTCTTCGTATGGCGAAAAATGGTTCCAGTGGAAAATTAATAGTGATTCAGGAGGGGTATCTCCCGACTTATCTGGAAACCATACAATTACCATTCTTCCACAACAGGAAGTTAGAGTAGGCCTTTCGTCAAGTGACTGGTCGGTTTCTAATGGATTATCGATCGACTATTGGATTTCTCTCACAGACGGGCCCGAAAGAAATGTACAAGTCTCGATATTTGAATATGAATCTGGCATCTCCAAAGAGCTTCAGAAATTCATAATCACGCTCAGCCAAGGTGTAAGGCAACTCGATATTCAAATTACTGATCCTGGTCCGGGACTAGACAGGATAGAAATTTCTGTAGAACCTTTGAGTTGGTATTCAGGACAAATTCCAGATTTAGACGTACAACTAATTAGTCCACAGCCAATAATAGAGATTACTTCATGTGTTCAGAGCCCTGATGTTCTAGAATTCTCAGACACTCTAACTATCACATGTACTATTTCAAATATAGGCAACTCAGATTCTCTACCTGGACATGTTACACTATCTAGGGTCTCAGATGGTTATATTTTCAGTGATTCAGGATTGTCAATGATTCAAGTAAATGTTGGAGAGGAAAAGCCGATATCATTGACTGTCCCCAATTGGCAGGATGAGGGTACTACGGCTTTGCAAGTAAAATTCTCATCTGTCATTAGCACGTCCTCAGGAAGTATAGCGGTTCAGGCTAATCAGAGGCCTTCGGATGGTTTTGAGATACCATTCGACCCAACTGCGGCCCTCTTGGGTGCGGTTTCCGGCCTAGTTTTGATGATGATGTTACTCGCATTCTGGAGAGTTGCTACAGAAAGGACCCCCGACACGGAAAAGAAGAACCTTGACTCTACCTCAAGAATAGAGAAAAGGAGGGAGCGAGATAACATAGAGGCATCATGTCCAACTTGTAGTCAAAGACTCAGTATCCCAGGAGATCATGTAGGCCGAGTGCGATGTCCAGCATGCTCAAACAGCTTTGAAGTCGGAGTCAGAGAGGAAATCAAAATTAGTACAGATTCGCCTGCTGTAGAAGAAGATATTGAAAGTAAAGATAAAGAAAATGTAGAAATCTTCTCTGTCTCGGACAACGATATACTTTCATGTCCATCGTGTGACCAGTTACTCAAGGTGCCATTGGTCAAGAGACCGGTAATGTCTAGATGTCCTGCATGCAGATGTGAGTTTATGGCTCTTGGAGGTGATTTGGATGAGTGAATTAAGTGAATTCGAAGAGATGTATCTAAAGAGAATTTTTGAGATTTATGATTCAGAACCAAGTACTATTGTCAAGACCTCCCAATTAGCTGAAATAATGTCGGTTAGCAACGCTTCTTCCACGGAAATGATACAAAGACTATCTGAAAGGGGCCTACTGACATATGTTCCTTACAAAGGATGTAGACTAACCCCAGTAGGATTTAACACGGCAGCTAGAATAAAAAGAAGGGAGGGCCTGTTGCAAATCTTACTTACTGACGTTATTGGATTTGATGGCGACGTTGATGCCGCCGCCTGTAAGATGGAGCATAACATGTCAATTGATTTAGAGGAATCAATAGATAGGATGTTAGGGTATCCAGAACTGACTCCAAAAGGGAAAAAAATTCCATCCATAAAGCGTTCAGTAAAGCCAATTCATGATGGCCTTTTGTT
The DNA here is from genome assembly GCA_002502095.1 of Euryarchaeota archaeon UBA62. Lineage (GTDB taxonomy): Archaea > Thermoplasmatota > Poseidoniia > Poseidoniales > Thalassarchaeaceae > MGIIb-O5. Next base: position 95,359 of record DAPJ01000005.1, read on the forward strand.
ACCTATTTCATTCCTCCCTATCGGGTCTTCAGCAATAATAGAGGTGATTGCACTCCAACCAACCGATGCGAAGACACTGGAATTATCAGGTATACGGATAGGATCCAGAATAGAAGCTCATGAAGAGGGGGTATATTTTGATGGGCAACTAATCGCCATGAGTGAATCTATTATGAATAGGATTCTATCACGTACGGAGGCCTAGAATGTCAAATCAAGAGAATCAAAATATGGATCTCGACTCCATGGCAGATGACTTGTCGGGTATTGCTCCACCAGCTCCTTCAGTTCCAGTTTCTAATATTTCTCCATCTCCTACTCCCTGGATGGACGACACACTCCGTTCAAAAGAATCCGCGCTTCTGAGGTTGGATAGATTACTGGTGAGTGGAGGGGCTAGACTCGTACTATTCCTGCCATTGTTGGCAATTGTCTTACTAGGCGCGGCGCAGTCATATGGTAGCAATGATACGGACTGGTGGAATGATACTCTAAGGGAAGCAGCAGGTGGTTTTTCATTGGTCCGAACAACATATGCTACAGCATTACTGATACTAATCGCCGATATTTTTCTATTAACAATCTTGCTGAGGATGATGACATATTCAAGAACAATATTTCATTACGAAGCAGATGCACTAACATCCTCAGGATTGACATTTAGGAGTTCTCATGGTTATGCTGAGATGAGGGCGACGCTAGATGGGTCGATTAGACAGGTCACTGCCATCTCATCATTGATTGCAATCTCATCAATTCTTCTCGCATTATCCCTATGGTTCCCATCTAATCAAGAACAGGTTAGTCCGGTACTATTGGCACTATCAACCGGGTCCCTGCTGGCAGGTTATGGAGTCCAACTAATCTCTATCAGATCTAGATTCAATGCATCTGAACCATGGGGGATGCTTGAGGCATTTTCTCCTCCAATCCACCCTGCGTTGCTAACCAGACCATTCAACGATGTCATAAAGGCGCATATCGACCCACTACTTGGAATAAGAATTACTGAGTATCTTAAAACGGTTAGGTCGGAACTCAGAGAAGGCTACACAATGTCCGAGTTACAAGAGTCCTTACTCTTACTACTTCACTTGAGGAGATCTTCTCTAATATCCGAATCTGAGTTCAGAAAAAATTTAGAATTGATGGTAGAACCAACGGCAATAGACGGACTTTTCCGACATCCAGAAGTAGGTGAGGAAACTTGGGATAGGCTTCTGCAACATGCTAGAAGTGAGTGTAAGCCATTTTTTAGATTACATGACAGGATGAGAATGAGGAGAGGGATCAGTAGCTCAGATGGGGGCTTCTGGTTTGATGTAGATATGGAGAATCTGGTCGTAGGTCAGGCAAATCTATTTGCTTTCATACTCAATTCCAGTGATGAGCCAAAAGATCTCGTTTTGAAGATACAAACTCCTGACTTCAAACCGAACGAATGCGTTTACAAATTACATTCTTCCCCTCTAGTTTCATCATCAGATCCACTCAACCCTTCTCCACTATCTTCTATGATCCAAGAAATGACAAATAGTACGAGTATCGTCTGGCAAAGTCTGTTACCGTCTATTAAAGGAGAAGCTACTGTCACAGTGAGACTGGAAGACGACTCTGGTAACCTCATCTCTGGAAGGGTACTCAATGTCCAAGTTGGGAGTGATCTAATCACAAGAACAAGAAGGACAGTCGGTGCAATGTTCATGATTGGGGCCCTTATTGCTATCACATCACCACTGTTACCCTTAGCAGGCTCAGTACTTGGACTACTTTGAGGAGTTCCATTCAAGAACTTCTACCTCGTCGCATGGTCGTGAAAGATGAGGAAAAGGGTCCTGATGATGACCTAAAAACTAGACTCCACGCCATGGAGGCAAGGCTCAAGAGAATGAGGGATCAAAGGGCATCTCACAACGAAGACGCTAGAAGAGCGGCCAACTCCAGAAACTCAGTTCAGGAGCAGTCTAAGGAGATAAGGTCTAACATAGAGGAAAAATTATCACAGCAGAAAGAAGTCAGAGCCAGGGCTAAATCCCATCAGGCTCAGAGGGATGCCATACAGTCAAGGATTAGTGAGATCATAAAGAGTAAGAAGGGTAGAAGAAATGAAGCAGGAAAGGCCAAGTCCGATGTGGTTGAACTATCAGAAGCTATTGCTGAAATTTCTCAAATAGAAAATAAGCTGATGACGGACGGTACGCTGACTCTTAAGGCCGAGAACAGGCTCCTTAGAAAGCTTAAGAATTTGGCTTCTAGGAGGGATGAACTACTTCCAAAGGCCGCCGAGTTTGAGGCTATTAATATCGATCTCGGAGATTTAGAAGGCACTATTCAGACACTCAAGGCAGAAGCCGATGCGCAACACGAAGCAATGAAAAGTGCACACCAAGAAGCCGACGATATTTGGGAAGAAGTAAAGCCAATGCTCGAAGAAAGAGACTTCCTTAGGTCTGAGGGAGACCGTCTTCATGAGATATTCGTAGAATCTAAAGAATTGGCTAACTCTGTACATGCAGAAATTGAAGCTCTCTTGAAAGAGGTAAACGAGGCCAGAGATGAGATGAAGTCAAGGAGAGAGGAAAGGGCCAGAGTAATAAGGGATCATAATGAGTCCGTTAGGGAGGCCCTGAAGACACCTGATAATGACGAGGTACTAGCAGACTCACTTACAGATCGGTTACTTTCTGAGGGTTCACTAACCCTAGGTGGGTCAATGTCAGGTGACCCTGAGGCATCTCCAAACGCAAACGCTACGGCTCCTCAAAAAAGAAGGAAATCCAGGAAAGTTGGTGCCTTTAGAAAAACCAGAAAGTAGTATTACCATCCTCTCTCTTCTAATCTCACTTCTAGAGTCTCAATCTCTAGTCCGGGCATCGCTTCACCAATCATCGAACAAGCTTCAGAAACGATAGATGGGTCGTTGTAGTGGTGGGTAGCCATGACGATGGCTTCTGCTGTATTAGCTGGATCCGAGCTCTTGAATATACCAGAGCCTACAAAGACGCCATCCATCCCATGATTCATCATCAAAGCCGCATCTGCTGGAGTTGCAATACCTCCTGCAGAGAAAGTGACAACAGGTAAGCGCATATTTTGCACTACATCCGAAACTACAGACTCTACTTCAGATCGCAACTCTTCGATTTTTCCAAAAGGTGTTGTCTCAGAGGGGAGATTAAATTTCGAGGCTTTCTTTACCCGATTATATCCGTCCATTATCGATGAGATGACCTCTTCGTACTTTTTGCTATCCGAGCTCTCACTAATTTCACAAGCATACTCAATTTCTTTTTTGACGAGAACAGCGTGTTGTACTGCGCTGACAACGTTTCCTGTCCCTGCCTCTCCCTTTGTTCTGATCATCGCGGCTCCTTCGGCAATCCTTCTAACCGCCTCGCCTAGGTTGGTACATCCGCAAACAAAAGGAATTGTGAAATCGTTCTTGGGTATGTGAAAGAATGGATCTGCAGGTGTTAAGACTTCAGATTCATCTATCATGTCAACCCCTAGTTGTTCTAATACGCGCGCCTCTTCACTGTGTCCAATTCTAGCCTTGGCCATCACAGGGATGCTAGTAGTTTCTATAATTTCTTGAATCATCTGTGGGTGACTCATCCTCGCAACTCCGCCCATGGCTCGGATATCTGCAGGAACTCTTTCCAATGCCATGACCGAAACTGCGCCTGCATCCTCGGCTATGTGTGCCTCTTCGGGTGTGACAACATCCATGATTACCCCTCCCTCTTGCATTTTGGCAAAACCCCTCTTCAGGAGCTCAGTTCCATGACGCATCTTTGTCAGATCAAAGGTAGTACTCATGTACACCGCTACAACAGTCCACTCAAGAACCTATGTAATAACAATTTTAACAATTAGGCTAGAACAGGAGAGTCCCCTTCTGCAATTGGAAGGTCTGGGGCCTCTTCCTCATTTCTGTCTAGCCATTCCTCGAACTCATCTGGCAAATCAGTATCTGCAAATATGGCCTCAACAGGGCACTCAGCGACACAGGCTGCACAATCAATACACTCATCGGGATCAATGACTAGGTAGTTATCAGCTTCTCTGAATGCCTCAACCGGACAAACAGCTACACAATCTTGGTACTTGTGATCAACGCATGCTGAAGTTACTACGTGTGTCATATTATCGCCCTTACTCTACAGCCAATACATTTGAACTCTTGCTCCTATTCATGACGAATAAACAACTATGTCATGCTTCTCACTAAATCCGTAATAATTTCAAGATGATTATCTCCAGGATAGGACTCAATCTTGAATACCCCCTTTACGAAGGCCTCACTTCTATCCCTTGAGCAGAGTCTGACTTCCCCCTTGACAAGTTTAGAAAGAGAGATCCTTATGTGCATATTCTTGTCATCGTCAATCCTGTTCTCAAGGCCTTCTGAGAGTAACTTTAGTAGGGTTTCACTACCAAGCCTTCCTAGGCTCTCTCTAGCTAATTTTCTTCTTCCGATTTTGACAATACCAGTACTTATCGGAGGTCCGTGAAACGACTTATCCCTTTCCCAAACGACACATTCATGAATCCCTGACAACCACTCCAGAGATTCCTGGATTAGAGCTATGTCATCAAGCTCGCAGGCATGAACTCTCCATTCAGCTCTGAGTATCCCCATATCTTTACGCGGGAATCGACCATTCATAGTCACTTACCCAAATAGACATCATTGGGGCCTGTTTCAAATACTAAGTGCAGGTCGGAGGGGCGCAAGCGGGGAAGCCCCCGATGATGAGGTCGTTGTAATGGCAAAGGGAGCAAAGGCGAGAGCAGCGGCACGAAGGCAGAGAGATAAGTGGAAGTCCAAGAGATGGTTTTCCATCAGGGCGCCAAGGAACCCATGGTCTTACAGAGTTATAGGTGAGACTTTGGCAGAAGAGCCAGAAATGCTAATCGGTAGGAATTATGAGATTATGCAGAATGAACTCGATGGCGACTTCTCAAAGATGCATGTCAAGATAAGATTCAGGGTCTCTGATGTTTTGGGTAGTGATGCAATCACTGAATTCATCGGGCACCAGATGATGCAAGATCATGTCCGAAGGCAAGTAAGAAGGGACAGAGGTAAAATCGATGACACGGTTGATGTTGTCACAGAAGACGGGTTCTATGTGAGATTTAAACCGTTAATTCTGACAAGAGAAAGAGTCAAGTCAAGTCAGAAGAATGAGATTAGAACTGTAGCTAGGAACACCATTTTGAAAGCCGGCGCTTCCTCAACCTGGGTTTCATTGCAAAAATCAGTTATGGACGGTGAGCTTGAGGCCTTGATTAAGGAAGAAGCATCAAAAATAAGCCCGATTAGAATGGTCATGATAAGAAGAACTCAACTAATTCAGTCAGGAGTTGTCACTAACGACGGTCCAACACTAGAGGAAATCATAGCAGAAGAGGAAGCAACGAAGAAATCTACTCCAGAGATAGAAGATGGTGAAGACAATGCTGAACACCAAGATCATATTGAGGACGAAACTAATGAATCGGAATCTGAAATGGAATCTGAAGAATCAGACGAAGAGATAGACTACGAAAGTATGACTGTAGCAGAGCTCAAAGCAGTCCTCAAAGAAGCAGGTAAGCCAGTTTCCGGTAAGAAAGCCGACCTGATTTCTAGAATAATGGAGTAATACAATGTCCCGCATTGCGGTGTTGTGCGGTACCGGCATGAGTAGCTTATCAGATGATATTTCTCCTCCGGGCGAAAATACGAAAGTTAGGGTAGATACAGAATGGGGTGAAGTCCCTGTGACAATATCCCATTTGCCCGAAGGAATGGTAGCGGTGGTGGATAGGCACCACTCGGTCGGACAGAAAAGGACCCCTCCTCACATGATTGAACACAGAGCAAATGTGATGGCTGTTAGAAGTCTGAAACCCGACATTGTAGTAAGCATCAATTCTGTAGGCTCAATGAGGGGTGATTTACCACCTGGTAAAATTGGTGTTACTTCAGATATACTAGATTTGGCTATCAAACCATGGACATTTCATGATGACGACGCTCAGCATTTTGATAGGACATCCCCTTTCGATTCGGATGCTATGTCTATTTGTTCAAAATCGCTTTCTAAAAATCAAGGAGCAGTACCACAGGGAATCATCGTTGCTCAATGCATAGGCCCTCAATTCGAATCTCCTGCTGAAATTTCTGCACTAGAAAGACTCGGTGCTGATACTGTGGGCATGACACTAGGTCCTGAAAGTAGACTCATATCTGAAACAGGGATTCCTCATGTAGCTCTCGCGTGTTCCTCGAACTGGGCGGCTGGAAGAGATCCTAACGATCCAAGGGCCAACATCGATCATCACGCAGTCGACAGACTCGCCTCTACTATGAGGGATCTAGTCACTAATTGTATCAAATCTCTTCTAATCGAATATAAAAAATAAAACTCAAAGTTGATTTCTAACTTATCTCTCCGACTGCTATGAACAGGAAAGTCAGTGTAGATGACTGGATATCGAGTGACGTGTCAGTGAATCCCGACGGATCTTGGCATACTATGATGGAGAGAGTAGCACAATTCCACCACAAGCACTCTTTCCAGTCTCCAGAGAATAATGGCCATGATATGGGCTACAGATTAGCTCTAACTGTGGAGGAGCTGGGTGAGCTATCCGCGGCTATAACCAAGGGAAAACCACAATCTGAGGCATCTGAAGAGCTTGCAGATCTCCTTATACTCATTCTAGGACATTCTCTGGCTATGAAGGTCGATCTGGAGTCAGAATTTCATATGAAGATGGATAAGATAATGAAAAGAGACTCAAAAAAGGGAGGTTTGGGAATCAGGGTTACAGAATATCGTGAAGGTCAAGACTCAACCAGCTTCTCCAATTGAGGGGTACTGAGCTGAATGCCAAAATCATCCTGTAAATCATAAGCCGCCAGATTGACTGCATTTCTGACCATAAGTAGCTGATATGGTCTTTCTAGAACATAGGTAAGCCTCCAAATTACAGCATTATTACTGTTTTCTATGATTGTTATCTTGGGCTCTCTCAAGGAATCAAGTGAAGAGCTAGATTCTGATACCGAATTATAAACAGCACTGAGGTAAGCTTTCACAGTCTCACTAGGCATCCCATATCCTATGTTAAACTCCACGAAATCCTTGAAAGGTCCTCCCTTGGATTTCCTCAGGTAATCGGTCCTATACTGCAATAGGCTGTAATTTGGAATCTCTATGTCATGTCCCTGTGCCAAATCTCTAATTCTGGTTTGTAATCCTCTAATTTCGAGTATAATCCCTAGTATCCCAGCTTCGGGAATAGAGATCACATCCCCTCTCTTTGCACTGTTTCCACCAATAACTAGTATGCCACTTAGGAAGTCTCTCAGCCAATAGTCTTTGGTAGTGAAAACGATAAGTGCAAGGAATCCAATTACGCCCGTAGTCTCTAGAAGGCCAGTAATCCCCCAGACATTGATTAATCCTATTGTGGCAGTCATAACAATTAGTGAGAAGGCGACCAATTCCAATGTCCTGGAGGTGGGGGTCTCAACTTTTCTCGAGACTCCCATTACCTCAATTTCCTCTCCATATTTGGATAGTAGAAAGGCCTCAATCCCATTAAATATCAGGTATGAAGCTAGTAATGTAAGGGATGTTCTACTTATTTCATCTGCTGGGAATTCTTCTCGTTGAAAAATAATTGATGCAATAAAAGAGATGAATACTAGAATGTTTAATCCATGTATCAATCTTGTTCTTGATCTGATAGTATCCTCATCGATGTCCCTGTGATGGGAGACTATGCTACTCGAGAAAATATAAACAAAAATATTGAACCCGAAGGTAAAGTACTCAATATTAGAAAGTTCCAAAACCCTATCTGTCAATATATCTAGCATGTATATTCCAATCCGTTTTCAAACATTAACATATTCCCGCCCACAACCTACTCACTGGATTCTGTAAAACTATGTCCAAAACCAGCTATCCAAATACTGATTATAATTCCGCCAATTTGCAATAGAAGTCTTACAATATGCCCAGTGGGAGATAATGAAGCTCCATCTCCCAATTCGATATCATAAATCCACATGTAAAGATTAGCAGGATATAGCATAACGAGAAGAAGGGCACTAGCTAAACCAGCCTTTCTGCTGAAATAATTTCCCGAGCTAAAGAATATCTCAAAGCCAGAGATTATTAATCCCAAGCCAACGAGTATTTCAGCGACTCCACTGAGTAAAACCCAGAATCTTGCAGATCCAAATATTGGTGGAACTATGGGCTCAAACCAACTGGTGTCTGTAAAATGAAGAACTCCGACATAGAAAAAGAACGAGCCACCAGAGAGAGCAGAAAAACCCTTCACAATTTTTAGAATACTATCGAGGAAAATCATTCACTGTCGCTTCCATATTGAATAGGTAGTTCGGAACTCATTATTTTCATCAATCTCGGTATATTCGACTACCTCTTCTACCCAATTTTCTCTACTCCATTCTGGAAACCTAGTATCTCCACTCCCGGATGTATGCACTGTAGTCAAATGTATCTCACTGACTTGTTCTAGAAACATTTCATAAATTTGTGACCCGCCAATTATCCAACATTCTTCACAGCCATCTGCATAAGCAATTTCAATTGCTCTGCCTGGGTATAGGGCATTTTCAGCTTCATCGTGGTGCCATCCAGTATCTCTGGACATTACGATATTGAGTCTTTCTGGCAATGGCTGAAAGCTCCGCGGAAGAGAATCCCAGGTTTTCCTACCCATAATAACCGCATTGAATCCATCACCTTCTGTGAGCCTTTTGAATCTGGATAAGTCATTGGAGAGCTTCCAAGGTAAACTATTCCCCAGTCCAATATATCCATCTTCATCCATTGCTACGATTATTGAAATATTCATCTTAACACCTCAAACCGAAATCGGAGCAGGAATATGAGGATGATGTTCGTAGTCCAGAATCTTAATGCTAGAGTAGTTAAAATCATCAATCGACAAAACACTACGGTCTAACTCTAGCTTAGGCAGTGTGAGAGGATCTCTCTCTATTTGCTTTCTGGCTTGTTCTATATGATTGCTGTAAAGGTGACAGTCCCCTCCAGTCCAGATAAACTCCCCTGGCTCAAGGTTACAAACTTGTGCAACCATACATGTCAATAGACTGTATGAAGAGATATTGAACGGTACTCCAAGAAATGCATCAGCACTTCTTTGGTACAGTTGACAAGATAGCTTTCCATCTCTGACGTAGAACTGGAAGAAAGCATGACAAGGCATGAGTGCCATCTGATCTAACTCCCCAACATTCCAAGCAGAAACTATTATCCTTCTACTTTCTGGATTCTCCTTTATCATCTCCACAGCATTACTGATTTGATCGACAACCTTTCCGTCAGGAGTTTCCCATCGCCTCCATTGCTTTCCATAAACAGGACCTAGATCTCCATTATCATCAGCCCATTCATTCCAAATTCTGACACCGTTGTCTCTCAGATAGCCCACGTTAGTTTCGCCTGAAAGGAACCAAAGGAGCTCATGAATAACACTGGGCCAATGGACTTTTTTTGTGGTTACTGCCGGAAATCCATCGGAGAGATCGAATCTCATCTGGTGCCCAAATAAAGAAACAGTTCCAGTACCAGTCCTGTCTTCCTTCACAGACCCCTCATCTAGAATCCTTCGAAGGAAGTCCAGGTATTGTTGCATCATCCCTACGTCATGTCGGCAGTCCTTCAAGGATGCGGCTGTTCAGGGTGCTCCCATTTCTTCTATCGTCCCCATCAATTGATCTGTGAACTTGCGGTAAAGGGACTTCATTATCGAGCTTCTTCCATGTTCATCAACCGAACTCAACATCTCTAATTGACTCTTGTTAAAGTCACCGCCATCGTCCGAGATGAGCCATTCTCCGAATGTTACTGGCTCTCCAATATGGATTTCTATCGCTTTCCAGAACCGAATAAAATTCGCACCCGGGGGCATTACCTCTCTTGAGCCAATAATACAGATTGGAATCACGGGAATTTCTGGGAAACTAGCTGCAAGCCTAGCTACGCCAGTCTTTCCATCCTGTAGGAATGGAGGCTTCTCATTTCTAGATCTGGTGCCCTCTGGGAATATTCCTAATGCGAGCCCAGACGTTAACACATCATGAGCTCTAGAGAGTGCATCTTTTCCACCTTCTGATCTGATAGTCTCAATCATCCCATTACTCCTCATGATAAATTTGTTAGGCTGCTTCTGGAAGTGACCCTCTTTAGCAAGGTAAAACACATGTCTACGAGCGGCAAGAATCTTGAAGATGGGATCTAGATTGGATACATGATTGGAAGTAATAATCATAGCTCCCTTTCTTGGTATTCTTTCCAGGCCTGAATAGTTAATATTGAAGAAGAACCTAACTAGTGGGGAGAGGAACCTGATTAGAAACCGATAAATCAAAGGTACTGAAAACGACTCTTCCGTGCCTCCAATATCCGATAGATAAGAGAATGAACGAATCTCCTCCGCAGAGAGCTTAGCCACGTTACTCCGACAAAGAATGTCATTTCACTCTTTGTGGTACAATGACAAGTATTCTAGACATTTACCCCCTGCCAAGTGCATGCCATCGCGCAAAGTGCTCTCTCTGATGCTGGTATCGGTGTTTCTAATACCCATCCTATCGCCTAGTGTTGCAGGAGAATGGTCCGATGATGGATGGCTGACCAATCTGATTGGGCCCGAGAGGATGGAAAATGGTGATGAATTCGGATGCCATGGATTCGAAGACATAGATACTTTGGAAGAAAACTGGGTCATTGAAGCATGTAAGGAATACTTGGTCTCTCACACCGACTCTTCTAGGTGGGGAAGGGATCCAATATCTTTCGGAATTACTGGCGATTATGTAGACAATCAAACAGCACTTTCTCTGGTGAATTCAGGCTTTTTAATTACAGGAGATATGATTCAAAACGCACCAGAAGGATTAGTGGTATTCTCGAGAAACGGAGGTAGTTTGGAGAAGAATTCTGCTAATATGGAACTACTGGAGTCTGCTGAAGAAGACTCCTTAGTTAGTATTTGGTGGAGGGCTAGAGTTGATGATATCAAGGTCAGGGAAGATAAAAATTTGATGACTTGGCTCGAAGAACAGAATGTTTGGTTCACTACTTGGGGAGAATGGTATTTCCATGAAATTTCAAGTGGTAACATTGAAGTTAATACTCAAGAAAATAAGATAATTATTTCTAATCCTAAATCGTCAAATGCTTGGGATGTTCCGGGCACAGTTACTTTGGAAATCGATGGAAACATCATCGAAGTTTATGATGAGGAAGGCGTACAATTTCCAGATTTTAGTATCACTGAAAGGAAATTGAAACATGGTTGGAGGACACATGATAATGGAGCCTTATTCACTATAATGCCCGGGTCATCTGTAGAGGTTACAATGGATGAAATGCCCGATGAATTCTCATATTCCCCGTTGCCAACTTTTAATGACCTACACCATGCAATTACTGTAGTTGGGCACCACACAACAAATCTCTTCCAATGGTCATCGGACTATCAAGAATCGATATTGACATTTACTTGGCTAGTCGAAAGACCCTCCGTAGAGGAGATTAATTGGAGCCTCCCTTTCATTGCATTATCTGTACTAATAGCGGTTCCAGTTATCGTTAAGAGAATAGTGGAAATGGATGATTTAGAATAATACATTTTTACCCTAATCTTAACTATCAAATATTAATTGACAATAGGGCCAATAATCTCTACTCCGTTCTCTCTCATCATCTCAATAATTGAATCAACAACGTTTCTTGGAAGGCTCTCTGGAGCATGTATTCCGGGCTCAAGCATACCCGGGTCCTCAACCCATGCCCGAATACATCCTACTGTTACGAGCCCCGTAGTTCGAGCCATGGAAGATCCGTCTTCTCCTCCAGAATCATTCACTATCCAGTTCATACTATTTCCTAAATGATCAATTGCAGAAACTTCCATCCAAGTGAATTCAGGGGTGTCTGAATCAAAACTCCACTCGCCAATCAATCTCTCTAAATCTAGCGAGTTAGATTCTCTTTCCCTGACGAACCTCTCAATGTGTCCGGGCCATCTGACAGTATATTCTGACATCTCTTCCGCAGGTATGGAGCTCATCACTGAACGAAGCCCATCTGTAAGAAATGCCTCCATGGTACCTCTTCCTTCAACCTCTATCGAATGCCTCTCAGTAAGTGCAGGGAGAGTAACCGTCACTCCTTTCCTAACCACTCTAGCAGGCCTGGTATACTCTGCTATCACATCCCTAGGAGAAAACGGAGCCATGTAGTTCCATCCGCCATTTTTTTCAGTAGGATTTCCACCTACTCTTATTTCAGCTGTTCTCAATCTTCCCATTTTTCCGTATGCCTCAGAAAGGAGCATGTTTGACAGTCCCGGAGCTATTCCAACGTCCCAGAGGACTTTAGTGCCAATACCAATCGAATCTTCTAATATCGTGTCAGGAGTCTTCTCGCTAAAACTAAGATCTACAATCTGCCGACTTTCTGCACTAGCGAGCCTCTTTGTAAGATTGTGGCCTGTTTCTCCGGGTAACATATTCACAAATATCGCCTCATTATCAAGAGCTTCTAAGTCGTAATCAAAAATATCCCCCACATGCACAGTGATATTTTCGTACCCCTGAAATATACTATTTTTTGCCTCTATATCATAAATGTACACATTGAATCCACTTTCAGCTAGTTTTCTAGCCACAAATGAGCCCACCAAGCCAGCTCCAAAGCAATGTACCAATTTCATATTCGTGTGGGACCGGCAACAACCTATTGCACCTTCGGTTCGCTATTTTGAGTCCTTTAACAGCGATGACTTGATTGAGGACTATACATTCCAACACTCATGAACGAGGACGTCGGTATTGACCCATGGTCTTCCGACGGAGAAACCGACTACTCTAGGATTGTCAATCAATTTGGTCTTGAAATGGTTGATCAGAGCACCATTCCCAATCCGGGCATGCTTCATCGTAGAGGTGTTGTTTTTGCTCATAGGGACTTAGATGTAGCAATTCGCTCCATAAGGGACAAGTCGCCTTTGGGCGTACTAACTGGTCTAATGCCCAGCGGAAGGATGCATCTCGGACATAGTATGGTAATTGAGCAGGTTAAGTGGTTCCAAGGTCACGGAGCCGATGTCACCGTTGCAGTAGCTGATCTCGAAGCATTAGCAACCCGAGGGACCTCGATAGCTCAAGGGCGTAAGACCGCATTAGAAGAATATGTACTGAACTATGCTGCTTTAGGCTTAGATCCATCGGAGACTGAAGTATATTTCCAGAGCTCTAGGCCAGAGGTTCAAAGACTCGGTTTCACGCTAGGTAGGAGGACCAATCTATCTGAATTTGAGTCTATTTATGGCTTTACAGGTGAGACTAATTTAGCACATGTTCAGGCACCTCTAGTACAAGTTGGGGACATCGTCCATCCACAGCTTGAGGATTTTGGCGGCCTCAGGCCTATTGTAGTCCCAGTTGGAATTGATCAGGATCCACATCTCAGACTTACTAGAGATATTGTTGGTAAGACTAATTGGTTTAACATTAAGGAGAAAAAATCAGGTGGCCTAACTGTCTCACTGTCTATACAACCTGACAATTCTGAAATATTCGGTATTGATAGTAACGGCAGGTTAGACCGATCTTCAAGGGAGGCGATTTTCAGTAAAATAATTGACCTAATCTCTGCACTAGGTTTCGCTGACTTTTCCTCCAATCCAAAGCATGGAACAATCGATATTCCAGGGGCAACTAGGTCAGATAAGAATCTGATAAAAATGGAGTTATTGCGACTTGAAAGAAACCTAGGTGGCCTAGGGCTAATACCCCCCTGCTCAACCTATCACAGATTCGCCCCAGGAATGACCGGTGGTAAAATGTCCTCTTCAAAGCCTGAAACTACGATCTTCATGACAGACTCTATCGAGTCGATGTCTAAGAAGGTCAACAGGGCTATTAGCGGGGGGAAGTCTACAGTTGAGGAACACAGAAGACTCGGCGGTGACTGTTCCAAAGATATCTCTTTCCAATACCTGAAGTTCTTCTTCGAGCAGGAAGACTCTGCAATAGCCGAGATTAGAAGAGATTACGAAAGTGGCAGAATGTTAGCTGGTGAGATCAAGAAATTATGTATTGACAAAGCCTCTGCGTGGTTAGAAGAAATCTCTGAAAAAAGAGAGTACTGGAGAGATAGAACTCATGAGTTCATATCTCATGATTCGTCCTAATTATTCATTTGAGACATCAAAAACCGGATATACCGGCCCTGGATCTAATTCCCTTGCATCCTCATCTGAAATTTCTGAAGATTCAGCCTCATCGTGAAGAATTTGACTATGACCGACAGGGTCAAGGAGTTCCAAAGTTACAGTGAGATTACCATTTTTTACCAAATCAATCCTAGAAAGAAGCTCATCGCATTTTTTCAATATATCCCCGTCGCCTTCAGCATCAGCCTGTCTCCTAATCGTACCTATTGCACTCGAGAATCTATCTAAAACTCCCTCTACATTGGATATATACCCAGTAGAACTCGAACCCGGAGTCACCTCTAGGCCAAGCTCAACTATCCTAACAGTACACGAGGACGATCTTACTACCCTGGAACTAATGTGCTCTGCAGAACTTACAACTAATTTCCATGAACCGGCCTTCTTTCCCTCAGCCGGGATAAAATCCGTAACTCTCCAACCACAACTATGACACGACATTGTGATTTGTGTGTGCTCTCCAAAATAGGGTATTTCAGAGGTATGTGCCAACATCTTAAGACTATTCTCCACACCACAAATCGGGCATGATTGCTCTATCTGACTCTCCATAATGACCCTCAATTACTAATTCCGCTTGTGAAGTTGGAAGGCAGAAGTAGCAGACGTTTATCCCCCAGCCTGACAACCTCGCCAGCTATATCGTCTTCAACAAATCTTTGAATTTTATTTACGGCTACATTAAGCTCTAGGTCATTTTTTATTATCTCGCCCATCTTAACTATCACCATATCCCCATCAGAAATCCAATTCATCAACTCAGAGATTCCAGTTAGGTCATCAAGTTCGCACCTCCTGATAACAACATCGCCAACGACTCTTGGAACTGGTGCGTCAGGGTAAGAAGTCCCCAGATCATGATAATCTTGCCCGGGTGCCATACTGTCCATATTTGGCTCAGATTCTCTCACCTCAATCCACTTCGGCTCTTTACGCCCCCCCCTTGCCACGACTCTGCAAAATACAGATGCTCCTTGATTTATCCGGTCCCTAAACTAGATTAGAACCATATGTTAGGGGTTTTCTCAAACCTTGGCCCCGTCGGATTCATAAGGGGCTGTCCTGAGAAGAGGTTGTCGGCACTCACCGGCGGTGACACTATGGATCCAACACTTGATGCAGTTAAGACAGGTACTAGTACCATTGGAATTACTTTTGATGGTGGCGTAGTAGTCGGTGCAGATCATAGAGCCACCATGGGTCATTTTATTGCAAATAAGAGTGTCAAGAAATTGTTTGATATTTCAGACTATGTTGCTCTAACTACCGCTGGCCTTGTGGGTCACGCGCAATCCCTCTCTAGAACTCTATCTGCCGAATTGAAACTGTATGAGTTAAAGCAGGGCAAACCGATGACAGTAAAAGGTGCTGCAACACTAACTGCCAATATTCTAGTCGGTAGGCCACACTATGTCCAACTTCTTATCGTAGGGGTCGACAGCTCAGGTTCTAGTGTTTACAGTATAGACTCTGCAGGCGGATCCATACCAGATGTTTACTGTGCTACCGGATCAGGAAGTCCTTACATGTATGGAGTTCTGGAAGATCAATTCAAACTTAATATGTCTGAGAAGGAAGCTCTTAGGGTCGCTGCCAAGGCACTGTTAGCATCTGCACAGAGAGATGCCGCTAGTGGTAATGGTATGGATCTCGCTGTAATTACTCCAGAATCTGGCTATAGACAATTGTCAGAAGATGAGGTTTCCGATCTCATCAAAGCTCTTTGAAATTCACGCTTAGTGCACTACCTGTTTTTAACAGGAAATCTAGCGTGAGCAGGAAGTGAAATAATGAGGCTTACTTTCTCAGAAATTAAGAATAAAATTAGAAAAATTGTTCCCGAAGGAATAGACTATGACGTTGATCTAGAAGCCGGATCTATTTCTGTTATTACTAAGGAGCCCGCATCATTCGGAGGAGCAGGAGGACAGAGTCTTACGGTTAAGATCGCTAAGGCGATTAGAAGAAGAGTCGTGATCAGGCCACATCCAGATCTACTTTCAAGTGAGAGTGAGGTGAATGATGCGGTATCAAGAATAATGCCAGAAGAAGCTCTAATTAGACGAATCTGGCTAGATCCGGCTTTATCTGAAGTCACAATTGAAGCTGATGATCCTAAGTCAGCAGTGGGTCAGAAGGGAACTAACATCCAACAGCTTAGAAACGAGATCGGATGGCTGGTAAACGTTGTTAGGGCACCCGCGAGAGAAAGTAGAACTCAGACGGATATTAGAAGATTCAGAAAGGAGCTAGCCGACGAAAGGAAAACACTACTCAGAAAATTCGGCACTAGGATATACAGGCCTCAGAGGCCAGGCCCATCTTGGGTCAGGGTCACCGCTCTCGGCTCATACAGAGAGGTTGGAAGAGCTATGCATCTGGTTACTACCAATGAGTCCAAGGTTCTCGTAGATTGTGGAGCAAAACCAACTAATAATAGGAGTGAGGTCCAACCTTTCTTTGCTGCTCCTGAGATGCTTCCTCTGGATAATATCGATGCTGTCGTAATCACTCACGCTCACGTCGATCATATTGGGATGCTCCCGGTTCTATTCAGATATGGCTACAAAGGCCCTGTTTACTGTACTCAACCAACTAGGGACTTAATGACCCTATTACAGATGGATTATATCAAGGTGGCACAAGCAGAAGGAAATGAGGCCCCATACTCAAAATCTGATATTCAGGAATGTATCAAACATGTAGTAGATGTAAATTGGGGGGAGAAAACCGATATAGCTCCCGACATTAAAATGACCATGGAAAACGCTGGACATATTCTCGGCTCGTCTAGTGTCTACATGCAAATTGGAGAGGGTAGATCAGAGCACAAACTACTATTCTCTGGAGATATAAAATATGAGAAATCTTGGTTATTCGATGCGGCTACTGTCAGATTCAACAAGGTCGACACACTGGTAATTGAATCTACGTATGGAGGTCCACAAAGTATCCAACCCACCAGACAACAAGCTACTCAAGATTTACAAGATTTGATCATAGATACCCTATCAAGAAAGGGTAAAATTTTCTGCCCTGTATTTGCAGTTGGGAGGTCTCAAGAGGTTATGATGGCCATTGATGAACTATTCAAATCTGAGAAGGTCACACCAGTTACTGTCTGGCTAGATGGAATGATTTCAGAGGCGACCGCCATTCACACTAGCCATCCCAATTATCTGAATAAGGATCTCAGAGGAAAGATGCTGAGAGGAGGTTCTGAGAATCCATTTAATTCTAAGTGGTTTAAGCAAGTCGAGTCTAGGGAACAAAGAGAATCAATACTTCTAGATCCAACACCTTGTATTGTATTGGCAACAAGTGGAATGATGACAGGTGGCCCAATTGTAGAATATTTCAAGTACTGGGCCCCCGAACCCGGAAATACACTTTGCTTCGTAGGATACCAGGCATCAGGAACTCTGGGGAGGAGGCTCCAAGATGGACACTCGCAAGTTCCTTTGGTTGACAAAGGCCAGACCCTAATGATCGATGTTCGTTGCAATATGGTCATTATTGATGGGTTCAGTGGACACTCAGATAGAAATCAGCTAATGGACTATGTCAAAGCGCTAAACCCCACTCCTAGGAAGATAATTTGTCACCATGGCGACCCACAAACCTGCAATGCCTTCAGAAAGGGTCTTAGAGAGAGATTCAAAGTACAGACATACGCGCCCGACAATCTAGAAACACTTCGCCTAGTATGATTAAAGAACAGGTGTATCGAAGCCAAAATCGCCCGCTTGAAGATTCTTCTCAACTTCGGGTTTTTCATCCTCATCCCATTCTTCAGAGATATTGTTCGAGTCATTTTCTCCTTCCTTAGATGATAGTGCTAAAGCTACTGAAAATGGTATCAGTAGGAGGAAAACCCAAGATTGATTGCCTACTTCGCCAGATGAGATTAGGGAGTACAAAGATAGTATGATTAAGGCCAGAGAAACTATCCAACCAATCGCCCGAATAACACCAGTCACATTACTCTGTCCGGGTTGGGATTAATCAGTCAACCTCTTGTACCTCGGATTTTATCCAATTTCATGGGAGGTAGTTGGGTAATGCTGAGATGCCAATGTGGAAGGAATTTTGGATCCAGGGCCAACTCAAATGCTAATTGCCCAAGATGCAATAAAAAAACATCCTTGACCACTATCAAATCCTTCTCTTCTTCTTCAGAATTGAGAGATGCAGTATCCAAAGCAAATGTTCCTGATGAGATTATCAATGAGCTATCTTCCAGATTAGCATCATATGAAAAATCTGAACGTTCCAATGAGGGATTTACTAGTGATGACATCAATAAAATTTTATCTCTTGCCAAACTTCCAGATGACTCAATCACTCTTAGCTCGTTAAATGAGTCAATGATTAAATTAAACATAAAAAAAATGAGTGCAGAGAGGTTGATAGAGATTCTAGAAACATCTTCTATGGTTCTTAGAAATTCAAATACCTCTTGGTCAGTTCTCCAGTAACGTTCATTCAAGAGATGCCTTGGGAACCCATAGGGGCCCGTGGGTTAGTCTGGTCTATGCTAGATGCTTTGGGAGCATTTGACCCTGGTTCGAATCCAGGCGGGCCCACCATCATTTCAGTCTGTTAAGTGCCTCAATATCAAATATTGATACTGCATTATCTATTGCCTCCGAGATACTGAACCACATAGCTTCCTCAATCTCATCTTGCTTAGGAGTAATTTCTTCATACTCGAAATCTGCATGACATTTGTAAGTAAATGAAATCCAATTTATCCCATCATCAGTAAAAATTTCTTCACGGATATATGCGCCATCATCATCACCAAAAGATTCGCCGGTTTCACCCTTGGGATCTTCAATAACGATATCAATACCAAGCTCCTCTTTGGCTTCCCTAATTGCTGCTTCTCGAGGGTGCTCACCATAATCTACGAAACCCCCTGGAAGTGTCCAGCAACCGGTAAAAAATCCTCTTGAAACCTTCGCCATTAAAACCTCTCTTTTCGAATTCAAAATTAGTACCTTACTCACTACTCTGTGTATGGTTCTGTATACGGATTCTCTAGCAACCGGGTCAACTGAATTATCGCTAATTACAGAATCCTTCCATGCCCATTCCCCAGGCCAGTCAACTAACGGCTTGCCGTGAGTTACAACATGATCCTCCTGAGCTAGTCTAAATCGGTTGGTACGAATTTCTTCCCAGGGGATTCCAAAATTCTCTAACTCTTCTTCAGTTGGTAAGCGTATCAGCTCTGTGTCCGAATCATGATCAACTCTTCCCATCTTGGGGATTGCTGGACCACTGCCATCATTGTACACTAACAGTAATTTACCATCTGACTCTAGGTAAACATGCTTGCCCATTGATACACCCATCTAACTTCCTAATAGTTCGCTGACCGCGTCCCTTTCTTCCAAAAGGACCGCAATATTCTCATCTATTTTCGACTGTGCAAATGCGTCTATAGGTAGGTCTTCGACTACTACTATATCGCCATTTTCACATCTACATGGGAAGCTAAAAACTAATCCTTTGGGAACACCATACCATCCCTCTGATGGAATAGCCATAGATACTATCCGGCCGTTAGTTCCTTGCCACCAGTCCCTCATATGGTCTATTGCAGCAGACGCTGCGGAGGCCGCGGAAGAAGCCCCCCTGGCTACAATGATAGCCTTTCCGCGTGCTGAAACAGTTTCAATGAATTGTCCTTGCAACCATTCTATGTCAAACAGATCGGTTACTGGTACATCCTCAATGGTAGCGAAACGTGGGTCGGGATACATCGTGTTAGCGTGATTGCCCCAGATGAATACATCCCTAATGTCTGATGCAGGAACTCCGGCGTGTTCTGCTATCTGCCCCACAGCTCTATTCTGATCTAGGCGAGTCATTGCAGTAAACTGCCTAGAGGGTATACTCGGTGCATTAGCACAGGCTATCAGTGCATTAGTATTACAGGGGTTACCCACTGTGATTACCTTTACACTTCGGGAGGCTACCGATTCTATTGCCTTGCCCTGCCCGACAAAAATAGGGCCATTCGCTGCTACTAGGTCGGATCTGTCCATATCTTTAGTCCTGGGTCGTGAACCAACTAGAAAAATTACATCTGCATCTTGAAATGCGATATTGGGATCATCTGTACCTATTATGCCGTGGACAAGAGGGAATGCAGAGTCATTCAGCTCCATCATTACTCCTTCCAGACGTTGCATTCCAGGTGGTATCTCCAGAAGCTGCAGATTAACTGGTTGGGCCGCCCCAAAACAATCCCCACTTGCTATCCGCCATAACAGAGCATAACCAATGTTTCCCGCCGCTCCTGTAACAGCAACACGAATTGATTTATTCATACTCTTTTTCGTAACATCAACGTCGTTATATTTAGTAGAGTCTGGGGGCACTATCTCTCCTCGTGCTGGCGGTAGTGATTAGAGTATTAGCACTTTGCGACAGAACATTCTGCACGGCTCTTCGGAATATGGTTCATGGACAACGAGAATAGTCAGCCGACGGTTTCAATAAGCGCCAACATCTCGGAGGTTTAATCTTGGTCTTAGACTACGAGTGATATTATGCGACTAGGAGTTCTCAGAGAGCCAGAAGGGGAGATGAGAGTTGCTTTAGTACCCAACTCTATACTCAAATTATCTAAGTCTGGATTTGAAGTATTCATAGAGAAAGATGCTGGAGTCAATGCAAACCACTCTAATGAAGAGTATGAGGGAAGAGGTGGCCAAATATGCTCAAGGGAAGACGTATTATCCTGTGAAACAATAGTGTCCATCAGGACTCCTGATTTGTCGGGAATCTCCGAGGGCACTGTACTTATCTGCGTGGCCGATCCCTTCAGGAATCCAGATACTGTTAGACAAGCTATTTCTTCTGGCATTACACTAATCAGTATGGATATGATCCCAAGAAGACTTTCTAGAGCTCAATCCATGGATGTAAACTCTAGCCAAGACAATCTTTCTGGATACAAAGCAGTACTGATGGGTGCATCGGAGGTCCCTAAGGCAATACCCATGATGACTACTAGCGCGGGTACTGTAAAGCCAGCAAAATTTGTAATCATGGGTAGTGGAGTTGCAGGACTTCAGGCCATAGCAACCGCCAAGCGAATTGGAGCGATAGTGTATGCATCTGATGTCAGAAAATCTGCGGCAGAACAGATTGAATCCGTAGGTGGAAGATTCATCGAGGTTGAGGGCATGGATGATTTCGAAGACGAGTCCGGATACGCCAAGCCTCTTACGCCAGAATTTATCCAGAAGGTAAATGATACTGTATGTGAAGTAGCTAGTGATGCTGATGTCATAGTTACTACAGCTAGAATTTTCGGCAGACCTGCACCCATTACCATTCCCGAATCTGCCGTGCGTTCTTTCAAGAAAGGATCAGTAATTGTAGATATGAATGCTGACGTCGGCGGAAATTGTGAGCTGACTACACCGGGTGAGACTGTTGTCAAATACGGAGTGAAAATTATTGGAATTAAGAATCTTGCAGGGACAATCCCCTCATCAGCTAGCATGCTCTACTCTAACAATATCACTAATTTCGTTATCTCAATATCTGGGGATGATGGACTAATTTTGGACTCTGAGGATGATATTTTAGTTGGTCCTTCAGAAGATTCTGACTTCTTCGTAGATGGCATGGGGGGCGTCCTGATATGCAGTTCAGGAGAGTTGCATAGAAATCAAACTAGACTAGGGGGAATTTTGTAGTGTCTCTAACATTAACCGCACTGATTGGAAGTATAACCGTATTCGTACTTGCTATTTTTCTAGGTTTTGAGCTAATTAGTAAGGTCCCCCCTACGTTGCATACTCCTCTAATGTCTGGTGCTAATGCAATCTCCGGAATTACTATTGTAGGTGCGCTAATACTCTCCAATGAGAGTTTTAGTGGAATGGATACCTCTCTGGCCGCGATTCTGGCTTTCCTAGCTTTAGTAATGGCAACAATAAATGTTGTCGGCGGATTCATGGTCACAAATAGGATGCTGGAGATGATTGCCGGTAAGAAGAGAAGAGGTGGTAACTAGTGGTCGATCCTGTAATCTGGGATATTGGATACCTATTGTCAGCATCCATGTTCATTGTAGGGATAAAGAGGCTATCTAGTCCTAGAACCGCTCCTTCCGGTAATAGACTTGGTGCCCAAGGGATGCTACTTGCAGTACTTGTTACACTTATGAAACTTCAATCCGAGGGAATAATCGGTTGGGAACTCATTGTTGGGGGTCTCGCTATTGGCTCTCTGATAGGCTATCTAATGGCAACCCGCGTCGAGATGACCGGGATGCCCGAACTAGTTGCCCTGTTCAATGGGTTCGGGGGAGCGGCCTCAGCTCTCGTTGGATTGTCTGAGGTGTTGAAGAGGATATCTGATGGAGTCCCAGAACCAGGCGTTGAGCTATATGCAATATGGATAGCTATTGGGCTTTCAGCCCTAGTTGGGTGGATCACACTCTCTGGTAGCCTAGTTGCTATGATGAAGCTGAAGGGTGGATTCTATATTCCTTTCAGTAAGAAGGATGACAGAGGAAGAAGTAAATGGGTCTCGTTTCCAACCTGGGGCCCTCCATGGCTAAATTATGTCAAAGTACTCTTACTGCTATCATCCATAGCGCTAATTGCTATGACCATACAGGAGCCAGAAGATAAGACGTGGATCTATTCTTTGGTGGGGACTTCTACCTTACTAGGAATTCTGTTCGTATTGCCTATAGGTGGTGCTGATATGCCAGTGGTTGTAAGCCTACTAAACTCACTATCAGGCATAGCGGCTGCATTTACTGGTTTTGTAATCGGTAACAACGTACTAATCATAGCAGGTTCTATGGTAGGAGCAGCCGGACTTATTCTGACCTTCATAATGTGCAAGGCCATGAACAGAGAGCTTTATGACGTTCTTTTCAAAGCATTTGGTGGTTCTGGAGAAAAAGATCAGTTGACAAGGACAAAGGTTGGAAGCGATCCAGAAGAAGTAGCAATGGTTCTTGACGGAGCTCAGAAAGTCATTGTTGTACCAGGATACGGAATGGCAGTCAGTCAGAGTCAGCACGCAGTAAAGGAATTTGCAGATTTAATGGAATCAATGGACTGTGAGGTACTCTACGCTATCCATCCAGTAGCAGGAAGGATGCCGGGACATATGAATGTCCTTTTAGCAGAGGCAAACGTTCCTTATGAGAAATTAATTGAGATGGATGAAATAAATTCTGAGTTTCCTGACTGCGATGTAGCCATTGTGATAGGTGCTAATGATACTACCAATCCTGCTTCTAGATCCGGAGAGGGTCCATTAGCGGGAATGCCAATATTAGATGTCGATAAATCATCAGTTGTTGTCATCATCAAGAGAAGCCTCTCAGTAGGGTACGCAGGCGTGGACAATGATTTGTTTTACATGGATAAAACCATGATGCTGTTCGGTGACGGGAAGAAAATGATGAACCAACTGAATACTGCTGTTAAAGAATTATAATTGGTGGACACGTACATGACTCCGAGCAACGGTTATTTGTCGCATGCTCCGGATAGTCGCATGGGTGTGCGCATGGTAGGTGGTGTCAAGAGGGCCTTTGCCATACTTCTGGTGATTTCCATTATGTCAATTCCTGCCATGGGAATGAGTTCGGGTCCGGGCTACGAAAACTCCGATGGAGATCCTACAGTGAAGTATGGGTGCTCTTGCCACAACAACGGAGCAGCATCTACCAGGGCCGTAGTGATGGTTACCGGAGTCCCGGTCATGTATGAGTTAGATCAGTCCTATGACATGACAATCAAGGTAGCAGACTCCCTCACACTTTCTGGCGGCGATGGTAACACCGAGGGAGGATTCCTGATGACATCGGATGGCATTGGTGAGTTCTCGTGGCCAGAAGATGAGGATATTAGAGAAGCAGAAGGAGCCCCATCAGATATATCTCATTCAGAAACTGACTCTGATGGCATATGGCAAATCACATGGACCGCTCCCTCAAATGATACAGGACATGTTCATTTCTGGTTGGCGGGAAATTCTGTGAATGGAGACGGAGCTCCAGGTGATGAAGATTGGTGGAATATCCTCTCCTTTACAATAAACTCACCAGACACAATTGAATCTGGTGATTCGGGTGCCACTTTGGAGACCAGGACGGTCTCTGTGGGTGACTATGATACGCTGTTCCTGTTAGAAGAATCAGAAGCCCAAAGGGAAGCAGAAAGACAAGAGGCTTTGTCACACAGAGTTTTCACACAGGGAAATCTATTCTTCTGGACCAGTCTTACGGCTCTGCTAGTAGGAGCATTAGTGCAGAGGGAGATTCTAGAAAGAAAATATGATGATGGTCCTGAGTTCTTAGCTACGGAACTGGCATACCCGCAAGCCCTTAGAAGAGCCCTCATGAGCATAGTATCGTTTTTGATTGCCATTAGATGGGCTTCTTCTGAGACTCCGATTTACTTCCCCCCTCCTGCCGTGGTAGAAGAGGGAACCAAGGTAACCGATTTGACCGCCTTCCTAACTGGATGTGCATTCCTCGCCAGCGCCCTTTTCGCCTACGGGGTGTATCGAACCATTTTAGCGGCTAGAGTCTCCCCAGATGTCAAGGATCGTCTATAGATGACAGAGAATGCATCCCTTTCACTACCTAAGCCCCTTTCATATCATCTCCAAGATTTGTACTCAATAATCAGGTCAACTGTTATCCTAATAGCTATATTCTCCATACTTTGGTCCCTTGCTTCAACAGTCTTACTGACAGAATGGACCCACTCATTTACTTTCAATGATGACTCAAAGAGCTTGGCTATTTATTCGCCATTCGAATGGGTAGAGATAAAGTGGTCCTTTTCAATATTAATGTCCATGACAACTGTAATTCCGATTTCATCATTCATGCTATTCAGATTCGCAAAACCGGGACTCTATCCTCATGAATACAAATGGCTAAGGGCAGTCCTTCTAATCAATTCATTCATGCTCCCACTATTGATTTTTATCATATGGTTCTGGTTCGTTCCCGAGATGGCAAACACTGTATCTTCACTGTCCGACTTAGATAACGTAAGTCCCAGATATGATGTGGCAGAAATAACAAAACTTGCAATAGGAATTACATGGGTGACCATTGTATGGGCAGTTTTGTTTAATTCATTAACAATAATCAGATTCACAAACGGAGAAATTGGGCTCTATCACTGGGCCAGACCAAGACTCATCATAATCTGTCTCGGCCTTCTAATTCTAACCCTGCCCTCCACATTTGATGGTTTAAGAATACTTATCTCTGGCTCAATTATCCTTTTTTGCGATCTCCTCTCTAAGTTTGTTCCTTTAGGAGGTAACAGTAAATAATCAATCCATAATAACACTGCATTGAAAGCCCACGTATAGTACCGATACATGTGAAAATCCTCAGGGTTGTCCTTGCTATCCTAATCCTTATGGGGGGCATCTTCGTCAATATGAATCCAGATTTAGTAGATTCTCATTATGATTTCGAAGAATCTGACGAGTCTTCAGATCTTGTTGGTTTACAGATTGATGAGAGGTGGTTAGTCCTTAGGGTTTCATTCCCTAACTCGCCACATTCTGAGTCGATAACGTCGTCTCTACTGCAGGGTAATGGTTCAGCAGAGGAATACGTCCAGCAACTTTCAGGAGGATCCTCAACACTGCAAGTTACTGTTACAGATGATGTCTGGGTTTCCGAGTTTGCCGAATCATACTGGGGCGCAGACTCACAAGATGACAGAGATGTAGGGAATAATGGAATGGGAGTTGATAAATTAGTAGAGAACGCGGCTAAAAATCTACTTTCTGGTTTGGATTTATCAGATTGGGACCTAAATGGAGACGGCATCATAGACAGGCTCCTTGTACTACATTCAGGAAACGCTCAGGAATCAGGAGGACCTGCAGACTCAATTTGGAGCCATTTCTCTACACTCGCTACACCTGTCGAAATAGGCGAGTGGGAAATTAAGCATTACACCATTTCATCTTTAGAATCCGGTTTGGGGACCCTTGTCCATGAAATGATCCATCAGATGGGCGCATATGACCTGTATGATGTTAATTCTGACCTTCCTTCCAGAAACTGGAACGGTTTAGGAGACTGGGATATAATGGCTAGCGGAAATTGGAATGGTAATGCCATGATACCCGCGATGCCAGGAGGTGCAACACTAGTTACAATCAATGGACTCGGTATCGAATCAGTTAACCCCGAATTGAGTCAAAATATTACCCTATACCCAATGAGCTCTACTCAAAATAACACTAGAGTTGTTTCCATAGATACCGCACCAGGCGAGTCCGTACTAATTTCTTATAGAGCGGATAGTGGCTTCGACTCCGCCCTTCCCGGATCTGGTCTGATTGTGGAATATCTAGATAGAAATAATGGAAACATAGATGACAATACAGTCAATAGAGACCCAAAAAATCCTTGGGTAATGATTATCGAGGCAGATGGAGATCAAGCTCTACTGAGAAATCGTGACAGTGGAAGTAGTGGAGATACTTTCCAAACTGGTGACTCTTTCGGTTCTGAAGGCCACTTAATCAGGGATAACAGAGGTAGGTTAGTTCCATGGCATGTTTCAATTACTAATATTGGACAGGCAAACGCTTCATTGGAAATAATTCCAAACAATGAATTCACTGATAGGATTCTTACTCCTAGGTCTCCAATACAACTGATAGAAGGAGAGAGCGCCTACGCTTCAGTAAAGACACAATTACCGTGTACCCTGGTAATCAATACTAGTATCGATTTAACAACTCCTGAACCAATTGAAATTGAGATACCTGCTGGAATAACTACTATACCCATTCTCCGATTTTCAGATACGAATCAAGAGATTGGTATTCTCAATGGTAATATTGGTTGTAAGGGAAAAACTCTAGAAAATCTCAGAATAGATTGGCAGACCATCGGACATAGAATTCCCTATCAAGAGATCGAGCACGTCATTAAGTGGGACCAGCCATCAACTATTTCCATCCCAATCTCTATGATTGGCACAGGATCGAGAAACTACGATATAGCCATAGAAGGGGCCGTTGGTAGGATTGCTAATTCAGATACTCAAGGAGAGGTACTCTCTGGTGATAATCTAGTACTCGCTATCCAACCTGACGGACTATTGACTCCCGGAATGTATGCAAGGGGAGAGATTGTATTCCAGGACGATTATTCTGTGGAGCAGAGGATCAAGGTTACACTAATTGCCGAGTCCTCACTAACCGGAGATGGTATATTAGGATGGATTTCTCAGCCTTCTAATGGACTATTGATGATATCCATACTCCTGGCTTTTAGTATCATT
The DNA here is from genome assembly GCA_002502095.1 of Euryarchaeota archaeon UBA62. Lineage (GTDB taxonomy): Archaea > Thermoplasmatota > Poseidoniia > Poseidoniales > Thalassarchaeaceae > MGIIb-O5. The sequence goes on from DAPJ01000005.1 coordinate 122,988, forward strand.
ATGGGAAGAGATACAGACGACTAACGTGGAGTGCTCCATCTTGAATCCGTTGGTGGCCTAGAAATAGACATGTAGCCTATCTCACCATGTATGAAAATAGGCATTAACCATGTTTTATTTACTCCAGAAGCCAACCTGGAAGCTAGACAGGCTTCATTCCAGTCACTGGGAATATTCTCAGGATCCGAAACTAGCCAGGGAGCATGAGATTCGCCAACATTACCCTCATAACACCTCCATTTTGTCCCATATTTAAATCCTGATTTTGGATTTAGTCCTCTGTTCAATAAATCAAGTAGTACTAAGGCACGTGTATCTTCATTCCCCTCCATCAACGATCTAAATGCGGAATTGGTAATTCCTCCACCGAGTAATCTTTCGGAAACTCTGCTTTCTTCACTGTCCAAATTAGCTATGAAATATCCTCCACTAGATATCTCATACAACGAGTCCTTATCAATATCAATCTCAGAGTACTCTCCTAACTCCCCTCTAGGGTCTTCTATTGATATTCGATATGTTACAGCGGAACCTTCCTCATCGACTACGATAATTTCTGGAATTAATCCCTTGAGATTAACCCCCTTACACCACGAGTATAATTCTTCAGGGACTATTTCATCATTTGAATTGAATATTTGTAACTCTGAAACAGGCTCACTTTCCCTTGGATGAAGGTTTGAAGGCCATCTCATAGCCCAACTATTTTTTTCAAAATCATAGTTTGAACTCCACTGATCTATGTTCAGGACTACTTTATTTCCCGGAATCCTTAGAGCTTCCATAGCGGCATATTGGACGAGAAAATTTGGGTTTTCCTCTAATTCATCTACAATCAAACTCCCTTTGGGGGGAATTATGTTTCTATGGTTAACACAGAAGAGAAGCTCTACAGTATTCATGTGAAGGCCCCCTCCTTCAGCAGGCTTACCAATTGCAGACTTATGCCATAATCTGTCTGCAGACTTTTCTTTAAAATGCCAAAGTCCGTGATTACGCTCCATGCTCTTCCTAAAGGGTGCTCAATTTCATTCCCTCGGTCCAGAAATATCATTTCCTACCTCTCTCTCCAAGTACCATGTCAGTGTACAATGAAGCCGAATCACTACAAACTCTGATCACTCTTTTAGGGGAAGTTGAAGGAACTAGGGTTACATTGATTGGTGACGTTATGCTAGATAGATACCATCACGGATATGCTAATAATCTCAATTCTACTGCTCCTGTGCCTGCTCTTAGGGTCTTATACTCCGAGGAATCACCAGGAGCAGCTGCTCACATTGCAAGAGGACTTAGCTCATTGGGACTGTCCGTCGATCTGCATAGCTCCGTTGGAGATGATAATGAAGGAAAAAGCATAATCAGAACTCTCAGTGAAGATGGAATAGATACTTCTGGAATAATTGAAGTTGAGGGAAGAAATACATTAACAAAAATTAGATTCTATGGCAGTAGGGAGAATCTACTAGACCAAGAACAGATATTACTTCAGGCCGACCGAGGACCTCTTGATGAGCTAGATCCCAGTATCAGCGAGTTCCTAACCAAGGCATCCCTGGAATCATTATCAGAAAGCCAAGCTTTGGTGATTTCTGATTATAACAAGGGCGTCATTACAGAGAGGGGCTCAGAAGCATTAATCTCGGCTGCCAAGAATCTAGGAATTCCCAGTATTGTAGATCCAAAGCTGACCGGTTTATCTAGAAGCAGAGGTGCCGATATAGTTATTTTCGGCATCAGAGGTCTCGAGCTTCAAAATAAGAGGCTAATGACCCCTTCTTTGGATGAAGCTGCCAGCCAACTTATCGATACCTACGATTGGGGGGCATTGCTGGTTCTAGGAGGAGTCAATGGCGTAACACTCCATTCTGATAATGGAAGTAGAGTATTCTTTCCCTGCAGAGCAGACGCACCCAAACAACAAATCGGTCTTAACGATGCCGCCGCTACTGCTCTAGCTGCTGCCTTAGGAAATGGTTTGGATGTCGTAGATGCAGCAGCTCTTTCAGCCGCTGCTTGTGAATGTATATTGTCCGCTGAAGCCAGTCAGGAATTTGTTGATAGCTCCACGTTACAGCTTTGGCTGGAAGAGCTTTCCTGGAAGTTAAGAATTTCAGATCGATAATCAATTTTGCAAGAAGTTCAAATCACTTCCCTATTAGCGAAAGTCATGAGTAGCAAGCACGCAATGCTGTTCTCACTGCTTATCGTGCTCTCTTTTCATTCTACAGATCAGTTGATTGATGATGATAATTACCAATTTTACTCAGATACCATGGATTTCTCAGATCCGCCACTGTTAGGCTTCGATCTAGATTTAGGTATGACTTTATCGGGTAATGAAACAATTTCTGGTTTCACCGTTTCTTCAACATTGCCCGATTCTACGGAGTGGCAGATCATTAGACTTTCCAACGACGGCATTACGACGAATGTAACGAATCTAATTTCCTTGGAATTATCTCCATCTACGTCAAATCAAGACGATGGGCTATCAAGATGGTTATGGGAATTCACCATCGACTCATCTTCTATTACTAATTGTACTTGTTTTATCTCTGTGACAACCATGGCTAATCATCTCTCATCATCAATCTCCAGTGTATTCTTTACCGGAGTTACTAATGTGCCTGCACTAGTTTTAGATGATTGGGCAATCCTAAGTGAAGGATATCTTACTTTCAGTGAGCAAATAGATATTACAGGCCGGGCATTCGCTCAAAATAATCTTCCAGTTGATGTTTTAACAATGGTAATTAGATCTGATAGCTCTGCAAACGCATGCTCAGAGAATCCTGAAATATCATCCTTCGACGACATTCCAGGAGATATGGCGCAATCTATTAGCAATTTTTCATCTTATGGCGAATTTTCTGAGTCTGTAGATTCATCAATGCTTGGAGATGGTTGGTTCTCATTATGGCTATTCACATCTCCACATCAGAGCTCTTCAATAATACAATCGCTATGCTTTGTTTCAAAGATTGATAATTCTGATCCAGTAGCAATTATTGAAGGGGTTGTCTCCTCTATGGAAGGAGATGGAGATCTAATTTTTGATGCTGGATCATCATATGATCAATATTGGGGAAAGGAAGGTTTGAATTATGTCTGGACCCTAGTAAGTTTGGAAACATCTGGAAGCGTTCTAATAGAGATTAAAGAAGGTGGCGAATTTAGCTATTTCACAGTTCAGGATGACATTTCAGGTAATTTTGAACTATCACTTCTAGTCTCCGATATTCAAGGAAATACAGACTACACAAGTATATCTTTTTCAGTAGAAAATCTACCTCCAGTGGCTAAATTAGTTATTTCTGACCAGTCTCTGACTGACGGAGATAATTTCAAACTCCCAGACTTGAATGAATGGACACTAGATGCATCTGATTCCATAGACACAACAAATGATCTGGATGGCCTCAGATGCGTTTGGAAGATTAATTTCAGGACTATTTACGAAGGCTGTGAAAGAACACTAGTATGGCCAGAAGGCGACACTAACGATACCCTTCTGCTGACTCTTGAAGTCATTGATGACGATGATGACTTTTCTACTATTACAGTAGAATTATCCCGTACCGATCAAGGAAACGATATCCCCATCGCCATAATTGTATTACTGATTTCGATTTTGTTCTTTGTATCTTCAATATTCTATTCTAGAAGGACCGATGACATGCAAATACCAAAGTGGAATGACTAGAAAGAATACAATTTACCCTCATCACTAAGTAGGAATATATCAGGTGGCAATCATGGAAGACGTAGTAAGCAAGTCAGAGTTCTTCCAACGTCAGGATGATCTAATCTCCAAGGTTCTACCCAATTCTCTAGTAATCATACCCAATAACTTAGCCTCAGTAAGGTCAAATGATACCAAGTATCCCTACAGAGCAAATTCGTACGTGATATACTTATCCAACTGGATAGAACAAAAATCAGTACTATCAATTAGTAATTCTGATGGTGTACGGGAAACAACACTGTACGTTAAGCCAAGAGAAACTCAGAAGGAGATATGGGAGGGTAGGATCATAGGTCCCGAAGGAGTACTCAGTAACTGGCCGGTAGACTCATCAAACTCAATATTAGATTTTGAAAACTCCATTAAGTCCCGATTGAGTAAATATTCTAATCTTTACTTAATTATCGGCATAGATCCTGATATTGACAATATTATACAAAAATACTGGCATAAGGAAATATTGGATCCGCGTGTTCATTTGGATGAGATGAGATCCATTAAATCAGACTCCGAGATAGATCTAATGAAGATAGCTTGTTCGATTTCCTCCGATGCACATATCAAGGCTATGGCTATCTCTAGGCCTGGTATTGGTGAGTGGGAGATTCAGGCCTCAATAGAGGGTCATTTCACAATGTGCAGGAGTACAAATAGCTACAATCCTATTGTAGGTGGTGGAGACAACTCAACTATTCTACACTATAGCACAAACTCAGAAACTATTGGAGGGGATGAAATGGTATTGGTTGATGCTGGGTGCGAAGTAAATGGATATGCATCCGATATAACCAGAACATGGCCTGTTTCTGGTAAGTTTACTCAACCTCAAAGGGACATATACGAACTAGTCCTAAAAGCCGAACTTGCAGCAATAGACGCCTGTCAAGCTGGCTCTCCGTGGATTAATATGCATAAAGCCTCCTCTGAGGTATTAGCTAGGGGATTGATAGATCTAGGAATTCTTAATTGTTCATTCGAAGAGGCACTAGGAAAGAACTTTGATGGCGAATATCGAAAATTTTTCATGCATGGCACTGGACACATGTTAGGGCTAGATGTGCATGATGTCGGTGGGGGCAGGCAAGGTGACAAACCCGGTCCAGAACTATCCCCTGGTATGGTCGTCACTGTTGAGCCAGGATTATACTTCGCCTCGTGGAGGAATGATATTTCAGTACCAAAAAAATACTCGGGCATCGGAGTAAGAATTGAAGATGATGTATTAATCACTGAAGATGGTCCTGTAGTGCTTACCGATATGTGCCCTAAGACAATCGATGAAATAGAATCAATCGTCGGGAGTGCTTTGTAGATGAATCATTTCGATATACTAAAATCTCAACTGCAAGATAATCCTCCGAGGATTACCGTAGATGAGGCTATTGAAATATACGATAATGCTAATCTGAACGATCTAATGCATGTGGCTTCTATGGTGAGGAAAAGAATTGTACCAGGTAATGAAGTGACATATCTTGTAGATAGGAATATCAATTATACCAATGCATGCACAATTAACTGTCAATTCTGTTCATTTTATAGGCCTCCGGACCACAAGGAGGCATACACACAGAACTTCGAACAGATTAGCACCAGAGTTACCGAATTAGAACAAATCGGCGGGTCCAGAATTTTAATGCAAGGAGGAGTGAATCCCGATCTTAAACTGGAATGGTATACTGATTTGATATCTAAATTACGCTACTCTCATCCCGCTATAGATCTGGACTGTTTCTCTCCAATCGAAATTGAGGGAATAGCCGAGGTATGCGATTTATCCACCTCCGAAGTACTATTGAGCCTGAAAAATGCAGGAATGCATGGCCTGCCTGGAGGGGGGGCTGAAATGCTTGTAGACTCCGTTAGGTTGGATATCTCCCCTAAGAAGGGCTCCGCGGATAATTGGATACGAGTCATGCGTGAAGCACAGGACATTGGCTTGACAACATCTGCAACAAATGTCATTGGATTCGGTGAAAGTAGATCAGATAGGATTCTACATATGGATAGAATCAGAAAAGCCCAAGATAATACAATTTCTTCTGGTAATGTCGGATTTACATCATTTATTTCTTGGCCCGTTCAATTGGAAAACAATGCTTTCGGAGCTAGAAACAGAGGAGAAAATAGAATACGCTTGGGCGCCTCATCTACAGAATATTTGAGACATGTAGCAGTATCTAGGATTTTCTTTGATAATATAGTTCATATCCAGGCTTCATGGCCAACCATGGGGCTCGAGATAGCTCAGTTAGCTCTAACGGGAGGGGCTGATGATGCAGGCTCAACTATGATGGAGGAGAACGTAGTATCTGCTTCAGGGACAAGCAAAACTATGGCGTCTGAGATAGAGCTTCAGAAAATTATCCTAAGGTCGGGATATACTCCTAGAAAGAGAGATTCTGATTATGTTTTAATTGAGACAGATATTATCAGTAGTACGGAACTTTTCGCTATCACTCCAAAACAGTGATTATGACTCTACACGTCCACTTCTCACCGGCAATTTATCTATTGAAACCACATTATTAGGTGCCTCTATGTTAATTGGCCTAACCCATTTCATCCTTGTTCCATCACTCTTCGAAGCCTCAATGACAATCTCCCAATGAATAGCAATCATTGCAGAATATATATTCCCAGGCCATTGGTTACTTGGCCCTAGAAGGATAAAACTCTCATCAACTACGTCTGTCCATGGTCCAAAATCTTGTACTCTCATCGGCTCTAAGAGAAGTAATCTCCCTCTGCTGACCGGCATCGGAACGGATTCACCCACTCCAGTTCCATGTTCATCAGCAGTCGAAATCCTCCTTTCCGGTAGTCCTGTAGACATCCCCGGTGCTGGCTGTCCGTCCTTACTCCTGCCAATGGCTTCCAACAATACGTCTCTCTTTGGCACAGCTACTCCGACTTGAACTCTAGCCCTTGTGGCTGTAATGCCTTCAGGGAAGGATATTTTACTAATTTCCGCCCCATCTACTGAGATATTAGATATCTCAACTTCAGGAGAAGATAATGGATCTGCAATATATTCATTCTGCCTTCTAATATCCATAATATTTGCCACTACCCTTAGTAATATCGGTATGATAAATATTGGGAATGCAATCAAAATCATCAATGGATAATCAAGAGGACCAATACTGACGGGAGTAAATATAAAATCTGGAATTATTGCTATACTAATCAAAGCCGGCTCTAAAGCGTGCAGCATTAGTGCTACAACAAGAACCAATACTCCAGGAAAAATCATCTTCCTAGCTGTAGAGTGCAATGGATCGGGATCAATGTACCATCCATTTCTTGTTCTCATGAGAAACGGCAGGGTTTCTGTGGTCACTTCTGTATTGATTTTAGGCAGTGAGCTATCGCCCTCTGTCTCCTCCCTCCACTCGATTATCCAAGAACTATCATTGCCTATTCTTAGATTTGGGGGAGGGGGATTTTCTGATTCTAGCAATACCTCAACTAATGGAATCTCCACAGGATCGCTATTCTCATGATCAAAGGGCGGGTATCTTACTCTCTGTACCGACCTATACATACTATCCCCATATAACTGCTGAAGCGGCTTTAGTAGCCAATGATCTGAATTCGGGAACTTCCTTTAGTAATCTCAAACCCAATGGTATGGGATTATCTATTTCACCAGATTGATTAATTATTTCTGTTACATCCGGTCTTGACCAGACTTTGAAAACTTCATCCAACTCATCATCGGTGGCCTCTGTCAAGAATGCATTTCTAAGGGCCCTGATTCTTTCCAGCTTCTTTCTCATCGGATCGAGTGACTTCCCAATTCTTTGCATTCTTTCCTCGGACAAATCCCCACTGATTATGGATTCTGATAGTTTTGGAGCGAGGGTATCTACTTGATCAAATCCAGTACTAATGCCCCCACCTGTAGTTGGTTTGCACGCTCCCGAAGCATCTCCGAAGAGAGCCACTCTTTCCTTGAGTGGATACTTAATTAATCCACTAGGAACAGGTCCGCCAAATCTCCCAATAATGGTACAATTCTCAAATCTATTTTTCCAAATCGATTCATTCATCAGGTCACTGATCAACATTTCACAAGATTTGTCTGTAAGCAGTTCTGCCTTACTCCACATTCCAATTCTTGTTGTTTCACCCGATGGAATCGCCCAAGAAAAAAATCCTGGAGCAATCTGGGATCCTGTAAACATGTCTAGCTTACCAACCTCATTCGGGTATCCCGTAACCTCTACTTGATAGCCAATCATCATTTCCTTAGGCCTTCCCATCCTCAGGAATCTTCGTACCCATGAATGGGCTCCATCACATCCACAGACCAATGCACATCTGATCTTTACTTCTCTATCCGCGGAATTTACCGTGACTTCTGCAAACTCATCATATTTTGTAATATTTGTAGGTCTTGAATTAAGCAACAATTCTGCTCCACTGTCAACAGCTAGTTTTACTACGCCTTCATCGAACTTCTTTCTACAAACAGACCATGTTCTAATTCTTTCTGGTGAGCCAATATCCACTGTAATTCCATTTGGACTATTTATCCTCGCACCCCATATTGGAGAAAGTACAGATTTCTCTAACGGCACCCTCGCCATAGCGCTCGGATTAACTAAACCTGCGCACTGAAATGGTCTACCAACTTCTGAATGCTCTTCGATTATTAGTACTGAATGACCTAATCTTCTTAGATTCCATCCCAGGTATCCACCTATGGGGCCCGCACCGATAATAACGGCATCATAGAATTCCTTCGAAGGAGCTCCCATCAGTACCATGCCAAGCACTCTACTTTTTTCTACTCTTCTTCCTTAGTGATTTTAGATTCGTAATTATTTTACTTGCGTCCGATTTACTAACTTCACTAATTTCCGCTAGGTCTGCCATAGCGAGTACATCAGAGATAGGTATCCCTAATTTTTCTGACATATCTGTAATGAGTTTCATCTGTGCTTCGGAGGCAGGCAATGAATTATTTTTCTCCTTCATTAGTCCTATCAAATCGCTAGCGGAGCCATTTCTTCCCCCTGTCAGTTCAGCTAAATCCTTCACTCCAACTAGGGACAGGCACTCTTCCTCGGACATGTTTGATTTTTCAATCAATGAGATTAGGTAACTTAATTGCTTCTCACTAGGTTTGGTAGTGACTTTTCCCTCTTTGGCCATTTCTTTGAGCTTTTCAATGATTTCACTGGCCTCCTTTCCTGAAATCTCAGAGATTGATCGCCCATTCAAAATATTATTTTTTTCACTTTCTTCCAAACTGGATATCTGATTTTCTATGGAATATTTCTGTCTAGGAGTAGGCTTCCTGCTCTTGATCTCGATAGCCTTTTCATGAGCATCTTTGAATGAAGATGAGAATCTTAACCACATTTCCGAACCACTCGCCATGCCGTCTTCTACGGAATCGAGTTGCTTCTCCATATCTGAAGTAAATTCAGATGAGAATAGCTCTATTTCACTTTCTTGATCGTTGTAAATAGGAGCAACCTCTGTCCACAATAAAATCCCATTTTCAGTGGGTGTAAGAGAGCCACTGTCATTTGTTATGTACTTCCTATCGGATAGTTTTAGGACAGTACTAACATAAGTCGACGGACGTCCAATACCTGCAGATTTCATCTTCTTAACTATCGAGCTTTCAGTATACCTCCTAGGTGGTTTAGTCTCATCAGTGGTCATCTTTGGATTCTCTTCTATTTCATCAATTTTCCATACCGAACCCACTGTTAGCCCGAAGGTTGGCTCATGAGTCCTTGGTACCGGAAGGAACTCCGAGGATGCAATCTCCCATCCAGGGTGTATTCTCCACGAAGCAGTACCCGATACTAGAAGTCCAGAGTTATCTACAGAAGCACTTATCTCTCTCCTTTCCCTAACTGAATCTGACATCTGGCTAGATAAAAATCGACATCTTATCAGCCGATATAATTTAGTAGAATCATTGTCAACATCTGTTGGCTCTACTAATTTTGGATCTGTCGGTCTGATGGCCTCGTGGGCGTCTTGGACATTAGTTGCGCTCTTCTTGGCGTCGGAACCTAGAGCTCCTGGACCTATGTATTTCTCGCCATAATTTTCTAGAATGATTTCCCTAGCAACATCCCTTGCGCCAGAGCTAGTTCTTGTAGAGTCAGTTCTTATGTAAGTGATATACCCCTTATTGTAAAGGTCCGATGCAATCTTACTAGTTTTTGACATGGACCAACCCAACGAGCTACTGGAAGATTGAAGCAAGGTATCTGTAGTGAATGGAGGGGACGGTTTACGATTCGTCTTTCCATTCTTGATTGATACCAGTTCAAAACTTCCTGAATTTCCCAGTGCCTTGAATGCGTCTCCAGCAAGTACATGATCGAATGTTCTATCAGAGAAAAATTTACCATTATCATCTCTCCATGCTTCATCTTCGCTACTTTCATGAAATCTAAATTTGAACGTATAACCGTCACTAATTGTATGAACTGTATGATATGGAATCGGAACATGCTCATTTCTCTCATTCTCTCTGTCAACAATATAGCCCAACGTGGGTGTCTGGACCCTTCCCATCGATCTCAAATTCCAGCTTTTGGCAAATTTTGAGCATCTGAAACCAACTAGCCTATCCATGAATCTCCTGACTTTGGCTGCGTCTACAAGACCTTCATCTATATCTCTGTGATTTTCAAGTGCTATCTCAACAGCCTCCTTAGTAATTTCATTGAATGTTACACGAGTAACAAATGGGAATTCTGAGAAAATGTGCATCAGTCTCCATGCAATAAACTCGCCTTCTCTATCTGGATCGGTTGCGATGTACACTTCAGTTACATCTTTACTTCTGGCCTTTGATAGTAATTTTTTGACTACTCTTTCTGACCTTTCAGTCCATTCCCACGGCGGATCGGGAAGCCTTCCTTTCTCAGAAGCCCACATAGCCTTCCTACCATGACTTCCACTACGAGGAAGATCCTGTACGTGCCCAAAACAAGCATCTACTATCCATCCCTTGCCCAAGTACTTCTTGACAGTCTTACCCTTGGCCCCAGACTCCAGAATCATTAGCTTCATGTTTACACCATCATTGACTTGAGATAATTGACTCCCAGAATATTCCCCGTATAAACATGAGTAAGGTCCGAGCATTACAACGCGCGCGCACGCGTGCACACGCGTAAAGTCAGTAAATTCTTGAGCTTGCCTCATCCCAAATTTCTTGTGAACCCGGACCTCCACAACCTATGCATCCAGGGTAACCAGCCACAGCTAATTCTACTACCATCTTGATAAAATCAGCCCATGGTTCACCAGTCTCTGATTTGTGAGATTTGACCCAGCAGTATTCTTCTGATTTTTCCTCTTCACCTATGTTGAAATTGTTTCCCGGACATTCGAGTATGATTTCCTGTGATTCGATGTATACTAATTCTGGAAAGGATATCTTTGAGGGGACGTGATCGGAAATTTTTAACATCAATTCAATCGCACCTTCTGAGATATTTCTATTCAGATAAAGTATTCCACCTTCTGACCTTAGCAATCTCCTTGCGGCCTCTCGTAAAGAGTCGGCATAACTGGCCATGTACATGCGAGGTACACGTAACTATTGAATGGTACTTTACCTCCGGCGTGATATGGGATTGGGCTGGAAGATATTTGCAAGGCCGATCATTTCAAGATTGGACTCTGAAAGATCCCATGATTTGGCACTTTCTACACTATCTAAATTCGACAGATCACAATATGGCAAATCATTGCTTAGTGGAATGTATCAGTCTCCTGAACTACCAGTGCATGTTCTAGGTAGATTATTCCATCATCCATTAGGGCTAGCCGCTGGAATGGATAAGGGTGCCAAGGCACTAAGCGCTTGGCCAGCACTAGGTTTTTCTTGGATAGAATACGGTGGAGTGACTAGATTCCCGCAAGATGGAAATCCTAAACCTCGAATGTTTAGAGCTAATTCAGAGAGGGCATTAGTAAACAGTATGGGATTTAATAACCCTGGAGCTTCTTCAGTCAGAGACTCATTAGTCTCAAGATATGCTTCTGGTAATTGGCCAAATGTTCCTGTAGCTGCTAATATTGGAAGGTCCAAGAAAGTCAATAATGAGCAGGCGCCATCAGATTATGCCTCTACTTTGGATACTCTCTGGAATCATGCCGATATATTCGTACTCAATGTTTCATCTCCAAATACTCCTGGTCTCAGAGATTTACAACATGAAGATCTGCTTACAGAAGTTCTTAGTCAATGCACCGGAATAAGAAATAGATATGAATCTGTTAAGCCAATCTTGCTAAAGCTATCGCCTGACTGCTCTGATGATCAAATTCTACAGATTTCTGACATAGCATCCAGTAATGGACTAGATGGAATTGTAGCTACAAATACTACAATTACAAGGCCTGAACCAAGTAATACTCAGTCCAGAATAGCATTCTCACAGAACGGTGGTGTCTCAGGGAGACCTCTACAGAAGAGGTCTTTGGAAGTAATTTCTAATCTTTATGAGTACACTGATGGAGATATGACTTTAGTTGGAGTTGGGGGGATTGACTCTCCTGATAGTGCATGGAAAGCCATAACTTCTGGTGCGAGTTTAATTCAGTTGTATTCCGGTTTGGTTTTCAACGGGCCAGGAGTTACTTCCAGTATTGTCAGAGGCCTCAAGAGGAAGGTTTCAGAAAACGGCTTTAGCGGTATTTCAGAAGCTATAGGTTACGCCCATCGCTGATGATTACTCAGAAACTGTCTTCAAGTAAACTCAAGTCCAGTATTCATGGCTCTGACACGAACTAATAGGCTACTTGCCGTTGGCGGTTCGATTTTAGTTCTATTAGTCATGATGCTGGCTACAGTTGACCCCCAGACTCAATACTTCGTAGATGAAGTAATGGATAATCCTGATGACTTTGAAGGGCAAGTACATATCAGGGGTGAAATCGCCAATAATTCAATCGATTCTGAGAAATATACATTCATACTCATGGGTATAGAACATGAACTGTTAGTAGATTTTTCCGGAACTGCTGTTCCGGATGGCTTCAATGAGGGCAAGACAATTGCTGTGAAAGGAGAGTTAATGTATGATTCAGGAGCTTGGATTCTAGAAGCTAAGGAGATTCAAACAGGATGCCCTTCGAAGTATGTGTCTGCAGAATGACTCCCGATTCTTTGAAATGGACGCTCTCATCCCGACATATGGGCTAGGGGGGGTGTTGACGTACTCTATTTTTCACAAATCGTCGATAATGGTGACCTGAAGTCCGAGGGCGGCGTAAACGAGCCATTGTGGACTCGTCGGTTAACTACGACGCCTCGCCCCCAAGAGATGCAGGTTGTTGGAGTGATGATCCGGAGGGAACATCAGACCATCCTATGCCCGGGAACCAGGTCAGGCGCGGAAGCGAGCAGCCCGACCGGGGATGCTGGATGCCTTGGGGAAGCGGGGCTGAGAAGACTGACGTAAAATCCGCATTGATGACGAACGTCCACCGAGGACATGCCCATAACTAGAACAGATTGTTTTCCAAACCACCCATATTGCAAACTATGGAGAAGTGTTCTTTTGATACAGGCTGGACTGATAATCGCTGTCCCTTTCTTAGCAGTGGCATACCTTCCAAAGCACCATTCGATCTTAATTCGGGTAGGCTTACTGGATTCAAATCATATATGGGCTCGATATCAACCATTACCCATCTTGGATTTTCAGGAGATGCCTTTGGATCGAAATATTTTGATTCTGTATCCTGAGCTGTAAAGTCAGGATATGCATCCTTACAAACTCTGGCTACTCCAGCTATGTGTGGTGGCTTACAATTCGAATGATAAAATAGAACTAAATCACCAATAGACATATCGTCCCTCATAATATTCCTAGCCTGATAGTTTCTTACGCCATCCCAATGGGTACGTCCATCAATTTTTAGTTGATCCCACGGGTAAACATGTGGTTCACTCTTCATCAGCCAGCAACTCGTCATGATTTGCCGCGGGGGAGTATGCAAATCAACGTTTCACCATGCATCTTCTGTAGAGCCGAGAATTATTGCCGCGTCAATCGTATCTGCTTCATCTCTTGCTATCGCTCTACGAAGTCCAGCTGTTTTTACCATTGTACTGACGCCCCCAGTTAAGCCTAAATTCGCTTTTATCATTGCTGTGAATATAGCCGGCAATAATATTAGTGCCGAAATTGCAGCAACCAATAGTAGAAGAATAATTACAGTGATAAAAGGCTTAATCGCTTCTATTGGAATTAGATAAGCACATGTTAGGCCACCGGCGGTAACAGTCGTAGCCTCGAACAGACTTAATCCGGTACTTGCACATGCTGTCTGAATGGCCTCAATTGTACCGCCTTGCTCCTTAATTCTGTTAGCTATGTGTATCGAGAAGTCTACCCCTACTCCAACTAAAATAGACCCGATCATCACAGTAATTAGGGATAGGTCTACATCGAGTCCATCCATTGCTAGCCATTGCATCATTACCGTAAATCCAACAGGTAGCGTTGTTAGAAGTGCATATCTGACATCTCTGAAAACTAAGGCCAGAGTCAGTACTGTGAATAACAGTGCAAACCCAAGAGATGACCATTGAGAGTCTACAATTAAATTGTTTACTTCAATTGTTATCGAGGCTACGCCAATTAATGTGCTTGATGTTACAGCTCCGTCCTTCTCCTCTTCAGCGTAGCGGTTTACTTCATCTACAGCTAGAGTGGTACTCTGTACATCCATAAAAGGCATATCGATGTATATCAGGCTCCTGTCGTAATCTGGAGAAATGAATAATTCTCTCATTTCAAGCGTCATACTTTCATAGAAGACATATATTAAGAAATTCTGAGATTGTACACCTCCAGTATCTTGAAGGTCTAGGTAATTTAGAGCACTCCAAAATGAAAGATTTCCTGTTTGCTCCCTATCAAAAATTAGTTCCGCTACATCATTAACAGGCCCGAGATCATCTGGTACCAAGTCACTAACTGGCGTACCCGATACATTCACACCTACTCCTATTGCTTTCATCAGGAAAACAATAGATACGGCTGTAGTATTATCTACTGAGTTACATTTGGTTTCTAGCTGCTCTATGCCCTTAAGATTGGAAAAGGGATCTTTCTGGGCACCGGCTTCTGGTATAGGGTCAGGATCTGCATAAATATCTGACTCTATCAGTAGGAAACCTGGTTGTCCCGCATTAAATTCTTCAGAGTAGATACCCATTTTATCTACTGCGTCTACACCAGCTGGTGCCATCTTTAGTAAATCGATATTTTCCTCTACATTGGGCCTGTTATAACCTGCAGACATTACCATGGCCATCATGAAAATAACAAGCGTCACTCTTGTCCATTTAATTGGCACACCAACAGCACCTTGGAACACTTTAGGAGGCGGGTGTGAAGGCTTCTTCAGATCCAGCATCATAGTAAGATTGGGTACCATTAGCATAGTCATCAGGTATACCACAACAATACCGCCCGATAACGCGAAACCTATGGTTTGGATAGGTTTCATCGGAACAAATACTAGGGAAATGAATCCAATAATTGTAGTCAGTGCAGATAATAGAACCGCTCTTCCGGTTGAGCTAATGGCTTCGGACATCTTCTCCCTAGGTGATCCTTTAGCTTCCGCATAACGGTTAGTTATGTGTAATCCATAAGATACGCCAAGAGCAAGAACTATCGGTCCGACAATAATCACAGTCATAGTAACTTCATAATCTGTATAACCAATGAATCCGAGAGTTATCCATACCGAACATAATGTGGGTAGGCCGGAAATAATCAGGGTCTTGACACCCTGAACCCACCTTATTCTACCAGTCTGTAATAAATCACAGTGAAACAAGAATAGTCCGAACGCTACTATCACTACTCCAACAGGGAATACTTGCCAGAATAGCTGAAATGATTTCTCGGTAATAGCATTAGTAAGTGGTACGGGACCAGTAAGAGTCATCTTTAGTCCGAGCTCAGAACCATCGCATATTTCCGAACCCTCGTCAGACTCAGGATCTACTTCATTGCCATTAGAGTCTTTACATATCCAGTTATTTTCCTCGGAAATTGTATCGATAGTTGCTTGTGTTTCCTCTATGATGTTTGAGATTGTAGTATCATCTTCCCCGTCCCCATTTAGATCTAGATTACTACTTATTCCAATGATAATCACGGCTCTATTCCAATATCCCGCCTCTACAGTATTACCCTTACCCACGTCTCTAACTAGTTTGTCTAGGGCGTTTTGAGGCATCTCTCCCAGGATTTGATCCACTCTCTCTTGCTCGTCCGGTATCGAGTAGTCGCCGATTAAATTTGACTGTTCATCTACCAGATCATCAACTTGCTGTGAGAACTCGTCACTTCCTGTAGCTTCAGCTATTCCAGAGAAGAAAGCCTTGACGACCCTCCCTCCACTAGAATTTACTTCTTTGACCACTGTCGATACTGATAGCACGTAAATCACAAAATCCTCCTGCCCCTTATCGTCTCTGACTGTGTTTAAGGCACTCTCTACCTTGTCTATCTGTTTTAGAATCGGCAACTGATCAACACCAGTTTTCTCAGATTCTACATAAATTACCATAACGTTAGTTGTCCAATTAGTTTCAACATTTTCTATGTCCCTCTGTACATCCGAACCCACAGGCAAGTATACTGCCATATCTCCATTGACGTTGAGTGCTCCCTCTTCATCGCAATAGTCATTTTCGAATCCATCTCTACAGTCTAGAATTCCAGAATGTCTGCCCAATAAAGCAGTCACAGTGAGGCATAGAATCACCGTTATAACTGGTACCTTCGTAATCAAATCGCTTACTGTTGAGTCGACCAGGGCCCGCTTAACTGTTACAGGCGACCTCCTTATGGAACTCAGCAATTTTTTAGAGTCGAAATCTGATGCCTTTCCCTGTAAATATGTAACAGTAGCTTCTGGGGTACGTGCTAGTGACCCCAGTAATTCAGGCAACGAGGAACTAGATTCCTTATCCCGCTCTGTCATGATACCGTACCTCTGCGAGTACCGAAGGGACTTCAACCCCACGCTGTTTAGTTAATCTCAAATGCAATATTATCAGTTCTGAATAATTCGGCAACAGTGAATAATGAGTGTTCTCAGGCGCATAACAGAGTTGCCATATGGGAGACCCAAAAATCACCGATAAAAGGTGGACCATAGATCTAGAAAAAAGGATACAAGAGTCACATTATCATTCCAATCCATCCAGATATTCTTTCGATCCAAATAGTGAAAAGGAGCTCTTCGTAATTGATACCCCTCCTCCCTATCCTAGCGGCACATGGCATATTGGAGCTGTAGCTCAGTATAGCATGATAGACGTGATAGCTAGAAGCCAGAGACTAATAGGTAAGGAGGTACTATTTCCATGGGGGGTTGATAGGAACGGAATCAACATTGAGTTTACTGTGGAGAAGAAGACTGGAAAGAAAATGCGTACCTATGAGAGAGGGGAGTTTATTGATCTATGTAAGGATACAATAGAAGTCTATACACAAGAAATGAGGCAAACTGCAAAAAGAGTGGGACTATCTTGTGATTATGAAAATGAGTATCTGACAGATGATCCGAAATATAGATCAGTAACACAATCTATCTTTGTTGATTTGTTCAAGAAAGGAGATATTATTGAAGACTTAAGACCGAATATTTACGATCCTGTCGAAGGCACCACAATCGCGGATGCTGAGGTTCAGAGAGTTACAAGAGAGACTCTGCTGTGTGACATAATATGGGAGACTGAAGACGGCGAAGAGCTTGTGATATCCACTACCAGACCAGAGTTAATTTGTGCCTGTGGAGTGGTAATGGTTCATCCTGATGATGTGAGGTATCAGCATTTGGTTGGTAAGAGGGTGATATTACCCATTGATGTAGACGGGAGGGCGAATACTGTAGAGGTAATGACCCACCCCTCCGTAAAGTCGGATTTTGGTAGTGGAGTACTAATGGTCTGCTCTTTCGGAGATCAGAATGATGTTTCGATATTTAGAGAGCTTTCTCTTAAGCCATTTGTCGCCATAGATTTGGATGGTAAGTTGACAGAAATTTCAGGACCTTTACATGGTTTAGAGGTCCTAAATGCCAGGAACAGGGCCATAGAGATTCTCGAGCAAACTGGGAAGATGCAGTCGTCTAATAGAAGAATGCAAGAAATACCCGTTAGCGAGAGAGGTGGAAATCCTGTGGAAATAATTCTACTCAAAGAATGGTATGTCAGGCAGACGCACGTCATTGACAGGCTATCAGAGATTACTGGGGAGAGTAATTTCATTCCCGAGAGAAATAAGCAATTTCTTTTCGACTGGATGGAAGGCATTTCCATTGACTGGCCCATAAGCAGGAGGAGGTGGTACCATACCGAGGTCCCTATATGGTATTCAGACGATGCCACCAAGGTTGTTGTTCCTCCTAACGGATCTTATGTTCAGCCATGGAGGGATACTCCACCGAAAGGTTCCGAGGTTCTAGACAGAGAAACTAGGGAATTTATAGGCCTATATGATGAAATTGCTGAATCATTAGGGGCTCTTTCGGGGGAGACCAAGGTTTTCGATACATGGATGGACTCCTCAAACTCTAACTTGTATGTTAGTGGATACATCAGTAATCCAGACATGTTTGAAAGGGCATTCCCAACAGCATTGAGGCCCCAGGGTAAAGAAATTGTTAGAACGTGGCTGTATTACACCATGCTCAAGAGTGCATTGTTGTTCGATAAGCCGGCCTTTGCAAACATCTGGATAGATGGACTAGGAATGGATCCATGGGGAAGAAAGATGTCAAAGTCTCTAGGAAATGGTATTGATGCCGACTCGGTTTTGGAATGTGGAGCGGGAGGACGTACTGGATCATGGAAAATCAAGGGTCCAGAAGGTAAGCAGGTTTCACTCAAGGCTAACAAAATCGGCAGTGAGTGTTTCAGACTCTGGAAGGCATGTGACGCTCAGGTTGGCGACGATTTCCATATCAATCCTGAAGAGATAGAATCGAAGTATTTCGGCGTATTGACGAAAATGTTCAATATAGCAAGATTAGCTAGTCATTTTGAAGTTCCCAAAGCTCTTGATTCATCACCAAATGATTTGGCTTTTGAGGACATATGGATATTATCGGAATTCGATCAAATGATGCAGAGTGTCAAAACTTCATGGGAAAATATGGATATCTACAGTGCTACACAATCGATTAAGGCATTCTCTACCGGTATTTTCCCTGGTCATTGGCTTGAGATGTCCAAGTCCAGATTGTATGATGGAGATATTTCCGCAACTTGGACGTTGCACAGAATTGTAAGAGATATATTGACAGCCTTTTGTCCTGTTTGTCCATTTTTTACAGATTACCTTTCCACTACTCTCTACCAACAGAGCGCCGTGGATATCAGAAAATTCCCTAGTTTAGTACTAACAGAAATAGACGATGTTACACGTTATCTTTCTATAACAGATGACTTGATTAATTTCAACTCTAGAATCTGGAAGTTGAAAAAAGATCAGGGCCTATCATTGAAATCAGAAATTTCTGACGTTGAGGTACCTGCTAGTTTAGTTGATTTACAATCTTCCCTCACTATTATGCACAGTATAGCCAAGTAATGATACAACTATTTGTTTAAGCATGAGTCAGGAGTCTCGCCTTTACTATGAGATTGTACAATAGAAACTATCTCTTGACCTATTCGACTTTGTGCCTCATTAGTAGATGCCCCTATGTGTGGAGTGGCTTGGAAACTATCTAATTGCAGCAAATTAGATTTTATCGCTGGCTCTACCTCAAAAACATCCAAAGACGCTGTGGTGAGTTTTCCATTAGTCAATGCTCGGTATAGCCCCTCTTCATCTATGATTCCTCCACGTGCGCAATTAACTATGTGATTACCACATTGAATACCATCTACTCCAATTTGGGGCATCAAAGATATCATTTCATAATCCACTAAATGCCTTGTTTCTTCTGATAGGAAGCAATGAATGGATATATGAGTACAAGAGCTAAATAACGACTCTGCTGAATCATGAAATACGCAATCATTTTGATCTGACTGGATATAAGGGTCATATGCATGTATTTTCATTCCAATAGATCTTGCAATATCAGCCACCCCTCTGGCTATTCTTCCGTATCCTAAGAGCCCTAGATTCTTACCACGTAATTCTGAACCGCGTAACTCTTTCTTAGCCCAGACCCCCTCCCTCATTTTTTTATTTCCTGTTGAAATCCTCCTACAACTAGAGATAAGATGCCCTATCGTAAGCTCAACGACTGCATTAGTGGATGCACTTGGAGTATTGCATACTAGCACAGAATACTCAGAGGCCGAAGATAAATCGATGTTATCAACACCGACGCCAGCTCTAATTATCAATGAAAGCTTACTGTAATTTTCACTATTTGCCTTTATCACGTCAGCAGTCAATTTTGTCGCACTTCTGATAACGACAATATCATATTCGCTAATACAACCATCGATCAAATCTTCGTTACTGTAGTGTTTCTCTGAAACCGAGTGCCCTAATTCTTGCAGGCTCTTCTTCGCATCGAGATCTATTCCATCGGTCACAGCTATCCTCATAGTTACCCGAGTGCGACAGTTACGATGAAGTTTACCAGAAGTAGTATTGATATCTTACCGCCTCTTCGGTCATATGATAACATGACATTTCAGCTACCTGAATTATCTTACGACTACGATGCACTAGAGCCACACATTGATTCTCTTACTATGGAAATTCACCATAGCAAGCACCATGCGGGTTATACCTCAAAGCTAAATGCGGCGATTAAGGATACTGAAATGGAGGGAATGTCCATCGAGGAACTGCTCGCAAACCACAGCGACAACCCATCTGTCAGAAATAACGGAGGGGGGTTCTGGAATCACAGGCTTTTCTGGACGGTTATGTGCCCTAACGGAGGAGGCCGACCAGAAGGCGATCTTTCTTTGGCTATCGATGAGGAGTTCGGCTCGTTCGAGGCATTCCAACAATCATTCGCTAATGCCGCAATGACCAGATTCGGTAGTGGTTGGGCGTGGCTTTGTGTTAAGGATGGTGGAAAGCTCTGCATTTGCTCAACACCGAATCAAGATAACCCACTGATGGAAGGTGGTTGCGGTGGCCAACCAATATTGGGCCTAGATGTATGGGAACACGCGTATTACAAGAAGTTCGGCCCAGGAAGGGGCGATTACATCAATGCCTGGTGGAATGTGGTTGATTGGCCAGCTGTAGCAAATCTGTATAATTCGGCTAATTGATTATGACCCATTAACCACATTTTATCTGTAACAGCACCGGTTTCTTCTAAGGGAGGTATTCTTGCCATGTGCCGTGGCTGAACCAGTTGAAGGACTAGCGACAGGTCTCCTCATACTACTTCTGCCCGTTCTGCTCACTCTTCCTCTTAGATTCGGATGGAAGTGGTGGGTTGGAATGGAGCCCGAGCACGAGCATTACAGAGAGAAGGTTCGTAGGGTACTAGATTCTGGAATACCGATAAAGAGATACAGAACTGAATTGGATTCGGAGGCGAGGAGGCTCCTCATCAACAAGGAAAGGCAATCGAGGATTGAGTCTGATTTATTGAGGCCATTAGGGCCCCAGCACTTTCTTCTTTTACCAGCACTAATTTTCTCACCCCTACTTGGAATATTTGCCTTCTTTGTCACTATTATTCTCTTACCGATGATTAGACCTATAGAATGGATACTAATAGACAAGGGGCTACTTTCGTATGTTGCTAACATCATAAGGAGAGTAACTAGATGGGAAATTATTGGAATACCTAGACTTGATGATGGTACAGGAACTCTCGACAGGGTACTAGACTCAACACATAGAATGCCTATCACCGTATTCTTGGGTATATTCGCTTTTCTAATAGTACTATATCTCCCCATAGAGCCTAGGGAAGTAATGGTTTTTAGTGCTGTATTTTACATCTTTTTAGTTTCTGTAATATCTGTCATTAGGGCCGCAACTATGACATCATTAGTTTTCGCCGATCCAACTAAAAGAAGGCTAATTCCAATGCACTCTCTGGTGGATGATGCCTTGGGTCCTTCCGTCGGCATTGGACTAATTTTCCTTCTTTCTAGACAACTAATATACGGAAGCCAGCTAAGATCTGGAGACTTGCTTGGAGATCCAGTCGTTTTTTCAATCTCCGTACTATTAGTTCTGTACACTGCTACAATAATCGGAGTAGCTGTTGAATTCGCATTCTTCGATTCTCGGAGTGATAGGATAAAGTCAATTTTCCAAATGCAGATTGTTGAAAGACATGATCCCATGGTATACCTATTCACCAGACATCTAGGAACACTTAGAATTTCACCTCTTATGACAATGCGTGAATGGATAGATAATAATGAGGAGATTACACTAGTCGATTCTGATTTCTTCGATAATTAGAATCAAAGTAAAGTTAGTTTGGATTCTACATTATAGTTTACCAGAGTTGCATCAGTAGATACATCTACAGAGCATATCCCCATCGATAAATGTAAACCATCCTTAACAGCTATTGAGGTTATTTTGATGCTACTGCCGTCCGATAAAGAATGCTTTCCAATCTCCATGACATCGTTTGTTGACAAAACGACCATCCTTTTCTTTGGCTTACTTCTGCTATCCAGCCTGGCATGTATTTCCTGTCCTGGATAACATCCCTTATTGAGGGATATCAGGTTTAACATTCCTATATCATGTGGCAGATATTTAGTATTAACCTCATTAGACCCGGGATATCCAACAGCTATTCTAGCGAAGTCCCAATCTTCGATATTAGAAATTCTGTGATTACACTTTTCTATCCTTTCGTAGAAATCGGAATTATCACTTCTTACAATTACATCAATTATCTCGTGTTCATTGTGCGTACCCAATGAGAACACTACATTTTCAAATTCGGAATATGTATTTTCAGATAATTTTGATAATTCTGGATAAAGACTCTCGATCAATGAAGACGGGTCTTGACCTATTATTTTGAGATGTTCTAATGCCCCATTTCCATCTAATAATGAGAGCTTTTTATCCCAGGGTACTCCCTTCGTAAGTAATTCCCTAGTACTTTCTGAATTGGAATCTATTCCCACAATCAATATGCTATTCCCCATATGATAGCAATTCACAATATCTGCAACTCTACCGTTGGGATCACAGATTAACCCATCTATTCTCATTCCTTTATCTAATGTCCTTATATCGGTTGATAGGATATTATTCAAATGGTTTACACTTTCTAAACCTTCCATAACAGATATACTAGATTTCACTAGATATATCTGAGCAGGGTTTTCTGAGAGATTACTCATTGTATCAACTGAAGGATTGGCCACAACCACAGGACTTACTGGCATTTGGATTCTCTATTTGGAATCCTCCTCCCATCAGTGAGTCCTTGTAATCGACACGTATCCCATTTAGCATAGTGCTATCTTTGTTATGGATGAAAATCCTAATACGGTCGAATTGAATTTTTTGAAAGCCGGAATTATCTGGTTCTTCTACAATAGCCATATCGTACATATAGCCAGAACATCCTCCAGATTGGGCACTGATTAGCAGAACGTGGGTATCCTCTTCACCGGACATTGACGCAGACAATGCAGCCTTGGCGGTTTCAGTAAGCTCAATATTGACATCTACTACATCCACTTTGGAAACAACAGGTAGCGAGAAGCCTTCACCTCCTAGGATGCCCATGGGCTTCGCTGACACTCGCTGTATTTGAACAGTTGCGACAAGCATCGTCATCTATGAATACTTGAATGGGGCACGATGAGCATGGGCAAAATAATTGAGGTCGATATTCAGAAGTTTTCTGATGACGCTCATTCCCATGAATCAGACGAGGTTGCAATAGAACGTGCGATGACTATCAAAGTGATACATCTGGGGGAAGAACACTCACTAGGAATTCTAATGAGGACTCCAGGAAATGATATAGAACTGATATACGGTTTTCTTTATTGTGAGGGAGTCATTAGTAGCTCTGATGATATAGTCGACATAAATTCCAATGATGATGACTTTGTAGTAAAATTAGCTGATGGTTGTGCTTTCGACTCAGCTGAGCATGTAAGAAAGACATCTATTTCTTCTGCATGCGGATTATGCGGGCGGGACTCTGTTTCATCTCTAATTAGATTAAACGCGCCCGCACTACCTACCGATAAGAAGATCCCGTACTCTTTGATATCTAAATCAGTAGATCTGCTAAGAAGTAGGCAAGAGCTCTTTTCCAGAACTGGTGGTTCACATGCGGCTGCAATTGTTGACTATAATGGAAATCTAATATCAATATCCGAAGATGTAGGTAGACATAACGCACTTGACAAGCTAATGGGCACTTTCCTAATGGATAGTAAAATACCAATTAACGAAGGTTTTCTGATAGTATCTGGCAGGGCTTCATTTGAATTAACTTACAAAGCAATAAGGTGCGGAATACCAATTTTTATTGCTGTTGGAGCACCAAGTTCTATGGCTGTTGAGATGTCTATTGAGCATGGTATGACACTGATAGGATTTGTGAAAAATGAGGTTGCTTCAGTGTATAGTTATCCTAGTAGAGTAATCATCGACCAGTCCTTCTAGCTTGCTCTTTAGCCAATATCTTACACCTACTGAGCTGTTTTTTACACAATGCTCTATCGTTTTCATCTAGGCCTCTATCTATGGCTTGCATAAAGCACTTAACAGCATCCTGAAAGAGCTCTAGAGAAGCGTATGAAGAACCCATGTTGTAGAGGAGTTTGCCACTAACTCCTTCAGGATCCATTGATATTGCAGTATGATAGGACCTAATGCTGTCTCCGTATTTACCCATTTGATACAGAGCATGACCTCTGCCAGCTTGTGCTTTGACACGAAGTTCCAGCTCTTCCTTGGGTGCCCCGCCTATCGCTTTCTCAAAGGAGCTTAGAGCCTCTGACCCCCTCTCTTCAGCTAATAGATTGATGCCTTTATTGTACCACTCGATAGATATGTTTGCATCAATCTCTGGGGAATTATCTGTATTTTCAATTATCTCCTGAGCTTCCTTTCCAGCGGCTATCAAATCTAGCTCTTCCTCGGGCTCTGAGATTATGGTATTCTTTTCTTCCATGTTCAGTGAATTAGCTTTCTGCCTACACTGTAGCGCCCTATCAATGTGTCCGGCGGCAGACAGAGAATCTGCCATGCCATTCCAAATCTCTGGAGAGTCTCTGTTTAATTCGAGAAGACGCTTCCAAGCCTTTACTGAGTTTACATAATCTCCATCCTCGGTTAGGGACCTTGCGATAGAAATTTTATCATCGATGGATTCCAAAAGTAATTCTTCGTCGCTTTCAAATTCATCATCTTTGGATATAGTATCTTTAGCCTTCTGAATACGTATCATTAGCTCATCATCTGAAGAAATTCTATATGCCCTTTCCCAGAATGATATAGCCTCATCAGTCTCGTTTTTCTCTATCTTTATATCTCCCATAGAAATCAAGCTATTAACATGTTCAGGATCTGATATTAATGCATTAGAAATAGATTGTAATGATTGTTCAATTTTACCTAAATCCTTGAGGATCTGTGAGTGATTGAAGTGGGTTTTTGCTCGGTCGTCTCCTATCGCAATAGCATACTCTATGGCCTCTAAAGCCTCATTATTATGTCCTATCATATACAGTGTGGTTGCACACAATGACCATAATTCATAGTTCATAGATCCATCTTTTTCTAATCTAGATCTAATTGTTGCAAGGGCCTCATTAGCTCTATTTGCGGCCAACATTTCTTTGGCATTATTAATGACGTCATCAATTGTTTCTACAGGTCGAGATTCCAGTAATATGTCCTGGCCATCTTCAATTATTCTACTTTCAATTATCGGGACTTCTTTTGATTCATATAAATCATCATTTATTTCACGACTCTCCAACAATGGGGCCTCTCCATTTTTTTCATTATCAGTTAACGTCACGACGTCGCTTTCATCTATTGATTCGTTCCGACTTTCAATTATCTTGGATAATTGATGGATACTTCCCAATTTAATCACTGCCATAGTCGCGAGCTCGTATGACCTCACAGGATCTATATTCTCTAATAAAACGGCAAGATTAGCAGCAGTAGGTGCATGCTCTGGATCTATCATATTTGCCTTCTCGAACGCCATTCTTGAGTCATCTGGGAAACCCCTAGCGGTCTGTACTACTCCGAGTCCATACCATGCTGCTGCATTGTTGGGATCGATTTCTGTTGCTTTCGCATATAGTTGGCTGGCCAAGAGCATGTCACCGACGTCTGCGTGAGACTTCGCATCAGTGAGTAGCTGCATAATCCTGCCCCCATCCATAACCTACCGCTATACGAATTTGAAATAAGCATTCTCTAGTTACGTACTCTATTGAGTCATGTAGATACCTACACCTTGAAGACGGGTACCTTCTTCCAGATGCATGAGTCAACCCATACGCGTCATGGGAATTTGTGGGACGTATGATTTACAATCAGCAAATGGTAGGATGTTGGAAATACTACTGGATCAGTGTAGAGAGCTAGGAGCTGAAGTGACGGTTTGGGATCACGGAGCTAATCCACTACCTCTTGTAGGCGCCGAAGGCTCATGGGACGATGATAATGTTATGCAATTTCAGGCTATGGCTACTAATTCTGACGCATATATTCTCTCCAGTCCTGAATATCATGGGACGATGAGTGGAGTAATGAAAAATAGTCTCGATTGGCTTTACTCTAAACACACATCAGGAAAGGTATTCGCATTGGTTTCTACATTGGGAGGACAATCTAGCAATAATACCCTTAATCACATGAGAATTGCTGCTAGGTGGATTCATGGGTGGGTGATTCCAGAGCAAGTTGCTGTGCCAAATATAAAGAAAGCATTCGATGAAAATGGAGAAATTAACGATGAGGCGATTAGAAGTAGAATTTCTGCAATATCAAAATCGATTGTAGAAAATTCCATAAAGTTGAGGAGATAAATTGGAATTACTCCCACAAGGTAGCGAGATCTTACTATTCTTAACATCATTTTTTGGGATTCTTACCTGGTACTCTAAAAATGTAATAAAATCGATAAGGCTTACCAGAGTATCAGCAATTACCGGAATTTGTTGCATGGTTAGCTTATTTACATGGGTGATAATGTAATGATTTTACACATTGGCATAGATAGTATCCCTGTTCGACTTCCCTGTTTGTGGGAACATGGAATTTCATACGATACGCAAGATAGGATATTAGAGGATCACGGAATTTCAGATAAGCAGGTTGTTATTTTTATTGAGAAGGATTTCAATCGATTAGAACGGCTTCTTGCTAGATTAACAGGGGCTCCTAGACTGCTTAGAAGGCCATTGGACAGGTTGAATTCAGCATTATGGGATCTTATCGATGGAAATAGGACATTGTCGCAAATTATACAGATCATGGAAGATTGCTATGATGAAGAGATAATCCCAGCCAGACAACGTTGTTCAGAATCAATTTCCAAACTAATAGAATTGAATCTTGTGGAATTGAAGTAGTATTAATTATCCAATGGAGGTGCTTCTAACCTTGTTGACTCATCCTTCCTTGCTTTGTATACTGCAGAGAAATAGATTATCAGTGGAAGCACCAACATTAGGCTGAAGCAACCAATCAGTGTTGCTAGACTATAGACAGACTCTTCGATAGGATCAATCTGAAACTCATTAACATCTGTTAACTCGTGATTAACCATTGATACACTGATTTCTATTCCAGCTGACTCAAGAGCATTGCCTTCATCATCATATACACCCATTCTCCAAGTGATTATTGTAGCCTCTTCTGAAATTAAGTCATCAGCCTTATCGTATGCCTCTTCCAGATCGTCAGCCTGAAGATAGCCCAATCCCTCTATAGGCAATATGGAAGAGACGATTCCTCTCAGAGTGCTCACTTCCTGAGTAATGATGATTTCATGATTCGTTGAATAATCACAGGTCTCGACTAAATCTGAATAGTCCCCGTCACCCTCACAGTTGAATGGAAATTCTTGATTATCTCCCAGAAATGGTGAGTGAAACCATGGAGTCCCATCTGCTTGAACCCTGAGTATTGAATCCTGAGGCGCTCCAATCACTGTTACATTGACCCACGTAATGGGCATGTTAGTGGATAAAAACCACTCTGCAACTCCATCATCGTCTTGATTGAGTTCTAAAGACTCTGAAATATTAGTAGTTTCATAACCATAATATTCTGACTCAACTGTATTTGA
>DAPJ01000005.1:151406-227120 GCA_002502095.1 Euryarchaeota archaeon UBA62
TCATGTATGTCCGTGACGACAAGGTAATTTCAATCCTTGTAGGGCGATGTAACTCATTTTGTAACACTTCTTTTGGAGTAACGTGTCATCATGGTTAAATATGAACTGTCAGACGGGCGGCTGCTTGGTGGGCCTATGACTACGTATCACGATGTTCCAGCGGACCTTCTGATTAACGAGCTTTCAGCTCGTTTGGCAGAAGTAACCTCAATAAACCCGCCAGAATGGTCTAAAATAGTCAAAACAGGGACACACAGAGAGAGGCCTCCGTCGCAAGATAACTGGTGGCATATCAGATCCGCGGCCATATTGAGGAAAGTTGGCAAGCTAGGTCCAATTGGTGCCAATCATATGGCTCAGCACTTCGGCGGCCCCAAGGATCGAGGAGTGAAGCCTAACAGGGCAGTTGCAGGGTCGAGGAATATTTCTAGAACTATTATGCAACAGTTGACTGAGGCTGGACTAATCGAGAGTAAGATGAACCCTGCCGGAAATGTCAACCATGGGAAGGTATTGACCGCGGAAGGACAGGCAATGTTAGATTCCGTAGCTCACGCTGTGAGAGATGATGCGATTGAGAGGCATCCAGGATTATCAAATTATTAGGTGATATGATGGCAAGAAACAAGCCCAATGCTAAGAAGAGGCGCTTGATGAAGGTCACGAAACAAAACAGGAGAGTGCCTGTGTGGGTAATGTTGAGGACTAACAGGAACACTACAACACATCCTAAGCGCCACATGTGGCGAAGAAGTAAGCTGCAAAGGTGATAAAATGGCTGAAATCAAGGAGATGACTATTCCACTAAGAGCAGCTTGGAGTGTTCCTAGGACTAGAAGGGCTAACAGGGCTATGGCAGAAATCAAAATTCACGTAGCTAGACATATGAAGATGAGAGAAGACGAGGATATCTGGATCGACGAGGCTGTGAATCACTATATTTGGTCCAGAGGTATGCAGAAGCCCCCGAGAAAGATAACCGTTGTATGTACCAGAGAAGAGGGTTTTCCGCTGGAAGTTAAATTATTGGAGGAATAAAATGGGCAATATCAGACCATCATTTATCAAAATCAGAGCAATCAGGCTTTTGGAGCTTTATCCTGATCAGTTTACGGATAGCTTCGATGATAACAAGAGGCTTGTTAGTGAATATTCAGACGTGGGAAATAAGAGAATGAGAAACTGGATCGCTGGATACATCACTAGGTACCGTCAAAGACGAGTAGATTAGCGTATTACTATCAATGCGATACTGTTCGGAATACCATGGGCGGAAGATTGACGATTGATCTTCCAGTTGAGAGTGGCGATATTACAATCATCCTAGTTAGGCCAAAATATGATGGCAATATTGGTGCAGTAGCTAGAACTGTTCTCAATTTTGGAATTACAGATTTGAGAATAGTTGGTAGGGATAATGATTGGAGTGAGGATACTAGGAATAGGGCAAAACATGCTCAAGATGTTTTGGACTCCTGCAAGACATTCGAAAATTTGGGGGATGCAACTCATGACTGTTCAATAGTCGTAGGTACATCGGGAAAGAGAGAGGTGGGAGATAAAATATCTTTCAGGCATTTCATTTTGCCGGAGGAGTTACCTCAGAGATTAGTTTCAGTGGAGGGCAAGACTGCCTATGTATTCGGGCCAGAGGACATTGGGCTTACAAACCAGGAGCTGCATGAGTGCGATTTACTAGTAACAATACCTTCTTGGGAGGGTTATCCGATACTGAACCTTAGTCATGCAGTATCTATCATCTGTTACACCTGGTATGCAAATATTACTAGCTCTGAAATGAGAGAGTCCGAACAACAAAGATTACTCAACCCTCTTCTTAGAGATAGGCTTAGATCTGAAATATCCAGACTATCGAATTCCATGCC
The DNA here is from genome assembly GCA_002502095.1 of Euryarchaeota archaeon UBA62. Taxonomy (GTDB): domain Archaea; phylum Thermoplasmatota; class Poseidoniia; order Poseidoniales; family Thalassarchaeaceae; genus MGIIb-O5. The sequence continues at coordinate 153,293 of DAPJ01000005.1, forward strand.
TACCAAGGAGCATAAGAGAACGGGTATTGAAGAGACATTGAATAGAGTTATCATGAGGGGATTGCCTAAGGATGATGAGATTCATAGGATTATATCTGTAATTACAGAAGCCGCAGACTCATTTGAGAGAGATAGATCTTCTTCAGACCAAGACCCAGAGTAAAATTATAAGACTCATTTTTTCTGAATCTATTCTGTTTTTCTCATACATGTAGCGCTGTTTGCACCATGTTCTCGTACGGTGACGCTCTCAACCCAGCACCTGCCTTCAGTAATATTCTGTATCAATTCTTTGGCGTGTTCCATAGCTATTTTTGCAAACATTTCACAACCGGTACCTTCGACAGTTACCATATCGATTATTCCATTCTCATGCATCTCCTCAAAAAATGAATACATAGGATCATCGGAAGCAACCAAAGTCTTATGATCGAAATTTAACCTGAGCCAGGTCTCTAAATTTTTCAAGCTACCAAAATCAACAACCCAATTGTTTTCATCTAATTCATGTGTGCCAAAAACAAACTCAAACTCTAGAGAATATCCATGCATAAATCTACAGTGACTTCCTGCCCTCCATTGTCTAAACGCCGCCGACAGGCCCCTTTCATGACCATATTTCTTTGAAGATAAGAACCGGGTCATTTATCCCCCTCCATGACAAATTCTAGGCAGACAGAATTAATGCAATATCTTTCACCGCCATATTCCTTCGGACCGTCCTCGAATACATGTCCTAAATGTGCATCGCATTTACCACATTTGACTTCTATTCTACGCATTCCATGACTTAGGTCTACTATTCTTTTGATTCCTGCTTCTTCATGCTCTGTATGAAAAGCTGGCCAACCACAACCTGAATGATACTTCATTTCAGAAGTGAATAAGAGATGATTACAACAAATACAGAAGTAATTCCCATTTCTTTCTTCGAGGTAATATTCACCTGTATATGGCCTTTCAGTGTCGCCCTTTCTAGTAACTCTGTATGCAAGATCACTTAATTGATCCCTCCATTCAATATCTCGATCAACCATACTATTCACCAACTTTATGCTTTAATTTTAATGCGTTCTCTAGTACAGATTCCCATGAAGAGCTGTATTCAATGGGATCAACATGACCTATTTCGTAGAACGCTAATATCCGTTCAACATCAGATCCTGACTTTCCACTAGAACGACCTAACTTATCTGGGTTGTATGAAGTTATTGTACTGCCCATAATCTCATTAAAATTTAGATTTAAAATATCGCAGGAATACAGAGCGTCTTTCAAAATAGTTGTCTTGTTACCATTTATGTATGGCAACTCAAAGCTAATTCTTTCTGAGTCCCAATTTCCTATTGAGAATGCTGTAGACAGGGCGTTGTAAAATTCAGGTCTACAATCTGGATAAATAGCATGGTCTCCGCTATGAACACCCAAGGCAATGATTACATCACAATTCTCTATTTGAGATATACTTAATCCCATTCCATACAAAATTGATGAGAATATGGCATTCCTATTGGGTACTACTGTCTGTTTCATCTGTATTTCTTCATAATGTCCTTCGGGAACCTCGAAGTTTTCATCGGTCAAGGCTGAGTGAAACGAACTCATTGCGGAACTCAAGTCGATTATTTTGTGATTCACACAAAATTCTTTAGATTGTAACCTTTCGATATTTTCTCTTGCTTTTTCTATCTCGATAGAATGTTTTTGACCGTATAGATAACTAATACAAGTCACAGAGTGACCTTCTCTAAGTAGTCGGAGAAGTAATGAAGTAGAATCCATACCACCCGATAGTGCCATAATCGCTCTTGAAGGCATTATAGTACACCCATCCATTTGTGAGTTTGTAAAGATAGTCTCCAACCTGGGGATTTCTTGACTAGATCTTCGACAATTTGGAAGCTAATGCCATTAGATTCTATACTTTCATTTTCCAAATAAAGAGGTTGAATATAATGATGAGTAAATCCGGATTTTAGTTCATCATACATGGATAGATTCTGTCCACAGTAAACAATCTTTAACTCATCACCACTTACTTGCTTTATTTTCACATTGGGATAAATCTGATCTTTAGGACTAACACAAATCCAATCTATAATTGGATCTATTTCTATTGTTCCATTTGTCTCTATGGACAGTGAAATTCCTAATTCTTTGAGTCTGCTACCAATAGCCCTTAGATCTTGTAATGCCGGCTCCCCTCCTGTGAATATTACCTTATTGCAGTTAAATGACAGTACCTTTTCTACGATTTCATCTAACGACAATTCCTCATATTTCAGGAAATCAGTATCGCACCACTCGCATCTTAAGTTACAGTTTCCAAATCTGATGAATACATGTGGTACACCAGCATGGAATCCCTCGCCTTGTACCGAATGAAAGATTTCTACTATTGGATATTTTATCATAATATCATCCAACTAGTTATTGATTAATTGAAACAGCTCATTTCTAGCTTCTGCATTGTCGAAAAATGCCCCTTTCATAGAACTAGTGGTCATGGAGGCGTTCTGCTTAGAGACTCCCCTGCATCTCATACAGCCGTGCTTTGCTTCTACGATCACAGCGCAACCAAGTGGATTTAGGTATTCCATGATATCATCCGCTATGGATTTGGTAATCCTTTCCTGATTCTGTAACCTTTTACTGTGACAATCTAGTAGTCTAGCTAATTTACTAATCCCAACAATTCTATCAACTGGAATATACGCTATATGGGCCTTGCCACTGAAAGGTTGGAGATGATGTTCGCAGGTACTGTGAAACTCAATATTTTTCAGAAGAACTATTCCATCATAGTCTTCTCCATTGAATGTAGAATCCAGAATTTCACTCGGTTCTAATGAATACCCTGAATATATTTCTTCGTATGAATTAATCACTCTTTCCGGTGTATCTATCAGTCCCTCTCTCAATTCTCCATCGATGGACTCAACATATCTAACCAATTTTTCAACTGCATCCATTGCATCTTCCCTAGTTGTCATTATCAAATCTCCCATGTCTTTCATCTATTGTATCTAGTTGATCTAGCAACTTTCTACACGCAGTCCTAATTGCATCAGCCACACTAACAAATTTCTTGTCATCGCCAACGTGTCTCTTAATGTCCAACAATATCTCTTTTGGCATGTCAAGACTGACCTTGGGCATGTGTATGCCTAATACCTATTTTAATTAAATATTACTGGAGTATTATCATGCTATTATAATAATTACTTAAAATAGTAGTTATCGTTTCGACAAATGGGGATGCCAGTGGAACCAAGAAAGTCGAAAAATACATTTATTTTGGGACTGGGATTTCAAAAATGTGGAACTAGCTGGCTATACAGTTACTTACAGAAATCTAGTAAGTTCGATGGAGGAGATCTAAAGGAGTATCATATTTGGGATGCGATAGATATACCGCTATTGAGCTATAACATAGTGGAAAGGCCCGGATTAATTAGTAGTGTATTAGATAAGAGCAATTATTTGAGATATCGTATGCAGACAAATAATGAGTCATATTTCGATTATTTTGAGTCTATTTTTTCTAGTACAGTAAACATTACTGGAGATATTACTCCATCGTACAGCGGTCTACAAAAATCTAGGTTGAGTAGTATTTACTCGGAATTTAATGAACGAGAAATTGACTGCAAGGCAATTCTCCTATTGAGGGATCCCGTTGATAGGATAAAGAGCGCTGTGAGGTATAATCTCGATAGGGGAAACTACGATGAAGGTATAAAAATTGGCGAAACTGACTTTTTGGAATCTTTAGAACAGTATTACAAGACCGAACACTGTACAATTAGAACGAGGTACAATGAGACGATTGAGTTAGTTAGAGGAGTGTTCGATGAAGAGGACATTTACATTGGAATCTACGAAGAAATGTTTGATTCAGAGAAGATTGACAGTGTGTCAAATTTTGTTGGGATAGAGCCAAAGTATGATTTTGCGAACGTCAGGGTGAACAAGACAAAATCTGCAACCATAGTTAATCATGAGATCGAGGAGAAGATAAAAGATTTCTATTCTGGGGTGTATGAATATTGTAATGAGGAATTCCCCTCCACCAGGAATCTCTGGAGATAGGTTATCTCTTACTCTCAATTTTCTCATCTAGGTTGGGGAATCTTTCACAGATTGATAGTGCTCGATCTTTCAGAGAAGAAATTTGAATCTCTAATTCTTTAGATTCCGCACCGTTGGAAATCATAGCAGATAGAAGATTCAAGCCCCCCTGTATTGAGCCTGCTTCTAAAAACTCATCATTGGAAATCTCTTCTGAATCCCTCAGAAGGCTAAGGGTCGAAGATAGAAACTCAACCTCTTGAGTAATCTGACTAGGAATACGTGTCTCTTGACCAGTAACGCTCTCTATAGAAGTAATCATGAAGCTCCGAACGTAGAGGTCTTTTTGATGATTTTCAAACGTACTCGACTAGCTCTATTAGCACCCCGCCTGAGGACGAGGGATGAACAAATGCGATTTTGTTGCCTCCGTGGCCTATTTGTGGCTCGGTATTGATCATCCTGATGCCCATTTCTAGAAGTTTGGATATGGTTTCTGAAACATCATCTACAGATATCGCTAACTGTTGAATGCCTACTCCCTTCTTCTGAATGAATTTACCAACCGGTGTATCGGAGTCTGTTGGCTCTAGTAATTCAATCCGCGTATCAGATTCGTTAACCAAATACCTAACATTCACGCCTTGATCCTCTACTAGTCCTCCTCCAGAAGGAATGAATCCCAGAGCTTCCCAGAATGGTATTGCGTCAGGGATTGATTTGGTCGCTATTCCAATGTGGTCTATTTTAGTCATTTAAACACCGCTCGGAGATACCCATGTACCGAATGAGTCACTAAGTACTTGATTTATCTCACCCACTGTACAATTAGATTTGACTGCATCTATGATGAAGTCCATTAGATTATCATCTGATTGGCAAGCTTTTCCGAGTCTATCCAAGGATTGTTTAACATGTTCATTATTCCTCTCGGATCTAAATTTTTTCAATGATAATACCTGATTCTCAGCGAGCCTAGAGTCCAATATCTGACCTTCAATAGAGTCCTCTTCTTGCTGATTGACATTAACTCCTATGACCTTCATTGAACCCTCCTCTATTGAATTAAGATGCTTCCATGCACTCTCGTGGATCATCCTCTGTTGGATACCCGATCTAACTCCTGATAATGCACCTCCATGAGACTCTATTTTTTCTATTAATTCAAAGGATTTTTTGACAATATTAGATGTCATTTCCTCGACTACATATGAGCCAGCTAGAGGATCGACATGATTTGCAACTCCTGTTTCAGAGGCTAATATTTGCTGAGTTCTTAGTGCGATTGTAACAGCCTCATCTGTTGGCAGTCCTATGGCTTCATCATAGCTGTTAGTATGGAGTGATTGAGTGCCTCCTAAAACTGCTGAGAGTGCTTGATACGAGACTCTTACTATGTTGTTGAAGGGTTGCTGAGCAGTTAGGGTAGCTCCTGCCGTTTGTGTATGGAACCTGAGCATGGCCGATTTAGGATTTTTTGGTTCGAATCGACTAGTTATCAGTTCATACCAAATCTTTCTAGCCGCACGGAATTTTGAGACTTCTTCTAAAATATTATTTTGACAAGCAAAGAAGAATGAGATTCTAGGCGCGAAATCATCTACTGACATTCCACTATCGATGGCATTTTTTACATACTCAATTCCATTTAAAACTGTAAGGGCTACTTCCTCAACAGCTGTACATCCAGCTTCTCTCATATGGTATCCACTTACTGAAATTGTATTCCATGACGGTGCATTTTTAGTGCTCCAATTCATCAAATCAGATGTCAGTCTCATAGATGCTTCTGGAGGGTAAATGTAGAGTCCACGAGCAATGTATTCTTTTAGAATATCATTTTGAACCGTTCCTCTGAGATTTTTCCTGTCTACTCCCTGCTCATCGGCAACTGCAACATACAATGCAAGCAAGGTAGTGGCTGGAGCATTGATTGTCATTGATGTTGAGACGGTGGAGAGATCTATTCCGTCAAATAATACTCTCATATCAGAAATAGAATCGATTGGTACACCTACTTTCCCTACTTCTCCTAAAGACCTCTCATTATCAGAGTCGAGACCTAGTTGGGTGGGTAAATCAAATGCTACGGAGAGACCGGTTTGTCCCTGTTCTAGCAATAATCTGAATCTTTCATTGGTCTGTTTAGCAGTAGAAAAACCAGCATATTGCCTCATTGTCCAAAGCTTGGTTCTATACATGTCGGGATATATTCCACTAGTATACGGTGGTTTACCGGCTTCTAAATTTTCATCCATTTGCGGAACCTCGGATACACTCGAGTGTATCCAACAGGGAGTAGGAAATGAATTATGCGTATTCAGCGCCTAACCGTGTATCCATCTACAACCTTATTGAGAGTCTCTAGCTGATGTTCATCAATGACACCCTCTGAATGCTTGGAAATTAGGAAATCTTTGGCATCAGATACTGTTTGCCTTTCACCCTTAGCCCAGATGGTTCCCAATAGGCTAGATCGATGTTCCTCATCGACGTTCAGGTCGACTAATAATCTCCTAACTTCGTACTTGTATTCCATATGTCGACTTCTATCAAGCCTCCTCTTTCTTTCAGCAGGCTGGAAAGAATTCTTAGTCCTCTTACCTCTTTTCTTAGGTGGAACAGATACTGTGGTCTTTTCTGAAGAGTCGGTAGTAATTGCCTTCTTAACTAAGGATTCCATGGCCCTTGCTCTACTTTTGTCAATTATGTCCTGAGCTTTTTTACTAGTGACATTTTCCTTAATTTCAGGCTCTGATGATTCTATTTTATCCCTCAGACCTATAGTTTTTCTTGAGTCTCCCAAAATATTTTTTTGAATAATTTCAGTAGAATCTAGTGTTTCATTACTCTTGGCTTTCGCAGTATCTTTGACCTTATCAGTAATATTATCGGAGGTATTTTTTGAAATTTTTCTAGGAACTGCAGGCTTAGATGGAGGTAACTTAGGAGGCCTTTTACTCTCTATGGGTGGAGGATTTTTAGCTATTTTACTTGGTGTTGAAGAGGATTTACTAAACACATCACGAGGCTTAGCTCTCGGCTTTCTTCTTCTCTGCACTACACTATCTCCAATACTCCGCTATGAAGGCCTCTCATAAGACTTGGTACTATCAAGTCCATGCTATCGTAGAAGAGTCGGTCCTCATGGATGGGTCAATAGCGCTTTCATCCAATTCTGTAATCCTCCCGGACTGAAGCTCTTTCCTACCTAATTCAGCAATCATGGTCCCATTGTCTATGCAGTACTGCTTTTCCGGCCAGAAGGATTGTCCTCCTCTTTCTTCGCACATGATCGCACTCATTTCACGTAGCCTTCCATTGCATGCAACACCTCCTCCTAAGAGTAATTCCGATTTTCCAGTATGGGCCATGGCCCTCTCAGCAACCTCAATACAACTAGAGAAAGCATGCTCTTGTAGCGAGTAACAAACCTGCTCCAATGGTAGTTTCTTAGAGTGAAAAATTGCAGATGTCAATAGTCCTGAAAAGGCTAGGTCTGTACCATGTACTCCATATGGGAGAGTAAGTAGTTCTGACTCATCTGCAGATATGTTTCCAGCCCATTTTTGAGATAGCTTCTCTATGGCTGGACCCCCTGGAAAAGCAATTCCATGGTTACGAGCAAATTTATCCAGCATATTACCGATTCCAATATCCAGAGTCTCTCCGATAACCCTGTATCTATCTCCTGATCTAGCTATAACTTGTGTATTTCCTCCACTTGCGTATAGTAAAACTGGATCATCGCAACCAGTCTGATTTCTTCCAACTTCGATATGTGCGACACAGTGGTTAACACCTATCAAGGGGGCCTTCCAGAAAGACGAAAGTGAACGGGCGACTGAAGCTCCAATACGTAAGCAAGGACCAAGACCCGGGCCCTGGCTAAATGAGACGGCAACAATATCATCTTGACTGAAATCTTCCCTATTCATAAGAGAAGAAACGAGGTTTGGTGCGACTACAGAGTGATGATCGGCGGCTTCGCGTGGATGTATACCCCCTTCCTCTGGTTTGAATAATGCTGATTCGGATGAGTATAGTTTTCCTGCTTCGTCAACAAAGCCTATAGAAAGTGTATGAGCGGTACTTTCGATGCCCACAATTAGTCCTGTCACGTATTTGCGAGAAGGGTAGTGCTTTCAAGCATCACTACTGTCGAGGGTCGTGCGAACGCTGGTGGTTAACTCTGGGGAAATAGCCCACATGTCCCATGGTGACACTACGAAACCCCTCATAGGTGAGGAAATGGGCGATAAAGATCTGAATGTCTACTCAAAAGGACTGGGGATTTTAGTTGAAGATGGGCTTATTCTGAGTATAGCAGACTCAGATGAGTTAATCTCTGAATATGCGTCATCTTGGGATAGAAATTCAGAAAAGTTAGGAGATATGAACATCATAGATGCAAATGGGGGAGCAATAGTACCTGGTTTTGTAGACTCACATACTCATTTGATATGGGACGGAGATAGAAGTAACGAGATGGCGCTTAGGCAAAGGGGCTTGACTTACTCAGATATCTCAAAATTAGGCGGAGGGATATCAAAGACCGTCGAAAGTACAAGAAGTTGTTCGATTGAGAAGTTAGTTGAGCTTGGAGTTCAGAGAGCCTCTAGTGCATTGAGACTGGGTACAACTACTATGGAGGCAAAAAGTGGGTACGGCCTTAGTACCGAGTCTGAAATTAAATTACTAGAGGCTACAGAAAGAGTTAATCAAATTTCAGCATGTGATATTCAAGCAACTTGGTTAGGTGCGCATGATATACCTAAGAATAATGACAAGGAAGAATATATTGAAGAGTTAATCGGTAAGCAATTGTCGATGGTTGTACAGCAAGGTATTGCTAAGTGGGCAGATGTATTTTGTGAGCCCGGTTGGTTCACAGTAGATGATACAATTGAAATTATCACAGCTTCAAAGAAAATGGGATTGGAGTCCAGGATACATGCGGACGAATTTGTAGATTCTGGCGGACTTGATATTGCGGTCGAATTAGGTTCAATTAGCGCTGATCACGTAGCAAAGTCAGATGATGATTCTCGAGCTAGGGCTCACGAAAGTGGAGTGATGCAGACTTTCCTCCCTGGGACTCAATACGTATTGGGCATGGATGAATTCCCTCCAATGAAAAAATGTGTAGAAAATTCATGGGCCTTTTCCATTGCTTCAGACTTCAATCCTAACTGCAATACAATTTCTATGCCGTTCGTAGGTTCTCTTGCTACGCATAGGTGTGGCATCGATCCAATCACCGCTTTAGCTGCTAGCACAAGGAACCCATCAACTACATTGAAGAATAATGAAAATATAAATTTTGGAGTGATCTCAGAAAACAATTCAGCATCATTTAACATTCTACATTCTAAGAAGGTTGAATCGTGGTGTCAATCGCCTGGAATGAATCCAATTTCCAAAACAGTTGCCAATGGCATTATTGTAAAACATAATTAATATTTGTGAAATTGTTAGAACTTATTGTTAGTATCATTACTACTATAACGATTTTACATAATGTAATAGATTATTTTTTTCTTTACTCCGTTATGAACAGTGAAATGAAGCTACGCGGTTAACTGATAATCCAGGTTATCAGAAATATTATTTTGAAATATTGATGTAACTTTAGCTCAGTATAACGTTTTTACAGATAAATAGGTAATTTGACCAAAACTCCCTTATCTGAGGCTACTTTAGTTGAGTATGTGGAAGCATGAGCAGAAAGGTCAATGGATTCTGTTTAAAGTGTAAAACCTATGGTGAAATTATTGATTGTAGACTAGATCTGATGAAGAACGGTAGAACCCGTGCACATGGATTCTGTAGCCAGGAAGGATGCGTGGGTAAGATTTCGAAAATTATCTCGTAGTAATGGAATCATTCATTGAGTAGAACGGGCTCGCATTATTACTGGGCTCGTGGTCTAGGGGTTATGACGTCGCCTTGACATGGCGAAGATCGCAGGTTCAATTCCTGCCGAGCCCACCAGTAACTTGTAAACTAATATTATAGTAAATCAAGAATAGGATACTCTCAGTTTACCAGCACCCTTCGACTTTACATTTTCAATGGTAATTTTCGGTATCTGTGAAATATTTCCTACATGTGTCCCACCACATGGGCACAAATCAATATCCTCTATCTCCACGACTCTGAGCATACTTATGGAAGAAGGTATCCTATCCATAAAATTTGTATGCCTCATTTTATCATGACTTAGAATTTCTTCCCTCGACCATTCATGAATTAGGACCTCGGCTCCTGCATTGATAACGTCATTAACTTGTAGCGATATTTCTTCAGCATCGAAAAGATCTCTGTCAGGGAACAATAAATCTATTCTTGTTGTATGATCACTAATCTGATTGCCTACTGTTTCAGCTTTGTACATGTCATTGGCTATTGCTGAAAAAACATGCTGTGCAGTATGCATCATTGTATTCCTATTCCTCCAAGATGAATCTATCTTACATTCAACTTTGTCACCCTCTCTAAATGACTCGGGACTGTCTAATGGATGCAGGATTCTATCTCCTGGTTTAACTTCGCCCATCTTACTAAATTTATCACCGGAGGTAATTGATCCCTTATCTCCGGGTTGTCCGCCACCTCTTGGATAGCAAAATGTCCTATCTAGGAAAATACCATCATCGATGATATCCGTAATTGTAGCCTCGAATACTGGAGGGTTTAGACCTGGGTGTTGGGTAAGGTGCATTTTTTCTTGCATAAAATCACATAAAAATCCTAGTAAGATCCCCGTTCAATAATGACTCAGAAAGATTTTTTGTATCTTCGGATAATGCCCTATCCCCGTTAAGAGGCTTGACAATTCCCCTTGACCAAGCCAGAACTCTAGAAACACCATGACCGGGTTTTTCATCAATTCTATACATGGCCTCTGAAGCACAAATAATCTCATTTGAGATTACATTGGCTAGTAATCTAGTTGAGATCATTGTTCTGTAAGCTCCCGTAGCGCCCATTGATGCGTGGTCCTCCTTCCCCATGCTTACTGGAGTATTTGAGGTAGTAGCGGAGTTTGACAGCAGGTGTAACTCTGCTAAAACAGCAGCCGATGAGTATTGGATTATCATCAAACCACTTTCAAGGCCTTCATCCTTAGCTAAAAATGCGCTATGTCCACTCCATTTTGGATCTAAAATCTGGTTTATTCTTCTCTCTGAAATACTGGCAAGCTCATGACATGCTATGGAGATAGAATCACTACTCATTGCTATATACTGGCCATGAAAATTACCTCCAGAAATCACCTCTATGCTATCTCCCTCAGTGAACACAAGAGGATTGTCCGTTGAGCTGTTTATTTCGATTTCTAGAATTCTTCTAGATTCCCTTAGCATATCGATAACAGGCCCATGTACCTGGGGAGAGCACCTGATAGAGTATGCATCCTGGACCCTATCGCAGTTTACATGAGAAATTTTTATCTCTGAATTTTCTAGTAATGACGATATCCTTGCTGCGGACAAAGTTTGACCCGGATGGGGCCTAGAATTGTGTATCCTTGGATCGAAAGGCTTGTGGGACCCTCTGATTGCCTCTACAGTGCAGGCAACAGAGGCATCAGAAGCAAAACAAAGCATATCCATATTATCCAAGGCCTCGCACATGAATGCACACATCTGACTAGTCCCATTGATTAGAGAGAGCCCTTCTTTAGCGGCAGGGACTATTGGAGTAATTCCAGATTTCCTAAGTGCCTCATTAGAAGACATGAGGTCCCATTTGTTAGTTCCAGTCCTGAGGTTACACTTCCCTTCTCCCATCATACCTAACGCTAGGTGGGAGAGGGGGGCCAGATCTCCCGAAGCACCTAGTGACCCTATTCTAGGTATTACAGGGCATACGCCATGGTTAATCATTGAAATGAGCGTATCAACTATTACCGGACGAGCACCAGAATTACCTCTACAAAGCGTATTTGCTCTAATCAGCATCATCATTAACGTGTGACGGTCTTCCATTGGTTCCCCGATTCCACACGCGTGGCTTCTAATTAGATTAGCTTGGAGCTGTTCTAATTTATCAGGTTCAATGGAAACAGATGAAAGAGCACCAAAACCGGTATTAATGCCATAGGTCACAGTCCCGTCCTTCAGAATCTTCGTTATCGCCTCTCTGGAAGAGTTCATTTTTTCTCTGGCTGATTGAGAAAGAGCTACCTTAGTTAGTCCCAAGCCAGTGTCCACGACGTCACGAATAGTTAGGGAATATCCGTCTATCACGAGCTCTCTCATAGATTCCGGTAAGGGCGATAGCAAATAGACTCATCGAGAATCAAAAAGATTCTTCAGAATACTTTCATCTACGATGTTAGGTAATGTGACGTTTAGATCGGGGTCATTATCCATGGCTCTTTTTATTGTCCATATAGCCTCATCATTCCTAGCCCATGACCTTCTTGCAATACCATTTTCTACATCCCAAGGAATCATTGATTCTATGGCCCTACTGGATTTTTCTGACCCATCAATGTATAGTCCGAAACCCCCATTGATAACCTCTCCCCAGCCAACGCCTCCACCATTGTGGAGACTAACCCAAGTTGCTCCTCTGAACGAGTCGCCAACAAAATTCTGTACGGCCATATCCGCAGTAAACATAGAGCCGTCCCTGATATTGGCCGTCTCCCTGTATGGACTATCTGTGCCACTGACATCGTGGTGGTCTCTGCCGAGAACAATGGGTCCAGAAATTTCCCCATTTCTTATAGCATCATTGAACGCTGTAGCGATAGATTTTCTCCCTGTAGAGTCTGCATATAAAATTCTGGCTTTACTACCGACGACCAGATCATTTTTTGCGGCTTCTTCTATCCATCTGAGATTATCTGAGTATTGTTGCCTGATTCTTTGTGGGGCTTCTGATTGGAGCTCAGTAAGTATCGAATGGGCTATTGAGTCAGATATTTCTAAATCTTTATCTGAGCCAGAAGTACACACCCAACGAAATGGGCCGAAGCCATAGTCAAAACACATTGGCCCCATTATATCTTCAACGTATGAAGGATACTTGAATTGACCATGCCCGTCTACAATGTCAGCACCTGACCTACTGGCCTCCAAGAGAAATGCGTTTCCATAGTCCCAGAATTTCATCCCCCTAGAGGACAATTTATTGATCATGTCTGCATGTTTTCTTAGTGACTCCTTTACATGAGCCTTGAAGTCTTCAGGATTATTTGACAGGAGGTTCTTCGCCTCTTCGAATGTGAATCCTGCGGGAGTATATCCACCTAGCCAGGGATTGTGAAGACTGGTCTGGTCGCTGCCTAAATCTGGAGTGAGATTATTTTCGATAAGTGCCTCGAGTAAATCAACTATATTTCCAACATAGCCTATTGAGACTGCATCTCCATCATTTACTGCTTGTCGCGCACGCGATATTACATGTTCCAAATCGTAGTGTAACTCGGATAGCCATCCTTGCTGATGCCTCTTAACGGCCGCGTGAGAGTCTACTTCGGCAATAATACAGACAGCACCGGCAATGACAGCAGCCTTCGCCTGAGCTCCAGACATTCCTCCTAGTCCCGATGTGATGAATAGTATCCCGGATAGGTTTGATTCGTTATCAATATCCAGATATTTTCTGGCCGCGTTCAATAGGGTAATTGTCGTTCCGTGGACGATTCCCTGTGGCCCTATGTACATGTAGGACCCTGCAGTCATCTGACCGAACTGCGTCACTCCAAGAGCGTTCATCCTTTCGTAATCTAACTGGGAGGAATAATTCGGAATTACTAGACCATTGGAAATGACTACCCTAGGGGACTCAAGACTCGAAGGAAACAATCCAAGGGGATGGCCCGAGTTAATGACAAGCGTCTGATTATCATTCATCTTTGAAAGTAATTCCATTGTGACTAGGTACTGTGCCCAATTTTGGAAAACTGATCCATTGCCCCCGTATGTAACCAACTCATGTGGATACTGAGCAACTGAAGGATCCAAGTTATTCTGAATCATTAACATTACAGAAGCTGCAGAGGGGGAGATAGATGGATAGTGATCGATCGGTCTAGAGTACATTTCGTAATCTGGCCTAAATCTATGCATGTAAATATGGCCAAAGTCCTCTAATTCTTGTAAAAACTCGGCTGCTAACACATTATGCCAATCCTCAGGGAAATATCTCAATGAGTTTTTAATAGCCAATTTCTTCTCAGATTCACTGAGTACTTGTGGCCTAACAGGGGCGTGTGGGACTGAGTCATCTAACGATTTAACAGGGGGCAAATGATCAGGAATTCCGACCAATATCTGTTCTTTGAATGTTAATCCCATTTCAGTCTCTCCATTATAATGGACTCGATAGTAGTAGAGCTAGCAAGAGATGCTTTCAGAAGGCTTTCCATCTCTTGAGCTATGTCTTTCTTTTCATCAGTGTCATCCAAGGAATCTAAATTAATTTGGACATTGTAAGAAGCTATTTTTGAAGATGCGTATGCCAATTCAGATGATGCGAGAAGATCTGTAAGGGCATTGGGATTGCCGGTTCTTGATAGTCCCATAATCGATTGTAGAAAATCAGATGAAGCTCTCATTATTTTCAGTGGCACAAATGCGGCATTAATTGTAGAAGATTCGATAGCCTCGGCCCTAATTGATTTCTGGAGTTCATTGTCTCTTGGGAGCCTATACGAATCCATTACGGCATCAAATGCAGAAGCATCTTCATCAGCAAGTAATAGAGAAAGGTCGATTCCTTTGGTAGATAATTCTATCACTTCCGATGCAGAATTATGACCTTCTGACCATTTTTCCTTACCTAGGGTCAACCTGGATACCATCATACCCAGAGCATGCGCATGCGCAAGAGAAAGCGCGGCAACTGAGCCACCTCCTGGCGTAGGACTGGAGGATGATATTCTTGACAAGACATCGGCATATCCATCATTCAAGTTAATCACCTCGTATTGCTAGCTCGATAATCGAGGAGCTGATATCAAACTCATGTAAGCCTTCCAATTCCAAACCATCGACTGCATGTTGTAAAATATTGTTTTCATTTGCCTCTTCTGAGTCTGGACAATAATGGATTCCTGCTTGAATCATTGCCTGCATTGGGACTAATCCGACAAGCTCGCTTGCAGTGACCGTGAGTCCTAGTTTACCAGCCTCTGACCTTATTGCATCTGTAACATCATGAAGACCGGTAATAGTGTGATCGAGTAAGTTCATAGATACCTGAGCCGTATCTTCGTCATACATCCATCCAGCCGCCTGTAAGGCTTTGAATTTACCAGGCTCTCTAATTGTAATTCCATCTGGGTCTACCAATTTATTTCCTTGATCATCCCTCTTAATAACACCGCTTGTACGAATTTTTCCAGCGATTATATTTGCAAGTGATTTATCATGTGTACTTAGATTAACATTGTATGCAATTAGAATTTGCCTAGCTCCAGTAGCTGTAACCCCGGAACGTGGTAAGAACTCTGAAGGACCAAAATCGGGCTCCCACTCTGGATCAGATAGTTTTTCTTTGAAAGCTTCATACTCACCTTTCCTGATATCTGGTAGTTTTACACGTCTTTCATTTCTAGCTGATTCGGCGTAAAGGAATACTGGGATGCCATATTTTTCAGACACAGCCTTGGCGTAACGCTCTGAAAGATCGATGCACTCGTCCATTGAGGAGTTACTAAGAGGAATGAAAGGGACTACATCAATAGCACCCATTCTAGCGTGTTCGCCGGAGTGTTTTGACATGTCAATTAATTCTAATGCGACTCCAGTAGATTTTATTGCGGCTTCCAAAACAGCTTCCGGACCACCGACCATAGTAACTACGGTTCGATTAAAATCGGCCCCCATGTCAACATCCAGTAGGCTCACTCCATCTACGCTTGTAATGGAATCAATGATGGCGTCTATGATATCTTTATCTCTACCTTCACTAAAGTTAGGAACGCACTCGATCAACGGTTGGCCCATGGCCTCGCATGGAGATTAAGGGATTAGGATTACTCATCAGTCATATAATCCAGAAGAGTTGTCAGTTCTGCCTTTCTCACTGTTTAGTGTAAGCTTCTCTAGTGAATTTAGGAAATCAGATTTTGTTATCTTTTTATTACCCTTGGATATTGCACTAACCCCTGCTTCGACAACGAGCGATTTTATCTCGGCACCGCTAAAACCATCGGTTTTTGAAGCGATTTCTTCTAGCTTAATTCTGTTCGATATAGGAGTATTCTTAGTGTGTACCTTAAGAATTGAAAGTCTACCATCCTCGTCTGGAAGAGGAATCTCAACTATTCTATCAAATCTACCAGGCCTCAATAAAGCATTGTCAAGAAGCTCCGGCCTATTCGTAGCGGCGATAATTTTCACGTCCTCTAGTGGAGCGAATCCATCCAATTCTGACAGAAGTTGCATTAGTGTTCTTTGAACTTCCCTATCACCGGAAGTAGCACTGTCGAGCCTCTTAGAACCTATGGCGTCGAGTTCATCTATGAATACAATGGCTGGGGCCCTTTTTCTAGCGAGGTCGAATATTTCTCTAACTAATCTTCCTCCTTCGCCAATGTATTTCTGAGCTAATTCAGAGGCAACTAAACCTAGGAAGACAGCATTAGTGGAATTTGCTACAGCTTTGGCCAACATAGTCTTTCCAGTGCCGGGAGGGCCGGTTAACAGAACTCCTTTTGGAGGGTCAATGGAGAACCTCTCGAAATCATCACGATTTGTGAAAGATAGCTCTACCGCTTCACGAATTTGAATGATCTGTTCTTCAAGTCCGCCAACGTCATCAAAAGTAACGGACGGTTTTTCAATTATCTCAGAAGTAACGACAAGGGGGTCCCAAGAGTCGGATAAAACCTCAATTACAGAGAGATTATCCTGATTTAATGCAACTCTGGCTCCGGGAGTCAAGAGGGATTCATCGATACGAGGATTGATGGAAACTAGGAAGACTGTACCATTTGAACTCCTGACTATTGCTCCTTCATCAGTGAGGTCCTGAATATGGCCTATTACCATAGGTGGAGTTCTGAGATTCCTAATCTCTTCCTCGAGGCGACTTGCGCGCTTCTTAACTTGGGATATTTCGCTCTCCAATAGTAACTTATCAGTCAGGAGTTGCTGTGCAGTTTCTGATAGTACCTTGATTTCAGATTGAAGATTTGAAACTGAGGATATGTTGGAGGGGTCTTCCTGACGTTGTGCGTCCGAGCCAGTTGCCATGAGTCTCGTAAGGGGTATTTGATTTCAAATAACCCCAACCCATATGTTCGAGTTCTCGTTGGAGCATACATGGCAACCTGTGAAATGTGTGGGACGGATAGAGTTACAACATTTCTTTCGGAAATCTCAGGAGCTAGGCTAAGATGTTGTTCAAGATGTATCGAATCTAATAACTTGACAGTCTTGGAAAGAAGAACTGCAACACAAACAGTAACAAGACCTGTTTCATCTAAGACAAGAACATATACGAAAAATATCACTAAGATGGAGAAAGAAGTGGCTAGAGATTTCCATATTAGAATCAAAAATGCAAGAGAGGGGAAGGGATGGACTGCGCGAGAAATGGCCAAGAGGCTAAATCTACGACTTAATGATATTCAGAAAACCGAAGCGGGAGTTCGTCCTGCTGATAATATTCTCGAGAAAATAGCTAAAGCACTGGATATCTCACTCTTCGAAGAGAGCATATCAGAACCTGAGAGGAACATTAAGGCCCCCAGTAGCAGAAGTATGACAATAGGAGATGCTCTAGATGAGTTCCTTGCGAAAGAATGAGTTCGAGGACGTCCCTCTGCATGTCATACACCTAGATCAAGATGACCCCAAGAAATGTAGTGCCAGGAGACTATCTAAACACGGACATGCGATTCTCCATAAATCTACTCGAGCGGCGCCGAAGAGAGGATTTCTTCTAGATCCTTCTAGTGGAATCCTGATGGGGCCAGATGACATGAAGTCAGTATCACGTGGAGGGTCCATCGTAGCACTAGACTGTTCTTGGAAGAGACTGGAAGAGTCTTTAGATTCTATTTCTAAGTACACCAGACTAGAAGGTAGAACCCTTCCAGTACTATTGGCTGCTAACCCAATATCCTGGGGCAAACCGGGAAGGCTTTCTACCGCGGAGGCATTCGCATCATCACTGTTCATTCTTGGCAGAAAAGAGCAGGCAAAGAGGATATTATCATGCCTCCCATATGGAGATGCTTTTCTCGAATTGAATAGGATGCCACTGGAAGCATATTCGGATGCACAAACCAATCAAGAATTAGCTGAATTGCAGTGGGAATTTTTTGATAGACCTGAATAGGCCACTACTCGCTCTCCTCAACTCTCTGTTTTGCTAGTTCTCTCATATCCTCGTGATGTGAGCCCTCGTCTATTGCTACCTGATCTGACTCGTCTACAATCTCGACACCAAGGAGAGTTTCAATTACATCTTCCATTGTAACTAATCCTTCAGTTCCTCCAAACTCGTCTTTGACAATTAGAATCTGAGATTTTGTCTCAAGGAGAATATCCAATGCCCTGTCTACGGAGTCGTTATCGCTACAGATATCAACAGGCCTAGAAATCTCTGACATCTTCTTACTGTACTCATCGACGGCAGCTCTACGAAGTATCTCACTTCTTAGAACGACTCCTCGAACATCGTCAATATTCCCTCCTGTTACTGGCATTCTACCGTGGACCATTATTGGTATCCTCTCCAAAACATCAGAAACAGTATCATCAACAGATACTGAAGTTACTACTACTCTTGGAGTCATGATATCACTGACCTTGATTTCTCTGAGTTTCAACAGATTCTGAATTACCGCCTCTTCATCTTCTTCAATTACATCAGTCTCTTCGGCTATATCGGCCAATACAGAAAGCTCGTCCCTTGTAACAGTCTCAGTCTCTACTGCAGGCAAAAGAGACCTTGTAATCTCTATCGGCTTGACTATGATCCATAGGGCGAACATCATAGCTTTCATTATCCTAGCTGACGGAATAGTAAGTTTCCTCCAGTATAGAGCTCCGATAGTCTTGGGTAGAATCTCGCTAAGTAACAGAATTGCCAAGGTTAAGACAGCGGCGGCTACATGCACAATCATGCCTCCTCCGAACTGGGTCTGTACTTCAGCGCCGACTCCCAAGGCTCCTACGGTATGGGCTATGGTATTCAAGGTCAATATTGCAGTAAGAGGCCGTTCAGGGTCATCTTTCCATTGTGACCAGAGATCGCTCACTTTGGGGTGTGTATCTTTGAGGGCGGCTATATGTCCGTGACTAGTAGAAAGTAGTACTGCTTCCAGAATACTGCACAGGAAGGATGCTCCAAGAGCTAGTGTCGAATAAGCTATGATTAGCGTGTAGTCTACCAACTATCTTTCCTCACTTTTGAGCGAAAATTAAACATGTGCGTGACACGAATGGCTGCTCCCAATTGCCTTACGACCGATTGCGACATAAATAGGTGACTGACCGCTAACCATGTGCCGGAGCCGGAATATGTCACAATTTTCATGGCTTGGCCATACGTAAATGCGCCATTACACCTAGGCCATGTAGCTGGAAATTGCCTTCCGGCGGATATTCAATACAGGTATGAAAGAGCCAGGGGGAGAAGGGTTCTGATGTGCAGTGGGTCCGATGAACACGGAACTCCGATAACAATTACTGCTGAGCAGCTGGGCGTTTCACCGCAGGAGATTGTAGACAAATATCATGATCTCGCCCTTGACTCTCTAACTAAGCTAGGCTGTGCCTGGCCTCAGAACATTGATTCAAGAGGTATCGAATATGGAGGAGCATTGTACAATAGAACTTCAGATTCGAGACATAAAGAGTTGGTTCGTGATGTTTTTACTCAATTATTGGATTCGGGATTATTGCAGAAGCAGACAATGAAACAATATTGCTCAATTTCAGAAGGTAAAGTTAGATTCCTCCCTGATAGATACGTAGAAGGGACCTGTCCTGTTTGCGGGGAAGGTGAAGCACGTGGCGACCAATGTGATGAATGTGGCTCAACATATGAGGCACATGAGTTACTCAATCCATTATCCAAATTGGATCCGAAAGCGGATATAGAGGTCAGAGATACCGACCATTTCTTCTTCAGATTAGATATGTTTCAAGAGAGCCTCGAAAAATATGCATCCACTAGGCAGTATATTTGGAAGCCTAATGTTAGATCAATGACCAAGAACTGGCTAAATATGGGCCTTAGGCCAAGAGCAGTGACAAGAGACATAGAATGGGGAATAGACATTCCACTATCAGGAAATGAATGGTCTTCGAAGAGTATCTATGTGTGGTTTGAGGCGGTTCAGGGGTACTATTCCTGTGCAAGAATATGGTCCGAAAGATATGCTACTGCAAATAATCACCCTGATGGAGACTCAGCATGGGAAAACTGGTGGAAGAAGAGCCCTAGTGGAGAGTCACCAAAGCACATTTACTTCATGGGCAAGGACAACATCCCCTTCCATACAATTATTTGGCCAGCACTCATTATGGGAATTAATGCATCATCTAACAATGGAAAGATAACCAGTGAGGCCTTTGAAGGAGATTTAGTAATGGGAACAAACGTTTCATCTAATGAATACCTCATGTTGCAGGGAGGGCAATTCAGCAAGAGCAGGAAACACGCAGTATGGTTGCCGTCATTCTTGGAGAGATATGATGCCGACTGTCTAAGATATTACTTATCCATAAATATGCCAGAAACCCATGATACTGATTTCAGATGGGAAGAATTCGTTGACAGGGTGAATAATGAGCTAATCGGAACATATGGAAACTTTGTACATAGGGTGATGACACTGACAAATAGGTTAGCAACAGATGAGGGGAACCCGTTACTGAAATATGACGATATTGAAAAGCATTCAGAAATTATCTCACAGTGCGACGATCTCGTACGTTCAGCAATAGATTCTATGGAAAGGCAGAGGTTCAAGGAAGCATTGAGATCAATTATGTCAATAGCACAAATTGGTAATCAATTGCTACAGAGATGTGCACCGTGGAAATTTCTAAAGTCCGAAGAATCACAGGAGAAAGAGTACTCTCTTTCAGGGCTAGCCCTTTCGTGGAGGCTTTGTAGAACGTTATCAATATGTACAAGGCCATTCATGCCGTTTCAATCAGAGAGGCTATGGGAAATGCTTGGTGAGAAGACCGAACTTGACAGTCAATTATGGGATAGTTCGACAGATTACTCCTCGGACCTCCAGTGGAGCGGAATTTCTCCAGAGCCTCTTTTCACTAGGCTGGACCTTGATGAAATCCTTACACATGAAATGTCATTGGCCAATGATATTAATGAGGACCCCGTCGAGAATGATAAGGAAGGAGCTGATTACATAGATTTTGAAGATTTCATGAAGGTCGAGATGAGGACCGGTAAAGTCATTTCTGTTGAAGAACATCCCAATGCGGACAAGCTCTACGTAGTAACAATACAGGACAGCCCTGATTCAACTAGGACCGTGTGTGCAGGACTCAAAGAATATTATGATCCAACGGATTTAGAAGGTTTGAATGTTGTATTCGTAGCTAATTTAGAGCCTAGGAAACTTAGAGGAGTATTGTCGGAAGGAATGTTACTAGCCGCAGATGATGGAGACGGTAATGTCAGCATTCTGACTACTAAAGGAGACATCGGCACTGGTTCAAGGGTCAGGTAACCCATCAACTCTTTTCCGAGTCATCATCAAGATCAACACGAGACTCTGCGTATTCGGCCATTGATTCCAGCCTCTGCATGAACCTTGATTTAGAATCTGAATCGGAAGATGAGGTAGCCTTTACCAACCAGATGCCTCCAAAGGCAACTTCCCACAGACCTAGAGAATCAGCTCTAGTCCTTCTGAAAATATAGTCCAATAGAGGGATCAATATGGTTGAAATACAGATCGCGATAAAGGCGTTCATGAAATCTCCGCCCTCTATACCGGAGCTGTCCCCTAGCATGGAAATACCGAAAAACACTCCAAGGAGGAATATGAAGTAAGACGCTATAGTTGTGTTCTTGAGAGAGTGATAGATGAAAGTAGCATTGTCTCCTCTGGAATTAATGAATTGAGTACGTGAAATTACATTACCCATGGAGCGGTTGAACCTTATGGGCATTACAACCATGTTGAAAATTGAGAGTAGAATAGATACTATCAGAGCTAAGGTAGTAGGAGTTTCGAGAATGGCGAAGGCAACGAATATTGCAATAATGAAGCCGAAATTGACTGCGAAATCAACGAATAGTCTCAGTGATGCTCTTGCGCTTCCCACTTCCTCATATCCATCAGGTATGATTTTGGGCTGAGATTTGGGCCTCTTCTCTCTTGGTGCCCTGGGCTTCCGAGGCTCTTTCTTCTTCTTGGCGGCGGCTTTGGCTTCCTTCTTCTTAGCACGTCTTGATTTAGTGGCAACAGGCGCTGGTTCAGCCTTAACTGGAGTGGGTTTTGTGACTACTTCTTCCTTCTTGTCTTCTTCTGAAATCTTTCCTGCTTTCTCCAATAGTCCCATATTCGCACCTCAATTATATAATTATGAATAAATCTCGCCCATCTCTTGGTAAATTGCAAAACCTGGTGAAGCGACAAAGTCTCCGATCTTTTCCTCCGGAAGCTCCCCCAGTACTCTATTGATCATAGAGAAAAATTCTGCCTTGGTTTCATCATCACAGTCGCTTGGATCATCCCCCACTTCCTGGAAGAGGGGGAAGTCATCTGAGGAGACGAAGGAATTAATGAAATCCTCATCCATATCACCGAGCAGATTGTTGACGATTTCGAAGAACTGTGGGAACAAGCCTGCTGAGTCCTCTTCAGTGTCGTTACTCTGAGCTTCTGGTTCTTCTTCGTAATCATCATCAGGGGAGGAAATTAGCTCCACGGTTGGCTTAATTGCGAGAAGATCTTGCTGTTGCTTTTTTCTGAGTACAATAATTTCCCTGTCCAGCTCTGAGCCAAAACGATCGGAGAACCTATCCATCAGGGAACCCACTTGGCCAGAAGAAATTCTATCTATGTGGCCATACATGCTATCCCTGCTTTCTATTGTTGGGGAGTCGCTGTCAGATTTCCTCTTCTCCCAATGGCTTTGAAAATCATTCTTTGGCTCTTCATCAGTAGGATTTTCGATATCTTCAAGCTCATTTACAGATTGAGGTGTTTCGTTAGCTTCGACCGGTGGTGGGGGAACTGGGATAGGCGGGGGCGGGGGTAAACTAAGTCCCGGAGGGGGCGGTGGCAGGGGCATTCCATTGGGCCCTACCAAGGATTCTTCATCGTCCGGCATACTCGTCTCAGGTGATTTCCGGGACTCTACACTATTCAACATTCTGTGATTAAGTATGCCTAAGTGCCCGCATTAGTGCATGATTGCCCAACCTTTGAGCCCCAGAAAAGTTGCCATGGATTCATGAACTTCGAACACATCGCCTGAGGATCCAGAAACTTCCTGCCCGGAAATCCTAGTTGTTACATCATCAACAATTAATTCTACTTTACAACTATTCTGGGTACTGAAAACAGACGATTCTGCCATAGCATCGAATGAGTTACTTCTTCCCGGCTCCAACCTAGAAAGTGGGAACTCTGTAACTCTAAGTCCTGATTTACCATGTAGGCTACCTACCCATCTGATAACTCTCTTGACATCTACTGTAACATTTTCATCAGTCTCCCCAACAGCTAACGGAGCTCCTTTGACCAATTCCCAAAATGCCTCATTGAGTTTCTTAGTCGTGAAGACTGGTCTACTATTATCTTCCCTCAATCTATCTATTCTTCCCCCAGAGATAGATTCAGAGGCTAATTTCTTGATTTGTTCCTTGGAACATGAGATGTTTCTTGATTTGAGGCTTGAATGTAACTGACTTATGGATTCTATCGGGTTCTCTCCTGATGATATATCAGCCAGTTTTCCAACTACATCATCGAAACCCAAATCAATTCTTTCAGACCATCCAATTTTAGGCCCTGACATTACAGATTGAACATCGATGCCGACGCCAGTAATGTAGTTCACTAGCTCCCTTCTGGCATTTGAGTCAAGATGCATTAGAGATGGGTCCCTGACGTGAATATGGAATCCTCTATGGCCTGAGAAAGTTGTCTGCACATATTTTTCGTCGAATCCAAACTCTGGATGAAGGAAGTCTGACCAAAGACTCCATGCCTGCTCCTGAATTTTCTCCATCATTCCCGGGAAGTCATTATCTGATACGCCCGGAAGATGGTCACCGTCGAGATCGAAGATTAAATCTGCACCTAACCAGCCCTTCTCAACCATTTTTCTTTGGCTGGGATCGTTGTAGTATGCAGTACTATGGAAACATGAATGTGGCGATCTTGTTTGTAAATACTTCAGTAGATCTACTTTAGTCGGTAGTGCTCGATGTCTGTCAGGGGGTTTAGAGCCCCAAGGAATGAACATCCACTCTCTGGAGCGAAGTCGTGGGGGCGTCCATAAATCACTAGTGGACAAGGAACGGTAGTAGTCCCCGAATCTAAGTGCATACCTGCTCCAACCGATGGCCACGTTACCTAGGGGGGACAGTCATTCATGAAGGTGCCCATCATTCTAGTGGTAGCTTGGATGGGACTTCTCGAGAATCAGTAGCGGAGCCCTGGCCCATCAATTCCACATATGCTTCGTAGCACACATATTTGTCATCAACAACTATGGCTTCTGAGAATGTAATCGGCTTACCTGTGACGGAGCAAATTGGACCGAGCTGGCCTGTGGCCGTAGATAGCTTGTCGGGGTCGGGCATGACTACTCGTCAGAGTAGCGATTATTCACTCTTACTACAGAGAGTTATGACACGGAGGAATTTTGAATCGCCTTGCACGCGGGAGTGCATGAGCGATGAGACAGTGTACAGAGTTGGACACTCTCCAGACCCGGATGATGCATTCATGTTCCATGCAATGACAACAGGCGCAATAGATACTGGAGAGAGAAAATATGAACATGTCCTATTGGATATTGAGACTTTGAACCAGCATGCAATGAATGGCGATTACGAGGTTTCCGCAGTTAGCATACACTCATTCCCCGATATTTCTGACAAGTATCATTTGATGAACTGCGGGGCTTCGATGGGAGAGGGATACGGACCAATGATAATTTCCAGAGAAGAAATGACCATAGAAGAAGCAAAAAGCAAGGTTTTCGCTATCCCGGGAGTTGGTACTAGCGCGTACTTATCACTAAGGCTGGCCCTAGGAGATGTTGATTACAAGGTAGTACCATTTGATGAGATTATGCCGTCGGTTAAGAGTGGACAGTACGATGTAGGGGTCATTATTCATGAAGGACAACTAACCTGGAAGGATGAGGGAGTCAATCTCGTTCTCGACTTAGGAATATGGTGGAATGAAAAGACTGGGCTTCCTCTACCTTTGGGGGGCAATGTTGTAAGGAAGGATCTAGGATTGGAAATGTGTGGAAAAATTACCGATGATGTAAAAAATAGTATTGAGCATTCGCTCTCTAACCCCGAGGACGCATTGAAATTTGCTAAGGAATGGGGGAGAGGGATTGATGATGATACAAACGAGGAATTCGTCGGCATGTATGTGAATAAAAGAACTCTTGACTATGGGGACGATGGGAGAGAGGCTATACGATTATTCCTCAAAAAAGGTCAAGAAATAGGTATGGTCAGATCTGATTTGGAAGTGGATTCAATTGTTTTCGTTGGTTCAGGTGAATAAACATGAATGAGAAGAGA
The DNA here is from genome assembly GCA_002502095.1 of Euryarchaeota archaeon UBA62. GTDB lineage: Archaea > Thermoplasmatota > Poseidoniia > Poseidoniales > Thalassarchaeaceae > MGIIb-O5. The sequence continues at coordinate 179,102 of DAPJ01000005.1, forward strand.
CCCGAGGTTAGCGAATTTGATTCTGTAGATCCTGCTCCACCAAGTACTGTCAATGACGTCACTAGACTTAGAGCAACTTTGTGTGATGAGGAGGAGAAGATGTTTCAGAGAATGAGGGCCTTATTCGCACTCAGGAATATTGGTGGAAATGATTCAGTGGACGCTCTGGCGGCCGCCTTTTCATCATCATCAGCACTTTTGAAGCATGAAATAGCATACGTAATGGGCCAAATGCAGGATTCAGCGGCTGTACCTTACTTGATCGATAGGCTGGAGGATTTTGAAGAGGATGTAATGGTCAGACACGAAGCTGCAGAGGCCTTGGGGGCGATAGGGGATAGGACAGCTCTAGGAGTCTTAGAGAGATTCAAGGACGACAAAGATATCGTTGTTGCAGAGTCATGCGAAGTAGCACTAGACCTACTAGAATGGGTTTCCAGCAGAAAGTTGAATTATTCAGAATGAGGCTCAAGCCAGACAGGGGGCTCGAGCATCCCACATGCCTCTTTTAGAAATAATAGGAGGCCGTCGATATCATCTTGGGACATTCTATTCCTGACTTCCCCCCTAAAATATTCTTCAACCCTATCTTCAGGAAATCCTAGTTTTTTAGATGTACGGGATATTACAGAAGCTCTCCATTTTTGATTGCTTTCAAAGAGCTCTACTTGTTTGATCATTTCTGAATGTGCGTCTCTCAAAATATCCTCTGGAGAGTCTCTTCTAGCTACGAATACTCCAAAGACCATTGGTAGCCCTGTGATTCTAGTCCATTCAGCTCCTAAATCCATTTTCACTAGTTCTGGATGGGAAATAGAAGCTAAAATTGCCCTATCGCCTATAAGAAGAGCCCCATCACATTTTTCCAGCATGATATTTATATCCGGTCCAGTCTCTATGAATTTCGGATCTAGGCCACGGTTCTTGATAATCCAACTTAGTAATACCTTGGAGGTCGACGAGTCAGTTGGTAGTGCAATATCCCTCATATTTTCTATCGGACGATTGCCGAATAGTAGTACTGAGCCAACTTCACCATTACTAACGATACCGATATCTGGAAGAAGCATCAGTGTTTCACTGTTAGATGCATAATCTGCAGATGGGATGGGAGCCGCAATACAGTCCCTTCTCATAATATGGCCAGTTAACCACGCTGGCGGTGCTGAGAGAATTGTCCATTTAGGGCTTATACCATCGAAAATAGGATCACAGTTAGAGAAAGATACCCTGCCAATTACGTCCTTCCAACTCATTTAAGGAACCTCGACTGTGATGACAGGGAGAACATGGGAGGCGTTTTCTTCTGGTAGATTGATTATCTCGAATTGTGAATAAGAGGAGTTTCGCTTTACAGGTATGGCGCCAGATGAAGTCACCATTCTTGCCAGCTGTTCAGAGCTAGTGTTGAGACTTGTCTTACTTCCAGCTTCATGCATTATTTCTTCATGACCGACTGTTCCGTCAACATCATCCGCACCACAATTAATTGCATAGGAGGCGAGTTTGTCACCAATATTCATTCTGTATGCCTTGATATGTGGTATATTGTCCAGCATTAGTCTAGAGACGGAAATCATGCGTATTATTTCCTGTCCAGTGGCGAGCTGTGCTTCGGGCAGTCTTGTTTTGTCTGGTAAGAATGGATAAGGGACAAAACACTGAAACCCGGATGATTCATCTTGTTGCTCTCTAAGTCTCAACAAATGATTGATCCTATCTTCAACGGATTCAACAGTACCGAACAACATAGTACAGTTAGTAGGAATTCCTAACGAATGGGCCACTCCATGAATTTCCAGATACTCGTCTGAAGATTCCTTGCCCATACAAATTCGATCCCTAACACTGTCTACGAGAATCTCTGCACCTCCACCTGGAAGTGAATTAAGGCCTGCCTCAGAAAGCCTAGATAGAGTCTCTGAGAAAGAAAGAGAGGACCTCGACGATAGATGCTTAATCTCTACTGCAGTTAGGGCCTTGATGTGGATATGTGGGAATTCATGTTTTAGATTTGAAAACAGTTCACAATACTCAGAAACGGTCCATATTGGGTGTAATCCTCCAACGGTATGAACTTCGTCTATTCTGGATGAGTAGGGCCTGACTCTCTCGATATACTGATCGACGTCCAATGAATAGGCATCTGGATGTCTTGGACCCTTTCTGAAAGCACAAAATCTGCAAGCAAGGACACATACATTTGTGGAGTTGACATGTAGATTCTCATTGAAAAATACGTAATCCTGAAACCTGGCCTTCTTCACCATATCGGCCAAAGAGGTGACCGAGTTAAGACTTGGATTAACCATCAGTTTCACACCCTGATCAAAGGTTAGTCGGCCTGTTGAGATAAGAGTCTTGAGACAATCTAGAGTTACATTATCTGAAGATACTGCCAATGGAATGTCCATACCCGAAAGCCTATCTCTCCAGTCCGAATTAGAAACGGCGACGGCGTCGAGTGGCATAGTAACGATTGCTGGTCGGGTATCGACATCATAAGAATTCGTCTGCCAGCATAGGGGGGTGACTCCGGAAAGCATCATTAGTTAGATTTTCTAGCAGGCATGTGAATTCCGTTACCCGAACTTCATTGATGGACAACGTTCAGCTAGAGGAGTTGGCTCGTCAATGCCGGAGACACATAGTAAGAATGATTCATTCTGCTGGTGCGGGTCATCCCGGAGGGTCTCTTTCTGCGATTGATATTTTGGTTGCACTTTATGCTAATAAATTAAGATTTGACTTAGAAAATCCAGACTGGTACGACAGGGATAGGTTTGTGATGAGCAAGGGACATGCTAGTCCTGCTGTTTACTCCATTCTTCATGAAGTTGGGTTTATTTCTGAGGAAGATATGATGTCGTTTAGAAAAATGGGCTCTGTATGTCAAGGACATGTAGATATGAAATGGACAGATGGGGTTGATTTTTCTGCTGGTAGTTTGGGAATGGGGCTATCCTTCGGCCTTGGATGCGCCTTAGCAGCAAGGATGGATTCCAGTAATAGAGATATTTGGGTCATGGTAGGAGATGGTGAGATTCAGGAAGGGCAGTTTTGGGAGGCTGCGATGGCTGCAGATTTTCACTCAGTTGGACGACTGAATCTAATTGTCGACAGGAATCGAATACAGAATGATGATTTTGTTGAGGTTCAAATGGAAGTGGGAGATGTAGCAAAGAAGCTCTCATCCTTCGGTTGGGATGTGAAAGAAATTGACGGTCACTCAATGGAAGAAGTAGTTTCGGCAATAGAATGGTCATCGAATAATATTGGCTCTCCAACCGCAATTATAGCGCATACCACCAAGGGAAAGGGAGTTTCATTTATGGAAAATAATCCATCATTTCACGGTAAGGCTCCGACTGATGAAGAGTTGCGAATGTCACTGGAGGAGTTGACATGAGTGCCCCCTCCAAAGGTGGAGCATCCAGAGATGGATATGGTTCGGCTCTACTCAGATTATCCAGTGACTCCAGAGTTGTTGTATTAGAAGCAGATCTTGGAAAGTCTACGAAATCTTGTCATTTCAGGGAATTATATCCTGAAAGAACAATTTCTCTGGGAATCGCAGAGCAAAATATGGTCCTAGTGGCATCCGGTATGGCATCATCTGGGAAAATTCCGTTTGCTAGCACATTCGCAATTTTTACAGAGAGGGGATTCGAACAAGTTAGGAACGGAGTAGCCAGGCCAGGATTAGTAGTGCATTTGTGTGGGAGCCATGGAGGTGTGCACACTGGCACAGATGGCAGTAGTGCGCAATCAATAGAAGATCTAGCCCTCTATCGAACTATACCAGGAATGACAGTAATGCATCCTTGCGATGATCTATCTGCAGAAGAGCTGACAGTACAGCTTCTTAATCACGATAATCCGTCATATACGAGGACAGCAAGGAACAAAACTCCTCGAATGTACGATCAAGAAACCTGTAAGAGTTTGAAAATTGGAAAGGGCTCGGTGCTGAGAGAAGGAGGAGACGTAGCAATCATTTCATGCGGGGTGATGGTTTCTGAATCGATGAAGGCCGCTGAATACTTATCCTCCAAAGGTATTGAGGCCACGGTAGTGGATATGCACACACTCAAACCACTCGATACAGAATTGATTGACGAACTAGCAGGCAAATGCAAGGGACTGGTAACTGCGGAAGACCATTCAGTCATTGGAGGATTGGGGAGCGCCGTTGCTGAGCATGTCTCATACAACGGTGGCACTCCTCTGAGGATGGTGGGTGTTTCAGATAGGTTTGGCGAGAGTGGAACTCCACAAGAGCTGATGGAAGCTATGGGAATAACATACGGAGATATTGCTATCTCGTGTGAATCGTTAATGTCCTGAATCGTAATTAAATTAATCATTGATGGGGTTTCATTCATGAAGTATCTATGAGACCGCTCGCCATGGATGCCTCTGAGAGGATTAAGGGAGTCCTGGATGGTTCTATACAACCTTCAGAAATCAGTGGCGATGAAGAGCTCTACTACATGGCTGAAAGAATCTATGGAAGGGACGCTTTAGAGAACATGGGAGTAGAGCCTCCAGTAAAGCCACCAGAACTTGGAACCGTCACATTAAACGGCAATGGCGGAGTTGAAATACCCAGTTCAGAAGGCTCACAAGAGTCTGAAAACAATCAAAAAATAAAGGTTAAGAGAAGACGTATAGTTATCCCTCTAATCATGTTCTTATGCTTAATTATTTCTTCATACAATGTGTCTTTTGGATTGGGTTCAGTGATTACATTGTGTTCTGAGGGGGAACCTGTACAGGAGTTAGAAATGGGTACTTCTTCTCATCTTAACGAGAATGGGACTTTGTATATCGTATGGAATATGTACGGATTGAATAACTATTCAGAGTATGTTCTGGAGTGGAGTGTGTCTCAAAATGGATCTAGTGAGGTGGTCGAAGATGGAATTAGTGCCTGGAACCTTTCTGAATCTGCACGAATAACCTCATTTAATTGGATAATAGAAAATCCCCCTTACTCATACCTGTCCACATTATTTGAGGATGGCTTTCCTGTAGCGTGGTCTAATGGCTCCGGAGAGCAGGTCATTACCGTGCTTTCTGAATCTGGAGAACAGGGTACTTACTGTAACGATAATACAAGATTAATATGGGCAGAGTACTCAAACTTGGAGAGCAAAGAGGCTTGGGGAGAAGCAGGTTCAGGAGACATTATCGACGGAGCTCTGATAATGATGTTTGTAGGCATGTTTTTGATCACGGTCAGAAAAAGAGCCTAATACATTCTAGCCATGTGATACTTGCTCGTAGTTTGTTCTCCGGTTATTATGCAACTCCTTGTCTTTGAGTATTTTTCAACGCATTCGCCTAGCATTGTTAATCCGGAGAGCTTCTCGAGGACCTCTGCGTCGGAGTCATTCCCACAGAATGGGAAAGAGTAGACAGTGGCATCATTTAGAGGAGATGAAAACTCATATCCATCGTCCGACTTGATAATATCTGGAAGTTCCACAACCAGACTATTGAATACTTCATTTGCCCTCACCCTGAGTTCATCGGAAACAGAATCCAGAGCGGAGACGATAGATTCCTCTAGATTTGCAAGATTAGCTTCGTACTTCTTACCGGTTCTCTCAGTAACGACGAAGCTGCCAGAGTCAATATCTCGGGGCCCGAGTTCTAACCTAATCGGTATTCCTTTGATTTCCCAGTCAAAATGTTTCACACCTGGCCTAACATCTCTGTCGTCCAAGTGTGTCCTAATACCAATTTTACTAAGACGCTCATTAATTAGAGAAATCTCACTCATTACATCATCACGAATGTGTGCCGCAATAGGCAGAAGAACTACTTGGAAAGGGGCGATTGCAGGAGGCATTATCAGTCCCTGATCATCCCCGTGCATTCCCACTACAGAGCCCAATAATCTCTCAGACATGCCAAATGTAGTTTGGTGACAAAATTTAGTTTCACCATCTGAATCTTCATACTTCAAATCGAACGCCTTAGCCCATTGGTCACGATAATGGTGGTATGTAGCAACCTGCAAGGTCCTACCATTAGGCATTACAACATCAGCAGCCATAGTGTACCACGCACCTGGGAATGTGTCCCATATTGGCCTCTTAGAAACCAGATTAGGAAGGCAGAGATCGTGCAAGATACTCTGGACCATATGGGCATCCTCAGATATCTGTTCTGTAGCACCTTCCTCGTCCTCGTGTACGGTGTGTGCCTCGAAAAAATGGATTTCTCTAACTCTGATGAATGATCTAGTCTGTTTAGTTTCGTAGCGGAAGGTATTGACAATCTGAAAGGTCTTCAGTGGGAGGTCCGTATGGCTTCTGACCCATAGGGAGAACATTGTGTACATTGGAGTCTCTGAAGTCGGTCTAAGAAACATCGGAGAATCTAACTCGTTTTCTCCTCCATGAGTTACCCAGTAAACCTCTTTCTTGAAGCCCGAGTCTTCTTCATCCATTCTGAGTTCCGAAGGATCTACTCCAGCTTCTCTGGCGGCCTTCAATCTAGATACTAGTTTGTTCTCCTTATCCAATAAATTTTCTGGAACCAGTAGAGGAAATCTATGTTCATGATGATCGGTCATAGACATCTGATTTCTGGTAAGAGAGTCGATAAGTGACATTGCCTTCAAGCCATACGGCTTCCAAACATCCATCCCCTTAATCGGATATCTTTTGTCGACTAAGTCAGCTATCTCCACAATAGAGGGGTACCAAGAGTTGAATTCAGACTTTGGAGGAATCCCTCTCTTAGCCTTCTTAGGGTTGCCCATGTACCGCCGTGTGCGGGACTGGTTTGAACAATTCGTATCATGGGGCCGTTAATTTGCCATTAAGGACTCGATTATCTCACAAAGAGAAGTAAGATTTGGTATTTGTGAGCTTTTGCCGTTAGAATCTAGTAGCCATGCCCTGGGGGAATCAGGATTGTTAAGATCCTCTAATCTGTTTGCAACAACAGCGTCCATAGAATATCGAGAAATTTGCAAGGATGCCTTCTCCAAAAGTTGTTCCAAATCTACATTACTTTCTAACTTAAATCCAATTGAATAGCATTGACCCGTTGCCTTCAGTATCATAGGAATATGCTTCTGTGTAGGGGCCATATTGATTTGAATTCCTTCTTTGGAGCTTGGTATCTTACTTTGGAAAGAATCAGGAATATAATCTAGTACTGCAGCGGAAAAAATCCAAACTTCTGGTGAGAAGGAAGAGGAGATATTGATTGCTTCTTCTAGCATTTCAATTGGGTGCTCGGCGTACATTACTTTTGGTAGATTGAAGTTGGGGTAATAGCTCGTACGACCCGCTAAGCAGAAAACATCATGGCCCATTCTGTACAGGTATTCTGATATTGACCAACCTGTTGTTCCTGTAGAATGATTTATTATGCTACGAACATCATCTATGGGTGCAAGATTTGATCCCAGAGTAATTGCTATCCTCTTTCTATTGGGAAGGTCGGAGTTGAGGATGTTGCTGAATTCAGCAACTATTCTGATATGACTTGGTTGCTTTCTCTTTCCCTCTTTCTCATGGTCAATAATAACATGTGATCCTTCTGCCGACAACTGAGAAAGGATTTCACTCGTTACTGGGTCATCAAAGAGGTCTGAATGCATGGAAGGGACGAAAATTAATGGTGTATTTTTTCCCCTGGCCGCCGAAAGCGCCATCATCACTGGAGAGTCGATAATTCCATTCAGATGCTTAGAAATTGTATTCCTGGTTGCAGGGGCTACAATGATTCCGTCATAATCATCTAATTGCGACATAGAGGAGTCCCAATTAGATATGATATCACTATTCGAACCCCATGATAGAGCCAGCGGAGTAATTACCTTCGTGGCCTCATTAGTCATCATCGGAGAAACATACGCACCGTGTCTTCTGAGCTCTCGACAAAGTTTGATAGATTCCACTGCCGCTATGCCTCCGGTTACTGCCAACAGGACCTTGCGACCGGCCAGAGAGTTGCTAAGTTGACTGACGCCAGTGTCTCCGACCATGACTTCCGATTGCCGAGTGATTCATGAGTGCGTCGCTCCCGCGAATGATTGAGACTATGGGTCGGGGTATGTTTTCTGTAACTCGCCATGTTTCCTTTCTACTTGTCATGCTAGCCATAGTTCAACTTCTCGTAATCCTGAGCTTACCGTACGACAGAACGATATTTTTCATTTTTCCAATGATATTTGGCATGATTTTGTTACCTGTATCGATTACTGGTGCCGTTTTACTACGTCTACGTAGGAGTCCTGGCATCTTCTTATCCACAATTTCCCTAGGTGCATTGGGAATTTGTTTCATGTTCGAGGGTTTCCTGGTAATGTTGATGGGACCCTCTGCTATTGTGGGAGCCTTGTATGTGCTTCTCGGTATTTCCTCAGTTAGAAGGATAAAGCCACTTAACAACGTCTCATTCAGAAGATGGTTTGAGGGAAGAAATGGCTCTGAAAATACTAATCTTGCGGATGAGGAGGTTATGGCAATATGCCCTCATTGTTCCAGCATCTTAGCAGTAATACCATCTCTACTTAGTGAAGAGGATAAGTGCCCAGAGTGTGATGGTAGGCTTGTCCTCTAAGGCCTCTCAAGTACGATTGTGATACCCATTCCCCCGCCTATACACATTGTCGCTATTGCCCTTTCTGAATTGGTTCTGTCCAGAATGGATGCGGCCTTTCCTACAATTCTCGCCCCGGATGCCCCAAGAGGATGCCCTATTGAAATAGCGCCTCCATCGATATTGACCTTCTGATAGTCAATCGACAATTCATTGATCACAGCAATACTTTGTGAGGAAAAGGCCTCATTAATTTCGAAGATATCGATATCGTCGATATCCCATCCTGAACGTTCGAGAGCTTTCTGAGTGGAGGATATGGGCCCAATTCCCATCATATCGGGAGGGCACCCAGTTACTGCACTGGTAACTATTCTTGCTAACGGTTCTAATCCATTCTTTTCAGCAAATTCAGAGCTACAGACAAGCATACAGACTGCTCCATCTGTCAAGGGAGAGGATGTAGCTGCCGTTACCGAGCCATTTTCCCTGAATACTGGATTTAGTTTGGACATTGCCTCCAAGGACGTGTTCCTTATGCAACCATCTTCGTCTATCATATCATCGTCTGAAGTGATTGAGCAAATCTCAGATTTGAAGTATCCGTTATCCCTCGCATAGATTGATTTAATATGCGAATCTAGAGCAAACTCTTCTTGGGAAGCTCTAGAAATATTCCACTTATCGGCGACATTCTCTGCAGTAATCCCCATATTTATGTAAGCGTCAGGAAATACTTTCTCAAGATCGGGATGAGGGCTCCAATTGAATCCCCTTCTCTTGATTCTACTCATTGACTCTATTCCCCCGCATAGAAAGCAATCTCCCCAACCACTCTCAATGTTTGATGCTGCGACGAGTATGGCCTGCATTGATGACCCACATAGCCTATTGAGGGTCATCCCAGGGACACTGTCAGGCATTCCACCGAGAAATGTGACTAGCCTGCCAATATTGTATCCCTGTTCTCCTTCAGGGTATGCACAACCTATTATGATATCATCAATATCGCCTAGGTTGATGGGATTCCTGTCCAGCAACGACTTCGTGACTTGCCCCAGTAATTCGTCAGGACGTGTTTCTGACAGCTTTCCCTTGTGTGCCCGATGGAAAGGGCTCCTCATCCAATCAACGATTACTGCTCTCACATGTCTCGGGAGGCATAGAGGAAAATAACCCTTGGTGGTGGAAACGTTGGAACATTATCGACCGAGAGGTTCATGAGAAGGCTTCAACTGGCCCACCTGATAATATGATTAGAGAGTGCAGCATACATGGATATTTCTCGGATGATGACCTATGCCCTGCGTGTAATTCAGAGGGAAAATTCATCATGAGGGGGAATGAAAGAGATTCACTGGCGAGAAGGTTAGCATTAGCGCTTAGGCACGCTCCTGAGAAGTTTGATTTGGAGATGGACATCAATGGCTGGATTGATATCAAGGACATAATAAGGCAATTTAAGAAGTCTAATGAGAGAAGATACCATTGGTTGAGGCCACATCACTTCAGGGCAATTGCAGAGACAGATCCCAAGGGAAGATACGAAGTTAGAGGCAATGTAATCAGAGCTACTTACGGGCATAGTCTAGAAATTGAGTTGGATCTTCCGACAGATAACATCCCCCCCTCTCTGTTCTATCCCTGCTCTCCAGATGAGGCGGACAATCTTCTTGAGGTTGGCATTTCCCCTAGTGGGAGGTCTCATGTCCATCTTTCAGCTACAGTAAGATCGGCGGCTGAAGCTGGTAAAGTCCATCACAACAGACCTATGATATTGGAGGTAGATACAGCGTCTATGGTCGCATCAGGAGAGACAGTATGGCATGCAGGAGTTACCGTTTACTTGGTAGACTCGGTAGCTGGAGAATATCTGAGTATACTACCAGATGACGACCCAGAGTTCCAGCTGGCTAGGGCAAAGTGGGATGAAGAGGAGTAGTTAATTCTCTTCTCCACAAATAGGACAGAAACTGAGATCCTCCACTAAATCAGAGGAGCACTTGACGCATTTCTTACCATCCTTGGTAGAGACGGCATGGTCCCTAGTTTCTATCGACCTTACAGAGGAGCTCCTCTCAATGAATGGAGCCGGAGATTCAATAGACTCTAATTTCTCTAAAGACTCTCTGAAGAATATTGCTTCTGATATCGCAGATTCGATATGCGATCTTCTCCTATCCCTCTCGATAGGATCTTCGATATGCTGTGTAGCGACTAGCTTAGACTGAAGCCATCTTTGAAAGATTTCGATTTCCCCGGCGTCGGACATATATCTTCCAAACCCCAATAAGAAATGAACCTTTCAATAATACGATAGGAGAACCCAAATCTAACCAGTACCTCAGACCTACATGGCTGCGAAGGTGGTAATGAAGTTGGGAGGGGGGCTAATCACGGATAAATCATCATTTAAAACTGCCAAAAAAGGAGTTATTGACTCCATATGCAGTGAGATTTCTAACATAATTGACAATGGACATTCAGTAATACTGATTCACGGAGCCGGTTCATTTGGACACCTACTTGCCAAGAGGTGGTCTTTAGCGGGAGGTATTAATGATGAAATTTCTGAGCAGCAACGTGATGCTGTTGTGAAAGTTAGATCGGACATGGCAGAACTGTGTGAATATGTGACTGATTCTTTGAATAGTTATGGAGTCGAATTTGCAGTTTTTCCACCTTCATTATGGGCTATGGAAACAGGTAGGGACTTCATTGGGGACTTGGATATCTTCGAGAATACGCCTAAAGACATCGTTCCAGTTTCCTTTGGAGATATTGTCAGGGTTAGCGGAGGGGCAGAGTTTGGCATACTTTCAGGAGATGATTTGATGGCTAGGATATCACTCGAATTACCTTCGGTGACACATTCAATTTTCCTACTAGGGGACGTAGATGGAATGATGGATATGCCACCAAATACAGAGGGATCAAGACTAGTGCCAATTTGGACTGCTGAGGAACATATCGAGACTTCGCACAATTCCGAACAGGATGTTACAGGGGGAATTGAGTTGAAGGCGGCTAGAGCTTCGCAGATATCAAGAGGTGTTGATGAAGTTTGGTTCATTAATGGAAATCACCCAGAAAGAATTAGTCAGCTTCTAGATGAGGGCTCCACCATTGGTACCAAAATACTTGGATGATTGGATTCTGTTATATGTCGAGGGTTTCTCGGAATGTCATGGTTGATGGTGCCAACGCTCTGTCTGGGTATGACAACTCGCAGGCCGAGATGATGGCTGAGCGTTGTATTCTAGTTGATCTAGAAGATAATATGATTGGATCCGAGAGTAAATTAGTCTGTCATAATGAAGAAGGTCTGCTTCACAGGGCATTCAGTGTCCTAATATTCGATTCCGAGAATAGATTGTTGATTCAACAGAGATCCCATGATAAAATCACATTTCCCGGAATATGGGCAAATAGCTGTTGTAGCCATCCACTAGATATTGAAGGAGAGAATGGGGACCCGATTCAGGGCTGTATTAATGCGGCGAAGAGGAAGCTTCCCCAGGAGTTAGGAATACAACATGATATTGCGAACTCTATGGAATTCTTCCATCTTGGTTCTTTTCAGTATAAGTGCAGATGGAACGAAGAATGGTTAGAGAATGAAGTAGACCATGTTTTGATAACAAAAGTCGATTCATTAGAGATTATTCCTAATGAGAATGAGATTTCTGACTACAAATGGATAGGTCCTGAAGGGATTGGACATATTATGGAGGGTTCTGGTGAGTGGGAAGGAGAAATTGTGGCTCCATGGTTTAGACTACTGTGGAGAGAGTTTATCGCGGAACGGTATCCACATTTTGATGATATTAAGGAGAGAAATGGAGTTGTTATATTCGGAGATGTTTCGATAGAAGGTGAGCAGGTTTCACCGGGTTCTTCATTGATGGGCGCATTAAAGGAACACAGAGAAATCGTGGAGAACGAGATTCTTTCTAGTTTGTCTAAGATTAAGCAAGAGAGATTACATGGTGCTATGAAACACCTATTCACTGGAGGCGGGAAGAGACTCAGGGCAATTATGCCTAAACTTGTAGGAGATGCAGTAGGTGGATCGAATCCCGGACATAATACCCTAGGCGCATCCATAGAAATAATTCATAATTTTACCCTAGTACATGATGACATCATGGATCAGGACCCAATCAGAAGGGGCTTGGACGCTGTTCATGTTGCATATGACGATGCTACAGCGATAAATGCAGGTGATGCAATGCTAGCTGTTGCGTTTGAGATTTTGGCTGAATCTGAGCATATTGCATCTGATGATCTGGTGTTCTTGGTGAAGTCTATTGGAGAGATGGTTAGAAGAGTCGCTGAAGGGCAGATGATTGATATGGAGTTTGAGAAAAGAGATGTGGTCTCTGAAGATGAGTACATAGAGATGATCGCGGGGAAGACCTCTGCAATGTTCGAGACATGTGCTATGACAGGTGCAAAGCTTTCAGGAGCATCCGAAGAGGTTGTAAAATCTCTAGCTGAATGGGGACTAAACATGGGACTATGTTTCCAGCTAATGGACGATTTGATAGATATAACTGGTGACACTGAAACTCTAGGAAAGCCTGCTGGATCGGATATATTGCAAGGAAAAAGAACTCTGATTGCTATTCACGCTCTGGACTCGGGAAATCATCTGCCTTCTTTCACTAAGGCATATGGCTCTGGAGAGTGCTCTCCTGATTTACTAGCTGAAGCCGTTCAGGAACTGCATGACAACAACTCCATAAAATATGCCAAAGACAGGGCAATGTTTCACCACTCTAAGGCTCATTCATGCCTAGATATACTAGATGAGTCAGAATCACTAACAATTCTAAGGGAAATGACCGATTTCCAGTTGGTCAGGATTAATTGATTAGTCCTGATAGTGAGTCTCACCTGGAATCTCCGGCTTCAGCCCCTTTCTTTCCCTAATCTCTGCTGTAACCTTCTCATACAGATTAGGTGGCAAGTGGACGAAGCCCGCATTTTCCATATTCCAAATCGCCCTTCCTTGGCTTGCAGCCCTAATATCATTGGAGAATCCGAATGTCTCAGCGACGGGGATTGTGCCAATTACCTTAGTAACACCATCCTCGACAGGCATGTCCTCAATTATTCCCCTTCTTGTAGAGACTTCCCTAGTAACGCCACCTATCACGTCGTTGGGGGAGTCTATCTGGATTTTCTGAATAGGTTCGAAGATTACCGGTCTTGATCTCATGAAAGCTCCCTTAACTGCGTTCCTAACTGCTGGAATAGTTTGAGCTGGTCCCCTGTGGATAGCGTCCTCGTGTAGTTTGGCATCAACAAGCCTTACCATGACCCCCATTAGAGGCTCATCAGCTACTGGTCCCTTCTTACATACATCATTGAATCCATCTATGATTAGCTCCCTAGTCTCGTGGAGATTCTGGATTCCCTTGGTATCATTCACAAGGACGTTTGTACCATTGATAGCGTATATCTTCCTCATCAAGTCCTTGTTCATGCCTAGTTCAGCGAATTGATCGCCTATTTCCTTTGCATCTTTTGATCTGACAGTTCCATCTCTGAATTCACCGGCCCTTAGTTTCTCAACGACAATGTCAGGGAGGGGCTCTGCTTCGACATAGAATCTGTTGTGCCTGTTGGGAGACTTTCCTTCGAAGGGCCTACCCTTGTTATCAGACTGAACAGATTCTCTGTAGACAACGATTGGCTCGCTGACCTTGACCTTGATACCTTGCTCTTCTTCCAGTCTGTAAACAGTAATTTCAAGGTGCAACTCGCCCATTCCAGCTAGTAAAGCCTCACCAGTCTCTTGGTTGGTAGATACTTCTAGTGACGCATCTGCCTTCGCGAGCCCCCTGAGTGCATCGATGAACTTGGGCAAGTCCTTCATTGACTTCGGCTCTACCGCAACAGTGACGACAGGTTCGGAGATATGTCTTATCGCTTCGAAAGGAGGAGCGTCTTTCTCCCTTGCAATTGTAACTCCTGCCGCTGCACTTCTAATGCCTGTAATTGCGGCAATGTTTCCTGATGTCACCTCTGAGGTGGAAATTCTATCTCCACCAACCATCATACCAACCTGCTGAACTCTCTCGGCCTTGGCCGATCCTATTGCCCATACAGATTCACCATGCTTAATTCGTCCAGAATATACTCTGCCAACGGCTACCTCGCCAGCATGGGGATCCATCCATATCTTAGTTATCATTAGAGATAGGGGGCCATCGGGATCACACTCCATCATGGCCTTACCTACGCCAGACTCTAAGTCGCCTTGCCAGATGTTAGGTATTCTGTACTTCTGGGCAACTACGGGAGAGGGGTGCTTCTCAACTGTCATGTCTAGAAGGACGGTGTGGACAGGTGCTAGCTTAGCAAGTTCTTTCTGATTATCGTCGTGACAATATTCGAAAATCTGCTTAAAGTTGATATTGCTCTTCTGCATATAGGGTATTGACATCCCCCAGTTGTAGTATGCTGATCCAAATGCCACTGTTCCTTTCTGAACAGAAACTTGCCATTCCTTGCCAAGATCCTCGGGAGCATATGTAGAGATTAGCTTGTTTACCTTGGTGATAATCTTCTCAAACCTACTCATCATCTCAGGCCCATCGATTTGTAACTCATTGATTAGTCGGTCTACCTTGTTTATGAATAGAACTGGCCTAACCTTTTCCTTCAATGCTTGTCGCACTACAGTCTCGGTTTGTGGCATTGTACCTTCGACAGCACAAGCTAGAATGATGCATCCATCAACTGCCCTCATTGCCCTGGTGACATCCCCTCCGAAATCTACGTGACCAGGTGTGTCGATGAGATTAATGAGGTAGTCTTGGCCATCAACAACGTGGACCATGGAAGCGCTAGCCGCATTGATAGTGATACCTCGGGCGCTTTCTTGCTCGTCAAAATCTAGGACCCTGGACTTGCCCGCTAGTTCTTCGGACATCATTCCTGCACCAGCAATCAGGTTGTCTGAAAGAGTAGTCTTACCGTGATCGATATGTGCGGCTATAGCAATGTTTCTGATATGCTCGCGGTCATGCATTATCTCTGTAGCTCTCTTGATGTTGTCTTCCTTACGACCCATCCTAATTCCTCAATTGTTCTGTCCACCTGACTATGGTTCATAAATCCGATTGTGGAGAGAAGTAAAACATGACTGTAAGAGTGTAGAAGAATTATCTTGCAGAAGCGGCTACACGCTCGATTTCTTCTCTCTTGCCTATGGAGTAAGCTGCAACATCCCCCTCGGCCGCCTTAGTTATCTCACTAACTATGCCCTGAACAAGAGTTCTCTTACTACCAGCAGTAGCGGAGGTACATCCTATTGCGAGGTTTCTCAATGCGATATCCAATCTTCTGCTTGGTGATGAGTCTACAGCCTTAGGAGTGCTTACTGCGCCCTGCTTGATTCTGGTTATCTCTTCGCATGGTGATGCCTCAACAATGGCGTCGATGAATGACTGTAGGGGGTTCTCTCCTGTTCTACTATTGATTGAATCTAATGCGGCTTCATATGCCTTAGCACAATGTTGCTTCTTTCCTGAGAATTTACCCGTTCTCATTAGATTATTGATGAATCTTTCAACAACGGAAAGCTTTGACTTGCCGAACCAAGCGTTAGCGTGTCGTCCTCCGCTGTGGGGCGTTCCGATAGTTGTCAGGTTGATGTAGGGCGCAAGACCGGGATCCGAGCAAGTTACTTCTGTGGCGTCCCACTTCCCAAATACCATGGTCCCGATTCCGGCAATTGGTGCTTCCATCCCAGAATCTTCATGCACTGCTTCTTCGGACATCTCGATACCTACCTTATGGGCTTCTCTTTACGGCCCCTGACCATTTCGTCCAAGGATACGCCGTTTACCTTGATGACCTTGTATCTGACACCGGGGATATCCCCATAAGATCGTCCTTTGCTACCTCCGATACCCTCGACTAATACCTCATCGTGCTCATCAATGAATGAAATTGCACCATCACCGGGTGCGAAAGCAGTAAGTCGGTTTCCAGTTTTGATCAGGCTTATCTTGACCGCTTTTCTGATTCCAGAATTAGGTTGTTTAGCCTCGAAACCCACTTTCTCCACTACAATTCCCTTGGCCTGAGTACTACCCATTAGGGGATCGTGCTTGAGGACACCGCCTCTCTGTTGCTTGAATTGTCGATCCCTAAACTTACGCTCTTTCCAGCGATATCTCTTCCTATCCGACTTCATCTTCTGCCCGGAGAAAAGACCTCTACCCAAAGTAACACCTCAGAATGATGTCTCGCCGACCCTCATGGGGTATAAGAGCGTGACGGGATAGCCTCGACTTAGTGGGCCCTAGAGAGGATAATGTCACCAACATTCAAGCATCTATTGACTCCGCCCCCCGATATGGCCTTCCGTGACATGCTTAGTGGCGTTCATAATGTGCAGGAATCTACTAGTGTTTTACACGGTATGATTGAAACTTCGAACAAGATGGGAGATATCCCTTTAGTTTTCAATAAAATTACTGAGGCCCCGGGGCACAGGGCTGCTCTGAACGTTCTGGAGAAGTCAAGGTTGTGTGAGATGTTTGACATTTCACCAGGTGATTTGATAGATGTACTAGCTTGGGCGATGGAGAATCCTTCTGAGCCTGAAGTTGTGGATGCGTCTGACGCGCCTGTAATGCAATCAGGACAAGAGGAAGTAAATCTGAGTAAGATTCCCATCCCTTGGCACTTCGAAGAGGATGGGGGCAGATATCAGTCTGCGTCAATTATAGTTGCTCAGTATTCAGGAGTACGAAACGTATCCTTCCATCGTCAATTACTTAGGGACAGGAATCATACCGTGGCTAGGTTAGTTCCTAGGCACCTAAGGACCATCAGTGCAGAAGCAGCAGAAGCTGGTGATGATGTCCCCATTGCCGTAGTCAATGGCCCTGACCCTACTGTACTTCTGGCGGCCGCTATGTCGTTCTCGGACTATGTTGATGAATTGACCGTCGCATCTTCTTTGCACATGAGGTTGCATGGTTCTCCTCTCAAGGTCGTTATGCTCCCCAACGGGGTGATGGTTCCCGCGGACGCGGAGTATGCCATGGAGGCTAGGATAACTACTGAGAGAGATGATGAGGGGCCATATGTAGACATTACTGGGACTGTCGATGACATTAGGCAGGAGCATGTGATTGAGTATGACCATGTACACCATCGGGTAGACCCGATTTTCCATGCTCTAATTCCTACCGGTATAGAACACAGGACATTGATGGGCATGCCGAGAGCCCCCACCATTAAGAATTCAGTTTCTAAAGTGGTTGAGTGTGTAGATGTTCACATGACAGATGGAGGTTGTGGATGGCTGTCTTCAGTAGTCCAGATTATTCCCAAGAATGAGGAGGATGGGATGCAGGCCATAGAGGCAGCTTTCAGAGGCCATCCCTCGATGAAACAGGTAGTTGTGGTCGATGAAGACATAGACATCTCAGATCCGAAAAGAGTGGAGTGGGCACTTATGACGAGATGGCAACCAGACAAAGATACCATAATCATGAGTGGACAGAGGGGATCTAGTCTCGATCCCAGCAGGACGGAGGATGGCGTAACAAGTAAAATTGGAATGGACGCTACTCTAACACCCGGTGCTGATAAATCTCCCTTTGAATCAGTTTTGTGAGGTTAATATGTCAGATTCAGATATTGCAGATAGTCTGCAACACCCCAGAAGGAGCCTTGGGGATAGGCATAGAAGTCAATCTCAGAAGTATGTCAACCTTGCATTGGATGAAAATGGCCGTATTATTCAAGACCGATTGGTGAACTTAAAGTGGGGGGAACAAAGCGCTAGGCAGGCTGTATTACACGATTTTACCAATCCTGAAAATTGGAAAGTTCTGATAAGGGTAAAGTCCCTACTTGGGGACTCGGAAGGGATTAGGTCCGTACTAGAAGACCTATTTTCGGTACTTGGGAGGAAACCCGAGCAACTTGAGCAGTTGGAACACATTGATTTTTTGAGCTCGGGGTACGGTTTGCTTATCGCTTCCCTAGATGCTGATCCTCTGGATCCAGACGTTTGGTGGAAGATGGCCTGTGAATCTCAGGATGTCCTAACCGAATTTCTTGATAGGACTAGCAAGCTCGACCTTAGGGACAGGAGAGCAAATCTACTATTCTCAAGAAGAATAGAAAGAATTCGAGATTCGGGTGATGAGGATCAATTCATTCGTCTTTCGAAGATTATCCTCGCACAGAGGCCGACTAATCATGAGGCGTGGGCATCATTAGGAAGGATGCATGAGAGGAGGAAGGAGTATAGTGATGCCTGGCTTTGCTATGATCAAGCTCAGATTTGTTTCCCCGGTAACACAGTCAGAGACGAGTTCAAATCTAGGATGGAGGCAGAGCTGGATGGGGAGCGCAAGATGAAATGGAAGTCCCCGGGAATAGATCAGAGAGTTGATTTCCTCAGAAAGATGGAAGATATGGCGACTCCAAAAAGTGTGTATGAGAACGATGAAGAAGATGTTGTCGAAGATCCGATTAGAGAAGTGGAGGAATTGGTTAGTGAAGGGAAGTTATCTGAAGCTTTCTTCATGACTAGACGGATGGCCGCACAAGGAGTAGAGGGGGCTCTTGAGATCAATCAAGAGTTGCGGGAGAAAATGGAGGGAGAATGATGTTCGTACTATGTTGGACCTATTCCAGCAAGGGTGAAGAGTTTGGGAATCCCTGGGTCATGGTATTGCACAAGGAGAGGGGCTGGGAGCTTCCTGGAGGGAATATCAACGATGACGAGGAATGGGATGTAGCGGCCTTGAGGGAGTTGTACGAAGAGACGGGTCTGCTGGGAACCGCTGTTTCCTATGATGATGATCTCATAGAGGGCGGAGTAGTAGTTCTTGTTGAGGTAGGACATTTACCTTTCCCTGAACCTTGGGGGTCCGATGATCCCTCGATAGAGGAAGTTGGATGGTGTATAGAAGTGCCAACAAGACTTTCTTGGGATGAAGATGAGATCTTTAGAGTGAAGAATCATGATTGGAATACTTCCAAAAGATTCGGATCCTGAATCTCATCTTTCCTGGAGGCTATGGCATCCTTCCAAACATATCTATTCAATTTCTCTGAAGCCTCGATGATTAGCCCTATGTCTAATCTTGATTTTCCGGATAAGTCTTGAGTCAGTATTGGGAATAAGTACTCTACAATGGAAGTGATATCAGACGGATTGGAAGGAAACGTGGTATTTCCGGGTCCATGACGTGGTTTCGCCTCTTCTATCCTAGAGGCCATAGTTGGAGAACCATCTCTTATATCATCAAGAGCCAGATCAAGCCATTCAAGAGAAGTTGCGATAGCCTCGGGAGACATTCCCAATTCGATGAATCCGGATCTGGCGGACCATAGATGCCTCATTGCAGGGCCATAGTCATTCATTGAGCTAAGAATTCTGCCCACTTCCAGCCTTGATAGTGAATTTATGTCAAGAGGATGTCCGTTATTTATCGAGATTTCAGAGTGTGTAGCTAAAGCCATCATCAGCTCACCTCGATTGGCGTGCCACGTAGCTAGATTTAGTAGAGCGAGGCCATGTACTGAAGACCCACTGGAAATGGCATTCAGCCTATCTACACACCACCTCAATTCGGAGCCAATCATCTCCTCAGGTACTGCCCCTATGAGTGCCCTCTCTATCCTGACCCTAGCCTCTATGTCGTGATTTCTCTCAGAGGAAGACCTAGATCTCTCCAGTATTGAGTCTGAGAGGACCTTGGCATCGGATGTCTTTCCCTTTGAAAGAAGAGCGAGCATGAGCTCTAAGTCATCGCTTAGAGTACTTCCTTCAGAGTCTCTCCCTGACATGTTCTCACTGTGATTCAAATGCTCTAACTAAGCTATCGTATTTTTCTCTGAGCTCGTTCTCTTTGGAGGAAAGCCTATCCATGTGTTCTTGGAAAGCACTCATAGATTGCTCTAGGTCATTCTTCAATGATTCTCTATCTTCAACCTCGAGAAGAAGGCTTCCAATGGCCCTGTAAACTGGCTTTGAGGGATTCTGTGTCGATAAGGCATCGATTGTAATTGTCAACTCACTGAGTTGGGTGGTGACATTTTGCATCTGTGCCAGCGTTGTCTGTAGGTCTTGGGCTACTGCCTTAAGGGCCTCTGCAACATCATTACTGGCGTTCATATTATTCACCTGATTCCTTTATGGCATTCAAAGCTTGCTCGGATGCTATTATCCCTCTCATGGTAGAATTCCATATGGCCCTAAGATCTGAAAAATTATTTGATGATATTGAGATTGAGATGATTCCATCGTCCTCGGTAAAGTCTGATTCAGTCTTTAGTCCACTGGCTATATGCTTCGCATCGGCATGTGGAAAATCTAGGAACAGAGAGATTGTACCCTCATTCTTCCTCAGAGTCGGCAACTTCGTCCGCCTCCACTAATTTTCTCTCGAAATCAAGAGCGGCCTGCTGGGCGATAACTGCCATGTCAGTAGCTGTGGCTCCCTCCATCGATCTCCTTACCACCCTATTATTTGCATCGGAAGCTCTGGTAAAGGGCTCCCAAACTCCTCCTGTAAATGTGTAGTTGCATTTCTTGCATTCCCAGATTCCTGCGGCTTTTCTCCTGACCTTTGGATACTGACATGAGGGACATACATACTGCCTTGATTTCTTCTTCAGAGCTGATCCAGCTCTCCTCCTTACACTAACTCCGTATCTAGATCCAAAGCGCGCTGTTAAGCCTGCTTTCTGTGTTCTTTTTGCCATCCAAATCACCTATCAGTCTACAATTTTCCTTAATTCGGCGCACCTAGACTTGGCGTGCTCCATTATCTCTTCAAACTCGTCTGCCGTGAAGATTCCCTTTAGACCCTTCTGGAGAGAGTGGACGTGATTATCATCGCCCAGAGTAATATGAATTCTCTCATCCCCGCCCAGTTCTTCCTTGTATGATGCATCATAAACGAATCTCCCACCTACCTTGTGATAGGAGCACATAATCGGCTTTTTGGATACCTTTAGAGGTGAATCTTGACCTACTTCAAACCTCTCTGCAGGAACTATCGCGCTCCTTAGAGCGGCTATCCCTGCTAATGCGAATGCATCGAATAGGTTACCGTCATCAGATATTGCATGAAGATCTAGAATGACCTGCCAAGCTTTTTCTCCTGGAATAATACAGAGATCGTCAACATCGATACATCCAGATTCTCTGATGCCACGATCCACAACTCTTCCCAGCTCTATTGCTTCGGGACTGGGTGGCCCAGCCTCCCAGTGTCTTCCCGCTATCGGCCTGACCTCACATGAACACATCAAACCACCTTGATTAGGCCTGTCTGGATATGGGGTCATTAGCTGGAACTTGACTCCTGCCAATACTATTGTATTACCCATAGTGACTCTGGCAGACCCTTCGGCCCTTGGTAGAATTCCTGTTTCTAATTTGAGTTCTCTTGCTCCAAACTGTTCTCTACCATCCAGTCTAGAGTCATTTTGTGCGAGATCTGCAAGATGGTCCCTAAGTAGATTGGGGACTGTTGGGGCAGACATCAGTTGTCACCTCCCTTTAGTGCATCAATCATTAGTTTGTGGACTTCCATGGCGGCGTCTACATTGTAGTCCCAAGCCTGCTTGAATTCATCTGGCGATAAGTCGCCATCCATTTGTAGGAATACTAACTCTCCAGTGTTAGGGAGTATTCCCATAGGCAGATCTGCTTCCCCATAATTATCCTCTTCTTTGTTCAAGTCACAAACTACGACGTCGTTGACCTTGCCACTAGCTACACTGATGACCATGTCTGTCATTGGAATTCCAGCATCAGCAAGGGCGACTGAGGCAGCAGTGAGTCCGACGCACCTGGTTCCTGCTTCCGCAGAAACAATTTCGATACTTACTCTAATCTTTGACCTTGGGTATAGCTCCAACAGTACTACGCTCTCCAGCGCGTCTTTGGTAACCTTACTTATTTCCCTACTTCGACGATTGAAGCCTGGCCTTATCCTATCGGTCGTAGAGAAAGGCGCCATATTGTATGCGACATCTATGACTGCCCTGTCCTGACGTTGGATCTTTCTAGGGTGTGCTTCCATCGGTCCGTAAACAGCGACTATGGCCTCATTGGTACCCCAAACCATCCTGCATGAGCCATCTGCAACGGGAATTACGCCGGTTTCGATTGATATTGGCCTGAGATCTCCTGGCTTTCTGCCATCCATCCTCAGTCCGTTTTCATCAATCATCTGAACATCTCCGTAACCACCCACTATGCATCAACTCCTATCATTTTGGCCTCTGAAGATATGCTATTAATCCTCTTTCTGACCTCTAATATATTTTCTAGCTCTCCGTCAATCCATAGACGGCCATTATCAGCGACGACTATTCTACAGTCAGTCTGCATCTTCATTTCCCTGAGGAAAGCCCCACCTTTTCCTATGAGCCTCCCTAAGAGATGTGGGTCTAATTCATCTAGTGCGCCCGAACGAATCTTTCTGAGACCCATTCCTTTCATTGTGACGACACTCTGGTGTGTTTCCTCGACCTCCTGAACCCTGCAAAGAATGGAGTCGCCAATGTCTAATATTTTCCTAGTACCTCCGAACTCAACCTTAGCTGGGCCGAGACTCATTGGTAGAATTGAGTTGAATGGGGCGCCTATGTCAACAAACCATATGTTGTTGGTGCACCCCTCTATATGGCCTATCACTAAGTCTCCAGGTCTAGGCATATATCTTGTATGCAAAGGGCTAACAGAAATTGTATTTCCCTTTCTACTCATTTTTCCTTGTTTTGTCGATATGATTCTGTCACCGACGACTAAAACGCCGTGTCCAGCTTCAATCCCCTCTGATGATCCCAGGTCTTCTCCTGGCACAACGACGAGGGTACGTTGCGTGTCTCGCGGACCGTCCGCGCTGCTCTCAATACTCATGTTATCGAGCTGCCCGACCGGCCTACTATTCATAACCGTTGATGTCGACACCTACGGTGGGAAGTCAGTCAAGCTCCTTGACTTCGGCCTCAGAAGCCCTACTCGCAACCTTGCTAATCAGCTCGTTCTTCATACCCCCTGGGACCTCGACGACACATGCCCATGTCCCATCAGTGAGCCATTCTTGACGAATAACTAGGTCTCTAAGAATTTGATTAACGGACCCGTAAGATGAGCCTGGGATCTTGAAGGCCAGACGTATTGTAATGAATTGAAGAGGAATTAAGGGCTTCAGTACCTTTACGGCATCCGAAACCTGACCCTCAACAGACTTGAATGGGTCGACAGAGAAACGAGCTTCTTCGAGAGCGTTCTCTATTCTAGTTCTGGGGTGCGGCATCCTTGTCTTAGGGTCAGTAGCAGTGGTTGCAATTTCATTAATGATCTGGAGCTTCTTCTCTTCGACCATTTTCTTTCTCTGAGCAGTAGTTAGTTGAATGGATCCCTGTTTCAGAATAATCTCCACGCATTGTTGAATATCATTACTTCCGAATACGCTTTCCAAAGCATCTGATGTGGGCCTCTCTCCACTTCTAGAGTCTGTCCAGACCTCACTGACAGCCAGAAGTTCATCCAGATGAACGGAAGAGGGGTCCTCCTTCCAAGCATCAACCAGATCGGGATCCACTAAAATTTCATATCTTGAACCGCCCTTTTCTAGTCTAGCGATAACCGCGTCATCAAGACTAACCATGTAAGTCGTAGATGCTACAAGCATAAGGACATAGTGGAGTTATTCTTTCAGAGCTTGGAAATATGCTTCTCCAAATCTGTAGCGGTGAGCTCTCTGTAACCTTCAGAGTTTATGACACAGATTTCTACTGATTCCTCGGACAACCCGTCTTCGAATGTCTTTGAAAGTGCCTCTAGACCTATTTTAATTGCGGCATTTTCCGTCATTTCTGGCTTCCACTTCTCCTCAAAGTAAGATATAACCTCGCTTCTCCCGCTTCCTATGGCTCCTGCCTGATATGAGCCATAAGCTCCTGAAGGATCGGTTTCGTATAGATGTGGTCCGTCAGAATCAACCCCAGCTATCAGTAACGCGGTTCCGAAAGGCCTAGCACCGCCATACTGGGTGAATGATTGCTTGTAATCACACATTTTCTTGACCAGTGTTGTAACATCGATGGAGTCGCCATAGGTCATCTTGTTGATTTGGCACTGAACTCTGGCCCTATCGACCAATTGTCTTGCATCGGCGACTAATCCAGATGTAGTAATTCCTATGTGGTCATCAATCTTGTACATCTTCTCTATCGACTCAGGGATTACAAGCTTACTGGGTATTCTCTTAGCCACTATCAATATGACGCCATCTCTGAATTTCACACCAACAGTAGTAGAGCCTCTCTTTACTGATTCACGGGCATACTCAACTTGGTGAAGTCGTCCGTCTGGTGAGAAAGTTCCTACTGAAGAGTCGTATCCGCGGCCGCTCGGTTGCATCGTAATCAGCATGCATGCATCAACGGCCTCTTATCAAGGTTAGTTGAGTATGACGTCTTCCTTCGTTGCATTCAAGCCGAATGGTTAGTTCGTGGATACATGCGTGTGGCCGTGTTATGCTCTGGCGGGAAGGACTCGACATATGCAACTTGGTGGGCCCTGATGAGGGGATGGGATGTTCGTGCCCTAGTCACACTGTGCGTTACAGGGGATGATTCAATGATGTTTCAGACAGGGGGGGTCTGTGTAGCGGGACTCCAATCAGCCTCTTCTAAAATCCCATGGCTACCCATTGTTACGGAAGGAATAGAAGATGAGGAAATGCTAGATTTGCGACGGGGATTGTCTGGGATTAGCGATCCTGCTGAAGATTTCAATCTGTTCTGGCCTGATAATTGGGATAGCGAGGGTATAGTTTTGCATGAAGGAGTACTAGAAATCGATGCTCTGGTCTCAGGTGCTCTTAGATCTGACTACCAGAGAACGAGGATTGAGAGGATGTGCTCCAATATCGGCATTAAATCATTCTCACCACTGTGGCATCATAGTCCCAATGAACATATTAGATCCTTGCCAAGACTTGGTTTTGATGTTAGGATTTCTTCAGTAACATCCGATGGCCTTGATAGTGAGTGGATAGGGAGGAAATTGGGAGTTTCAGATGTGGAAGAGCTAATCAGTATCTCATCAAAATTCAGGTTCAATGCTGATGGAGAGGGAGGAGAGTACGAGACCTTAGTTCTGGACTCCCCTCACATGAAAAAAAGGATCATACTGGATGGAGAAATGTCGTGGCAGAGAGACAGAGGGTCTTGGAATATTTCCTCAGGCCGGCTGACTTCTAATCGCTAGGCTCAAACCGGAAGTACCGGTCGCATGTTTGAGGATACGATGTCGGTTTCACCTCTAGACTACAGATATGGACGAGAAGAGGCCAAAGCAATTTGGTCAAGAGAAGGACGTCACTCCAGACAACTGGAGGTGGAAAGAGCTCTTGTCTGGGCCCATTGCAGGATGGGAAGAGTTAGTGCTGAACACTATGATATAGTTGCAGATATTTCAGACCCGGGAATAGTTACAGCAGATAGAGTGGAAGAAATAGAGGCTGAGACTAAACATGATATCATGGCACTTACCAAGGCAATGGCTGAAGCCGCTGGTGAAGCGGGATGGTGCATACATTTGGGAGCTACTAGTAATGATATAGTTGACTCCGCTGTTGCCCTTCAGATAAAAGACAGTGTAGATCTACAGTTAGACTCCCTAAAATCACTAATGAGTACATTGTGTGATTTAGCAGAGAGGGAGAGGGATACGATAATGATCGGCAGAACTCATGGGCAGGCTGCCGTACCAATAACCTTCGGAATCAAGGTTGCGGTTTGGGTAGATGAGTTTAGGAGGCATCTAGAAAGGCTCAACTCAATGAGATCTAGGATTATTGCTGGTAAGTTCCTGGGAGCCGTTGGCACTGGAGCCGCACAGGGTGAAAATGCGCTAGAGCTACAGAGTCTTATCCTCGGGGAGTTGGGTCTGGAAGTTCCAGTGGCCACCACGCAAGTAGTCGGAAGGGATCGCTACATTGAATGGGTAGGATGGATGGCAAATGTGTCAACAACCGTAGAAAAGATACTACAAGAGGTCAGGAATCTCCAGAGAAGTGAGATTGCAGAGGTTGCAGAGGCTTTTGACGTTGAAAAGCAAGTTGGATCTTCCACTATGGCTCACAAAAGAAATCCTATTACGGCGGAAAATGCGTGTGGGCTAGCAAGAATTGTTAGATCGATGATAATTCCTTCTTATGAGAATGCACTTCTTTGGCACGAGAGAGATCTTGCAAACTCCTCTTCTGAGAGATTCACGCTTTCACATTCAATGATATTGCTTGATGACATTATTGCTAAGTGTGACAGAGTTATGTCTAGACTGGTAGTCGACAGAGACAGGATGTTGCAGAATATAGAATCCCAGAAAGGCCTAGTTATGGCTGAGAAGATCATGTTAGCTCTTGTAGACAGTAACATGCCCAGAGATGAGGCTCATGAGGTCCTCAGGAGTTGCTCGATGGAAGCATTGAGCTCTGGAAGGCATTTGAAGGCTGTATGTTCTGAGAATGAGCAGATTAGCTCTGTCTTCGATGAAGATGAGTTGAATTATCTATTCTCCCCTGAGAGTCACCTCGGAGTTTCTGGTGAAATCGTAGATAATGCAGTCTCAATTGCACGCGGATTCATGTAGATTAGTACTCAATGGAGATAAATAACCAACTATCTCCCAGAGAATCTAAACTTTGCAATCAGTAGGGTGCCAACTAGGAGGATTGAAGCCCCGGCCGAGATCAGTGGATCGAACATAGCTAATCCCAAAATAGAGCCTGTCAGAACTGAAGCGAAACCAAGGAAAATGATCATTGCGTGGGGCCCATACTGATTTGCATCATCTAGAGCCACGTTCAGAAATCCATCCTCTACTATTGACGATATCAGTCCATCTTCGGAGTCTCTAAAATCAGGCGCTTCTCGCCTTGGAATTCTCTCATTCATGGCTCTCCCATATGTCTGACGACGGAGAGGATTGATTATATTTCTCTGGAAAATGGTTCAGTAATGCTCTTTGACTATGTTACATACGGTAACTCGTGATTGACTTCGAAGGAAGGGCAGTGCATATTTCGGCATCGCCTGGAGCAGGGAAAACCTCACTTTGCCTAGGGATTGTCTCAGACACAGTATCGAATGGAGGAAGGGCAATCTGGGCCTGTAGAAAAATGCCTGATTCAGATAGATTTAGAGAGATTCTGCATGATATTGATGAGCAGGGGCTAATGAGCATATCAATTCTAAATTTCTCAACAGACTTTGCAGGAAATTTAGCCTTAATTCTCACGGGGACTGAAGACTTCGGAAGAGATGATATTGTGATTGTAGATGACTGGTGTGAAAGTCATGGAAGGGCTAGGAAAGATGACGTCAATGCTGCTAAGAAACTGTCGATGATTACCCATAAGACAAACCTAATCATTACTTCGTCATCATACGAAGACGCGTCTGGATTTTCTGACAGTGGTTGGCTGACTCGTGGAGGAACCCAGATTGAGAGTTCATATGTAACTTTTTTACTTCTTAAGCATCCCAAAAAGGACGGTGTAAGGATTATTTCTGGTGAAGATATTGTAATTCTAGCCAAGATGACTTCAAAGGGGCTGGAGGAATTGGTCAATTGAGCTTTGAAATTAGATCTTCCATTTCTGATATTGCCTCTTCTGACGGGTTGTATAGTTCCTCTGGGGATCTGGCTAATCCTGAGTATTTGGGTTTCTCATTTTTGAGGCCCGACTTGAAATTACGAATCAGTAGAGACAGCAGAAAAATTGCAGTTACTGCGAGGACAAACTGGATTACTGATTCAGTATCCACGACTGTCTGACTATAATGTCAGATAAATAATCACCTAAGACGGGATACCGAGTTCTAAGGGCATGGAAAGATGCCTTCTCTGAGAAGGAGGCGGTTGAGTCCAACCCTCGAATGAAGTAGGAATATCTGGAGACCATTCATCTGAAAGCCAATATTTTGGAGCTTTCCTCTTACACTTATCACAGGATAGATCTTGATTTTTACCCTTGCTCCTCATAGACTTTCCACAACATCTAGGACGGGTAGTAATCCTGGGAGATGCCGAGACAATCTTCAATTTTTCAAGGTGGATGGCCTCGTCTGGGGATCTCAATCCCATCCAAGAAACCAAATCTCCGGGAGAGAGTTGTCGTAGAAGTCTGTTTACAGGACCTCCTTCGCTGAAAGCTACTAAGGTCTCTCCCAATCCCTCTGAGATTACCCTTAGGCTGGCGTGTGCTCCCTTTACTACTCTTGGATCGGATATTACTGTACCAAATGATGGCCCTAAAAGATGGTCGTCGGATAGTTGATTTGACATGTGAGAAGCCCA
Source organism: Euryarchaeota archaeon UBA62 (assembly GCA_002502095.1). Taxonomy (GTDB): domain Archaea; phylum Thermoplasmatota; class Poseidoniia; order Poseidoniales; family Thalassarchaeaceae; genus MGIIb-O5. Next base: position 208,050 of record DAPJ01000005.1, read on the forward strand.
TAAGTCACACTTCTCATTAGTTTCAACATCTTGCATCCAGATATGTGCAGATTCTACAGCTTCTTTACTAGCGCCACGTATCCCATAAAGTACTGGACAGGGAGTTCTTGGTGCGATAATCCCCTTATCTGCAGTGGGATCTCTATTCATGAATGTGTCCGTGAATAATTCGGATAACTGAATCACTGAGTCCTTAGAAACTATTCTTTTTGTACCAATTAGATATGGTTTCCTCCAAGCGATTAGCTCCCACGAATGATTACTCGGAGGATTCCAAGAGATTGCTGAGCTAGCTCCAATTATCCCCCACTTGTCCGGATGAGAAAAGACCGTGATTCCAGATGAGTTTACTTCTTCCTCCCTGTGTTCAAGTCCGACCTCCCCCCTGACGGCTTCCCAATACCAGTTCTCAGGTACCTTTCCAAAAGAAATCAAGAGAGCGGGGGATGGTGAGTTTTTATCTCGGGGGATCTCGATAATGTCACGTAGAAGTTCGTTAAACCAATCGGAGCAAGTTTGTATGAAATTTTCTTTTGCTGCAATAGGTAACGATAATCGGGATGAAAGTGCACCGTTACCCCTAGTTCTCCTTGTGGCATAAGGCCAAAGTCGGATGAGCATCCTATCTAGTACATCTACTCCCTTGATATTAGATAGTTCATGCAATAGATTGTTGAAGGAATGGGTGGTACAACCGGAATCTGGGTGATCGGTATCATCTAGACCGATTCTAACCGTAATGAGTTCTTTACTCATTTTCCCTCACCAATATTTCTGAGATGACTTCATTCAATCCCTTGTCTGGATCGCATTTGAATGACCTTACACCGAATGATTTTGCAGCCTCCATATCCACATTTCTGTCACCCACCATTACCGATGTTGACTCAGAGGGTCGGTGTTTCCATTCATCGCCGAATTTTATGTCACCCTCGGAAAGTAATATTTGTGATTCTGCTGCATCAATAATCTGCCTGCCTGCTTCTAGCATACCAGGATTGGGTTTTCTCGCCCAAGAATTATGCCAAGGAGCGTAAGGACTGTGTAATGTCAAATCCAGAACCGCATCAGAATCTACTGAAATAATCTCAGAACGAACTCTGTCGTGTATATTAGCTAGATTTTCTCTACTCCAAATTCCCCTCCCAACAGGAGATTGGTTAGTAACAATACATATCCTAAATCCCTCTCTTCTTAAGTCCCCAATAGCCTTAGGGGCACCGGCGAGAACCTCGACCTCATCGGGAGAATTAACATAATCTTCGAACCCCCTGATAATTACTCCATCCCTATCCAGATATGCTATCTTTCCTTGCCAATCTCCTTCGATTGGGAGAGTCCCTAATTCTAGCGGAGAGTACAGACTTTCCCTATCCCTCATCGGCGGGAACATGTGATCACTGCTCGCGGTTTGATTTCACTGCCTCTTTGATGATATGGTTAATCACCAATTGGACATCCTCAATTCTTTCCATGGAAGTACTAGGGATAATTATGGATAAATCTACTAGATCTACAATTTTACCCCCTCCCATTCCATTATAATTTCCTGTAATTGCCACAGTTTTGCATCCAATCTCGTTAGCGTACTTAATCCCGTTAATTACGTTCTCTGAGTTACCAGAACCAGAGTATGCGATTAGTAAATCGCCATTATCGGCAAATGTGGAAAGTTGACCTACGAATACCTGAGAGTAACCTTCGTCGTTAGCCCATGCTGAGAATGAAGATACATTATCGGAGTGGGCTATGGTTTTCAGACCAAGCTCCTTAGACCAGTCACCAGCACTGTGAGAGGGAGTAGCAGCGCTGCCCCCATTTCCTATGAAGTGGACAGTGGCCCCTTTGTTACAGGCGTCAATTACCATCGAATATAGAGTCGAAATTTCTGTTTTCGGTAGGTTATCTAGTGTACTTTTTAGATCTGTGAGGTAGCTGTTTGCAAACTCAGTGAAGTCGTCAGCCATGTGCTCACCCGGCTATCGGTTGGGGGCATCATATTTACGGGTTGATGGCTCGTTAACGTCATGGAAGACCCAATCGTCGTCTTGGTGGGCGGTCTCGCGGACACAATAGGGGTGCCCGAATTCTCTCTTTGGCTGTCATTTTGCTGGATTGGTGCACTATCCCTGGGATTCTCTTTTCATCGCGGAGATTCTCCCATGGCCGCGTACTCTGCGGCTGTTGGCTGGTCATTGCTTGGCCTCTTTTTCTACATGCAATCTGGACATTTCATAGAGATTGAAGACCCCTTGCTAGTTCTGATGACTGCTGGAGCTCTTCCAGCTGGTATCGCCCTAGGAATTTGGGAGGTTAGGAACTGGGAGCTCCAAAATGAGTCTCTGATATGGCTTAGAGGAGCTGTGGCTTGGTCTGTGATTCCATATTATGCTGTATATAGCATACCTGTTCTGAATATGCAATTCGTTGAGATGACTGCACATAGTACGGAGTGGTTGTTAGAATTCTGTGGATTGGGATCATTCGAGGTTGGAGAAATAATGGTGGACCTTCCTAGTGGAGTGGTTGCCGCTTCTCAATGGGATGGAAGTAGATATTTTCTAACTGAGCCACTTGGTGACAAGGGATTTTTCGCTCCGTTCAATTATTCTGATGGGACTCCAGTTAGTGTTAGTTTCATACTGGCCTGCTCGGCTTTGCAGTCGATGATTATCTTTGTAGGTGCGATTGTAGCTCTAAGGGGCGTTTCCTGGAAGCGTAAGACGAGGGGTTTACTGATCGCATTACCCACGATACACGTGCTAAATGTTTTCAGAAATGCGGGTATTGTATGGCTAAGTGACACTTACAATGGCTGGAGGCTGTTTCCTGGCTCTGACATTGATATGTTTGATTTCACACATAGTTATGCTGCAAAGGTAGCCAGTCTATTCGCTATGTTCCTATTGGCCACGGCTCTTTTTGATCTGCTACCAGAGTTGCACCGTCACATATTGAGAATCTCTAGACCGGTGACTAAGATCTTCATGAGAGCGAATGCTAAGTCATCTTGACCTTAACTTCTCATAAAGCTCGCCCGTTAATGGCATTTGATGTTCCCATGCGAATTCTTTCATGACTCTGAGAGCCTCCTTCTCTAGATCTGAGTCCCCTACGAAGTCCGTAACTTCTATTGTCGAGTTTCTTGTATTGGCTTTGAAAGCTGCAATGGGCTCTTCCTTATGGAATACTAAGTAAGCCGAGCCGAAGCCGAATCTCTCCCTCAGGATTGATCCAAAATAGTGAATCAATGGGTCCGAAGGTGGAATGACCAAATCCCTAGTTTTTGGAATCTGTTTTGAATCTAAAATTTCCTTCCTCCCCCAGCTGATATCATGCTGATCGTCAACTAGGAATCCTTTGATTAGGGTTCCGTCCTCTTCGAATTCATGTAATACATCGCTAATCTCTTCAGGAGAGAAGGGAGTTCCTGCCAGTCTCTCAAGTTGCTTCATCGAAATAACAGGATACTCCTCAACCAGTTCTCTTAGATACTTCCTTTTTATTGACCAAAGGTCAGAGCTCTGTAGTGACTCTACGGTCTTGAAGCCTCCTCTGTAGTCTTGAACCAGGTGTCCACTTCTCACTAGGGGTGAGATAAGCTTCCTAAATTCGGCCCTACGCATTGCTAGCCTCTCCATGAAAACCGAAGGATCGTTATGGTTCCTGAAGAATTCTAAAACACCGAAATCATCATCATTAGGGGGTGCGTTTCTAATTGCCAGTAATCTCTGGAAGTGAGGAAGTCTGGCCCAAACTTGATGTCCCCTAAGATTAGTACCTTGGTGAAGTTGCTCGGTTGCGGCCATAGATTGTAGATCAACTCTGAACATTTCACAACGTCCCCTGAGTGCGAAGTCATCCCTAAGTTCATCAATTTCCTTCAGAGCATGGGTTTCATTCTCCCACCTACTTATCTGATGAATATTGTGCGTATGGAAAAGAAGCCTATTCACCTCATTTCTCGGCCTAGGTTCAACGATTCCCCCGCGTATGTATCTCTCTCCGTCTCCCATGGAGACGAATCCAAGATCAGAAAGTATACCTTGGATATTATCATCGCAGTCATGTACTGGGACTCCATTGAAAGAGTGCATCACAGATACATCTACTAATCTGTCACGATAGTTCTCTAGGAGCTCATTGAATGTGTCCTTGAATTCGTCTAGGTAAGAATGTGGAATATTCACGTCCTTAATCTCAAGATAGTCGTTAACTACGAACATCAATATCCTACCGATCGGGTCTACACCTTTGAAAACCGGATGATACCAACCTTGCTTCAGTATCATCCTTACTTCTTGTATGAAGCGACTACAGAACGGATCTGACTGTGCTAGAATTCTCATCTTTCTATCTTCAGCTAATGGCGAGAGTAGCCTTTCAGCATCCACATGAGACGAGTAATAGTCTGTGGGATCGGGCTGTAATGCGACCACTCTACAAATCGTGCCCTCATTTTCTAATTCCCTTAGTACTTCTGCGAGCTCTTCAACTGGCCTGCTGACGAAAAACCTCAGTGTGTGCAACCTTACTGGTCCTATCTTTGCTATTAACTGGGCTAGTGCTTCGGGAAAGTCTAGTGGTTCGACGACACCATGAATTCTCCTAAATAGTGCTATTGATCTCTTTCTATTTGGGACATCAAGATATTGCTTGGCAACAACGAGTTGCCTCTCAAGATTAGATATGGCCCTCTTGATGCTTTTCTGAATATGTTGATTTTCCTTACCTCGGGGATACTCAGAAAGAAGTTCTGTTCTTGTGATGCCGTCTTCAGGGATTTTCTCGAGTATTTCTTCTTCCAAAGATCCCAGCCAAGGTTCCGAACGAAGTCCAAGAAGCATGGGTATCTGATCGAGTGTTGTGTACCCTACCCTGTTGTGCAATAGTCTTCCGTTGTAAACGTCAGAGTCGTGCTTGAAGTCTTTCCAGTCTCTGAATCTGAAGTTCCTGACCCTATGAAGTAGCTCGTCCCTTCTCTGAATCAACGCCAGTGATTTTATCGCTTCAGAAGGTTCAGAAAACTCCGTGAATGATTTCTGCAGGAGAAGTGTCTGAAGAGTACGATAATCAACTACTTCTACGCTACCACCAGTAATTCGATATTCATCTACTCTTAGGATGAACTCCCCTTCATCTGTTTGGGTGAAGAAGCCTATTGATACCAAGTTCCTCATCTCTAACTCTTGTAGGACTGATTCTACCTGTCCCACGGGGAATGGTAGCCTATCACTAAGTTGGTCAAGAGTCTGTGGACCTTCCGAGCCAAGCATGTCAAGTAGCTTCAGCCTTAGACAGTCTAGAGGGTCGGAAAGACTTGAAGAAGCCCATTTTGAAGGAGTGGCACCTGAGAAGTCTTCGGCTATCTCATACGTCAGCCCACCGGTGTAGAGGGCCCGTAAGTCCTCCATCTCGGATGCGCCTGCAACTGCAAGACAGCCAAGCGTACCATGGACTCCTGCCATTCTAATAGAGAACCATTTATCATCAATTTGCTCGTGATTTGTATTTCTCACCTTGGTAATCAACCCCCTCTCTGCTAGCTCGTGTACCCATTGTCGAATCACGGGGATTTCGATTCCATTGAGCTTCGAATTGTAAAGTGGATTGGTGAGGCTCCGCTCTAGCCCCCCTCCCATATCCATTAATCTCAGAAGATCAATAGCATTCTTCGGGGTGGCTACCTTTGACTGATAGTACTCAGAAATCATCTCCTTATCCAGATCTGTAGCCAGGGATCTAGCTCCCAGAAGACGTCTCAGAATCTCAGGATCTACATCCTTAATCAGGTAAGCTCTAGTCCTTAGACTCAGAAGATCCTCAAATGCGGACATGAATAGCGTCATTCCGAGTGGAGAAGGCATTTTCACGCGCCTATGTACAATCCTGACATCCTCGCTATCCATTCTGGAGATGAAGCTGCGTAGTTGCTCCATATCTAAATCGCCATTTAGGATTTCACTCATCGCCTCTCTAATTATTACCGAGCCATCCATCTGGCGATGTTTTGTCATAATCGCCTCTGCCTTCTGCTGGAATTGCTTCGGACTAACTTCCTCAGCGCCGATTCTTCTAGGATTCAGCATACTCCTGGATGATACTTCCCTGAACCTCTTTGAGAACAGTTGGGAATCCATCATATATCTCTGGAGTATTTCCTCGCTAGTGTCATTCCTAAATACCTCTGGAATCTTAGAAATTTCAACCTCATGGCTCAATTTTGCCATAAAACCATTCTCGTCAAATGAAAGCTCGTGAATGATTATATTTTCTTTAGAGGCGATTCCAGCGAAGAGATATCCCAAGGCCAGGTTGAATGCTCTTCCTCTGCAGGTAGTCACAACATAAGTCGGCAGAGGGGATTCTACCTGCTCGATAAGTATCCTGTCATTAGAAGGAACTTGGAACGTTGTAGCAACATGCTCGTCGAGGAACTGTTTCAGTGCCAATGCCACGGGCCTGTTGAGCTGTAATGCTTCTGTCAGGATTGGCTCATAATCGGTTGCCATTCTTGCGCCTACAGAAATCTTACTCAGTAGTCTGAGGACAGCCTGACTTAATTCATGTGTACGACTGTTTGCCTCGCCTGTCCATGAGGGTATTGTTGGCCTGTATCCGGTTGCAGGAGTGACATTTACCCTGGTCCCCCTCACACTAGCTACCCTGTAGGTGGATCCTCCCAATAGGAATACGTCTCCGTTCCTTAGACTTGAAACGAAGGAGGATGAGAGCTGTCCCACCAAAGTTCCGTCTCCAGTGAAAACCAAGTAACTGTTATCTGGTGCAATAGTTCCTATATTGGTGTAGTATATCATCTGCGCAAATCCACGCTTTCCGAATCTATTATCTTCCCAGTCAAGCCAGACTCTTCTTTCCTCGTCAAGCATGTCCAGAACTTCGATATAATCATCGTAAGGAAGTGCCTTGTATGGCCATGATGATGTTACAAGAGAGTAGGCATCATCGATATCCCACTCCTTGATAATAGTGAGGCCGATTAGGAATTGTGCCAGAACATCGAGTGAATTCTGAGGGAATTTTAGTAAATCCATTTCTCCCTCCAAGATAGCCATTTGCAATGCAACGAGTTCCATCAGGTCATGGGGCGAGGTAGGTAGGAACCTAGCTCTTGGTAGTCCACCTACCTGATGTCCTGCTCTACCTATTCTCTGAAGGGCCGTTGCGATTGACCCCGGTGATCCAACTTGAATGACTAAATCCACCGAACCGATATCTATACCCATTTCAAGGCTGGACGAAGAAACAACACATCTCAGTAATCCATTCTTTAGCTTGCTTTCCACATCAAGTCTGATTGCCTTATCCATTGAACCGTGATGTCCCTCTACACCTTCCATACCGGCGATCTTCAATCTCTGCACTACTGTCTCAGTCATATTCCTAGTGTTGACGAAAACCAACGTAGTGGTGTGAGCCTCGGCTAATTCTTTGATTCTGTCTACATTGTGATCTAAAATTTCCTTAACTGGAATAGAGCTGAATCTGGGAGTTGGGAGAATTATGTCCAAGTCGAGCTCCCTGTCTCCTGAGATTTTCGCTATGGCGACCTTTTGAGGCTCTGCGTCGGTTTCCCTTGAATCGCTAGCAACTAGAAATTCAGCCACCGCATCTAGAGGCTCCATGGTCGCGCTGATGCCGATTCTCTGGACGTCGGACGATACTACAGTATCCATAAGAGCCATACTTAGAGACAGATGAGTGCCTCTTTTTGTGGGGACTAATGAATGCATTTCGTCAATTATGAGCCATTTCATTTGATCCAAAATTGGTCTAAACCTCTTGGAAGCAAGTCCCAATCCTAGTGACTCGGGTGTTGTAATCAATATATGGGGGGGTTTTCTAAGCATTTTCTCCCTCTCGCTCTGAGGGGTATCTCCCGTTCTCAGTCCAACTTTGATTTCCTTGGCTCTGCTTGGGAGAAATCTCTCCTTGATTTCGCTCAGGGGGCCGAGAAGATTCTTTTCGATATCATTGGCAAGGGCCTTGATTGGAGATATGTATACGCACTGGACCGAATCTGGGAGAGTCCCGTCAAGAGAACCACGTACTAAATCATCTATTATCGTGAGGAATGCTGTAAGGGTTTTTCCAGAGCCAGTCGGTGAACAAAGTAAGAGGTGCTCTCCCTTCAGAATTCTTGGAATGGCTACCTTTTGTGGCTCTGTGAAGTCGGGAAATTTGTCCATAAACCAATTTCTAACCGGTGGACATAGTCTCTCTAGGAGCTCTTCAGTCTCCATTCTGTCCTCTACATACTCGATTTCAGGCATTTTTTGTTGCACCTATCACTCGGTTGGGCTACCTATGAGTACATCAATGCTTCTCTAAGAACCTCATTAAAGACTGTTAATGGCATTATCAATAACCCTACGGTACGTACATCCATAGCCCATTCGCAAGGATGGCTTGAAAGATGGGTGGCCAAGTCGGAGATACGATGCCAGAATCAAGGAGGCTGGACAGGCTCACATCAATGATGAGGAGGCGTGGCATAGTTTTCCCCTCCTTTGAGATATACGGAGGAGTAGCTGGCTTGGTAGATTATGGACCCGTTGGGGCCACAATTAAGCGAAAGGTTATCGAAAGTTGGATTGATCACTGGACTTCTTGGGGAGATATTGTAGAGGTTGATTCTCCAACGATCACTCCTAAGTCGGTCTTAGTTGCCAGTGGCCATGTAGGAGAGTTCAATGACTACATGTCTGAATGCTTATCCTGTAATTCGGCATTTAGAAGCGATCACTTGATTGAGGGATTGCATGAGAATCCTGATTCACTTAGCGGTGAAGAGCTAGACTCGGTAATTTCTTCTAACAATATTTCTTGCCCTAAATGCGGTGAGTCCGACTGGTCCAATGCACGCCCCATGAATCTGATGTTCCCGACAACGATAGGTGCTATGAGCAGTGGTAGGGAGGCGTACATGAGACCTGAAACCGCACAAGGAATGTTCATGCTATATCCTTCATTATATCGCCATTTCAAGCAGAAATTACCATTCGGGGCAGTTCAAACTGGCAGAGGATATAGGAATGAAATCAGTCCAAGACAAGGCATGATTAGACTAAGGGAGTTTAACATGGCTGAACTGGAGTACTTCATAGATCCTGAAGACCCACCAGGGAGAAATGAACTGGGTGAAAATGAAGGTACTATGGTTGAGATGATATCAGACCCAGAAGGAGAATATCCGGGGAAACATAGAATTTCTTTTCGAGATGCATTAGATAGGGGAATAGTCAGACACCCAACTGTTGCATCTTTCCTTGAAAGAACCTATGATTTCCTCATCAAAATTGGGATTGATGGAGGTAAGATCAGATTTAGGCAGCATGCTGGTTCGGAAATGGCACATTATGCATCGGATTGTTGGGACTGTGAGATACTAGGCGAGTATGGTTGGATAGAGTGCGTAGGTATCGCTAACAGGACCTGCCATGACTTGGAATCCCACGAGGCCCATTCGGGAACTAACCTTCTAAGGGCGTGGAGGCAATTTGAAACCCCAAGAAAGGTATCGAAAGAAGTTCTATCTCCTAATGGTTCCGTTATTGGGCCAATATTCAGGCAGAGAGCCGGTGAAGTAGTATCTGCAATCAACGAGCTGGTGGGTACGCCTTCATCCATGCCATTCATACTAAGTCTAGAAGATGGTTCTGAAGTGGAGATAACATCCGAGATGGTTACTCTGAAGAAAGAAGAGGGGAATGTGCATGGAGAATGGTTCACTCCTCATGTGATAGAGCCCGCGTTCGGTATAGATAGGATAATCTGGCATGTTCTGGATCATGCTTTTGCTGAGGATGGAAAAGATTCAGAGGATTACGTGACGCTTAGACTGAATGAGAAAGTGTGTCCTTATGATGTCTCAATCCTGCCACTCTTCGACAAGGACGGGATGGACGATCTAGCTGAGTCCTTACTTTCGGAAGTACTTGATATACGAGGAATTCAAGTAAATCTTGACTCTACTGGCTCTATTGGAAAGAGATACGCCAGAGCTGATGAGATAGGAGTACCATGGGCTGTCACTGTGGATCACTCGAGCTTGGAGGATGGGACAGTCACTGTAAGGAACAGAGACAACCAACAACAGATCAGGGTTGCTACTGAGAAATTGATTAGTCACATAGAAAATAGGGACATCTCATCTCTTTTCTGACTCCCAATCTTCATGGAGTCCCGACTAGACGGCAAACGTGTCTGCTATGGGAGAGAGTGAGGATTGGGCCGAGAAATACCGCCCCGAAAGCATCCGCGAGATGGAGGGTAACGAGGCTCAGGTTAGATCCATTAGACAATGGCTGGACACATGGTCGACCGGGAAAATACCAAAAAAGAGGGGAGTCTTACTTTCTGGCCCTCCAGGGGTAGGAAAAACAACTATCGCCAGGGCCGTAGCCAAGGAGATGGGATGGGCAATTATCGAGCTTAACGCATCCGAGGAGAGAAACGCAGCCTCCATCAGAAAGGCCGCGACCAGAGGTTCACAACACATTTCTCTGGATCTATTCTCAGGAGACTCCAAGCCTGATGGGAAGACGATAATCCTCTTAGACGAGGTGGATCATCTCGCAGGTGGATTTTCAAAAATATCAGAAGATAGGATTGGAAAGTCGATTTCCTCGGATGACGAGACGAAGAGCATCTCAGGTGACTCAGGAGGAAAGGCCGAGTTGATGCACCTGCTTTCAGTTACTATGCAACCCGTAATTATGACATGTAATGATCCAATGAGGCTCTGGGGAGGAGGCAGAGGATGGAGGATGAACAGAGACAGGGTCCTCAGATTATCCGATATGGTACAATTCAAGAGGGTTAACAGTGGGGACATGCGGAAAATAGCTTACAGGATTCTTGATGGAGAGGGGCTATCTATTGACCCTGGGGCGTTAGAAGAGTTGACTGCTGGAAATCCGGGTGACCTCAGGGCGCTAGTGAGGGATTTGCAGGCTGTTTCCTCGATAGTGGAAGGGCATATCACCATAGACCATGTCAAGGGACTCGGAGAGGTGTCTGTAAGAGACTCCCAGATTGATGTATTCAGGGCCATGAAAGAGATATACTCGAGTAAGAATGGCTCTAAGGCGTCAGAGATTCTCAGGAATAGCGACAAGGATCCCGATCAGATGCTTGCTTGGTTCTCGTGGAATAATCAATCTGTCTTCGATTCGTCTGGCCTTGCTTCTATCAGTACTGCGATGCAGCTAGCTGATAGGTCTCTGGCAACCAAGTTCACAAATCGTGCATTCCGGTCTTGGTACTGGGGATCCGCTCTGACCTCTCAAGCTGCGGTTTCTCAGACCCCGATTACCACTGATCCTTATCTGGGATACCCCGACTTTCTAAGGAGGGGGTCTGAGTCTTGGAGGAGCGTTAATGTTGTCACTACTATGTCGGAGATTGTTTCTACCAGTAAATCATCATTCAGGGAGGAGTTGTGGCCACTTTTGCTGGCTGTCCACGATGATTCACTGGGTGGAGATCCCGACGATTTCAGTATCTCTAAGAAGATGGGACTGGGTGTTGAGGAGCATCTTTCTCTGCACGGCATATCCAAGAGTAGCAGAAAGGGGAAGTTGATTTTGAAGAAGTACGACGATCAAGAGAAATTATCTGAGCCACTTCCCTCTCCGCCACCAGAAGAGGCAGAAGAGGAGAAAACACCTACTAAAGGCAAACAATTCACACTTGACTCATTCTAGACGTCACTTCGCCATGTCTTTGGGTGTAACAAAACCAAGACGGTTAGCAACTCTAGCCTCCCAAGCCACATCAACAGTGATGCCACTATCAAAGACGGTTCGCCTAGTGCCGCCCAAGTCGCAGTCGGGCCGAACGCACCTAAAGCTGGACCTGTATTTCCAAGGAGGGACAGGGAAACGGAAAGAACATCGGTCATATCCAAAGATGGCTCCAACAATGAGAATGCCAATATCGACGCTGTAACAAGAACAGTCCAAGAGCTTAGCATTCCAAGTACTGTCCATATCCTCTTCTCATCAATGACTTCATCGTTGAATCTGATTGCAACAACTTTCCTAGGTTGGATGATCTTCAATATTTCTCTTTTTGATAGCTCGAAGGCGATTCTAATTCTTAGTACCTTGAGGCCACCACCCGTAGATCCAGCAGTCGCCCCTATTATCATCAACAATAGTAAAACAAATTGACTGAATAGTGGCCATGTAGCGAAATCTGCTGAAGAGTACCCCGTACTAGAAATAGAAATAGCTTGGAACATCGAATGTCTTATCGTTTCTAAGAACCCCAAATCTTGCGATCCCGCACTGTATATGTTGAAGGCCATAGCAATCCATGCAACAATTAGGATGAATAGATAGCTCCGGACTTCACCGTCTTTGAAAGCCTCTTTTGATTTGCCTACTAGAACTAGATGGAGGAGGCTGAAGTTGATACAGGTGAGGACCATAAATACCATCAGGATGACCTCGATCCTGGCCGAGCTGAAGGCCATAACCCCTCCATCAGTAGTACCGAAACCGCCTGAGGATAGTGTAGTCAAGGCATAATTAACAGAGTCGAAAACACTCATTTCGCCTATGAACCTAAGCAAGACCATCTCAATTATTGTGAGGACTATGTATATCGCCCATAGTCTCCTTGCCGTGGATTGCAGAGAGGGTCCCAACCTGGAAAGAGAGGGCCCAGTGAGCTCGGCCCTAGCCAATGACATCCCGCCTCCAAGGGCCTGAGAAAGTATGAGGAGTCCTAGCATGATTACCCCCATTCCTCCCAGCCATTGGGTGAGTGATCTCCAGAGTATCAGACTCTGCGGTTGAGAACTGATACAATCTGTTCCCTCAAGGCATCGTGGACTTGTTGAGTGGTCTATCACAGTAGATCCTGTAGTGGTAAACCCTGACATTGACTCGAACCATGAATGAATAGCCCCAGAGAAGACGTCAGCTACTGCGACGGATTCCATCGATAGATCAGCAGGCCCGTAGAAAACACCTCCTAGCCAATATGGCAATGCACCCAGAACCACAACAGGAATCCAACCTAGAGCTACAGAGGCGAAGGCTTCACGATCTCTGAGTCTGGAGGCAGTGTCGGCCCCTCTGGCTAACGAAACTAGACCCTGTCCGACAAATGCGGCTAAAATTAGAGGGATTAGATACGTCCTAGCTGCGAACTCATATCCCTCAGAATGCAAGTAGCAACTGTATGCGGCCACCAAAGCTAGAGGTAGTGCGACTAGTCTAATTGTCCATCCCAGGACAAAACCGACGACATCCCAGCGCATGGTTAGCTCCCTAAGATCTTCTCTAGTTTCTTCAAATCGTCTTTCAGCAGGAGTATGTACAACCTATCTCCAAGTAATATGGTATCAACTTCATTGGGATCGAGGACTGAAACCTTTCCATCGAAGTCCTCCCTGTCTATCATGGCAATTCTTGCTCCGAATTTTGACTCGATCTTGGATATAGACCATCCCTCGATACCCTGCTCTGCTTTTACTTCGGCTGAAATGGAGATTACTTCTGGCACGTTTGGTATGACTTGGAACGTTCCTGGGACATTCATGTGGATGGATTTCAAAATTCCAGTTACTACAACCTGCCTTCTGCTGACCGGGTTTATTGAGCCAATCCTCTGGACTGCATCTACGAGAGCACGATCCCTTAGGACGAGCCCTGTCCTCAATACGCCCTTATCCTTAGCTCTCATCGATATAGCGATGTTTAGATTGTCGTCTTCTAGAGCGGCCACAGCGATATCATGGCTATGGATGTCGAGCTCCCTGAGAAGATCCTCATCCTGGGGATCTCCATGTATTACATCGAGCCTCTTGCTATTTCCTACGCTAGATCCTACTAATTCATTGGCCAAGTCTAGCTCTGGCTCTATTACTACGACACTGTGCCCTCTTCTCAGGTAGTAATCTGATAGTCTAACTCCGAACTGACTGGCGCCAAAAACTGCTATCTGTGCCTTCTCCTTGAGTTCGGGGTCAGACTTTCCAACGCTTCTGGTTATCTGAGAGAACTGATCAGTTGAATTGGAAACGAAAACTAAGATATCACCCGGCTCGATTATTTCATCACCCTTGCTAAGTGCCCCCTTTTCATCGGACTTTTTTATGGAGTAAATTGAGGGCATCCCGGCGAAGATGCCTCCGACCTCTCCTGTGGTGGTCCCGATTAATGCAGATGAGTTTGTAACCTCGGTAGATGCGATCCACGATGACTCTCCAAGGGGAAGAATCTCATCTATTGAAGGAGCCAAGAGACTAGCGGCAAGTTGGCCGACTATCTCATCTGCGGCGCTGACAATATGATCTGCCCTAGTCCAGTTACTGAGAGGCCCCGCTCCCCTAGATGGGTGCTCTAATCCTGGATCATGGATATTGGCAATAGTCCTCAGCCCAGTGGCGTTTCTTTCGCCCACTAGTTCGCTGTAGACCTTCTTGGCGAATGAGCACCCTAGTAAGTTAATCATATCGTCATTGGTAGCCATTATGAAAATCTCGGCATCGCTAATTCCCGCCCTCATCAGAGAATCCCTGGATAGTGCGCTCCCAGTAATCAAAAGGCAATCCAAATATTGTGACTCATTGATGGCTGATGGGTCGGGATCAATCAAGGCGACGCTTCTTCGCTCTTGGCGGAGAGCTGCCGCCACGCCTCTACCGACCTCTCCGGCCCCAGCAATGATGACTCTCATTGGACCACACCCTTGGACGGATGAATATAATCATGCGCCATACGTATGTCCGATAAATCCTCAATATAGGGTTTATTGGCTATTCTTGCTCATCAATCATTGATCCACGTGTCCTAGAGCTAGAAGCGATTCTGTGACGCTCTGACTGTCTAGTTGTCCTTCTATAGGCTTGTCTGGCTGCTGGTGTGAGTCCAGAAGGTAGCCATCTCTCTTGCGAAGGGGCCCATGCAGCTACAATTGCAGTTAATGGAGCGACAAGTATCAGAGGGGTGTATATTGAAAGAATAAGGGAAATCAACAGTGTCGCCCTGAGTATAGAGGTAGAGAAGAAGGGGCCCAACCTTCTAGGCTCCAGAATCATCGCACCTTGATACGCGGAAAGAACTGCGTGCCCCGTGCAGGCGGTTACTGATATCAGTAGGCAGATAGCTACTGAATACATGGAAAATCCAGAAAAGGATGAGTTCAGTTCTTCGTCGAATAGCCTGAATGCCAGAACAGATGATTGCATAGCACCGATTCCGAGCCCCAAAGTCCACCCGAACGGAGGAGATGCCCTCAATGCAACATTTCTTGGCCTCCCCAGTAGGAAAAGAACGAACGCAGACTCGCATATTGCAATAAGAAGCGCATACGAGCTGGCCGTGATAATATTCACCTGCTCGGTAATGATTCCTGAGAGTATCAGAGTATCGGCTGCTGAGGCCAATAACATACCCGAGACGATGCCATAGAGTAGGTATTTGACTGAGCCTGATAGGTCGAAGAAACCTGTCATCCTAGCGATAGACCCCCTCCATCCAATGAAAACGCCGATTATGCCGATAGCGAAAGCGGCTTGGGTTTGCCACATACCGGTAGCCATGCTACGCCATGGCACTGGGCATTTGAGTCCATCTGCCTCGGACAATGTTCAAACCACCCTATCGGGACCCGCATACATGGCGCTGGACGGCTTGAAGAGGCGTATTCTGGGTTCAGCCGGACTTCTGAAGGGCAAGAGGGAAATTGACGAGGATACGCTAAAGGAGCTCAGTAAGTCATTGCGCAGGGCTCTATTGGAGGCGGACTTCAATGTCAGACAGACCAAAGAACTCACTGAGAAGGTTGAGAGGAGGGTCGTTGAGGAAGAGCCTCGTCCTGGTACCAAGCTTGAAACACATGCGATGAATATCATCTACACTGAATTAGTCAGGATGTTGGGCCCTCCAAGAGATATCAGACCCCATAATGAGACCATATTGATGGTTGGCCTATACGGACAGGGGAAAACGACTACAACTGCCAAAGTTGCAGATTGGTGGAGACGGCGTCATGGGGTAAGAGTCTCGGTAATAGAGGCAGACACCCACAGGCCCGGGGCGTATGAGCAACTTTGCCAATTACTAGAGGGAACTGGTGTGGGTGTATATGGGGAACCCGGTGAGAGTGACGCCTCTAAGATCGTGAAGAATGGACTGAAGGAATTCAGTAACTCTGATGTGGTAATTATCGATACCGCTGGCAGGGATAGTCTTGATGACTCACTCAGGGAAGAGCTCGTTTCTATAGCTGAAATCGCCAATGCAACGGAGAGGTTTCTTGTTATTGACGCTCAGGTGGGCCAGGCTGCCGGGCCAGTAGCTCAAACATTCCATGAGTTAGTAGGAGTGACTGGAACTGTTGTCACTAAGCTAGACGGAACGGCCAGAGGAGGAGGTGCGTTAAGCGCTGTTTCCGCTACCGGGGCCCCCATAGTCTTCGTAGGAGAGGGAGAGAGAATACAAGATCTTGAGAAGTTTGAGTCGGATCGGTTCATTTCTAGGTTACTAGGCATGGGGGATATCAAGGGTCTGATTGACCTCACACCTGAAGATTTAGATCAGGATGAAGCCATGAGGATCACTCAGAGGATGATGTCTGGTAGATTCACTTTGACTGACATGTACTCGCAAATGGAGATGATGAGCAAGATTGGTACTATGGATAAGTTGCTTTCACACTTGCCGGATAGTATGTTTGGAGGGATGGGTAATCTCAGCACTGGTCAGAAAAGGCAGATGCAGAACAATCTTGAGAAATTCAGGATAATTATGGATTCGATGACCCAGAAGGAGAAGGATGAGCCTTTGTTACTGAAATCTAGTAGGATAAGGAGGATTGCCAGAGGCTCCGGTGCGACTGAGAAAGATGTCAAAGAGTTGCTCGCACAGTGGAATAGGAGCAGGAAGATGATGCGCGGTATGAAGGGCGACAGAAGGTTCCGCAGACAGATGCAGTCCATGATGGACTTCGATGATTCCGAACTAGGCATGGGGTGATTCCGTGGATAGGAGATTTGCCATAATCGGCAATAGGGCACCCAGTAGTGGTAAGCTTAACCTGAACGACTTGCCTGGCGATGGTGGACGGATGGACGTCCTTGCAAGAGCGGTAAATTCTGCGCTATTCATATCTCACGGTATAAGGAAAGATACACAGATTGTTGTCCACCTTATGGGAGGTGACATACCTAGGAGAGTTTTCTTCGATGGTGGCGAGCTTAGGGGCGTCAGGCCCGATGAGAGGTCAATAGCAGGGCACTTCAAATCAGTGATGAAGACCCCAGTCCCCCCTATCGGACATTTCACGGAGGTTTCCAAGGGAATAAGGCAATCCGGTGGCGGTATCCATCAGACCCTAATGGAGTGGAATATGGATGGCGTGGAATCCTATGTCCTGGATGCTGGAGGAAGTATATTCGAAGGTGTTGATATTGCAGGGAAGTGTGGATTCGTTCTTTCGGATGATTTGGATTTGGACTTAGGGGAGGTAGATTTCCCTCTCGGTTCTTTGTCGCTTGGGAGGACTTGGCTGCAGGGGCATTCATGTATCTCTGTGATACATCACATCATCGACTCTCACATCCAATAGGGAAGGCCGTCTGGAGACTCGTTGATGGAAGACTCCAGCAGTCTTTCACTAATTCCTAGAGGATGGTTGGAAGGCCAGCTACCGAGAGGAGTTATCGACGCCTTTCCGTCATTGATGGCATTACAGTCTGTTCTTGGGATATCCTCCTCGACTATGGTGGCTGCTCCGACCTCAAATTCTATTCCCTTTGAAGGCGCCTGATCCATATCTGAAGCACTTCTGTACCACCTCGCACCCAATGAAACTGTAGTGATGGAACCATTCCACTTCTCTGGCAGGTTCACGTTGAGGAAGATGTCCCCATGATGGAAGGCCGATCTCAACAATGATCCTTCGTCATCTCCAGATGGCTTGTTCCCTGTTCCGTTGGGCCTGAGTAAGTTGGGAAGTTGGGCGGGCAGTGATTCTTCGCATTTGGAGACAAGTCCCATTACGACCTCAAGAGTGTCATCGAAGTTTCTGTGACTGTATGTCGCTAGGCTGGTGGCGATAGCTGGCATCCCGTACAGGGACGCCTCTCTAGCAGCGGATACAGTACCAGAATGAAGTACATCGACAGATAGATTGGGACCGTGGTTAATTCCAGAGATGCAAAGCTTTGGATCTATCTCCGGAGCCCATGATTTCAGTCCCCCCTCGAGTGCCACGATGACGCAATCACAAGGACTGCCATCCAGGGAGAACATTCTGAGCGGGGGGCCTCCTTCCACTTTGATAGCTTCAGAGAGATCTTTTCTCTCTGTGAATTGCATGCCACTTGAAAGAGTCAGCTTCATTCCAGTGGCAGACTGCTCGTTCTGTGGGGCGAGCACCACTACTGGATGTCCTTCCGAGTGTAGCCTCGTTACTAGTGAAACTAGGCCATCCGCATCGATTCCATCATCGTTGGTTACAAGTAGATGCGCTTTCTTCACGTGCGTGCGACAGGCAGGGAGTTCATGAATGCGTGTCTGTATTTTGCGTATTTCTACTCTCTTCCAAGGTGACCATTACAGCTCCCGCTAGCATTAACGGGCCACCAATTAATGTCCATGTTCCGATATAGGCCTCTCCAGTTATCGCCCATCCAATCGCCCCTCCAATGACTGGCTCGAATATCAGAGCGACGGACACCACAATCGGGGAAATCCACCTAAGTGCTGCGTTTATGACCGTATGTCCGCAAAGTCCTGGGCCGAGGGAAAGGTATGCTATCCACGGGAGCCATGCGGCATCCATCCAGCCTAACGCACTTAGTTCGGGCGTGGCGGATGTTAGGGCTGTTCCCTCCAAAGTGACCGAGCCTATCGTAAGCATTAGTCCCGCCAAGAGCGTGACTGGGAATGCGTAGATGAATACCGGGGTGCTTCTAGAAGACCTGAGGTGTCTTCCAATCATTAGGTACCCGACAACAGTGACGGCACCAAGGAAAGCCGCAGCGTCTCCAATCAAGGTCACTTGACTGTTACTCTCCACTTCTAGCAG
>DAPJ01000023.1 GCA_002502095.1 Euryarchaeota archaeon UBA62
TGACCAGATAATTTCACTGGCACTAGTGGCCTGTTTACTGATCATCAGCAAGACCAGAGATATGCTTGACAATGGCGGGATTGCCGCCGCAACAACCGTCGGCCTTACTGTTTCACTGGCAGGTCACTGGACATGGCTAGTGATCCTAATGTCCTTCCTAGCGCTAGGCTCCGGTGCGACTAAGTGGAAGTTTGAGGAGAAGATGGCAATATCTCTTGCCGAGGCCAATGAGGGACTCAGAGGGTGGCGTAATGTTCTGGCCAATGGCACCGCTCCTATGGTGGTATCTATCATTCACTGGCAACTACCCGGGACTGGTTGGGACTATCTGGCCCTTTCCTCATGCGTCGCAGTAGCCTGCTCAGATACCCTTGCATCAGAAATAGGGTCACTCGACACTAGAACTAGGAGCATCATCAATCTCCAGGCCGTACCACAAGGAACCAATGGTGGAATGTCTCCCACGGGCACATTGGCCGCAGCAGCTGGAGCACTTTCAATAGCTATAGTATCAGCCTTTCTAGCTTCTCAGCAGGAATATGAAATATCACTACTGACCTTGATCCTGGTGGTGTCATCAATAGGTTGGTTGGGTTGTCAGATAGATTCACTATTGGGGGCACTGTTGGAGAACGATGGATATGTGGGAAAGCACACAGTGAATCTACTAGCGACTTCCGCTGGAGCGGTACTTGCAGTGCTGTTCACCAATCAGTTCCTGTAGGAACTGTTAGCCGTTGGGTTTGAACACCACCCCCTACAGCGGAGTACATGTCAGATGGCGTGCCAAGCTCGAGGGTAATGATTCCTCTGGCATTATTCATGCTTTCAGTAATGATGTGTTCTCCTCTGGTATCAAGCCAGTCTACAACAGGTCCCGAGGGTCCGGGAGAGAGCTGGTCCCTCCCCGCCGAGCACAATCTTTTCCTGAAGGGTGATCTTAGCGAGCCCTTCCTAGATAGAAATTGGTCCAAGCTTACAGGTGAGCCCCTGGGCAGGGCTGAGTTCACCAAGTCCAGCTCCGCTCTTTCCCCCAATCTGATTGATATCCAATCAGCACCTCTCACAGAGTCACTGAGGTTTCAAGGCAACGTCACAGTGAAACTTTTCGCATCTCTGGAGACTACCAATGATGCCTGTAGACTCTCC
This sequence comes from Euryarchaeota archaeon UBA62, assembly GCA_002502095.1. Classification (GTDB taxonomy): domain Archaea; phylum Thermoplasmatota; class Poseidoniia; order Poseidoniales; family Thalassarchaeaceae; genus MGIIb-O5. Next base: position 1,150 of record DAPJ01000023.1, read on the forward strand.
AATGTACTTCCCGGTTCTGCTGGTTCAGAGACGTCATTCATTGTTTGGCTCAGCATGGGGTCAAACCCTGTTTTGACTCAGGTTTCTTCTAATTCTATTGCTATGGAGGAATCTTTCGGTATGGCCCACGAATTCACAGTACAGGCTAATGACGTAAACGTCTCATTGTCATCAGGGGACATGATATCATTGAGAGTGGACGTTCAACACGAATGCATTCAAGGAGGTGTTCTTTGGTGGGGTTCGTATGATGCGGGCTCGAGAATAATCCTCGACGGAGACATCTTAGATCCTTCATTAGAAGTGAAGATTGATTCCAACAGGATGGCTAGAGTACAGTTTACTCCACTCTCTCCTTGGGGCGAGTCAGACTTTGACTGGCAGGTTATGGAGATAGTGGGCCCTATGGACTGGGACGAAATGGTCCATGGTAATGGTGATGAGGATCAGAGATTGGACCACTTCGAGATTCCTCATACTACTATGGTAGGGGAGGCAAACCGGTCTGTGAGGGCGTGGTCAGCTGACAAGCCCCTCCTCCCTGGAAAATATATGGTAGATGGATGCTTCGTTCTCACCGACCAGGAGCCAAGTAGTACCTGCCATTCGATCGGGATGCTGAGATTCGAGGTTCTTGAAGACCCCGAGCCCCTCCTCGGAAGCTCATGGGCCGTCTTTATGATCCCTCTTTCCATGATATTGTGGATATTCTTCTCAATTCGCGAAGCAACACTTCCCCTGATGGCTTACTTGGTGATCATCCTTCTTGCTATTTCAGTACTGGGACCGGCTTCACAACTGCCAAACATAGATCCAGAGTCCGATGGAGGAAGGGGGGCCGCTCCCTCATTCGTTTTATTGTCCCATAGCTCCGATCAGGTTTCTGTATCCCTAGCAGATCTAATGGATGGTTCCGATGCTGTGGTGGTGGGTCTGTTCCAATCTGGATCCCCCTATGCAGAGCATCAGAGAGGCGACTTCGAGTCAGCTAAAATAATTCTAGAAAAAGATGTAAAGTTCGTCCAGATTGCAACTGGGGGAGAACTTTCAGCTGTCAATCTAGATGGACATGCGCTTTCTATCAATGAATCCTGGCCGTTACTCATGGATGAACCAGACTCTAGTACAGGCTTAGCATTTCCAAGCGGGCCGACCGATGCAGTGATAGTCATTGATCCAGCAGGATTCATCTCATCTTGGAGCCCCGGAACAATGGCTCCGAATGAGATTAGTGATGCTGTCGAATCGGGCCTCAAAGGTTCTGGAAACGGTCCTTATGACTTAATCTCGATGATAATATCTACGGCACTAATACCGCTAGCTATCCTAGGACTTCCTACCACGAACAGAAGAGAGGATGAACCAGGAAAGGGAATGAATCCGTTCCTGGGGGTAATCATGACTACTGCGGCGGCCTCTCTAGGATTCGCAATTTGGGCTATTCCTGTATCCGTAATGGCGTCTCTGGGGTTCTCTTCATCGTGGCTTCTAATTGAGATTGCCCTGTCCATCGTACTAATCTATCATGGCCTCTCGACTCTACTCAGTGGTTCGATTCTAGAGATAGAGAAACTATCTCCTATCGCATACTCAAAGTTGCCCACTGCTTACAGGGAATGGAGGGGGCAAAGTGACTTCACCAGAGACGCATACCTCGGACTATGGCTAGCATGGCTTTCATGGCTCAGAATGCCATACCTAATCCCACAAGGAATAGGTTCTATTGCAAGGTCAGGACTACTTGGGACGGTTTCATCTATACTGGTACTGATTATATTCCTTATTTCAGCTGGAATCACAGTGTCAATAATTCGAGCTGTAGCCTCTTCCTTTGGAAAGACCTCGTTCCTCCTTGGCCAGATGAGTAAGGGAATCAGGCCCAGGGCATGGGGACTAGCCTCATCGATGATGGGACTCTGGATGCTAACAAGTCTGGTTGTACTGATATTGCAAGTTGGCGTATGAGGCATCTTCTGAGCCGTCGTGACCGAGAGCATCATAAGAGTGGGGCGCTACGGAAGGTTACTCCTACGGGGGTATAGTATAACCTGGTAGTACCGCGGGCTCCAGTTGCACGGGAATGACGACGAGTGGGTATCTGATGGATCTGATGACCAACTGGAGCACCGACCCGTCGCAACCCGAGAGCGTGCGCTTGCCGGGTGCACGCTAAAGTGGGAGACACCCGCTGATCTGGGTTCAAATCCCAGTGCCCCCACCATCAAATAATCCAATCTTTGATTTGAATCGACTCGCAGAGGCGTTTAGTTGATGGATGATTACTGTCTCGCGAAGAGAGATGGGGCGTAGTTCAATCGCAGTTTCTCTGGTTATCATTCTGCTATCGCCTTTGGTAGGTAGTATAGCTGCACCTGGAATGATCGAAGCAGAGGTGGCAGATAGGACTGAAGACATTCAAAGAATTGAGTCAGGACACATGGATAGCGTCCCACTTCAAGCCCCTATTTGGTGGGACTCTGATGCCGATTGGTGGACCCATACATCCTTGGATAGAGACAAGAATGGGATTCATGACTCACTACAATCTGCAGAAGGTACTGTAAATATCGGTCTTTCATATTCGAGACCAGTCTTGCAAGGAGATATCGATTTCCTTACCTCACTAGGCTACTCTGTAAATGTTGAACTCCCAATTGTAAACGCACTTCTGTTGGGGGATGTCAACTCCTCTCATATCTGGAATCTGGCCGATGTCGAGGGTGTCATAATGGTGGAGAGATATGGCTCACTGAAATTCTTTGGGGATATTCAAACACCTGCTGTCAAAGCAAGGAATTCAAGCGAGTATCCCATCGGTGCATGGGATCTGGGAGTTACTGGTAGTGGGATGAATATAGCCATGGTAGATACAGGGGTAGACAACGAACACCCTGGCCTGAGTGGAAAATTTGTGGCAGGTTACGACGCCGTATGTTTCGTACACTCCGATCCACAATGTATCCTGGCAGGTGGCAGACAGGATGACGGTTCGTTCGACCCAGACGATGGTAACCAGCACGGTACTGCTTGCATGGGTATGGCCAGTGCTAGCGGTATCGATGCCGATGGCACACAGACAGATTTCTATGGTTCCGCACCAGACTCTATGCTAGTTGATGTTAGAATTGGTACGGACGTCGGTGCCGGGCCATTCGAGAATTATGCATTAGAACAGGAATTCTATGAGTCTGCAATGAACGGCCTACAATGGATTATTGACCATAGAAACGATGCATGGCCAGGAGCTCCAGAGGAAAATCACGGCATAGACATAATCTCTCTGTCATGGGGCATCACCAGTCATGAAGATGGGGGTTCAGATGGTACTGATATGCACAGTAGAATTCTCGATGAGGCCATGGAACTGGGAGTTGCAGTATCAAATGCAGCCGGAAATGATGGCGAAAATAATGATGGCCTGTCAGGAATGAGCGCATCATCGCTCTCTATCACAGTCGCCTCAACTGATGATAAGAATACTATTGATAGAGATGATGATACTATTGCCAGCTACTCTTCAAGAGGGCCAAGGAAGGATAATGGAGATCAGAATCCCTTGAATGAGCTAATTCCCGAGATTAGCGCCCCGGGTACGAATATCATCCAAGCAGAGGGATGCGTTTCAAGTGGGGGATGCAATAATTTCGTAGGAGGTGATGCCTCGGATAATACATACACTGGAAGAGGAAGTGGAACATCATATGCGGCTCCAGCGGTCACAGGAATTGTTGCTCTCATATGGGAGGCCAATGAGAATCTAACTCCTCTACAGATTAAGGAGATTCTTAAGCATACATCTGAAAGAAGGGGCGAGCCAAGCGCACCGGAAATTGACCCATATTGGAATCGTGAATTTGGTTATGGCATGGTAGATGCATTAGCCGCAGTGGAACTAGCTTTATTTCTCCGAGATAGTGGACAGACGGAATCCATTAAGGAGACAATTCAAAATCACCTCCTCAACGTCACGGCTCCCTCTGAAAATAGAGGACTTCTGAATATGACAGGACATGCATGGGGGCAAGATGGCGTCGTTGATCGCGTAGAATTCAGAATTGATGGAGGTCAGTGGTCAGAGGCAACTTACTCCGATACTCCGTCGGAAGTAGGGGCACTGACTCCATTCAATTGGCATGTGATACTTGACACTAAGGTAATGTCGCCAGGGGAGCACTCTGTAGAGGTTCATGCCGTCTCCGGGCTATCTCATTCACTCCCAGTTTTCTTTGAATTCAATGTAACTAGAACTTCATCTGATTCCCTGTCAATCTCCCCTGTTTTGGTGGGCGTGATTATCCTAGTATCTGTGGGATGGGTATCCTCTATCGCCTTAACCCGCTCGTTTTCTCCGCTGGCAGCTATCAATATTGTCAATGATTTGCTGAGTAAGTCGGGCAATGGACATAACGAAGCCATAATGGATGCGGAGATAATTGAGTCTGACTCCGAGAAATAGGGAGGGCATACTTCCGCCTTCTTCAAAGCCTAGGTCACCTCTCAAAGGCACATGGTGCGCTTCTCCGACCGGGCGAACAGCATCCGGCCAACCGGTGTTAGGCGTATGTTTGACATGGCTGGAGATGACACTATACAGTTCGGTTTAGGGGAGCCAGACTTTCAACCGCCACAACTAGCGATAGAAGCTTTTGACAAGGCTATGAGGGATGGTAGGAACAAGTATACCACCACTGCCGGACATCCCGAACTCAGGGCTAAAATTGCATCACTCTGGCACCATCTCGTGCCTGAGCTTGATGAATCTAATATATGCATCACAATGAGCGGAACGAATGGACTTCTGGATATATTCCTGGCTTTGGTCAATCCAGGGGATAACGTCCTGATTCCGGAACCATATTTCCCTCTTTATCCTCCCGATGTGGAGATATGTGGAGGTTCTCCAAATCTTTATCCATGTAGATTTGAGAATGGCTTTGTCCCTACAATTGATGACTTGGAAGATAGAGTCAATGACTCTACAGTTGCCATTCTCTATAATTTCCCCAGTAATCCAACCGGAGGTAACGTGAACCCCGAGCAAAGGGACGAGCTGGTGGCATTTGCAATCAAGCACGACCTATGGATAATTACTGATGAGGTGTATGACAGAATTGTCTACGACGCTCCACATGTTTCCTTCATCGGAGCTGGCTATGATAAGGTGATCATGGTTCAATCATTTTCCAAGACCTTCGCTATGACTGGTTGGAGAATAGGGTATCTTTTGTCTCCAGACAAAGAAGCTATGTCGCAATTGACAAAAATGCAATATTATGTTACAGCATGTAGTAATGATGCAATGCAACATGCAGTTCTCGAAGCCTTGGAGAAAGCTCCGGAGTATCCGGAGTCAATGTGCGAAGAATTCAAAGAAAGAAGGGATTTAATCTGTCAAAGGTTGAATTCTATTCCGGGGGTATCTTGTCATGTTCCGACAGGTGCATTCTATGTTTTCCCAAAGGTAGATGTTCCGGGAATGTCCAGTGAGGAAATCGCTATGGCATTACTCGAAGGTGGAGTTCTTTGTTCTCCTGGAACCGCCTTCGGTTCGGCTGGAGAGGGTCACCTCAGATTCGCATATACCATCTCAAGGGAAGATATTTCCAAAGGAATGGACAGAGTGGAGAAAATCTTGAAGGACTTGCGAAGGAATCTGTGAGGGTCCAACTTGATTTCCTTAGCTTCCCTAATTTTATCTGCTATATTCTCATGGTATGTTCCCAGTTTTTTCACCTCGAGAGGGCCAGAAATTGAAATATCCCTATGTACCCTAATCCTAATCTTTGCTGGCACTCAATTGTGGATATCAGGACCTAATCCTATTATGTTTGGAATGGTCATTGGCTCAGGGTGGTTCCTTCTAAACCGAACTTCTGACCTAGTCTTCCCCGTCTCTGCCGAATAATTCGAATGGTAGGTCGATCATCCCTCCCGGGGTGCTTTCCTCTTCGATCTCGATTGTGTCCATAGACTCTCCTTCATCTGTCAGTGATGGAAGCAAGTCATTGTCCATTTCAGACTTGGGCGCCTCCAGCGATTCTGTCTGTAGATTCTCCAAACGCTCTTCCGGGTCCAGCATCCAATCCGGGACGCCATTAGAACCACCAAGGACTGAAATCGATGTAAAAGTTGCCAATGGAAGGACAGAGATTGCTATCAGGAAATCGATAACTGCACTTTTCGGTATTTCAGCATCAGGGGAAATAAATCCAAGAACCATAGCATCGATTTGTAGGTCATTCCAGTCGGCATAGTCGAGTTCCAGCCACCCCAGTGATGCCTCAAGGAGCATTCTAGCAGCATACCAGAAAATGACTATTGGAAGAACCCAAGAGAAAATCGAGAATCTCCATATTACCGTCCTGAGGACGGAAGCAAAACCGACCAGATGGTTGGAAATAATTGGCTGAATCTTCATTGCCAACCATAGTGATGCTAGATAGCCAGCCATGCCAAGTTCGAAAGCGCTTCCCGATTTTACTAGAGAGCTAGGAAAACCTTCGATAATGGCCAATGGAACAGCAATTAGTAGAATCTGCAACGGAACCGCAATTAGTTGTAGTCCCCCATGGACAGCAATCAGATCATATCCGTCCCTACTTACTCTCCGGTCCACCAATCTTGCCATTTTCCCATACGGACTGGAACTTACTGATAGCCTCGATCTATCGACTAGCTCTGGATCTCCTTTTCTTGTTCTGAGTCCTAGGAAAGATGCCAAACCGCCTCTTTTAACGATAAAGTAAGGTCTGAACCCACCCAAAGATAAAGCTAGGAATAGTGAGAAAACTCCATACAAAACCCCAGAAACAACAATCCACTCAATTAGATTAGTCTTCACTGTAACGGAGAATCCCTCCCTGTCAATTTCGAAAAGGTACCTAGTAGAGAATCCGAAAATAGGTATCAAGGTCACCTGTAACAGAACTAGTAACGATAGAGTCAGCCTATTCTTTAGTGACTGATCTTCACTCATGAATCAACGCATACGCAAGCCATCATAAGCTCTTCACTATCTGTGCCAGTATTCTCGCGACTTATTCCACCTTATCATGAGTCCCGACCGGGTTTATTCTCAAGTCGAACGCAATGTCCCAACCTTCATACATGTAGCTAAGCCCCCAATTATGTTAGTATGCGTGTCCTCACTCCCCTGCTACTCTGTTCGTTGTTGCTATTAACCTCAATGGCTCCCATGTTCGGAGGAGGAAATCAGCTTGGTTTGGATGATGGGGCATCCGTACAAGCTAGGTCATCTCTGATCGACTTCGAAGTAACCTCGATCGAGTTCGGAACCGGTGCAAATCAGGCCATGCAATGGAGTCAACCAGATGGCAGTATCCAAGAATATGTCATCAGAGGCCAGGAAATACAGATAGAGGTCACATTCACTCAGGC
>DAPJ01000030.1 GCA_002502095.1 Euryarchaeota archaeon UBA62
CCATCTCTCGCAGCACAGGTGACTTCAATTGTTCCGGTATCCGGAACAGTAGCCATCAGTGACCTGTCAGGAGACTCTCTGAAATTCAAATCCTGCTCGCCGACACATAATATTTCTAAATTGGACACGCCATCCTCGTCATAGAACCATCTGGATACTCCATCATCCCAACCAGCCCAAGAAACGTCCCCAGAATTTGGTACTGGGAACCAAGTGCCATTAGAAGGCGATTCCTCCGTCCACACGGGAGGGGCAGGTTCAGGAATAGGTTCGGTGGTGAAGTCAAAGAAAAGGTCCTCTCCCATCGGCCAGTCTTCTCTGTAGCCATTTGGACTAAGTTCGAGAGTTAAACTCCCATCATCGTTACTGATGAGATCAAATGTCGACGAGCCGTCTCCAACACATCCTCCGATAGTAGGTGCCTGTCCACCAGCCGTTGACTCATTCAAACCTACGTCCCTGCCTTCGCACTCGTCCCACATGTCCAGACGGAGATCCTCCATCTGAGGGAAGGTGAAATCGAATCTGGCCCCTGAAAGATTCGACGCATTCAATGAGAAAGTGAATCTACTTGGGTCATCCACTCCGGTAATCGAAAGGGTTGCATTCAACCAGAGCTGAACTCTACACTCGTCTACACCCAAATCCTGCGAGACACCAGTATCGCAATCCCTGCTCGAATCTGGAACTACGGGAACTTCGTTACAATCCCCTCCAATCGAGGATGTACAACTTCTGATCTGGGAGTGGCGAGGGGGAACTATATTCCACTCCTCAATGACTACTCCATCCTCTTCCCAGCTAGTGTTCTTCCAATCAGTACCAAGGCCACCTCTATGTGCGGGCCCGTCTCTAAGCCCGATTCTAGTTAGGGTATGCTCGATACACTCACTAGCCAATGCCCTGAAGAACTCTCGCTCATCCGTAGAGAACCACCCATCTCCACCCTTGTTTGGGTCCAGTAATTCCATGAACTCATCCATAGTCAACCTTAGCTCATCAGCTAGAGTACTATTGACCCACGCCACAGCTTTGACATTCGCAGACTCCCAATCATCGTCAATGATGATATCAAACGTGGCACGCGAATATTCGAACATATTCTCGAATGTTATAGATCCGCATTGCTCCTCAAGGCTTCCTCCCCCTCCTCCTATCTGCTCCATCTTTATCGGCTCGTCGATGAGCTCTGGATTTTGATTAGTATCGCTAAATGGTACAGAAACGATTGATAGTACCATCAGAAAAACAGCCAATGGAGATGATGATAGCTCTCTCATGACGTATCATGCGAGGCCATCAGACATGACTCTATCGTTACAAATTATAAATTTAGGGCTCCCTAAATTAGATATACCCTACCCCATTCGGACCATTCAAGGAGATTAACATGAATCTGAAAATAACAAGCATAATGATGACAATGATGTTTCTGCTAAGCGCACTCGCAGGGTGCACTGGTGGAGATGAAGCGGTTGACCTGGACGACTCGGACGGAGGCTATGATTACGCTTCCAACGTCGATAATCACCGCATGCTGATGGGAGATGTCTGTGACATCAAGGACCTATCCGGTGCATACGACTGGGATGGTGTCATGGACATATACGAGAATGGAGAGCACGCAGAGAAGTCTGACGGATCCTACAGGACACTGATGGGCTTCGCTGACGCAGCTGGTAAGAACCACGCATACGATGATTACTACGGTGCAGATGGCTCATGGAATGACTTCGTATCAGCAGCTATCGGGGGCACAGGACCGTTCGCAGGAGAGTCTGACACTGTCAGGGACCAAGCCACAGAGAAGGGAATCCAGAACGGTGTGATGACTGCATACGCTATCCACGAGCTCAACGCGGCCATCATCAAGGCTGAAGCTGGAAATTGGGGCCCTGATGACGCTCAGCACGCATGGGACGAAGGATGGGCATTCTACCACGGTCCAGATGATGCAAACGCAGACTACGACGGATGCGGGCCATTCGCTACCGCAGCAAAGAGAGGTGGAAACTTCGGGACTGGAGATGCGACCAACATAGCTACTCTAGCAGCAATGAACGATGGACTCACAGCATTGAAGAATGAAGACATGCAAGGAGTAATCGACGCGCGCGACGAAGTTCTGAAGAACGTGGTAATCGTTTACTCACAGGCTTCCGTAAGGTACGCATCGAAGATGACGGACGACCTAGCCGCTGGAGATACCGCAGACTACGACAAGCACCAGGCAGAGGGTCACGCCTTCTACAGGGTAATCGAGGCATATGTCGCCGAGCACACGTCAATCTGCTACAACATGGTCTCTCACTCGGTCTCATCGGATAGCTCACAGGCATCCTGCGAGGCATACATGTATCTAGAGAACTACACATCTCAAAACGATCCAGATGGAGAGGAGTTCACTGGATGCTATAATTCAGTGACACACGCTCAGCATGAGGGAATGTCGCAGGAGGAGTGCGAGGCCTTTGGATGGTATGCTAATTACTACAATAGCAAGATTCTCGAAATCTTCGATCTGAAGAATGATGGAGATGCAACAGCAGATTACGAAGCTGATATCCGCTCCTATCTACAGCCAGTCTGGGATGCATTTGGCATCACAGCTGACGATATCGGAACACTTCAGTGAGTAACTGGTAAAGATATGGCTAAGGCTCTGCAATGCTATTGCAGATGACACAACTTTTTGTTGGCGGGGGGCGCATTAGCGTCATACACACACCCAAATCATCAATTTCGAATCCGCAGTTCGGAACGCCTCCCGTCAACACCAACAAATTAGAATGAGAAATACATCTGAAAGGGTCCATATACCCATCTTTCCAGCGATTACCATGAGTACACATGGGATCTCATCGGTACGTCACTTGAAGACGAAGCTTCTAGCACAAATAATCTCAATTCTCCTCTTATCTTGCATTATTTCAGGGTGTATTGGAGACGAAGAAGGAGATCGGGAAAGAACTTCCCTTGTAATTGCCTACGAACTATCGGCCGATATGTTGGAATCAGATACGAATCCGCAAATACTAGCGGATTATATCTCTAAAAATACCAATTATGATGTTTCTATCTACACGGTGGATTCCAAAGTAGCTATGCTAGAGGCACTGAGGTTCGGTAACGTCGATATAGCTTACATGGACAGTGGCAATGCTTGGATTGGCTGGAATCAATATGGAATAGAGGCATTGGCAGCCGATCAGAAGTCCGATGGAAGGTCTTACTATAACGCCCATGCATGGGTCTTGGACGATAGTGAAATGGCTATCGCGCATTTGGATTCAGATCCACTCACTAATCCCTTCTCACTGATGGAGGGAATGACCTCTTGCCATACGGGTTGGTTGGAATCAGTCGGTATGATGCTTCCTATGGGATTCCTCTTGGGATTAGGATATGCAAATGTCCTCGGTGACCCAAATGATATTGAGTCTCTCAGGGGGACTATTCATGGATTCTTCTCCGAGGACTCATCCATTCCTGACCCCGGAACTCCTTACTACGGTTTGTCAGGCGCATTGAAGTGCCTTTCTGAAGGCTCAGGTCAGATAGCATTCCTCAAGGATAACACAATCTCTGACTACTGCCCCGAGGAAGAAATAGATCAGAGGGAGGATTGGTGCTTAGAGAATAGCAGGTATGTCGCATTGCCATCTTTCGCAAAGGCCCCAAGTGATGTTTTCGTCTATAATCCAGACCACCTCCAGAACGACAGTATCAGTAATGTCATGAACCTACTAATGTCCTTAGGCGAAGAGAAAGACTCCTCAGATATTCTATTCAACACGTTCGGAACCAGAGGCGTGGTTGAGACGAACTCGAATGATCATTTGGGCATATACTCCTCCTTCGTTTCCAGTATTCCTGGTATTTCAGCTTACTATGTAGACGACGAGGATGGAGAAGAAATCACAATTTCTCTGGAGGAGCTAAGGATAGCCTTCCAAACCTCAGAGACTTCTAATGGGACGGATACAGACCCGTCACTTCTAGCAAACTTCCTCAGTAGTGAGCTAGGAGTGAATGTCTCTGTAATCCATGTCGAATCAGATATGGAGGCCGCAAGATCATTGGAATCCGGAGATACTCACTTGGCTTTTATGGGGCACTTAGCATCAGTTATTGGTTGGAAGATGAGTGGATTATCAGTACTGGCAGCCATTCAGAACGATGATCAAAGACTATCCTCGCAGGTTTCCGGATGGACTCTTTCAGATAGTGAACTAGCCTCATACGCTACAGATGATGATGAATCCACTAATCCTTTCGATCTTATCTCAGGCATGGTCTCATGCCACACAGGAACCGATCCCTACAGTAGTTTGATTGCACCACTATCTCATATGATCAGTAATGGATTTTTGGTTATGTCTGAAGACTCTGAATCTAATAGTCTGGACGGTCTAGTTAGGTCGTACTTCAGTGATGACTCAGTGATACCCTCTCCTGGCGATTCATACTATGGCGAATCAGGAGCAATCAGGTGTATTTCCGAAGACTACGGACAGATTGCGTTTGTTAGTGAGAATTTCATTGATGAGCACTGTGTTGATGACTCGGGGAGTAACGCAGATTGGTGTATGGGAACCGATAACTACACTTCTATCGGGGAATTGGGAATAATTCCCACTACTTCTGTCATGTATAATCCGGAAATACTCGACACTAGAAGTAGGGCCTCGATAATCAATGCTCTAATTGATATGAATTACGATATGTATCTTGAAAACTACTCTCGTCCGGGAATGGGGACATACACTGGTTGCTATGATATTTCAGTGCACAAGGTATTCCATGAAATACCCAAGGAGAGCTGTGGAGATGAGATCTTGAAGAATGTCCTCGATGGCTCAGGGGTGGCTAGGGCTACTTCACAGGGGCATTTGGGGCAATTCTCAGATGATTTGATGTCTGTTCCGGGAGCTTTCGAGGCTCTAGAGGGCCACCTTACTAATGTCGAATCAGAATAGGCCTCACAATCTTAAATCCATCAATACCATATATGGGTTTAGGAGCGCCTAAATCTGTATTGAGGGGGCAGTATGCGAATAGATGACGATTTGGATGAGCCATTATTGGTTTTGAAGGATGTAGCAATAGGCTATGACTCCTCGGCCTCACTCGTCAATATTCCCAATCTAGAGGTTTTTCCAGGAGAGATAGTAGCAATCGCCGGACCGTCAGGAATAGGAAAATCTACGCTACTAAGAACAATCGCTGGCCTAGTTAGTCCCATATCCGGCCAGTTAGAAGTATGTGGGACTGTACTGCCAGAGCCCCCTCCCCGTGGTCATCTCGGGTATATACCACAGAAATTAGGCCTAGTCAGGCATTCCAGTGTAAGGCACAACGTGGAATTGGGTGCTCGTGCCGGAGTTAAATCCAGGAAGGAGAGACAGCAAAGATCCACTGATGCCATCGACATCATGGGACTCAGTGAGAAATCTACTGAGCCAATCAGAAGACTGTCAGGAGGTCAACAGAGGAGAGTGGCAACAGCACGAACTCTGGCTCAGAGGCCAAAGCTGATTCTCGCAGATGAATTCCTCAGTGAGTTGGACGAGGAGACACTGAACTCCGTTTTGAATGCGGTCACCAATTTTGTGAGGGAAAGTAAGGCCGCGTTGATTGTTGTTGAGCACGATATATCCAGAGCCAAGATGATGGCGGATAAGCTACTAGTCATTGACGATGGTAGGATAAATCCATTCGTCAAGGGTACGAAAGCCATGGAGGTGAACATATGAAGGCCGCAATTGATGGTAAAGTCATAGCTAGCACATTCATGATTTTACTAATACTCGCCTTCCTAGTTCTGAATGGAATGGTGAGCGATTGGGGCAGACTGACAGGAGGCTTCAGCAATCTGAAAAGCTTCTTTTATCAGTCACTATGGCCCCCTGACTGGAGTGTTCTTGAACCACAAGTGTACCCAGTATGCACTGCTAGGTATCCCTTTGAGTTCACCTGCTCTACCGCATGGATAGGGGTCATAGAGACAATCAAAATAGCGTTTGTAGCCACAGTGTTCGGGATGGCCCTGTCTTTGCCACTATCTCTGGCAGCCGCTCGAAACCTCAGTCCGAGATGGCTATCATACTCGACAAGATTTATTCTATCCGCATTTAGGAGCTTACCTAGTCTTATCTGGGCCATATTCTTCGTCATTCTAATTGGCATGGGGCCACTTTCGGGAGTACTTGCAATGACTGTGTATACTGTGGGATACTTGGGTAAACTTTGGTATGAGGCAATGGAGGGCCTCAACAAGACTCCCTTGGAAGCAGCTCAAGCAATGGGTTTGAACAAGTATGAGACAGCCCTGAATGTGGTAGTGCCCGAATCAGCAAATGACCTCATCTCCCACTCAATCTTTCTTTTCGAATACAACTTCAGATCCGGGACAATTATTGGTATCGTAGGGGCAGGAGGAATTGGTTATTACATCGACTTGTATCTGAGGTTCCTACAGTACGACAAGGTCGTAGCGTATCTTCTGATAATCTTCCTGGTGGTACTAATCATTGACTTCCTTTCGATATATGCAAGGTCTTTCTTCAATGAGGAAGACGACCTCAGAATCCCCTCATGGTCCGAAGTTTTCCTTGGAATATTTAACAGAGCAAGCGAGGCGGACAATCTCTCTTAAAAGTGAAACTTCTTTAATCGTGGTTTGCGATAATATTAGGAATCCGCAACAATTCTGATTGCACCATCCTCATAGAAAATCTGGATATTCTCCGGTACCTTTGCAGTGAGTGACGCCAGAGCTTGGTAAACCTCCTCCTCCTCAACCTTGAACGCTTCAGCCGCCCTCCTGGTTGACCATGGGATCTCCACAAAATCAGAGGATGAAATCCACCTGATAAGGCGACTCTCAAATTCTGTCAGGTCTTCTAAGGACACCGCAATCGATACTCGTAGGTGATTTAGCAAATCAACCTATTCTGAATAAATTCAGTATTCCACCATTCTTTTCACAGCCTTGTCCGCCGTGATGTCTCCGTCTAACAGCTCTCCTAGTGCCTCAATGAATGGGGTCTCAATCCCAAGCTTCGGGGCTCTGGCGAGGAACATCCTAGTGGCCCTCACTCCTTCTGCCACCATATGCATCTCTTCCAGCGATTGATCAAGGCTCTTGCCAGATCCGAGCTTCTCTCCGAGTGTCCTATTCCTGCTCCTAGGGCTGGTAGCGGTCACATACAGGTCACCAAGTCCAGCCGGACCAAAGGCAGTGGATGAGGACGCTCCCATGGCACCAAGAAGAGAAATACCCTCACTGAATCCCCTCAATACCAAAGCCGCTTTGAGATTATCCCCTCCTATAGTTCCCTTCAATCCATCTACCAGCCCACATGCGAGAGCGACGCAGTTCTTGTATGCCCCCCAGAGCTCGGCACCATTTGGATCATCCGCGGACACCAAGAATAGAGTCTCAGTGGACAATCTCTCCGATATCCTCTCAGCTACGCTTTGATCATGACACGCAACAAGAGCTGTAGTGATGACCCCCCTAGCTACTTCAGGGGCGATTGTGGGGCCAGTCATCACGATAACTGGGTTCGATTTACCTGCCACGTGAAGACGCTTCTCGATCGAGTCAGATATTAGTCCCGATCCACCTTCCTCCTCAGGAGCAAGTCCCTTTGCAAGGTCAAGTAGGACATGAGAAGGTCTCAGATTTGGAACGATTCTATCAACAATATCCAGAATGACCCCACTAGGCAGGGAGAGTACCAGTATCTCACAAGACTCTACTACGTCAGAAAGCTCCATTGTGACTTGCAGGTCTGGAATTTCATATCCATCCAAGTACTTTTTATTCACCGAATCGGTCATCAGAGTCTCGTAAACCTCCTGCTCAATCGTCCACCCTAGGACGTTGTGGCCGTCTTCGCACCACACCTTAGCTAGGGCTGTGCCCCAGTTGCCCAGTCCGATTACACCTATACGTGCCACATGTCGCCGCCGCAAATGGGGGTTAAGACCCTATTCGATGGTTGGCCCTCCATACGTTGAGTTCTTGACTGATGAATGACCCCAAGAGGTCAAGCAGGGGTACCCGAGTGGTCAAAGGGGCTGGGTTTAGGTCCCAGTGCGTAGTGCTTCGCAGGTTCAAATCCTGTCCCCTGCACCATAATCCTCTCTTGTGTCGCCACATCGTTCATAAGCACGGGTCTATCGTATTAGTAGCATGACTAGAATGAATGTTATTATTGCCAGCTTGTTGCTAATTGCGACCTCTCTCTCGGGGTGTATCACCGAAGAACTGGTTGATGATATCCTAGGATGTATGGATGAGAACGCCGCCAACTACGAAGAAAATGCCACTACTGAATTAGTAGGTGACTGTATTTACATGGCTACCGCGGAGACTTTCATGGAAGCCATGACTGACGTGGGGAGCATCGAGGATATACTAGAAGACACTCCCAAGGCCGGATACTCTCAGTCGATTTCATCGAGCGAATGGAGCCAGGATTTGGGGATGCAGATGGACGTCGAGATAGAGGACATCGTAATGGCGGATCTTAATACCGACTCAGTCTACGTTCACAACTCAATTTCAATTGCAGGTCTATTGCAAATGGAATACACTCATGTGCAGGTCGGCGAGGTTGTCAATATCCACCTGTTGATGGGCGGTATGATGGCACAAGGAGATGCAACACAATCCGTCTCCCAAACCCGTGATGCAACCCCCAATGTTTTGGAGGTAATCGCAGAACAGGCCGGACTCTTCTCTGGCGAAGATGATGACGGCGAAGATGATGCTGGACCAGTCGTATCTGATGGTATTCCAGAAGACGCAGTAATTACAATCACTATGAGCGATAATATGGAATCCCAGACCATGACAATGGAGTATACCGAGGATGGCGCTGAGATCACTTCGACTATTCACATAGATCAGAATCAAGACCTTGTGTCTATGAGCGTGGAAAGCGACAACGGCTCTGCGACCTCATCACTAACGTATGAGGTAATGTGGGGAGATGCAATAGTCATCGAGGTGGATGACACACTTCCAAGAACCTCGATTCCAGTTTGGTTTGACTCTGAGATATTCGACGATGTCAACGACCACGACGACCACGGTGACGACGACCACGACGACCACGATGACCACGACGACCACAACGACCACCATGATGATGGCAATCATATCAGTTGGCGCAGTTATTATGACGGCTACTGTGAATGGGAAGGCTATCCAGATGGTGATGATACTGTTTGGTGGTGTAAGGAATCTCAGGACGATGAGGACTGGGACACATGGTGGTATTACTGTGAGCACCATGACTCAGACTGGCACTGCACCGACGACTTCGGACAGAGCGAGGAATTCGAGCACTCTGCAGATAATGAAGAGTGGTCAGGTTCGGAGGATGGAGAAGATGGACACGACGATGATGGATCGGATTCCGATAACGAGCCACAAGAAGACATGTGGATGTGTGACAACGGCGAAGAAATACCTGAGGATTGGGTAAATGACGGCTATGAAGATTGCGAGGACGGTTCCGATGAGTACGATGATGACGGAGACGACGATGAAGATGGACCACCATCACCTGAGGATGTAATGTATATGACTGACTCAGATGGAGATGG
>DAPJ01000024.1 GCA_002502095.1 Euryarchaeota archaeon UBA62
GTGCAGAGGTGGTTGGACAGGTACCAGACGGTGGAGTCCGATGAGGTTTTCACACCACGGAGAAACATGTTCCTGTGGGGAATAGGCTACTCGGCCGCGTCAGTGGATTGTACGGCCGCCGCGGTTTTCCCGTTCGTGGCATGGTTGGCGGTTGTGGGCGAGGGGGCCTTCGTGGCTGGCCTCGGCGGATTGATCCTCTCTGTGACCCTGCTGATGGTGATGGTAACGGTACTTGTCGGGATGGGGCGGCAGGCGATGATCAGCTTCCTCAGGAGATCCACCGGGGTGGTCAAGGCGACTGGCTCTTGGATGATGATCTTCGCTGGTTTGGGGCTCCTGGTCTACCTGACGCAGACCGAGGCAGTTTCCGGAATAATCGGATGACATAGCTCCAAATGAGGCAAGAATTGGAGCCTACTCACTACTTGATGATTTAATTGTTTGATTCTAATGAAATATTGGGGAAAATACGTATATAATCTATATAGTTTAAATAATCGATATAAAGGAGACGTCGATGCGACAACATGAGATATTCCCACTCGGGCATGGTTATTTTTTCCTCGATCCTCATATCTTCAATTGCAATACTCTCATTTTTAGTATCTCAAGGAGGGTTTGTTTCGGGTGATATCGATGGGATTGGTACCACTGAAATTTTCTGCATAGGAGATAGCTGTCTCGAAACAGAGTTACTAATTCTTGACGATGAAGGTGCATCATACATCATTTATATGCCACCAGGAATACATTCCAACGCCGGGATCGGGTCAACCTTTCAAGGCATTAATATTGGATTTGGAGGATGAATAGATGAGTGATGATGTACTGAATATTGAAATGAATAGAGATGATGAAGTGAAGATTCTGAGGTTGAGGACCAATGAGGGTTCTTTCGCAGATATTGAAGTTAGACCGGGCCCAGATGAGGGAGTAGTATTGATGATTTATCAAATACTCGAAGATAAATCTAGGAAAGCAGTCAAATGGGTCCCTAATCTCCAGATGATTTGATAGGAGCCGGGGAGATATCCCCCCGGCCCCCTTATGTCACTCGGCCTAAATTAATGGCTGAAGAACTGCTACTGTTCCGCTGACCGTCCCTGCTGGATTCGGCCTCTCAACATCAATGAAGTGCCATGTAGATATAGAATACGCCGCTGGCAATTATTCCCGACATTACCATTTTATTGACCCATGCGCTTTTCAGTGACTCTAGCCACTTCTTTCCTGCCCTGACCCCTATCAGCGCGGAAATCACCAGTACCGCAGTCAGCTGTAGGTGCTGGTAGATTTCTTCGGGTCGAGAGAGGATGTAAACTGGGACCCTTGAGAGATCGACGCAGAGGGCTAGAACGCTCGCAGTGGCTGCATAGGACATCTTGTCTGGCAAGCGACGTGTCAGAAACATCGCCCTTAGTGCACCCTGGTGTCCTGAAAGACCCCCCATGAATCCTGATCCGAGGCCGCCGAACCTGTCATTGGCCTCGGGTATCCTGTACCCAGTCCATGACTCGCTGAGGGTCAATATTGGGAGGATTATCAGGAAGGCCCCGATCAGAGCCAATAGCGGTTCCTGTTGAACGCGGTTCTGCAGCAGCGCTCCTGCGATAGAGCCGAATACCAGCCATACCCCATAGCGCCTGAATGCCGAGAAGTCCACGCTATCCCTCAGGGCGATGAATTTGCCAGCATTGTGAGCCGCATGGACGACCGCAACTACAGCCACTGCTTCATGTGGGCCCATGATCAGAAGTACGATCGGAGTCAGCATTGTTGAGAGGCCGAATCCAGCAGGGACGGTCAGCGCTGCTGCAAAAAAGGTCCCTATGAAAGCCAATAGGAGGATTTCCATTACATTTCCCCGCGGTGCCGAATGTAACTATCTTTCGGCTGACAAATGAGAATGTTTGGGCAGGGGAGCCTTGCCCCCCTGCCCATTTTCGTTGGTCTCAGACCATTGGTTGCAATACGGCAACCGTACCGCTGACCTCGTTTGCCACTATCAGCATTGGTGCTCCGTTGGGACTATCTGCTCCCGATACGAATGCCATTGCCTCGGGAGATACGTGGTCGTGCATGTACACGTACTGGACGAAGAACGGATAGGCGGGATTAGTGACATCATAGATCATCACTCCGCCTGATCTCTCCAAAGCTACGAATGCGAGGGTCTTGCCTGCGAATTCGCCAGTGATAACACCCTCTGGCTCAGAACCCTTGTCGTCGTTCCTTGATCCTGTGTATGAATTCAGCCACTGATCATTCACTGCCATCAGGTGCTCGACTTCGTCGCCGCTATCCCATACTTGTACGAAGTCCCCGTTGCTGTCATACTTCCATATAGAGAATGACCTAGCTCCGTAACTGCAAATGAAGTCTATGTCCCCGTCACCATCTGTGTCTCCACAGTCATCAGCGGTGGTCGTCTTCAAGCGGCCGAGATCGGCATCTGAAACACCATTAGGGAAGGAGGTCGCATCTAGACTTAGATCATCGGCTCTCTCCTCTTCGGAGTATCCATCATAATCCCTTGCATCGCCCTCGTTGGCAGAGACATAGTAGGTGATTCCGTCACTAGCCACGAATGAGGTCATTGCATCGGGTTGGTACATGCCCTTGACGTTGTCCCAGCTCTGGAAGTTGACTCCTCCGTCCCTGTCACTAAGATCGAGTGATAGTGTTGAGTAATCCTTGAACCCGAGGGCATGGATTCCTGTTATGGTGTTGGTCGATAGGTCAAGAGTAGCGACCGCGTTGTTCTCCTGCATTACTATTGTTGCAGTCGAGTCGTCACCAGCAACGGCGATGTACTCCGGCTCCAAGTCCTGGGCCACTGTTGCACCTGGCCCGAATATCCTTACTCCGTTAGCTTCCAGAGTAGCCATCTGTGAATTGAAGGATGTGAATCCAACCTGTGTTGCTGTTAGGCTTGTAGTATCGGATACATCAATCACTGTAACTGAGCCAACTGGATCGACGACGTAGTCATCGTCTGGCTCTCCCTCATTGGCGACCAAAGCCTTGGTTCCGTCGTTTGTGAAGGTGATCATGTCTGGTAGTGCGCCAGCTACGATCGAGCCAACAAGGGTCCCATCGGTATCAAAGAACATTGCGAGCCCATTGTCCTGCTTTGGGTCGACCGCCACTGCTACTCCGACTAGTCCGTTAGAGCTGACTGCCACGCTGTTTGGCTCTCCGTTGGAAATCACGAGTCTGTAGTGGAGTGTTGGCATGCTCGGTGTGCTCATGTCTATGATGTCTACCGAACTGTCCTCAGCATTTACCACGAAGGCCCTTTGCGACACTACGTCGTAAGCTGGTACTTCCGCGTATCCCTCACACTCGTCCTCTCCCATGTCGCAACCAATTGGTGCTGAGTGGAAGCTCCCGACAAGTGACCACGTGTGTGAATAGCCCTGAGAAAGGATAGTCGTGCTGTCGGGGCAGTATTCCACCATTGAATGAACATTCGCTGCTCCGTCTCCTGCGAGACAGTGGACTAGGTCCTGTCCGTCTGCTCCAGGGGTACCATCTGCTCCCGTAGGGCCCACTGGACCTGTACTTCCTGTCTCACCGGTTTCTCCTTGTTCCCCTTTCTCTCCAGGGAGTCCTGAGTCTCCGTTGGCGCCATTGGAACCATCCTCACCGGATGCACCAGTGAGGCCTCGGAATCCCCTTTCTCCATCCTCTCCATCTGCGCCATTGCAGACGGCGTGAGTCTCGGTTCTCTCTGCAGTATCTAGGTTTCCATTTTCATTGTCATCTATCCCAATATGGATCAATATTCCACCCTCGGGGCAATCATTTGCTGAGGCGGGCTGGAGATCGACTAAACTGGTATCGACATCCACATCTGTACTTCCGCCTACACAGCCCGCTAGGACTGAGGTCATCATTATCAGCATTAAAGCTGTACTTATCTTCTTGTTGTTATGCATAGTATCAACTATTTATTTCCAGAATACAATCCTTACATATCATGTCCCCACGTATACTATTTTGTAAATTGAAAACTATTTCCTACTATATTCAATCTATACTTAATTTCGAATTATGTTACACAATACCCCTGTATTGTTTTACATCTGATATACTTTGATGGCTTTCAAAGGGATTTACTGGTTTGACCAAGTAATTAAGTCATCCATGATAGTTTAAACAGAAACTGTACTAATTATAGATTACATGATTCTAATGTCGTGGTTCATGGGTTGTGACTTGCTTTCACATGGAGAGGATTGTGTGTTGTTTTCTGCCGGATTCGTAACATTTTGCTGTCAATATTTATTCTACAGCGCTCTGGAAATGAGTCCTTTTCCCCATTTAGTAAAGGGTTTCTTTGCGAGTTTGTGACTAGATAATTCGGAAATATGGGAAACTTCACGGTTCACCCAAGAAGGAGCCTTGAATTTTGTATCGATTGAGGGAATTTCTATTTCCGCGAGCCATAGTCCTTCGTTATCCCCAAGGAACCTATCGACTTCCCAGGTCAGATCGTCAGTATCTATATACCTCCGAATTTTCTCAACATTTGGCCAAACATTTGATTCAACAGTCGCTTTTGCCTTATCGATATCTATTGGCCACTCCAATTCAATACGAGCGTAATTCTTGGTTTTTCCTTTGATAGTTAGCCATGCCGTATTTCCATCAATAATTCGGATACGAACCGTGGGTCTTTTTCGAGAAAGTGCCTTACTGATTGCGTCTGACAGAGATTTGGATACTGCGAAAACTGTGATACAATTAGAAATTGTCAGATTTCTACCATCGAAGGAGTAGGCTTTCTTGGGGAGGTACCACTGTTTAATTGAATATTCTGGGCCTTCAGGCAAAGATTTTGCATCCTTGATGGAGAATTTTCTTTCGATCTCTACTGTTATTTTGGACATTTCAATTCCACCTATATTCGTTTAAGAATTCTAACTCAGGAGTCATTGAAAATAAGGTCCTTGACGATAGGGAAAACTTCATCCCAGATTTTTCCTGAGACCTCAGGTTTGCTCTTACTTGTTGAGATCGAAAGGAAGCCCCTCTCTTCTGCGAATCTATCGAATGCATCCTTAAGCTTCGACTGGTATTCTAAGAAAGACACTGTGGGTATGGTAGAGAATCCCAGATCCATACCGCTTTCAAATCTGCTCAACGTACCTACATTGCCACTGTAGATAACCCTCTGTAGCAATCTCCTAGGCCCCGACTTGAGGAGGATGGTAAGATCCGGATTAGGCGCGTTGGCATAGAGGTTCATACTCCAATCCGTATCTACTCCTCGAAGGGATTCTCTGATCATGGGTGTGAAAATGTAGCGATCAGCAATCACCACGAAGCCCGCATCAATTGAGGGTTTGATGATATTTTCAATTTGATCCATTAAATCTGTCGCGTAAAGCAGTGCCCTTGTTTTTGGGCCGAAGTCATGGATGTCCTTGTTTCCTGATTTTATCAGGTCACCTAGGATTTCTGACCGTGCTAGGCCGGTTATGATGACAGGAACTCCATTGGCCTCTAATTTCTGGCGTAAAGCCTCCGCATGTGTTGAGCGGCCAACGTGGTCTGGTCCTTCGAAAACAATCAATCGTCCAGTGCCCAAGTTTTTTCACCTCAATGTTACTTTTTAATGGAAAAATCCAATGTCTCGTTCATCCTATCCTTGGGGCCCAATATGGATATCGAATCGATGTCAAATTTATCATTTATGATTTCCCTAACTGACCTTAGGACCTCAGGGATTGTTCTGTCTGCATCTATTTCTACCATTCTTCCAGATTGAGTTAGGCCATCATAGATTTCTCTCTGTCTTCCTTGTAGTAATAGATATGATTCGAATGGATCTTCTGATAGATTCATATCCATTCCAGACTCGTAGTACTTCAGTTGTGACCTACCCTTATTTATTCTTGAAAGCGATACGTTTGGACTTACTTTGAAGTAAAGTGTGAGGTCTGGTTCTCTGGCGAAACTGTAGCACTTCTCAATCCTATCACTGTCAATTCCCCTTGATCCGTCCCTTGCCAATGCTGTAAATTTGTACCTGTCGCAGACGACTATGCCTCCGACTTCTATAAGCGGTTGAATCTGCCTCTCATATCTGTCTGCAAAGTCCGCAGCGTGTATTAGGTGGAATGTTTCGGGTTTCAGCCTCTTTTGCTTCTTTGCCTTCTTCGTTGACGATGCAACCAATGGGCTTGAGTTCCACTCAGTATGGTGTACCGGTGCTCCCATGGATCTGAGCCATTCGACCAATAAGTGGGCCTGAGTGGACTTGCCACTTCCATCAAGTCCCTCTACTGCAATCAGAACTCCTTTAGACATCATAAATCCTCAATTCATTCAGCAACTATCGCAACGTCGCCATCCAATCTAGTCCTCACCGGGTCTATAAAATCAACCAAACCTTCCTGTAATATACCTTTCAGTTAGTTCCTTTTCAGGGTTATTGAATATTTTCTCTGTCTTTCCAAATTCAATCAGCCTCCCGAGGAACATGAAAGCTGTGTAATCGGACACCCTTTGGGCCTGAGACATCGAGTGGGTAACTATCACTACAGTAAAATGCTCCTTAAGTTCAAGAATTAAATCCTCTATCTTAGCCGTAGCTATTGGATCCAGAGCGGAGCATGGCTCATCCATGAGGATTATATCTGGCTCGACTGAGATCGTTCTAGCAATGCATAATCTCTGTTGTTGCCCCCCTGATAAACTGGTGCCGAGTTCATGCAACCTATCCGAGACCTCCCCCCAGAGTGCAGATTTTATGAGTGAGCTCTCAACTATCTCATTCATTTTCCTCCTAGATGGGCTGTAGTGCAGCTGGACCCCATAAGCAACATTATCGTAAATTGACTTGGGGAACGGATTTGGCTTCTGGAAGACCATTCCAATTTTCCTCCTTAGCCTGACTAGGTCGGTAGAAGGTTGATTGATATCTTCTCCATCATAGAGTATCTCTCCATCATAATTACAGATTGGAATAAGGTCATTCATCCTGTTGAGGCATCTCAACAAGGTTGACTTGCCACACCCAGATGGACCTATGAATGCGGTAACTGAATTCCTTTCTATTGGTACCGATACATCATAAATTGCCTGAGCTGCGCCATATCTTAGATTAAGTCCCTTCACTTCAATATGTGGAGTGCCGTCGATATTCAAATCGGTTGTCGATACTATGCTATCCCTGTCGATATCGAATGATGACTCATCCGTATTTTCTAGCTTCTTTTTTGTTTCTATTTGATTTTGGTCCGTCATTTAATCACCTTCTATGCGTTCGAGAATTTTCTGTAGTGCGCCCTAACCAAAATTGCCACTGAGTTAACCATGACTAGGGTCCCCAGCAGTACCAAGGAAGCTCCTGCGGCTGCGACTTTGAATCCCTCCTCTGGCTGATCGGTCCATGTGTATACCTGGACTGGGAGAACAGTGTACTTCCCGCTAGGGTTAGAGCCCCAGTGGGTAAATGATGTAGGGTCAGCAGTCATTATTGGCCGATCGGCCCACATAGGCAATTCTGTCAGAGCAACTTCAAGCCCAGGAATCCAAGAAATAAATCCATCCAGGGTAGGCAGTACTGTGTAGTCTACGAAATAGAATGGGTCGGGTTCTTGGAAAACAGAGGTTACAGCACCGACGAGTATCAGGGGAGCTGCCTCGCCCATTATCCTCGACATAGCTAGGATAGTACCGGTCATCATACCTGGCATAGCGTGAGGAAGGACATGGTCCTTAATCACCTGCCACTTTGTACAACCGACACCAAATGCCCCTTGGCGAAGAGATGGGGGAACCGCCCTAAGTGCCTCTTGGCTGGCAATTACTATCGTAGGCATTGCCATTGTAGCCATCGTTATTCCAGCGGTGAGTATTGTCCCTCCGAGACCTAGCCCGAATCCTGAGCTGGATGAGCAAAGAGCTAGTCCGAATAGGCCGAAAACTACTGCGGGAACTCCAGCTAGATTGGTAACTAATGTCTGAATCGCCGACTGCCAGTAATTCTTTGGCGCGTATTCCTCCAGCCATATAGCCCCTCCAATGGAAACTGGAATTGCGAACAGCATTGTGTAACCCACAACGTAAACACTGCCCCAGAAGGCCGCCCTCAGTCCCGCTCTGTAGGGTTGCTGTGAAGGATAGTTCGAGAATATGAAGGAGTTAACTATCTCGAACGGTATTGTGAAGAAAGCAACTATCATTACGACTGAAGCAACGAGAATCCATCCGTCTCTTCCCATAACAACTCTCTTGACTCTGTCCTCATTAATATCCTTCGAACGGGTGAGTTGGGATGCTCCCTCGATGAGGCGTTTGAAAGCGGAGGCCGACATAAGCAAACATATTGATCCTACTATGAAACCACTATTGAAGACCCATCCAATTGCTAGCAAGTAGCTGGTAATTGTAACAATTAGCGAGGCCCCCTCAGTGAATCCCTCAGATGGCCTGACTCCCTCTTCAGGCCTCAGGCCCCATATCGACCAAATACTCGCAATCACCCCTAATGAAGAAAGAAGAGTGATCGATGTCCCAATTGTGAGCAGGAACAATTTGAATATCAGATATAATTCTGATGATATTGTAGACGATATGATGAAAATTCCTAATAGAAGTACGACTATTCTGAAGACTAGTGAGACGATCCTACCTATCAATTCCGAGGAATAAATTATGTATGACCATCCGCTAATCTCCTCGCCATCATATCCGAATTTATCGTCTATTCTGGTAAGTAACCTCCTAAAAATAGACACTACTGCCCCAGGCCTAATCATTGCTAGGGAGCTTATGATGAGTAAGGAGAAGGCAATAATCTCCTGGATTGGAAATGGATCCTCGTATGAATCAAGACCTGATTCATAGCTAGCTGGGATCCCACAGAAACCAGACCAAACTTGTGGCTGGAGTAATAATCTTGATTCGTAGCACCAATTATCTGCATTTGTAGGCGGGTTAGAATTGAATTCTTCTGCTCTGAGGCAATCGGCCTTGGCCCTCTCCGGGTAGTCGTCTTTGTACGTCTCATCACACATTCTGACCTCTGCGGAAATTACATAATTCCAAATCTCCAAAAGCTCCGAAAGTGAGGCTTCATCTATCACGCATTGTTCTGAGGAAGGAGATTGCTCGCAGGATTCCAAAGTGATATCCATATAATGAGATAATGTCTCTGAGGATGTCAGAGAATTATCAAGCTGAACATGGTCGAACTTTGCCCAAAGCGCGTCAACATTGTGACCCTGTCCATCTACTAGATTCTTGATGCCATCGTTATCTATGTCGTCATCAGAAACCTGATCATGGACTCCATCGAAATTCTCATCTATCATCCATCCTTCATATCCGATTACCGGAGCATCAGGACATTGTTCATCCCCCCCGATAATTGGATTCAAGAGATTATCTCCATCTATGTCGCTGTCACACCAGTCCCTAATACCATCATTATCTTGATCTCCATCATCGAAAATCCTTGAATTGAACCATGTTTCAAAAGGGCCGAGAATAAACTCTCCTACTTCCTTATACGAGCTTTCCCTGGCATCACTTGGGGGCCCCCCTATCTGTGAGTAAGTTACTGTATAGTTCATACGATGCTCGAGAGTCAAAACCCCCAGGCCCGATTGTCCTACCTGAGCTGGATGTAGGACAATAGAGTCGACTACTTCGCCATCTCTCAAAAATTCTCCCGATGAAATTAACTCTAGAGTTATCCTATCGCACTCAGAACAATCTGAAGTCAGAGTAATTGATAAATCGGCGTGAATATCCCTAGAGGTCCCAGGGACTGCTCTGAAATCGTAACCTCCCAAATTAGACAGATCGTATACATCATATAAACCGGTTAAGCCCTTTTCTAAGATGAATTGGGCAACTTCAGCACGAGTACAGAATTCCGGTTGCATTTCTCCTATAACTGATGAGGGATACAATATTGGTTCTGGAATTTCGGACCTGCTGAAATTTTCCCAACCCCAACCAGTTGTGAACCTGTTTTCTTGCCATAGGGAGTAATTATAGATGTGAACGACATCCATCTCCTCAGAAATATCAGTATCTATCCAAATATCTCCATTGGACTTGAAGATTGGCTCTACTGAGCTATGATATATCCAAAGCTTGTCATTGCCCCATACAGGGTGTCTATCCTCTCCAACGAACGGATAAATTTGTGATATTGCGGTTGTGAAGTCAGCTTCTGAGTTCACAGGCTCCCACCTTAGTCCCTTCCATATGTACTGAGCATGGTCATCAGATGTGTCTATCCAGAAGTCCCCAAGTCTCGGAGTTGGGGCTTCATCTCTGACGAAAATATCCACTCTCTCATCCTCCAGTGGATCAAATGTGGCAGATTCTCTCTCATTCCAGGGAAGTAAGTGAGAAGGATTCCATGAGTCATATGGTGCGTAACTATTGGCCATCAGCCCTTGATCGCAGAGGTATCTTTGAATGTCCCTGGATCTATCAAAGTATATTGCGTTCCCATCGGCGTCTCTAAGAATTCCATCATCATTGAACGCTTCGAATTTTACTTCCGTCCATTCCGCTCTTAAAGTCACGTTAGAGCGATCTCTTTTGGGGTCATCGAGAACCCAATCATCATTCCATGTCTCGACATTCCATGATTTAACAGTCTCGGAGACGTCTTTGTTTTCTTCAATTCCTATTACCTCTGTTTCAGTCTCTGGGACATATGCCTCGCTGTATATTCTGGTAACCATAGTCGCAAGAATAAGGGCGCAGATTAGTGATATTGTGATGAATGTGACTCTACCTGCATTGGCGACTCTGTCCCTCCTCTTTCTTGATCTGAGAGGGAGATTAGAGACTCCGAATAGACTGAATTTTTCGGTCATTCGTATTCCTCCCTGAATCTATGCATAATTCTCTGTCCGATTATATTCAAGCCTAGAGTAATTATGAATAGATAGAGTCCTACAGCGAACATAGAATAGTAAGCTGAAGTCCCTGCCGGAAGATCACCCTGTATCTTCTTGGCGATATAAGCCGTCATAGTTTGAGATGAAAGGAACATATTCTTTGTGTAGTATGCGGCTGTTCCTACTGAAAGTGTGACTGCCATGGTCTCGCCGATAGCCCTTGAGAATGCTAGTATTACCGATGCCAGTATTCCCGAAAGCGCCGATGGGGCCACGACTCTGAAGGTAGTTTCAACAGGAGTAGCACCTAAGGCATATGATGCCTCTCTCAGATTGTTTGGAACTGATCTTAATGCGTCCTCCGAGAGACTGGCGATTAAGGGAGTGATCATAATTCCAACGACCACTGCTCCATTAATAGGATTGAAAGGTTGAGGATCTTGGGCCATCCATCCCCAATCAACAAGTATGCCTCCGATATCCATTACGATTGGAGAGATAACGACGAATGCGAAGAATCCGTATACTACAGATGGTATTCCTGCTAGTATCTCAAGAATTGGCTTCACTAAGTTAGCAGTCCTAGGGCTTGCATATTCTGAAAGGAATATCGCTGTTCCAAGTCCCAGTGGAATTGCAATAACTAGTGCACCGAGAGCCACTTGCAGTGTAGTTTGAAGAAGCGCGTTGACGCCGATACTTAGATTATCAGTTACTGTGACAACTGAGACAGTCCTTATGTCAGTCCTCCATAGGGTCTGAGTCAAGAACTCCCCCAAACTTCCATCAACTCTAGCAACCAAATCGAAAAAGCTGGTTACTATAGCAACTATTGTTACTACAAGCAATAAGGCTCTGAAATCAGAGTCAAGATATGCCATTCTCTGACTCGCCCAGTTATACTGCCTAGACTGCCCGATATGATCTCCAATGAATATTCTTAGGTCATACAGTGGATGGGCCAACACAGCAAAAAGTAGCAGATAGGGGTTCAGAAGACCCAGGAATAGTAAAATTATCACCCTATTTAGTTCTCTCAGCTTGAGGGTATTTACTGGATTGAATTTGACTTCGGACTTCTCTATTTTCTTAATCTTCTCTAGAGTACGATTTCTAGTGTCCGACATGGTCACCCTCAGGAGCAATAGTGAAAGGCCAAAAGAAACCAAGTGGCCAGTCTGGATCTCATGTGTTGGCTCGATTGCTAGCCATGAAAGAGCTAGGGCAACAACCATAGGACTGGTCGGGAATTTCTTACTTGAAGTCCATAGGAAGATGATTGCAATGATATTAATCATAAGAAGATATGAGATGGTAGACTGTGAAAGAGGAGTCAAAATGGCTAACGATCCAACAGAAACCAGTACCATTGAGAATGAGCCTAGAGGAGATATAACTGATTCTATATGCTCTGTTGAGAGCCTTGATAGCCAAACGGGAGAGAATAGATTCATCAATACTACAAAAATTGTCAATGCCCCCAAAAAGAGGCCAAATCGATCTACGTTGGGCACTCGGGGATCTGGGTCATGGGCATTGGGAATCCCATCATTGTCCATGTCTGGATCTCTGTAATTATCGAATCCGTCATCATCAATATCATCGTCGAGATCGGCCCCCCTTTCATCAACGCCAACATTTGGTTTGCCGTCACCGTCAACATCTAAATTTGCCTTATCGGAACCAGCCCATGTAATAACTACCCAATCCCTCTTAAGATCCGCATCAACTTGATGGAGAATCAAAGCCCCCTCATTCTCCCTCATTACTCCCAATGGGATGTACGCATCGCGGATATCTTCTCCCTCAGACTCAGAGTAATTGTGTTGAGGATTATTGTCTAGATAAGTCAGGATATAGCCTCTTTTTTCGTGGGCCGTCCAATTACCAGTGTATTCGCCATTATCATCCAAGATTGCCACTCCATCGGAGTCCCTGTCCCGTTCGAAAACAACAAGTGGTTCACCTAATTTAATCAGAGAATCGTTATCCCAGTCAACTATGCAGAGGCTGTCCAGGTAGAAGGGGTCTGTTATGGACCCCTCACTATAGTTTGCCGCTCCCCATAAATCAGATTGCACACCCTCTGACCAATCATCAGGGGGATCGAACATGTCCGCCCCACAACCAAAGGCTTGGTAGAAGGGTACTGACTTAGCAACCAGAACGTAGATTATCCCTGCAGTGACCAGTACGACGGAAATTGCCATGGAGAATAGTACTGCACTTGGGGCACCAGCCTCTATTCTTGAGGCTATCCTGGAGAGCTCCAGGTCCCCGCTCCGCGCATCCGACATTGTTTAACCGACAGTGCGAATCTCTATAATTTTCAAAATATATACTCTATTGAGTTGGCCCCACCCGCCCCCCTAGGGACGGGCAGGGTTTACGTTCCAATCAGGATGTCATTACGTTTTCAACGCGCATCCAGGTATCCTGCCATGCGGCTGAGGAACCAGACAGTGGGACATATCCCACGCCATTGACGATCTCATCTCCCAAGGGGCTGAAAGCATACCTTAGATAGTGATAGACCTCGTCCATGTACTCATTGTTTACGTTGATGTAAATCGCTCTGGTAAGGGGATTGTAGCTGCCATCTGCGATTGTCTCGGCACTTGGGGCTACGAAGTTTCCTGCATCGTTCTGGATTGCCAAAGCGGATAGTGCGTCCTGCTCTGCTACGTAGTAAGCATACCCGAAGTATCCTACAGCGTCACCGTTGGACTCTAGGTAGTTCACGACTACCTCATCCTCAGCGCTGTTGGTGTATCCATCTGGCCTGTTGAGGTCAAATGTCTCACCGTTGTCTGAGTCGGTCAGCATTGCGCCCATGAAGAACTCGTAGGTACCTGACTCTGAATCAGCACCAGCGATCTTGATCTCCGAGGACGGGCAAGATGGGTCTAGCTCACTCCAAAGGTGTGTAGCATCATTTCCATCGCTGTTAGGAAGGGAGTTTGCGTCCCATCCGGTTGCTACTAGCTCAGCAGCTGTGTAGTCGCTGTATATCCATCTAACCTGGTCAGTCGTTAGGCCTCCCATACCTGAGACACATACATCCGCTGCTCCACCCTTTTTGACGACCACTGAAAGGCCATCAAGTCCGACAGGTAGCTGAGTTACGGTGATTGATGTATCTCCAACTAGGCAATTGTATGTGTATCCGTCATCGGTAGATGCTTCGGTGCTCTTCCATCCACGAGACATGTCCCCAATCATTACTTTGGTTCCTTTCTCGGAGTTGTCACAGACCCGGCCAGCACCAGCGCCACTTCCGCCACCCTCAATTGTTAGGGTGTAACCTGGGCAAAGGCTGTTGGTACCCGAATAGGCATCTGCCCATCCGTTCATCACGGGGAATACGGTACTGGATCCGGCGACTGTTATCGTCTGGTCGGACCCGCACCAGTATGCATCCTTCTGTGCTGGTGTCCATACGTGGCTGTGGTAAAGATATGCTATCCTCTGGATTTCCATGCTTGCATCTCCCCCTGCTGTAAGTGGGACGTATCCGACCTGCTCCACTAGAGAGTCCCCTACATCTGAGAAACCGAACTCGAGGAATGGCAAGGTCATTGCCAGATCTGTTGGATCGATGTTCAGATTCATGTAGATGAACCTTCCAAGTGGGTTGTAAGTTCCATCGGCAACGGATGTTGGAGATGGGGCCACATAGTTTCCTGCGTCATTCTTGATAGCAACTGCAGATAGCTTGTCCTGGTTGGCCTTGTAGTAGGCGTATCCGAAGTAACCGATAGAGTCGGCATTAGACTCTAGGTAGTTCACGACTACCTCATCCTCGGCACTGTTGGTGTATCCATCTGGCCTGTTGCTGTCGAAGATCTCTCCGTTATCAGCATCGGTAAGCATTGCATCCATGAAGAACTCGTAAGTACCTGACTCTGAGTCGGCACCAGCGATCTTGATCTCAGCTGAAGGGCATGATGCATCTAGCTCGCTCCACAGGTGAGTAGCATCGTTGTTGTCGCTGTTTGGCAGGGCCATTGAGTCCCAGCCTGTTGCAACAAGCTCAGCGGCTGTATAATCGCTGTATATCCATCTAACCTGGTCAGTCGTTAGTCCTCCGAGACCCTCTATGCATACGTCCGCAGCTCCTCCTTTCTTCACTACGACAGAAAGTCCGTCTGCGGCTATAGGGAACTGTCCAGCACTGCGTGATGTGTCTCCCTTTAGGCAGTTGTAAACCCATCCATTGGATTCGACGCTGGCCTCGGATGCCTTCCATCCTCTGGACATGTCGCCTATCATAACTGCTGTACCTTTCTCAGAGTTGTCACATACTCTTCCTGCTCCGGCACCGCTTCCGCCTCCCTCGATAGTCAGAGTTGTATCACAAGCTGTCTGGTATACTTCTGCCCATAGGTTAGCTACTGGGAAAACTGTAGATGAACCGGCAACACTGATCGCTCCATCTGGTCCACATACTACTGAAGAAAGGTCTACGCCTCCCTCTGCCCCAGCCCTTGATAGCATCAGGAGTTTGTCATTATCTGGTATAACGACGTATCCTGTACTTGCAACTAATGCTGATCCACTGTCAGAGAGTCCGAAGGCCAAGAATGGTCTTGTCTTCTGAAGTGCCTGAGCATCAACGTGCAGATTCATGTATATCCTGCGCGCCAGGGGGTTGTAGTCCCCGTTTCCGACTGTTTCTGTGTCTGGATGAACCATCTCCCCATCGGAATTCTCTACTGCGGCCGCTGAGAGAGCGTCCTTGTTAGCATCATAGTAAGCATAGCCGAAGTAACCAATTGCTTCTTCGTTGGATTCTAGATAGTTTACTATTACTTCATCCTCAGCGCTGTTGGTGTATCCATCTGGTCTGTTGGCGTCAAATGCTTCTCCATTGTCGTGATCAGAAAGAACCGTCTCCATGAAGTACTCGTAAGTACCAGATTCGGAGTCCGCTCCTGATATCTTGATTTCCGCATTGGGGCAGGATGCATCTAGCTCGCTCCAAAGGTGAGTAGCGTCGTTGTTGTCGCTGTTGGAGAGGGCGTTGGCGTCCCATCCAGTTGCAGTTAGCTCAGCTGCTGTGTAATCGCTGTATATCCATCGAAGCTGGTCAACGGTTAAGCCGCCCATTCCGGACACACATGTGTCAGCCGCTCCACCCTTCTTCATTACCACAGAAAGTCCATCGATAGCGACATCAATCTGTACAGCAGATCTGGATGTGTCGCCCTTGAGGCAATCGTAGGTGAATCCATCATCGGTAGATGCCTCAGAGGATTTCCATCCCCTGGACATATCCCCAATGTCGACTGGTGTACCTTTTTCGGAGTTGGCACATACCCTACCTGCACCTGCTCCGCTTCCGCCGCCTTCTACGGTGATTGCGACGCCGTTGCAGTACTTCTGGTAGGCCTCGGCCCATAGGTTAGCAACTGGGAAAACTGTGCTAGATCCCGCTATCGAAATATCTCCAGTAGGTCCGCACTGGATGGAGCTGGCATCGAAGCCTGCTATCCCGTCAAAGTCGGTGCTCGTTGGCTCTTCGTCATACTCACAAGAGCCGTCATCGACAGTCGCTACTGAGTCGTAGTTATTCGCATTAGAATCCATGCATCCCATAACATCATCTGTACCGCCGTTGTTACCGCCGTTGTCGGTATCATAAGTACATGAGCCATCATCCGATGTGGCGCTTGGGTCGTAGTTATTCGCCGCATCATCCATGCATCCCATTATGTCAATGGGAGCGGGCTCATCATCGCTATCGTCTGATCCTCCGACGCAACCCGCCAGGGGAACCGTCAGCATCAGTACAGTCATTATCCAAAATTTTAGTTTATCATTCAAGAGTTTCATCTCCGTTAACCCCTCCGTGCTAAGTACTGGGCATGAAAGAGAGCCGTATAGACACAATAGGCAGTTGTATCTTATAGAATCTATATAATTAAATGACTATAGTCCTCAGTACGCTTATTTTGTAGATATATCTTCTAGAGGGAAAAATTTGGAGGATGCTAAATCCTCTTAACTATGTAGTGAGTCAAGCTACAAATTTACTTCGATGGAAGATCTGTGGTTGTGAATATTAATTAGTATCTCAGCCATATCTGAAGTGTACGCACATATCCTCCTGAGAGACTCAGACAGCCTGTATCGATATAGGGCATTTATTCTTCCCACTTTATCATCCCATAGTTTCGTCTCGTAATCCTCCAGGGAACTTATGGCTGAATTGAGCTGTTTCTTTGCATCATGGACCTCAGAAATCTTATTTCTCCTGAGATTTGATATCAGGAGCTTCATTGAAGCCTGCCATATTGGTATTACATCAACCAGTAATGAGTCATTGGGCAGTCTATCACCTTCGAAATTCATTATCAGATTGCTTATCCTGAAAGAGTGGTCTCCCATCCTCTCAAAC
This sequence comes from Euryarchaeota archaeon UBA62, assembly GCA_002502095.1. Taxonomy (GTDB): domain Archaea; phylum Thermoplasmatota; class Poseidoniia; order Poseidoniales; family Thalassarchaeaceae; genus MGIIb-O5. Next base: position 17,281 of record DAPJ01000024.1, read on the forward strand.
GTCCTTACTATTCTTGAGAATTCAGAAGCTTCCCATCTATTTGTCCCCATGGAATCTTCTAATCTCGAAGATTCTAGTATTAATCCGACCTGTCTCTCCATAAGGAACCTAAGGGCATCGATTTCTTTCTCTCTTTCTTCGGCATCCTCTAAGATATCTGAATCGGCCCCTGACAAGGCGTCAGAGATATCCCTAATTTGACTGGAAATAAGTAGATACATCCTGTTTATGCTTGAATATAGTGGCATCTCCGAAGGATTGAGTAGGCTTAACATTTCAATCGTTTTTTCGGTCTCAGTAGTGATTTCGATTCCCCTTGTTGTCTGAATAAAGGACCTGAATATTTTGCGGTTGGATCTATCAAAACCGTTCTTTGATCTGATTCTGATTAGTTGTGCTCCTGAAAGATATGCCCCTATCAAGTGATCGAGTATGAAATCATCTGGAATATTATCTAGATTAATTTCAACTTCTCTCCTTCTAATTATTGAAGAGGCCTCAGGAATTACTCTAAGATTTCCGGAAGGCCTCCACTCTACTCTGACCTGGTCTTTAGCGGCAAGTCCGTGCTCAGTGACCCATTTTTTTGGTAAGCTGACTATATATGTCGAGCCTCCTGTTAGCTGAAGTCTCCTGACTTCTGATTTCGCGCGCCCACTCAAGGCCATGGTCTTCGGACATAGCACTGGAATATATACTTAGATATTGCTTACAGTGTTACGTTTAATTATAATCTAAATAATCTATATTGCTACATAATATAAAAAAAGATTTTTTCATAAATATACTATTTACAAAATAATTTATTTTCCAATCTGCGTAATTGCAGTTTGATAATTCGAGAGAAAATAAATTAGATCATATAACGCGGATAAAAAATTATTTTCTAATTCCATCTATATTGGGAGGCTAATTTGTCATGACCCACCTCTTCGACCATGTCGATGACCTTGGTGAACATCCTCCAGAATACGAAAGCGACTACCAGCCCTGTGACGAGATCGAAAAGGTAGTGTTGCTTCGTAGCCAGGATGCTGACACAGAGCAGTGCCCACTCGACCCAGAGGAGTACCAAGAAGGGCTTGGCGAGGCGAGTCTCGTGATGGTCCCTCTGGACCCAATGCGTGATGAGTCTGGCCAGAAGGGTGGAGTGGACGATGTGGAGGCTGGGCCATGCGTTCCATGGGTTGTCAGAGACGTGTATGAACGTGAACAGCGCCTCCTCCAGCCAGTTCGGGGGATTGGCCTCCCAGTGCGTGTCCAACTGGTCCCTGAGGTCTATCTCAGCTGGAAGGAGGAGGAAGAAAAGCACGCAGAACATCGTGGCCATGAACAGGCCCTGGACGCCCAGTGCCAGCTCCATCCTCCCCCTGTCGTCCCTGGGGGCTAGGGCCAGTGTCACGGGGTAGAACAGGTAGAGGGCGACATAGGGGATGATCAGCCAGTTGATCACGGGAAGGCTCCTATCCAGGGCAATCTCGGGATCCCACACAGTTTCGAGGTAGTGCGCCGCGATGTTGTTCGAGATGAAGTAGGGGGCGCCTATGGAGAACATTCCGACGAAGAAGATGGAGATGAGGAAGGAGAATCCCCCAAGCCCCTCCCTGCGTGACCAGATTGGCCTCCAGACTCCCTTCCAAGGCCTCAGAATCCTCAATGGCAGGTCCTGATCCACACGATGCCGACCATGGATGAGGTCAAGAACTGACCGATTGTTACCTAACCTGACATTTCCAGTATTCTGTCAGAGAACATCTCGGCCTCTTTTTGGTTGTGAGTCACAAGGATAGCAGGGCATTTTCTTTTCTTTAGGAGCTGGCGTACATCTTTCAACAATCTTACGGATAAGTCACTGTCTAAAGCGCTGAAAGGCTCATCCAGTAGTAGTACATCTGGCTCAGCGAGTAGGGCTCTGGCTAGTGCCACCCTCTGACCTTCACCCCCTGATAGGTTCTCAACAGCTCTACCCTCGAACCCCGAGAGGCCGACTTCCTCAAGCGCTTCCTCGTGCCCTGACTTGGAGGCCAAAGATAGGTTTCCGGAGACTGACAAGTGTGGGTACAAAACAGGCCTTTGGAAAATCAGTCCTATACCTCTGTCCTCAGCCTCGAAATTCGTGATATCGATCTCGTTCAGCCTGATCGTTCCCGAATCCAATGATTCTAGTCCGCAGATGCACCTCAATAGCGTGGACTTGCCACAACCAGAGGGACCCAAAACAGCGAGGATCTCCCCGGGTCCGAGATGGATATCTAGATTGTTAAATAGGGTCTTATCGAATGCCTTCGTCAGCGCTTCACAGTCCAGCATCAGAACATCCCCCCATCTCTGTTGTTACGAAATTTCTCTGCGAACATAAACAGTCCCATTGTTATCAGCATCAGAACTGTAGCCACGGCATTCGATGCCGGTGCTGACAACGGATCTTTCATCGGTTTGGCCCTCCAAGCGTCAATGAGCAAGGGCAT
>DAPJ01000001.1:0-2415 GCA_002502095.1 Euryarchaeota archaeon UBA62
GAGAAGTTCTTGATACCTATGATCAGACCTAATCTACTGGGCTTACCTCCAGGCAGTTCGGGCTCATCAGATGAGCCTAGCATTCTGAATATCCTAGTGATCTCACCCTGGGACATGGAACCTTCAGGCATTCCTCTTAGCCATCCGAGTGACTCCGTAGTATTTCCAAATGAGCCTCCATTTTCCTCTTGGGAAACACCAGATCTATCTTCATGGAAGTGAATATGTAGATCAGATCTCCTGTCCGCAAAATACTCGACCGTGGTTAGGCTCCTGTCTCCCTCGATCCCCCCCAATGCTGGGATACTACTATCGGTCCTGATCACTAGCTCGACATCCCCAGGAATCATTGAAGATACTCCGTTAGGTTTGACATCGAGATTGATGTAGGCGAGTTCCCATAGCTGTCTATCCCCGTCTGAGGGAGGTGAGAACCTGGCATATCCAAGTCCGACAGTAACTCCACAGTCTATTTCTTCGGGAGGGAGAAACAGCAGTTGTTCGGGACTATACCTATCGGGGCAGGAGTCCATTTCACTGGAGTCTATCGATATCGAGTATGGTGCTGTGATGCCTATTAGAGTCAGTCCGGAGCCATCGAAATCGGATGAGAAAATGTTTACTATCGACTGGATTAGATCTTGGAGAACGGCGCTAGCGTTGAAGAATACCCTCTCAATTCCAACACTTAATGAGAAGTCTTGTGGCATTGTTGAGAATCTGGAGTCTATGACCCAGATGTAGCTCTCTCCATCGCCGAGAGCCAGAACTGAGTCCGGACTGGAGTAAGCGAATGACTTGATCAATGAAACCTGTAGGGAGTCCATGTCTTCCCAAACACTGTCAGTTTGACTGGAGTCAAGGACGTCTACCGTGTATGACACTGATGGCTGAATCCATAAAGTCCCAGTTTCGATATCTATGTTTTCCAGACCGATATTTCCAAGGGATACGCTCAGGCCGACTTGAATGTCATTATCGCCATCATTGTCAATATCCACGGCATGACTCAAGGGGTCGGTTTGCAGATTGAGCAGAGAGAGGAAGTTTGCTGTGAATGTGACTACCTCTGTTCCTCTGACAACATTGCCATCGAGGTCTGTGTACTCGGTCAGAATCACATAGTCGGTGATGTTGACCAGAGTCTGCCAGACGTTATCCACGCTAACAGCGTCATCTTCGATTCCTAGTATCAACCTGTATGGGAGTGGATGATTGGGCTCTTCTGGTAACGTTTCAACGAACGAGGCCCCTTCTAGGGAGTCCCCTATGGAAGATAGTGGCTGAGACTGCCCGCTCAATGATATTCCATCCTTCACTCCTTGAATAGCCGGTCCAGCCAATTGACCCACGGAATTGGACTGCAAGACCTGTTCACGCTGGTCTAGGACGTCAGACAGTCTATCGAGAACTTCGAAGTCTTGTGACTCGATCCTGGCCTCGGCCTCTGCTCCTTGTATTGGTGCGAATAACGGAATTATCATCAGCATTACAATCAGTAGAGCAGTGTTATTCTCGGGACGGGGGGCCCTGTGAATCACACGGACACCGCTCTTTGTCATGCTCGCACCTCAAAGAGGTGCGCTAAAGGGTATTGCCCCTCCTGATTATCAAAATAAACGGTTGAGTCGTGCTCAGAATTGCTCACTCAAGGGCTATTGACTCAATTGAGCCACAGTGTGGGCAGGCAGTCCTTGCTCTATCAACGCCTTCTGGAAGGTCTACTTCGAACATCTTTCCACAAGAGGAGCACTCGCTCCTCACAGTCCTATCCTCATCCTTATCCGACTCTAGTTCCGGTTCTTCTTGGACGATCTCGAAAACCTTAGCCGGGTTTACTTCGTTAGCAGTGTCTACCTCCCCTGAGTCATCTTCTGGGAAGGAGTATTCTACGATACTCTCCTCGGTATCTATTTCTTCATCGTCGTCTTGGAACGCACTTAGGAGATCATCAGCTGGATTGTTAGCTTTCGTTGTACTAGATTCTGAAAGAAGCTCATCAAACTCCTCATCGCTTAGGTCTATTGAGGCGGCCTCTGAATCCGGAGAGATGGAACCCGACATACCGCTCCCTATTGCCCCAAAACTCTGGGAAGAGGAGGAGGTGGAAACGGTACTACTACCTCCCCACATTGCCTTCTGGTCTTCAACCGAAATTTCCGTAGGCTGGGATTCTTGGCCATCATCGGATTTTTCCTCTTCTGCCAATAATGCTGACATTCTTCTGTTGGAGGCGATTCTGAGGTAAAGGACGAATGATATGATAGCCAGCAATATCACGGTTGCTACAGCCATCAGAATCTCGGTCAGACCCATTTCATCATCTCCAGAAGTTAACGTAACTGATACTAGAATCTCGGCCTCGGATACTAAGCCCTCATCATTCTGAGCCCTACAAATCACTCTGTAAACACC
>DAPJ01000001.1:2557-2747 GCA_002502095.1 Euryarchaeota archaeon UBA62
AAGGACGAATGATATGATAGCCAGTAATAACACGGCCACCACAGCCATCAGAATCTCAGCCATACCCAATTCATCGTCCCCAGAAGTTAACGTTACTGATACTAGAATCTCAGCCTCAGATACTAGGCCCTCATCATTCTGAGCTCTGCAAATAACTCTGTAAACGCCTGAACTATCGAATACATGGGAT
>DAPJ01000042.1:0-6598 GCA_002502095.1 Euryarchaeota archaeon UBA62
GATTATGAAGAGCTAACCGTTACCCCCATGGGAATTAATTCCAAGAAATGCCCCAAAGACCTTCTAGAGGCTGCAAGGGATGCCTGGGACAGGGCTCTGAGAGAGGGAGAAGAGCACGGGTATAGAAACGCGCAGACTACTGTCATAGCTCCCACCGGCACTATCGGCCTAGTCATGGGAGCCGACACCACAGGAGTAGAGCCTCAATTCTCATTAATACAGTACAAGACACTAGCCGGTGGTGGATCGATGAGAATAATCAACAACGGGGTTCCTGCGGCATTGAAACGTCTCGGATACTCAAAACCAAAGATAAACGGTATAATGGAATACATTATGGGGACAATGAGTCTAACAGGGTGCCCCAATCTGACCTCAAGTAGGCTGGATGAGATTGGTTTCACTCCAGAGGTGGTATCGAAAATCAATTCCAGTATGGCAGACGTTTTTGGTATCAGGGGAGCCTTCGCTCCTTCGATAATAGGAATTGATTTCTGTAAGGAATCCCTTGGCATGACGCAAGAGCAGTGTGACGATCCTTGGTTCGACGTACTTGATCACCTTGGATTCACTTCGACTGAGGTGGATGAGGCTAATGACCATGTTTTCGGAAGAGGTACGATAGAAGGTTCCCCTGGTCTGAAAGATGAGCATCTGCCTGTCTTCGACTGTGCTACCCCCTGTGGGAAGTACGGCAAGAGGGCTATCGACTGGAAGGCTCACGTACTGATGATGGCCGCTTCACAGCCCTTCATATCTGGAGCTATCTCAAAGACAATCAATATGCCCTCTGACTCAACTGTAGAGGATATCAGAGCCGCATATGACTTGAGCCATGAGACGATGATCAAGGCCTGTGCCGTTTATCGGGACTGCTCGAAGCTATCTCAGCCTCTGATGAATCAGTTAGTTGATACAACCTCCTTGGAAGAGGACGAAGAGGATGAGTCGGTATCTACAATGGTACAACAGGTCGTGGAAGCTCTTCCAGTTCCACAGGAAGTGGCCACCCCAGTCGCGAAGTCCTTTGTAGATTACATTGCAACACGGCGAGCTCTGCCAGACAAGAAGAAGGGCGATAATGTCAAGGCAAGGATTGGCGGCCACAGTGTTCGACTAATCACTGGCGAATATCCAGATGGGAGACTCGGGGAAATTATTCTTGTCACTTCCAAAGAAGGCGCGGCATGGAGAGCAATGTTGAACCAGTTTGCAATAGCGGTTTCGATTGGACTTCAGCACGGAGTTCCGTTGGAAGCTTTCGTCAAAGTATTCACCTTCCAGAAGTTCGAGCCAAGCGGAATGGTCGAAGGAGGCAGTGGTAGAGTAAAAATGGCCTCCAGCCTAGTAGACTGGATATTCAGAGAGCTTGCTATCGAGTATGCAGGTAGGGACGACCTAGCACATGTTGGTGCTGAGGACCTGGACCCGTTCACGATCACTAAGCCTGAGATTACAGATGAGGGCGTAATGAGGATAAGGGGAGAGAGCCGGGAAGTACAGCTGACTCTAGACTCGATTCCAACTGTTGAGAGTAGTGAAGAACGTACCTATCGATTAGCCAGAGAAGCTGGATTCACTGGAGATATTTGTGATGACTGTGGAAGTAGTAAGATGGTCAGAAACGGGACTTGTCTCAAGTGCAACGACTGTGGCTCGACTACCGGGTGCTCATAGTCTCTTCAGGATGGCATTAGATATTCCAGTGAAGCGTCTCTTCTGAGTATTCTTTTCTTGAGATCATAGTATTCTTCGTTGCTTGATTGGAAAATTCTCCTACATGACCTCTTGAATCCTTCTTCTGTCACTTCGAGCTGTTGCATTACTAGGCCAACAAGCCTGGATTTTGACGACTCCCCGGAAGAAATCCATGCGTATGAGAGTAGGCTATCCTCATCCATGGGATTGATAGATAGATACTCCCTCATTGCTGAGTCAACAATTCTTTGGGTCATCCTCTCATCTCCTCTCTGTAGTACTTCAGAGGCCTTGACAGAAAATGTAGGAATATCGTATCTTACCAGAGATGAAAGGAAGGTAGTAGCAAGAACCCTAGTGTCTGAGTCCTCGTCTTGAAGTAGTCCCTCCATCAGCCTCAACGCTAGTTGCGTATCATCGGAAGAGATTCTTTGAAGTGATGATGCTAACTCTCTCCGAGTCTCGGAATCATGATGCTTCGAAGCAAGGGTAAGGAGGTCATGTGACTCTTGTGGGTATTCAGAAATAAGTTGAATAGCACTCTTAACGGCCATCTTAGAGTTAGTGTAGTCTCTTTGGTTCAGTAATGTCATCAATCGGTTGGGGACGTTGAGATGCATACTTAGTTTCCTGGATACGGTCAGTGACTCTAACCAATAGGGAAGTATCTGGGAATTAGAGACTTGGTTTCCTGATAGGGTATCCAGTATAATTGAGGCTGCTAGGACGCCCGACGGGTGCGGAACCTCATCAGGATGAGTTTCATTGTCTGGATTCCAAGCAAGGTGATGAGGGCCTGATGACTTTGGCGTCTGGATTCTAGGTGGTCTAGCCATAGAGATGGAAGTCAAAAGATGAAATCCTTCTTCTCTAGCTACATTAGATCCATTCAGTGACAGGCCAATTAGTAACGATACCCCCAGATACCACCTGTCTGTATCGGGGGATCTTTCATCCAGTGCAGAAGAGAGCCAGTCTGATGACATTTTGAAGATAAGTGCCTCGGATATCATCTCTGAATTCTCAGAGGTCCACTTTTCTCGTAGTTTCTCTGGATCAATGTTTCTCCTAACATAGTCGGGAGTCCTGTCATCCACAATAGATGATAGCCTATGATTGAATCCAGCCCTGTCGTTCAGAAAAATTCCAACGGCTTGGTCAGTCAGTTTTTCGGAAGTTTCTGGTTGAATAGCGGGGAAGTCCGGAAGCTCGAGTGGGGGGTGAGGGAGAGTGGCCGCTTGGAAGGAGGCTTTGATTAGCTCCCTGATTAATGCCTCGCAACCCTCCCAAATGAGGGCTCTAGCCTCTCTTCTGGACATATGACCTCATATCTCAAGTTCAATATTCAGGTTCTGAATAAGTTCCTTGTAGCGATTTCTAATCGTAACCTCAGTCACCCCGGCGACCTCTGCCACCTCTCTCTGGGTCCTCCTCTTGCCACAAAGAACACTTGCAATGTAGATTATTGAAGCCGCGATTCCTGTAGGGCCTCTTCCGCTGGTCAGCTCTTTCTCCTGTGCGGCACTAATTAGCTCGTATGCCTTAGCTTGAACTTCGGCATCCAAATCTAAGCCAGAGCAGAAACGAGGGATGTAATCCTCGGGCTTGGTTGGAGGGATTTTCATCTTGAGTTCCCTAACCATGAACCTATACGTCCTACCGATTTCCTTCCTACCAGTTCTACTTGCCTCTCCAATCTCATCCAGAGTTCGTGGATTCTTGCACTGCCTACATGCCGCATATAGGCTAGCAGCGGCTACTCCCTCAATCGAGCGTCCTCTGATTAGTCTCGCTTCTACTGCTTTCTTGTAGTTGACAGCGGCGGCCTCTCTGATAGACTTGGGCAGATCTAGTCTACTGGCCATTCTATCTAGCTCTGCTAGTGCCATTGCGAGATTCCTCTCTGTAGCGTTACTTACTCTTGATCTCTTCTGCCACTTCCTCATTCTGTAGAACTGGCTTCTATACCGGCTGGAGATTGACTTACCTGAGTAGTCCTTGTTCTGCCAATCTATGTCTGTCGAAAGTCCCTTGTCATGCAACATTACTGTCATCGGGGCTCCGGTTCTGGCTCTCTGATCTCCTTGTTCGGGACTGAAAACTCTCCATTCAGCTCCTTGATCGATTACTTTGTCTTCGAGGACGACTCCGCAATCCTCGCAACAGACCTCACCACGGGTCTCGTCTCTAAGCAGATTTCTGCTTCCGCATTCATTGCATTTCACTGTGTCTTCAACTAGATAGTCAGCCATTTTTTAGTCTCCTTCCTTGGGAAAGGTATAAACTCCCGAAAGCGCATGTTATTTAAATTTAACATTTTTGAATGGCTTCCCAGGATGACGATTAGTGGGCTCTAATGTTGTTCCCTATTGAGAACCGTGAAATAGAGCAGACTCTTGGATGATTTGGGAGTGGTTGATTTGAGTGAGCAGTGGCCTCCAAAAAATATCAGCCTCACTCCTGGAAAGAGAGTGTTATTCCTGACCAAGGACTTAGAACTCATCAGGAAACAGTTGTATGAAGGTGTCAATCTGAAGATGTCTGATTTATCTGTTGGAGACCTTCTCGATGATATAAACACGGATGTTATGACTCCTGCATGGGTATGCTTTGATCATGAGCCGTCAGTGATTGCTGAGAATGCATATGCCGGACTCTTACATGAAGGACGAAGAGTATTCGAGCCTAGGGCTTTGAAAGATGGTGGTTTTGAGGTAATAGTATCGGGGCACCGGAAAGGTACTGGCTCTAGCAGGGAGACAGCTCCCCAGTGTGAGAGGTGGTCTGGGATCAGAATTGTCATTGCCGAGTCTTTCGCACCGATTCATGAGAGAAACAATCTGAATCTTGGGCAATTGATGGGGGATCATTCTATCCTGGAAAGATTACAGGATGGAGAGAGAATACCTCTAACTGAGTTCACAGAGGGTTATGACCCAATAAGTAAACTGATATTGGAGAGTGGAGGAATCCTTCCTTTCGCCAAGAGGCTAAAGTCTGGTGAAGTGGTACTACCAGCCAACGATTGCGCTCCGAGACCAATGAATATGATTGAGAAGATGATTTCATCTAAATTACTTGGGAGGGGCGATGGGCCTGGTTTCGTAAAACCCGGCGATGCTGTTCTAGCCCAAGTAGACGGAGGATACTCTCATGAGTTCACCACTGCTCAAGTTCATACTTTCTTATCTGATGAGTATGGAGATGATTATGCGCTTCCTAAACCTAGTAAATTTGCTGTTTTTGAGGATCATCTACTGTATGCCACGGGCGTTGCTAGGTTTAGTAGGTTCGAGTCGAAAATACAAACTCTGAGAGACATGCAGGTGGATTTCCAGAAACATACTGGAGTCAGGGATTATTCGGCAGTCGGAGGAATAAGTCCAGGAATTTGCCATCAAGTTGCTAGGGAGGAATTCATAGATGTTGGAGACTTCATCCAAGCCACGGACTCTCATACGTGTATGGGAGGGGCATCAAATGCTTTGTCCTATGGAGTTGGTTCAACAGAGTATGCAAATCTGGTGCACAACCAATTTTCTTTCGTCAGCGTACCCGAAAGTATCAGATTCAAATTAGTCGGAGAATTACATCCCGGCTGTACAGCGAAGGATATCATACTGCATATTCTTTGGAAATTTGCTGCGAATTCGGAGACATTGGATAGGAGTATGGAATTCGGAGGACCGGGTCTAGCGAGTCTCTCGATGGATGAACGGGCTACTCTTTGTAACATGGCTACGGAATGTAGTGCCAAGACTGGGATTTGTGAGCCCGATGATAGAACCGTTGAATGGTTGTTAGATAGGCGTCGTGATCTTACTGAGAGTCAAATAAGAAGTAGGTTCGTTCTTCCAGATGAGGATGCCCACTATGATGGCGGTACGCATGAGATAAATCTCTTGGAAATACGTCCAATGGTTGCCCATCCTGGAAACCCAGATGAGGGAGTTCCTTCAGATCCGACTAATGGCGCATATATCGATGAGCTTGGAGATATCAGAATAGATATAGCATATGCAGGGTCTTGTACTGCAGGCAAGGATGATGATTTCTCATTCTATGCCATGGTCTGTGAAGCTGCTCTCAAAGCTGGACTGAAGGTTGCAGAAGATGTGGATTGCTATATTCAATTTGGTTCCAAGTCTGTTAAGGATCTCTCAGAGCGGAAGGGATGGACGAGGATATTCGAAGAAGCGGGTGTTCATCTTATTGACCCTGGTTGTGGAGCTTGTATCGGTGCAGGACCGGGAGTAAGCGAGGATTCTGAACAAGTCACAGTTTCCGCTATTAACAGAAATTTCCAAGGAAGATCCGGTCCTGGAAAGTTATACTTGGCTAGTCCACTGACGGTGATGACAAGTGCCTTCACTGGGAGAATCACGGCTTGGAAACCTGATATTTTCTCCCAGTGAAGGGCTTTTTACGTCTACAGCTCTGACTTTCTTCCGCCGTACATGATTACGGCGGCGGCCAGTGCTATTCCAGATAGTCCGGCGGTGAAACCGGGGACGCTGTTGCTGTCGGTGCTGGAGTCTGTTTCATCGACTTCTTCCATTATCCCTGTACCTACAACAACCTTTCCTATCATGTCCATGGTGGCGTGAGGCTCACAGATGTACAGGAAGGTCTGATTCTCATCGAATGTGACTCTGTAGTCAACGGTAGTCATTGCCATTCCGCTGTACTTTCCGCCAAGCATTCTGTTCGTATCTCCCTCATTCTCAATCTGAGCTACGTTATGAGCCATTGACTCGTCTTCCCATATCCAGCATACTGTCTGACCTACCTCTATGGACAGGTCGATTACATCATATGCATATCCTGAATCGTCTATTCCTACAACGTAGTCACATCCCTCAGGAAGTACTGGCTCGTCAGCTGGAGGCATCAGTACCTT
>DAPJ01000042.1:6890-7520 GCA_002502095.1 Euryarchaeota archaeon UBA62
TGGAGGCATCAGTACCTTGTCGATCACGTGGATGACTCCATTGGATGCTGGTACGTCAGCTAGTACGACGTTTGCGTCGTTGACCATCACTCCCTCGCCGACTGCGAAGGACAGGTCGTCTCCGTTTACTGCAGCGGCGGACATGCCGTCGGTCACTGCGGATGATGGTACTGCTCCTGATACGACGTGGTATAGCAGAATGTCAGTCAGAGTTGCCTTGCCCTCTTCGCTGTCGAGTGCGGCTAGGTCTATTCCGGCGGCTGCGAATGCATCGTCAGTTGGTGCGAAGACCGTGAATGGTCCGTCACCCTGTAAGGTAGCGACTAGTTCTGCCTGAGTGAGGGCCGCGACTAGAGAATTGTGAATCGTGGTGGCACTTGCTGTCATTGCTATGTCTACCGCTGGTGTCCACATGTATGCCTCACACTCTGCCTGGCTAACCATGGTGAAAGTGTGTGTGACTGTGTTGTAGCAACCAGTGAAGGTCTGACCGTTCATTTCGTAGTCCTCATAATATGCGTATGACATGCACTCTGCGAAGGAGGCTCCGGCGACTACGGTATGTGTTACCATGTTGTAGCAAATGTCTCCATCTTCCTCCGTTATGTCAGCTGGAGGCATCAGTACCTT
>DAPJ01000006.1 GCA_002502095.1 Euryarchaeota archaeon UBA62
GATAGAGTCTGGAGGAGGAGAGAGGGACGTCATAAAGAGCCATCACAATGTCGGTGGCCTGCCCGACGATGTCGATCTGAAGATAGTCGAACCTCTGCGTGAATTCTACAAAGATGAGGTCAGGGAGATTGCTCGGAGTCTAGGAATTAAATCTAGTGAGAGACAGCCCTTCCCTGGGCCCGGCCTGGCCGTAAGGGTCCTAGGGGATCTTACCAGACATCGGGTTGAGGCCTGCCGTGAGGCCTGCCATATCGTAGAAATCAGACTACAGGAAGCAGCCGCAGCAGGAAAATGCGATCTTCCTTGGCAATATTTCGCCGCGCTACTGCCGGTCAGGAGTGTTGGTGTGCATGGGGACATCAGGGTCCACGGAGAGACCGTAGTAGTTCGGGCAGTGGCTAGTTTAGATGGCATGAGCGCCAAGTATTCTGATATCCCTCACGATGTTTTAGCTTCCATAAGTACCGAGATAACTAACTCTCTGAAAGGGCAAGTAAACCGAGTAGTGTATGATATTACACACAAGCCTCCAGGGACAATTGAGTGGGAATGATTCCGATTCATTGATGAATGTGTTATGCCGCGACCAGCTTGGGCCGACATAGCTTAGTTGGTGGAGCGGTGGACTGTTAATCCACAGGTCGCAGGTTCAAGTCCTGCTGTCGGCGCCATCATTCTCTTCTAGCCAGCGCGGCTAGGGTTAGGACAGATATCGCTGAAATTAACCCAAATCCAGGCGTATCATTACTATCATTATCATCGAAAACATCCATCGCATCACAGATTCCATCCCCATCAGAGTCACTTGGAGACGAGTTCGGATCCAGTGGGTCGCTCATGCACTCGGACTCATACTCATCGACGAATTGATCCCCATCGTCATCTTGGTCTGAATTATCCCCCAGTCCGTCACCATCGGTATCTAGCCATTCTGTATTATCCAATGGAAAGGCATCATCCTCATCTGCTACTCCATCCCCATCATCATCGGGATCCAGAATGTCACAAGCACCATCCCCGTCGATATCTTTGGGCGATACTTCTCCATCCATCGGATCGCTGCCACAATCGCTCTCCGTGGGATCTCCCCATCCGTCACCATCATCATCATCGTCGGCGTTATTGCCAATTCCGTCACCATCCGTGTCTGCCCACTCAGTCGGATTACTGGGGAATGCGTCATCAGAATCAACCACTCCATCGTCGTCGTCATCAGGGTCCAAGGCATCGCACTCACCATCGGCATCGGAGTCTGCAGGCACCGAACCCGAGTCTAGTAACTCGCTACCGCATACGACCTCGTCCTGATCAGACCAACCATCATCGTCATCGTCAGTATCGGCATTGTCGCCTACTCCATCTCCGTCTGTGTCTGACCACTCGGTAGAGTCATCGGGAAATGCATCATCATCATCGTCGACCCCGTCTCCGTCTGAATCAATTCCACATGAGGACGGATCGTTGGTGCATACTCCACATGCATCAATTACAGCATCCCCATTAGGGACGCCCGCACAATCAGTACAAGTCGAATCATCACCATCACACACCCCACACGCGTCTAAGGACGAACTGCCTCCGCATACCCCATTGCAGTCCAATGAAGAAATACTCGCATCATAGGGCGCGCAGTCATAGTCGTCATCGACTCCGTCATTGTCGTCATCAACATCCACTATGTCGCAAACCCAATCTCCATCGTAGTCCTCGGGGACACTAAACGCGGAGCTCGCATCAGTCAGACAGTCAGCCTCTTCGAGGTCAGACCATCCATCGCCATCATCGTCTGTGTCTGCATTACTTCCAATGCCGTCCCCATCAGCATCATCCCACTCTGTTGGATCTAGGGGAAATGCGTCATAGTCGTCGTCATAACCATCATTGTCGTCATCTGGGTCACTATCATTTGGTATGCCATCGCCATCAAAGTCGTCTCCCTCTATCGCGTCGCATACGCCGTTACCGTTACTATCTGATGGGATATCATTCGAGTCAAGGGGGTCCGTCCCACATGAGTTCTCATCAACGTCACTCCAGCCATCGTTGTCGTCATCAGTATCTTCTACGAGTTGTGATGTCGAAGTGAACTCGATGTTATCTAAGAATAGTGACTCAGTTGCCGCGTTAGAGCTGAATGTGACCTCAAGAGTCCCCGCTCCAGCCGATGAAATATCTGTTACGACACTAGTCCAGTTACCCAGGTAGGATTGGAAGTCACCGTCTATATCGTAGCCAGTAGTATTCAGAATCTGAACTTGCGAATTGGTCCCATTGAATAAAATTACAAGATAGTCAATGGGAGTCGATGTCTCATACGAGGTATTCTGAAGGAACATATCAAAATTCACATATTCAGCATTTACACTATCCAGAATAAGAGTAGTAACACCATCAACATCAGACATTTGGTAACCATTATTGCCGTCAGTGAAGTTCCCCACAGTCCCAGTATAGTTTACCGTTCCAAAGTAATCGCCATCAGTCAGCCCAACTCCTCCATTCGACTCATAGTAAAGCGAGAAACCCATCTCAGATCCACTAGACTGATTATGGGATACATGAGGCTGATTCAGATTATTCCACAGATATCGATCGACACTATCGTCACCGGTATCTGTGTACTTCACACTAGATATCGTAAATGGGTCCTCAAATGACGTATGTGCGACGACGTATGATCCTGAACAACCAGTGGCAAGAGTGTCTGGCATTCCGTCAGAATCTGTATCTGTATCTGCGCATGGATCGTTGGGAAAATCATCATTGGCATCATCGGTCCCGTCCCCATCGGTATCATTCGCTGAGACTATATGGGCCGAGGCCAGCAACATCATTACAATCAGAATCGGCTTCAGCAAGCGGTACCTGTTCATGCCACCCATTAGGGGGACAATTCAATAACAATTGCGCATTGATTGTGAATTGGAAGAAAACCCTCTTCCGTTAAACTCTTTGACCTTCCTTCGATGCAGTATCATGAATCCAAGGGATGCGACGTCGAAAATTCTGCAGGCTGTCGATGATTCGGGCAATCACTATCGCCACAGTATTCCGATGATTGCCAGTGAGAATATCCTGAGTCCATTGGTTCGCAGAGCTTGCGACTCAGATCTCCATGGCAGATATGCCGAGGGCCTTCCTGGAAAGAGGTATTACCAAGGTTGTGACGACTTTGATACAATAGAGGAGATGGGGATTAAGTCAGCAAGACGAGTTTTTAATTGTAATTTTGCCAATATCCAATCAACCTCCGGAACCGTGTCTAACATAGCCTCATTGAAAGCCCTTTCAAATCCAGGTGATACCATTACCGCGGTTTCAACCGCAGACGGGGGACATATCTCCCATGCTAGGATGGGGGCGGTTGGGGTCAGAGGATTGAATCTAGTCACATACCCTTGGGACGAGGAAAGGATGGAACCGGATATCGATGCTTCATTATCACTAATCAGGGACAACGAGCCAAACCTTGTCCTGTTTGGACAGTCGGTTTTCCTATTCCCCACTCCTCTGAGGGAATTGTCAGACGCCGCCCATGAAGTTGGATCGATGGTGATGTATGACGGTGCTCACGTGTTGGGGCTAATCGCAGGAGGTGTTTTCCAGGATCCTCTAAGGGAGGGTGCAGATGTGATGACTGGAAGTAGTCACAAAACGTTTCCCGGGCCACAGGGAGGTTTTCTTCTCTCAGACTCCGATGATGCCACCCTACACAAGAGGCTGAATAACTCAATCTTCCCCGGAGTCTGCTCTTCATATCACTTACATCATGTGGCTGGTAAGGCTGTGGCATTAGCTGAATTCGAACAGTTTGGATCAGAGTACGCCAGTGACATAGTGAAGAATGCAAAAGCTCTAGGCGCCGCACTTTCTTCAGAGGGATTCGACGTCATCGCCGAGGAAAGAGGATTCACAGAGAGCCACCAGGTCTTGACTCGGCATGGCGGTCCAGATTCGGGTTCCGGGATGAGGGCGGCCCAGACTCTCGAGGACTGTGGAATAATTACCAACATGAATATGCTACCTGGGGATACTAAGGCAATGTCCGGGCCCAGCGGTCTGAGGCTAGGCGTCCCAGAACTGACTCGTGTCGGCATGGGTGTCGATGAGATGCAGGACGTGGCACGCTTTTTCGCAAGGGCCCTGATAAACAAGGAGGACCCCTCGACCGTAAGATCCGAAATCTCAATTTTCAAGTCCGAATTCCAAACTGTAAGGTACTGCTTCGAGGAAGGGCCAGCATATCCTGGAATATGACAACTTATTCATGTCCTCCCTTTATCGGAGTGTATGCGCAGCAAGCGAGCTTCCGCTTTGATGCTGGCTTTTTTGATGCTGGCATCTGGATGCTTGGGCCTTTTTGATCAGGATGATGAACCAATCGTCATCGATTGTCAGGAAGAGCCGTCCCATCAGGACTGCTTCATCCCAGTGATTACTGAGGACGACTGTACTCCCCTGCAGATTTTCACTGGAGACTACTGCAGATCCATGATTATGCCATCGTCGCTTTCCTATGGGGTTGAGGAAATTACTGCCATATCTGGTGTCGAGATTCAACCCCTGACTCCCAGTTTCAATGGAGACGGCCCTCAAAATTGGTTGGTGACCCCAAGTCTTCCCGATGGCCTGTCACTAAATCGACAAACAGGGGTAATCAGTGGAACTCCCAAATCACAGACAATTGTGGCCGAATATACCATAATTGCTTCGAACGCTGCCGGCCATTCAAATTCGATAATTGAAATTGTGGTAGTCGCCCCAGGGCCTTACTCCGTCCAGTATCAGGTTGAGGCATTGTCTTGCGAGATAGGCGAGTATTGCGAGCTATATGCCCCATTGGTCCGTGGAGGGGATGCAGAATCGTGGGTTGTTGAGCCATCGCTGCCAGATGGTTTCCAGATTCTGGAGGATGGTTCGATAGAAGGAACCCCCGTCTCATTAGGTGATTCAAACCACACAGTTACCGCCTTGAATATTGGCGGAGGTGCATCCACGGATATACGAATCATCACACTTCATGAGTCGCCTAGCTATGTCCATTATCCAGAACACCCGTTCTTTTGGTTGGTTGGAGACGAAGTATCCACTACTCCTAATGTAGACGGAGGGGGAAACCTCACTTGGACAGTGTCCCCATCCCTCCCCGAGGGCTTATACATTGACCAGTCAGATGGCTCAATCAAAGGGTCACCGCTTCATACACAACAAGTATTGCAGTACACAGTAACTGCTTACAATACTGGTGGGTCATCATCAGTCAATATACTGATTCAGATCTCCGAGGAGTCCCCTTCAGGGCTGATTTACGTGCCTTCTGAGTTCGATCTTAGAATTGGCGAAGGAACTGGTGTGGTGCTTCCATACATAGAGGGCGGAAGCCCTTCCACGTGGGAGATAAGTCCAAGTCTGCCCGAGGGCTTCTCTTTCGATTCAGGAACAGGGTCAATAACTGGTAACTCGACTTTATTGCAACCATGGACCAACCATAGGATTTGGGCCAATAATTCAGGAGGCTCGACCACTACGGAAATTCGATTCAGGATTACCAGCATGCCTCCCGATGCCATTCACTGGACCGATAGTGAATTTGCACTGAAGTCTAACGAAACCATCAATATTCCAGTGAATAACGATGGCCCTAATATCGATACTTGGGAAGCTTCCCCTTCACTACCAGAGGGTATTGCGCTACTCAATAATGGTACAATTTCGGGAACCCCAACGGAGAGATCAGATTGGCAACAGTATACTATCTGGGCCAATAATACAGGTGGATCGGTCGGGCTGAACATATGGATTGCTGTTCATGACTTGAGGGCCGATCAGAATGAGTTGCTAAACGGTCTCGAAGATGCAGATTGGGGAGGGTGGTCATCACATATTTTACCCATAGGAAAATGGTCATTCCCTCTAGGGAGAGACTCGGCCGACTCCACAGTAGTTTCCGCCAGTCACGTGGGCAGAGGTAAGATGATCGGCCTCGGACACGAGAGTTGGGTCACACAGAACCACGAATTTAACTTCAGAGCAGTGGAATGGGTCTGTGGAGAGGATGCAAACGTCGGCCTAGCCTACGGGGCTGGATTCGATCACTGGGAAGACGAACTCCAGTCCGAGGGCCACACAGTATATCTTTCAGTTACGCCAGACGACCTATCGCAAGTGGATTGCCTGATCGATGAGTTCTGGAATGGGCACGATGATGAGGATAACTCGGCTATAGAGCAGTTCCTGCTCGATGGGGGGGGTTTGATTATGGGCGGTCATGCATGGTACTGGTCTTACTCAAACAGTGATGTGCCTCACAACTACCCTGGAAACAAGATATCCCAGACAACTGGTTTGATGGTGTCCTCAAATTGGGGCTACAATGACATAGATTTTGAAATCCCCAATAGATATCACACCCCACAAAATGCAATTCAAGGGATTTATGCTGATAGGGTAGAGGGAATCGAACTATCCGCAGAGGAAGCAGCAATCGCATACTCATCAATTTCAGACTGCACTGTAATCGTCCCTCTTGACTTCCTGGAGTTCTGGACGCCTTTGAGGGAATTGGTAAATTCCACTGGATGGACAGTGATTCAATACAGCACATTATGGAGCTCAACGGGCCATGACTTGGGAGAAGATCCAGTTGCCGACGTCATTCTTAGATTGGAAGAAGCCCTCACTCAGGGCCTCAATGCCAGTGATTTACCCGCCCATCCCAGCCATACTGAGTTTCCCGGGGAAGTCCCCTCAAATGCTTCTAGGATTTCTCATACAGTTTCCATTGATGGAAATCAATCCGGACTCCCCTCGAATTTTGGTTATTCGGGTGCAAGAAGCAGTATTAGGATGTCCACAGGACTCTATGCGCCTCCAGGGGAGGTAATCTCAGTTTCAGTTAGCCCAGAAGCTTCCGAATTGGGGTTCTGGATACTGATCGGCGCACATACGGATGGTTTGTGGGGGAAGGACGTGATTAAGAGGCACTCCAAGATTCACAGGTACTGGTGGATAGATAACACAACCACGTCTCTCATATGCGATGAATTTGACGAATGTACATCTGAATCAGATGTAGGAAATGCGTTTGGTGGGCCAATTTATGTTGCTATTCCCGCCGGTTCAGAATTTGGAGAGTTCAATGTCACCATCTCTGGCGCAGTAATGGCTCCAATGTTCGTCCTCAATGAGACATCCGACTTTGAGTGGATATACTCTCAGAGAGATAATCCAGCTCCTTGGACAGAGTTAGTTTCCAATAATTTCATCATGACAGTGCCTAGTTATGAGATAAGGGAATTGAACAATCCAACCGCTCTAATGGAATGGTGGGACGAAGCCCTCTCAATGGAACATGAGTTGTATGGTTATGAGCCATGGCCAAGAGTAGAGAGGGCGGTTTTTGATGTCCAAATTTCCGCTGGATGGATGCACTCGGGATACCCATTCATGGCACACGATCTAAGTGTAGAAGGGGTGGTCAACCTTTCTCACATGAGCGAGAATGGTGATTGGGGGATGTTCCATGAGTTGGGTCATAACCACCAATGGATGCCATCTACCCTCCCAGGGACCACCGAAACAGGTTGCAACTTCGCTAGCGTTTACCTTATGGAGGAACTAGTCGGTATCCAAGGACACAGTGCAGTAGATCCGGAACAGAGGGCAAATAGGATGCATTCTTACTTTAATGACGGCTCAAACATATCCAACTGGTCTGTTTGGACCGCTCTAGACACATACATCCTGATCAAGGAGGAATGGGATTGGAGCCCTATAACGGAGGCATTGACAGTGTATTACACCCTCCCTGCCTCAGAGGTGCCGTCTACCGATGACGAAGAGTTCAACGCATGGGTATTACATCTCTCTAACGCTACAGGCCACAACTTAGCACCTTATCACGACGCTTGGGGATTCCCACTAACCCCGAACACATTCGATTCGCTAGCTCATCTGCCAGTATGGATAGATGACCCTCTCAGGGGGGAATTCTTCGTTTATGATGCCATTATTCGGAATATCTCTTCGCCCGATCCCTCTGGCGCCACATCTACCACAATCTATTGGGAGACTTATGATAATGGGACAAATACTACACTCACGTTCTACTACGGTATGGCGGATATGGGGAACCAGACATCTGGTTGGGAAGGCAGTGCCGGTTTCGGTGGTACAACTATCGGCAACCACTCTCAAACAGTATCGGGACTAACATGTTGCGGGGCGACATATTACGGTAGAATTCAAGCTACGAACGAGGAAGGATCGGTATGGTTTGGCCCAATTTCATGGACTACAGATTATCTCGATGACTGACTCATTTTTCTCAATAATCCCTCGAGGGAGATTTCAGGAATGAATTCTTGATGTGCTTTCGCCAAGGGAATCCAAATCAATGTATGGCCAATAGTAATTGCGAAAGCAGGAAACAGCCCCAGCCGAGGCTCCCCTTGCATGGCATACGCAACTGCACCCAGAACTGCAAAGTGCAAGACATAAACCGTCAGAGTAATTCTTCCAAGTGGTTCGAGGAATGAAAGACTATCTCCGCCCCAAGGCTCACCTCCAGAGCTCTCTGAACCTTCCATGATTCTATGGGCTAGAAGCGCGAAGGTACCTGAAACAACCAGAAATGAGGTACTGGCAGGAAAGAATGTCAGAATTGCTTCCCCCTCGGTCAGTGCCCAAGGGACTCCTTCACTCTCAGAAATTAGGAAAGTAACTGCCGTCGAAATCAGGCCAATGGCGATGATTCGTTCTCTAGTTTTTCGCCTATCACTTAGATCGTAAACCAATGTTCCCAGAAGAATGTAGAAGATCCAAGGAACAGCGGGATAGGTCCCATTCCAAAGAAGCCTCGATACCCATTCTGATATACCATCCGAGGCAACTCTATCCCACCAGGTCCAGTCCAATCCTGAGGCATCTCCAAGAATCAAGGGAGAAGAAATCAGTACTAAGAGCAGCCCTATCCTAATTTCCATCCCCAGCCTAATTAGTACCGGAGCCAGTATCGTCGCGATTGCAAGCAGGGTTAGTACGCCAGGAGTAATTACTTCGAACCTTCCTCCTCTGTCTACATTTAATAGCAGATTCACCAGAATTTGACAGGAAGCAAGTAATGCAACCCGGGGAACCATCCATGATGCCCAGTCATCTGCACCGGTGAGCCCATCCCCCATCCTTCTTGAGGCACTCATGTATATCCCCCATCCAGATATCATCACGAACAATGGAGCAGCCATTCCTCCGAACGCGGCGGCAACAAATGCAGCAGGGTCGCCCACGGACATCCCTTTCGGGGGGATTATGGCGGCTGTGTGTACCTCTACCATGCATAATACTGCAATTGCCCTTATCCTATCGATATGGGAGAGTCTCATCTGATGACCTCAGCAATTCTTGAAGTCACATCTGGCTCAGAATCAGAAAATGAGAAGGCCGCCCCTAGCCTCTCTAGAAGTGGACCTATCCTTTCTCCACGATGATACACTGTTGCTAAAATGTCCCCGATTTCGACAGTGTCCCCTACTTGGACTTCCATGACAACGCCTACCTGATGGTCTATCTTATCTCCGAGATTTAGTCTACCAGCTCCCATTTCAAGACATATCTCGGCAATGGCCATAGCATCAATATCCGCTATCCATGCATCTTTATTTGCTTCTAAAGAGTCTGATTTCAGTGTCTGATCAAGTATTCCCAATCCTTCTAGGAGTGAGACTTCACTTTCAAACACACGTGGATCCCCTCCCTGTGAGGCTACCATTTCGATGAATTTCCCAAACGCAGAACCATCATACAAGCTATCCAGTATCTTCGCCGCACCCTCCTCGAAGTCTTTTGAATATCCAGAAGATTCCAGAAGTAATCCTCCTAATACGCAAACTAACTCCTCTAGATCAGCCGGTCCTCTGCCAAGTAATGTTTCGACACTCTCCAGAATCTCCAGAGAATTTCCAACACTGTATCCGATCGGCTGATTCATAGAAGATAGTACGGCAATCGTCGACACCCCCAATCCATTCGAGACTCCAACCATGGACTCTGAAAGAACTCTAGCAGACTCAATGTCCTCCATGAATGCCCCTCTTCCGAATTTCACGTCAAGTACTAGGGAGGAAATTCCTTCAGCCGCTTTCTTGGATACAATTGATGACGTAATCAGGGGGATCGAGGCTACTGTTCCTGTGACGTCCCTGAGTGAGTAGAGACGTTTGTCGGCAGGTACCAAATCACTCTTCTGGCTGACAATTGCTAGTCCTATCTCATCGACCTGATGCATGAATTCCTCGACGCCGATATCGGTATTGAATCCAGGAATGGATTCTAGCTTATCCAGAGTTCCTCCCGTGTGGCCCAAGCTCCTTCCAGATATCATGGGGACGCTAAGTCCGCAGGCCGCCAAAGCTGGAGCTAGGGCAATAGATACTTTGTCCCCCACCCCTCCGGTTGAGTGCTTATCAACTACTTTCGTATTGTCGTCCCAATTCAGAGTCTTCCCAGAATCTCTCATTCCCAATGTCAACTCCGTGACTTCCGAGATACTCATGCCATTTTCATAGACGTCTTTCAACCATGCGATTATCTCATCATCCGACAGACTTCCGTCAGTTACCCCTTCGATGAAATCTCCGATAGATATTGCCATCACTCTTCCTCTCCGAGATCTTTCCTAATCTCTTCCATCGTCTGCCCAGAGTCAAGCCTCCACTGGATTTCATCCCTGGTGGTTTTGTCTCTATCGAATCCAAATCCGTCAAGGACAATGTCGCCGTGGAAGCCATCATCCTTGCCTCTGGTGAGGGATCGTGAATCGGCCGAATCGCTATCGAAGCTAGTTCCTTTCAGAATTGCTAATTTTGATCCGGAATCGTCAAATCTGTATCCCGAGTCATCTATCAGAATCTCATCGGTCGCACTCCTGGGCCTCCTTAATGAGGTCCATGAAGAAATCAACAGGGCCACCGCTGACAAAGCCATCAAGCCGAACAGAAGGCTAGCTCCAGGACGCGACATCGCGTCTTCCCTGATATCTAGAAAGCCCTCTTCATCATCTTCCTCATCAGTTTCCTCATCAGGCCCTTCTTCGGTCTCATTTTCTACAGGCTCCGTCGAAATAATCTCATCACAGCCCCATTGCTCCCCGTCAGGAATTCCATTCTCGTCGACATCTCCAGATAGCATTGCAATATTGGGCGATCGAAGTACACTCTGAGCGAAAGCCTCCTCATTACCATCGAAAATACAGTCCCCATCTGTGTCCACTTCTAGGGGATTTCCACCGAGTAGGTACTCATTCAAGTTGTTCAGACCATCGGAATCGGGGTCCATTGACTGCTCGCTCAATGCAGTCCCTATTACCGCCGCCGAGTGACGGTTCAATCCGTAAAGATCCTCCCAAAAGTCAGGCATCAAATCACCGTCGGAGTCTGTACTGGAATCCATCCTCCCCCAATCCGAATCAAAGGACGAAAGATATACTGAAGCAAGCTCTTCATTGTTAATCAGTATCCCCATCTCTCTATTCCTGAGGGCTGCACTTGATCCCCAATTCATACTTCCGACAAGGACGCTAGAACCATCTATTATCGCTCCCTTGTTGTGGAGTTTGGAGATATTTTCTGATGTTGACATCAGTCTGGCAGTGGCATCCAAACCTTGTGTCCCGTTCCAGTCTGTATTGAACAGGTGAATAGTGTCTCTTATTTCATCATCCCACTCGGCATAAAATCCGTTCAGGATAAGTCGAATCTGTACTCCTCTGATGGCCGCTTCATGTAATGCCTCAATCAGGGGGTTCTCACCGAAGCCCCAGTACCAGTCCAAATCGAGATATTGCACAGAAAGATCGATGGAGGACTCTGCAGATGAGATCATCTGTACTGTTGACGCGACACAATCGTCTGGACAAGTTATCAGCTTCCCATCGAATGGCCCAGCAATCGACTCAGGAGTATTCTGTGAGGTGGCATTATGGGCTGAATCCATAGTCCACTCAGAAGAGGGTGAATGCCTCGACTGATGAGCTGAGATATGGAGACTGTTCTGATTCTCATCCCATTCCATTCTCGAGAGTACCAAGTTTGCCAAGTCGATTGAGTTCACAATTAGGGACCATTCACGATTTCCTGTTTGGTCTACTGGAGCGCTGGTTTCCTTCCAATTGCCAGACGAGATCCACACACTTTCAGAATCTTTCACTGCAACCTTGCTGTGGATGTATCTGTAGGGCGAACTTATCTGAGAAGGATCCTCCATCCAGAGGACCAGTCCTCCAGCATCATGAACAGCCTGAGCATGACCTCTCTGGTTATCGACCGTACTAGCCCCATCTAGGATTCCATCCTCCAACAGTAGTGTTACATCCACGTCCCTGTCTATGGCGTCTATAACCGCACTAGTCAATTCTGCACTCATGAATTGATACACATGTAGATGCAACTCGCTTTGCGCGGTATCTATCCAGTTTCTTAGGTCATTATATGTCGATTCAGGACCAATAGAAGCGACCGCAGTTGAGTCCTGCTCAGTGAGGAAATCTCCTCCATCACAGAATGTGGAGGCTCCAATCCTAATCCATCTCTGCTCCCAGTCAGATCCTGTGTCGGTATCCGGGTACTCTCCGCATCCCAGCCCCCTCATAAGAATCAATCCTGGTGATCCATCGCCGGGTACCGATATGGCAGGACCGGTCCAACCATCAATCCCAGCAATTCCATTTCCATATACTATCGAGTCGATAGCAGTCCCATTGGGCTCAGCTAGGATAAGTGAGCCACCTGAATTTACCAGCCATGGTGAGGCCGTCAGAATCTGATTTGCATCTAGTGCCACTATCCCCCCATCTAGTAGCAGGTTGTATGGATTTTCAGAAATGACAACTGAAGAGCCAGGCATCATCTCCAATGATTTTATTGTTGAATGGAACTCCCCCGAGGAGCTCACTCTCGTAATATTCCAACCTTCCAGATTAACCGCCTCGTCTCCGATATTTGTAATTTCAAACCAGTCATTGTTCCTATTCGGTACCTCGCCGGGCATGATTCTGGTGAATTTGACATCAAACTCCCCATCCCACCATGAGGCTTCGATATCTACTGGCTCATCTCCGTCGCCCTCGCCAGGGTTCGCATTCCCCGGGCTGGGCTCGATTGAGTCAACCCATGTTCCGCCCGTATCAGACGGATCTGCTATTTTGGATATTCCATTGGAGGCCGATCCTGTTACGATCTCGTCAACCGTCTGGTTGCCATCATCAACTAAGTACACTGTTTCCCCAGCGTTATTTAGCCTCAGTGTACCAATCTCATTCTCTGCTATTATGGCATACCCTCCAGATCTAAGGACATAAGGAGACGCCAAGGCATCAAAACCTACCCAGCTCTGCTCATTGATGGGATGGTACCAACCTCCAATGTCAACAATCGCCCAACCATACAGATTCACATCAGAGTCTCCGGAGTTAACTAGCTCGACCCATTCCCCCTGGGGAAACATTCCTTGGTCCGGGCCATCAGCATTGGGCATTACCTCGCTAATGCATATTGATTCGCAAACCGCTGACCCAACACCCGCATCTTCCTTTCCTGGAGATGCCATGCCACTGGAAGACCAGAGCATCAGGGATAGGAGAACGAGTAGGGAAAAACCTCTCCGGCCTGCTTGCATGGCACTCCGTTCATACGAGGGGGTTCAAACCCTTCGTGCCAAATATCAGCAACAGTGGGTAATTATTCCTCTTCTTCCACAATCAGGGATTCTTCGTCTTCGTCCTTCATGACTAGTCCGCCATATGCCATCAATCCGATTCCGATTACGTAGAACAAAGCCTGTACGACTGAAATCACTAGCAGGATTCCGCCGACACTGCCACCGAAGTTGGTCCATCCAAATGGTCCCATGTTATCGGTGACCTGCGCATTGAAGTCAGAAGCATCCTCATCACCTATCTCACTGTAAGTGTGAATCTCGAACACTGGCATCGTATCTACTCCTATGACAGGATCAGATGAGCCAGTTCCTCTCATATCCAGATGGAAGGTCACTTTCGCCTTTCCATACATCACTGCATTGGAGATCGGCTCGACCTTCATGTCAATGTCCGCACCAAGGTAAACGGGCAATGCCCCCGGGAGCGCATCCACCCAATTTCCCGCTCCTAGGATTTTTCCTTGGATTTGTGTATTGGCTGGATCCAAGCTAACACTGTGCTCTACCATAGGGATTCCTTTGAAGTCAACATCATCGCCAACTTCAGAAGTTGCAATGGCGTATCCTGCGACGTTAACCAAGAACGGGTCACTGGGACTTGCCAGTGGAGCTGATACTCCGCCAATAGTCCCCATCAGCGATGTATCAGTATTTCCGGCGTGGTCAGAAAGCAGACCTAGTGAACCGTCCTCTCTGTGAGGGGCCCTCCAAGTTAAGTGCTCGGTCATACCGTACACTTGACCTTCCTCACAAGGAAGATCGTACCCAATGAATGCACCACTTGAGTCGTAGTCATAGTCGCATAGGCCATCGCCATCAGAGTTGATGTAACCCTGGGCAAGTCTCTGGCCTTTGGTCTCTCCAGCAGTGCTCATCTTGTAAACTGAGAAGTCGCCAGTGCCTATTCCATCAGATCCGTAGTAGGTCAGATTGGTCTCCAAGCTAACCCATGGGAAGAATCCGAAGGATGCGCT
>DAPJ01000039.1 GCA_002502095.1 Euryarchaeota archaeon UBA62
AACCATCTGGCCGCGGCTCTAATTCTCACTCCAGCATTCATCTCCGCAGTTATTTCCCCTGCCATGATTCGTAGACTCTCAGAGGAAGAATGCGGGAAATGGTGGTCAGCAGTTTGTGGTCCACAATTCCGTCCAGCAACATCCATAATGGCATCATCCATACTTCTGCCGCTTCCTCTAACATATCTCTCATGGTTTGTATTGGAAGGCTCTTTGCCAGTTGGTAGCTCTGAGGAGATATTGAGGTGGCTCTGGCTCCCATCGCTCGTAATAATTGATATTTCTTGTGCAGCTACTGCTCTACACCTTCTGGTTTCAGATCTAAGGAGGTCAGGCGCGGCGGCTGCATCACTACTTCTGATAGTATTAATTTGGCCATTCATGGAACTGGTCGATGCATTGTCCGTAATCATGGAAGTCGGCATGTCCTCCGAGATCTCCATAGGAAGCCCGCTGGCATCGATAATTATTGCCAGTATTATTTCTGCTATGGTCTGGGCAGTGGCTGTTATTATTCCTGATGCATAGGGAATAGCATTCTTCACTAGGGAGCCTCTCGAAGGGGCATGCTCGACACCAATCCTCCTTCATCGGTGAGAATAGGGATCGGCCTCACGGCACTAGGGATTTCGGGCGCAGTCGCCACGGCTTTGATGGGGGTATACTACGCGCCCATGGTGGACTCAACAGCATTCAACGCTCCAGAAGCTTACAGGATATTGTACTGGCACGTGCCCTTCGCATGGTCTTCATTCCTAGCATTCTGCATGTTGTTCATAGGGGCAGTGGCATGGTACAAGGATAGGTCTGATTGGGGATGGAGGTGGTTCTCTACCGGCTCAGACCTCGGATTGCTTTTCGGTCTCGGGGTAATCACCTCAGGACCGATTTGGGGATCCGCAGAGTGGGGCGTCCCTTGGGATTGGGGAGATCTTCGCCTCAATACTTTCGCCTTACTGACGGGTGTAGCACTATTCCTAGTCCTATCTAGAAGATCTCAACCCGATGGCCAGGAAACCAGAGACACTCTCGCCGCAGTGGGACTATTCGGATTTGCACTAGTCCCAATTACTGCACTGGCAACGACATGGTACCAGAAGAGACATCCAGGGATAGTCTTAGTGAACGGAGAGGAGACGGGCTTAGATCCTGCTATCAGGACAGTACTAATGATGGGCTTCATCTCATTCCTGATTCTATTTGTTGGACTGGCAATGCTAAGTAACGAGGTTATCCGAATGGAAGATAGATTAGAACAGAGTAAGACGGAACTTGATGGGGGGCCATGAATATGACAGGAACTTCTGAAATGATTGTCGCCTACACAATACTATCTTTCATTCTCGCGTACTATGTTAATCACTTAAGGTCAAGAATAGTGGAATTAAGTGCCCAACTGGAGATTTTTTCATCTGATTCCGAAGAATGATGACTAATCAGACATCATAAGTCATTGGGAACCCTTCTAACTGTGAGTATGGACGCATTTGATGGGAGAGACATGTCTGACGGCGAATTCTGCATAGTCTGTGGCGCATCTCCACCCTTGACCACAGATAGAATGTGTGAATCTTGTTTGAGAGATAGAACTAGCCTATCCGTCATGCCTGAGAGGATCCAACAAGATAGATGCTCCAAATGTGGTTTTCATGAGATTCGTGGACGATGGTCAGTAATCGACTCCAACGATCTAGCGGATTTGAGGATCAGGGCTAGCCTCGGTGTCGAGGATAGGGCAAAGCAAGTCTCAGTGGAGTTCGCAGTCGAGGAGATAGACGACAGAACCAGTAGGTTGCATGTGGATGTCTCTGGTATTATCGAAGGATATGAATTCTCAGATAACCATGAGGTACTTCTGCAGACCAGTAATGCAGTTTGTCCAACATGCACACGCAAGGCAGGTTCATATTTCGAGGCAGTAATGCAACTCAGATCAGCCGGTAGGAGGCTGTCCGAAACAGAGCTCAAGTCATTACGAGAAACTCTCGATGAGATGCTTTCTGAGATGGAGGCTGACCCTATGTTCTTCATCTCAGAAGAGGGGGCGGTAACAGGAGGGTGGGATCTGAAGTTAGGGTCAAAGGCCATGGCAAGGAGATGGTCCAGAAACTTAGTCAAGAAGTTCGGGGGTACAGTCAAGGAAACCTCTACAGTAGTTGGTGCTAACGATGGAATCGAGGTTTCTAGACTGACACTCAGCTACAGAAAACCTGCATATGGCTTGGGAGATGTCATCAGATTCAGAAAGAATCTATGGATAGTTGAAAGTTGGCAGAAGGATGGGCCTATTCTGAAGAAAATGGATAGATTCGAGAGATCAGGCGCAACATGGAGGGATATGGAAGGCTCTGTTGTAATATGTCCGAGAAGTGAACAGTTTGTTGTTGACATATTGAATAGGGATAGTTCGGCAGTGGAGGTCCTCGACCCTACAGACTACAAGGTAGTCACTGTAGCGTTACCGTATGATGATGACCCCGAATCGAAGTCAATACGCATTGGTTTCATACAGGGAGTATGGCTAGCAGTGCCCTCAGGGAGGAAGTAAGCCAATGTCGGGACAAACAATCGAGGAGCTAGCTGAGTCTCTGGATACTGAAGATATGTGTGGCCTAACCCGGGGTTTCGTGGATGATTTAGAGAAGGCCATTTCTTCGGAGACAGGACTTGAATCAGACCTAGACTGGACTGGAGTGATATTCATTGGAATGGGCGGTTCAGGTTCAGCTGGAAGATTCCTCAAGACCATCTCGGATGAAGAGGGAGGGTTGCCATTCGTTGTATGGGGGGGCTATGGGCTACCTCGATGGTGGGGGCCAGACTGGCTGGTTGTCGCCACCTCATACTCTGGAGACACTGAGGAGACTATTGATGGCGTAATGAAGGCCATAGATTCTGGTGGAACCGTGGTGGGGATATCATCTGGAGGGGAACTGACCAGAATCTTGGATGGTCATGAAGAATCTGTGTCTATTGCAATTCCCAAGGGGCAAATGCCTCGATCTGCATTTGGCCATATACTAGGGGCCCAATTGGCAGTCTGCTGGTCAATGGGAATACTGGCTCGTCCAAAGGAGCAAGAACTCAAATCGATGATTGAAAGAATCCGAGACTCTTCAAGAAAGCTAGACATCATCTCAGGAGATGGAATGTCAGAGGCACTGGCCAGAAATCTTGTAGACTCTGAGATCGGCATAATTTGCCCTAGGGAACTTAGTGCGGCGGCTTACAGACTGACTTGTCAGATTAATGAGAACTCTGAAGCATTCGCCAAGCACTCTGAGGTGCCGGAGATGAATCATAACGAGATAGTGGCATGGTTCTCGGAG
>DAPJ01000002.1 GCA_002502095.1 Euryarchaeota archaeon UBA62
TATTTCAACGCAAAGCATGCCCCGTAGGGGCAATATATCAGATAAATACCTCAGAATGTTAATTTCCCGGTGTTTATTCGGACTATCGTGGTCGCAATATACGTCCTGAATCTTTCCCGAGGGAAATACTACGTTGGTATGACGAGGAAGAATGTTACTAGGGTGTGGCAGCATATCGATGGAAAGGGTGCCGCTTGGACGAAAAAGTATCCTCCAGTGAAGGATAATGAAATACAATATTTTCAAGAGGGACACAAAGAATCGGATGAAGACAAGATAACCCTCGAATATATGGCTAAGTATGGAATTTCTAATGTAAGAGGCGGATCATGGTGCATGGTTAGAATGCCTAGAGCAACTAGGTCTAAACTAAAGAAAAAGATAGAATCTGCAAAATCCAACAAATCCACCAGAAATCGCTCCAAGAAAAAGCTGTTTTGCACGAGATGTGGCAGAGATTCTCATTCTTTATCAAAATGTTACGCAACTACACATAGGAATGGCACTATGATTGGGACCCCTTACAAACATATAGATAAGGCCACTTACAGAGAAATTCTTGAAGAGAGGAGACAACTAAAGCAAGCTCGACTCGAGGTAGAGGATTCCAAAAAAGACTCTGAGAATAAACAGAAAGAGATTGAGAGACTCAGGAGGGAGATATCCGATTTGGAGACTGCAAAAAAAGAAACAAATCCCGATACCATGACTAAGATCATACAGAGTCTCTCTGAAGATAACTTTACACAACTTGCAACTTACTTGAGCGCCGGTGCTCTAATTGCCGGAATTGTAGCTCCAAGGGTACTCAATCTGGGTTTGAAGAATGCATCAAACCAAGTCGAATATATCTCAAAGTTACTGAAAAAATATTGGAAGTAGATTGCTAAGGGTAAGTCTGGATGTTCCTCCTCTTGGTACATATTAGAGGATTCAGGCAGACACAGTCTCATCCCACACCTTTGCCATCTCGCTAGCGTCAGTCCAGAGCCCCTCTCGGTCAGACTGTATGTTTCCCTCTGCGTCTACGAAGATCAGATACGGCCTCCCGAACACCTCAAGCTCTGTAGCTAGATCAGGTGCGTGTATGAATGGCCTCTCAAGGTCCCTCTCCAGATAGTCCTCCATATCCTCGTTCCAGCCGACCATGTCACTGTCAGCAACTTCTGTGTTGAAAACAAGTAACCTGTCATCGGGTATAACCAGGTCGATGGAATCCAAGGTGGGGTGGCAGTGTGTGCACCAGGTTGCGGAGAAGTATGCGACCCAAGCCTCACCCACCATCGCGTCCTTAGTGACACTCTGAGACGTCAACCCGTCCTCCAGCTCGAACTCAGGGAAGGGCTCTGGTTCAGCTATAGCGTCTATAATGAATAGTCCCAGCAATGCCAAAAAAGAGCCTGTAAGTGCTACAATCAGTGGTAGGTTAGTATTCCCCTTAGTTTTTCTATTCATAACGCCCACTCCGAAATCAACCTAATTTATTTCACTAGGGGTAGAGCCTAGTCATATCCCATCCGTCATCCCCTCTGGACAGTGAGACCCTCTCATGCATCCTGCTGGGTCTTCCCTCCCAGTACTCGATTTTATCTGCTCTGATGGTGTAGCCACCCCAGAACGGTGGTAGCGGGATATCCTCACCATCGAACATTGAGTCATACTGGTCAAACCTCTCTTCCAGCTCCTCCCTTGATCCCAGTGGACGGCTCTGATCCGATGCCCAGGCCGCCACCCTGCTCTTCCTGGGGCGTGAGGCGTGGTAGTCCTCCGCCAGTTCTCTGTCCATCTGGGTCGCAGCTCCCTCGATCCTCACCTGCCTCTCCATCTCGGGCCACCAGATAGTGGCTGATACCATCGAGTGAGCCCTAATCTCAAGTGACTTGTCGCTCTTCAGGTTAGTGAAGAATCCTATGTCGTCGCCTTCGAGGTACTTCAGTAGGACCATCCTGTTCCTGGGGTTACCCTTCGAATCCACCGTCGCGATGTTCATCGCATTGGGTTCGGTCACCCCGCCGTCGATAGCGTCCTGCAACCACCTCGATAGGAGGTCCAGCGGGTTGCCGAGGTCCTTGACCTCGATCGGGCTCCCCTTGCCGTAGTCTCTCCTGACGTCTCTCATGAGCTCCAGAGGGAAGGCTCGGTATTTCTATCCGTGTCTAGTAGACGAGCTGGACCTCGGAGGCCGAGCTTAGCTCTATGACTCCTGGTGGACCGCTCCACTTGATCTTGTCATCGGGGACGATCAGGGCGCCGTCGCCCTCGCTATGCCCAAGAGTCGCCTTCACAGACGCGAACGAGCAGTAGAGGGTGGCATTCTCAGTGATGGTTCCCATCATGTCCGAGACCACCGTGGAGTCTTCCCCCATCTCCTTGTTCAGCTCCTCGATGTAGGCAGGCTCCAGGAGGCGGGTCCCGGCCGCCGCGAAGAAGACGCTCACCTCATGGCCCTCTGAGATGGCCCTAGCGGCGCACGCTACCCCTACGATTGTCTTGATTGTGTCATTTCTCGGCTCTGATACGAACTTCACGAAGTACTTCCTGCTCATGATGTGGTCAGGGGCTATTCGGTACTTGATGGATTTGCATGTAGATGACCAACGTTGATGGGCGTCTCCACGAGTCAGTGCCATGGATCTGGGTGCCAGGGGGCTCGGTGTGATCTCCCGGATGAGGGGCATCCCCGGTATCTCCCACCTCCCGGTGGAACAGCTCCCTGCCATCCCCCTCGGTCTGCTCAGGAGGAACGCCACCAGGCTCCATGCCGTCTGCAGGTACAGGAGGGGCGTCAGGAAGAAGGAGGGGGTGGCTCCCTCGGACGTCAGGTGCATAGACGTCCACCCCTACGCCCTCACCGACGAGTGGTCGAGGTACGCAGACTTCCTGCTGTACCACGAGTACCTCCACGCCCTCGGCCTCTCCGACCACGGAAGGGAGTTCAGGGAGCTGGAGTCCCTGTGGCCCGATACCGAGGCCAGGTCGATGGGCGAGAGGTTCGGCTTGCACCTCCGCGAGAGGTCCGCCAAGTGGCTGTGGGTGTGCCCGTCCTGTGGGAACAGGTACCCTAGGGCCAGAAGGGGGAACGGCCGATACAGGTGCAGGGATTGCAAGGTAGTGCTCGAGGACCACGAGAACACGTGACCGGCATCACTCCTCCTCCCACCACTCCCCTTCCTCGATACCGAAGGCGGCGGCCTCCTCCTCCGCTGAAATTATGCCATCTCCATCGGTGTCCAGGACCACTGCCTTCCCGAGCTTCTTCCTCCTGTATACTGTGAGTGCTATCATGGAGAATAAGACTACGATAAGGAATCCAAATGCCGAACCCTCTGCCTCCGAGCGTGAGAGTCCGAATACCCCCATCAGAATTTGAACAGCTATCTCAAACAGCACATGAAAAATTATCAAAGCAATAATTTCGAAGAGAATTTCTCCGACGATATCTCCGATAGCCATGTCTGACCGTTTTATGTTTCACATATAGCGATGGTTACGAATTCTTCTTAGTGAAGATGAAAAACGGATGGAAAGGCACTACCAGAGGGCAGTCACATTAATCTGGAATTCCTCGTCCTTCCAGCCATGGGAAGGCCAAGGTCCGTGTCCGCGATGCTTTCATCATTAGTCCTGGTTGTGCCATTCGTACTGCTTTCAGGATGCATGGGTCTAGCCAGTGACGACTCCTCCGGCTTCGATCTCAATGTAGAGGCAGACTCCCAGTATGGTATGATCCTGACCTCGTACGAGGATGGTATGCAGAAGAGCAGCTCGTTCCCAGTAATCACCTTCGACTTCTCGGAATCAGCCAATTACGGGCAGGGTTCCACCTTCGGAGTAGTGCCGGGGGACGATAGGGAGCCTATTACCACTGACTCGGTCGACGCTACGGAGATCGTCGTCGAGTTCACAGTTCACGGACTCTACAGCGTCACGGCCTTCGGTATCGACCAGGACGGCCACAGGCTTGATCAAGTGATCGAGGTGATGATAGAGCAGCACATCGACTGGTACGAGAACGACACTGGGACTCCTGAGGAGTTCATCTTCGATTCAACGCCTGGAAATGAGGGGCCCATACCCTCCCACTTCCTGCTGAACTCCACGGTCCAGAACCCCAGCATCATAGATTTCGACGGGAGGGATGTGGATATCAGATGGGACGTGGTGAATCAAGAGGGTGTTTGTCAGACCGCGGGAGAGAACATCGAGAACGGTGATACAGGTTTCTGGAAGACACTTCACTTCGGACCATTGTCCGTCCATGAGATCCACTTGATAATTGAGGACGGCCAAGACAGGGTAAACGTACATCACAGTCTGGAGATAAGGTATTCAGGGTCAGATTAATTTGCCACCGCTCCCTCAAAATACCATGAGGAGAACCTGCTCGATACTCCTCACAGTGATTTTATTTTCCTCAACTATAGCAGGTTGTACTGGCGTACGGGAAGATGTTGAACAGGCCTCTGATGGGGAGGCCAATATCGACCTGGTTATTCCTGATTCTGATACTTACCAGTGTTTTGAGTTTGAGGGATGGGAACGATGCTGGCTGACGTATTTCCCTGAAAACATCAATTTATCCGTTAAATCACCGATAATTTTCGAGCTTCACGGATGGGCCGCATCGTCTTTCGAGATGAGAAACTACACCAGCATTACATCATTGGCTGATCAGGTAGGCGCAATAGTGGTCCACCCAGAGGGGCTCGCTATTCCGAACAGCGGCGCATTCGGTGAAAACCAAGAATCATGGAATGCAGGGGTTTGCTGTGGGGATGCCAAGGCTCAGGAAATAAATGATGCCGGATTCCTCATTGAGCTGGTAGAGAACATCACTACAACGTACCCAGTAGATGAAAATAGAGTATACTTCACTGGATGGTCCAACGGATGTCAAATGTCACAACGAATGGCATTGGAAGCTAGCCATCTGATAGCCGCTGTAGCTTGTACATCCGGGTATCTAGGCTTTACTGACAACTCTGCATATTCCCCTATCCCCGTAATGGAGATGCACGGTTTCCTTGATGAGATTGCGCAATACTCGAATTCAGGAAGGTTGACATTGTTTGAGGAAGATGCTAGGACCATAGAGGCAGTCCAGAACGGAGCTCATGAGAATCTCTACGATTGGGCTAACTACAATGACTGTGAGGGATTTTTGCCTGATTCAAACCAGCCGGGGGCAGTATACAGCATCCAGAGTTTCACCTCATGTGAGAATGGCACTGAGGTCGTGCTGCTCACTTCTCACGGTGGGGGGCACAATCTCTATGTGAATGACATATGCGATGGTGTGCCATATGATTTCATTTGGACCTGTACAGGCAATCAAGGCCTGTACGATACTCATCAGATAATGTGGGATTTCATGAGCAGATTCTCCAAAGAGGTTAACGAGGTCGACGCATAATGCCAAATATCGATGTCAATGGACACAATTTCCACTATCTCGAGATTGAAGGAGAACAGCCCACTGTTCTGATGCTCTGTAGTACCGGTCTCGACTCAAGGCAATGGAGAGATATGCTACCTCTGATTGAGGGCAGGAGGATCGTATGCCCCCACTACTTGTGCTACCCCAGGTCCGGGAATTGGAAGGGCGAAGGGGACATAGATTCGTGGACGGACTACCTCGCCGCAGAGAGTCTACTGCTGAGGGAGGACGGACAAGTCGATATTCTCGGGCACTCATATGGAGGCTTCATCGGACTGATGCTAGCTGTCAATCACCCAGACAAGATAAGGAGGATGGCGTTCCATGAGCCGACCGTCTGGGGGTGCCTGCAGCACACGGACAGGGAGGACCTCAAGAACGAGTTCGGGGAGGTGGTCGAGACATTCTTCACGGAGGGACTGGAGCCAGAGGACTTCCTGAGGGACTTCGTCGACTACTGGAACGTCCAAGGTGCCTGGGACTCCATGTTGGACATCCGCAGGGATATGTGGAGGGAGCTACAGCCGAAGATACTCAGTGAGGTCAGGATGCTGTGCTATGACAGGACCCCTCCCTCGTTCTATGCTGGAATCAAAAATCCGATCCTGATCACCCTCAGCGATGAAACGCCGCCACACCAGTTCGAGGCCTGCTCCCTGCTCTCCAGGGTGCTCCCTGATGCCAGGGTGGAGTATGTCCCTGGTGGGCACATGGGTGTGATAACGAAGTCGTCCGAGGTAATGCCTCACTTGGCCGAGTGGCTCAATAGCTAGGGTATCAGACGCCCTTCCATCCCGCCTGCCACTTCGATGACCTGACCGGTGATGTGGCCTGATATGCTGTCGGATGAGAGCATGACAACGACTCTGGCGACGTCCTCTGGGGTTGCTAGCTTCTTGAGAGACATAGTCGCAGTGGCTCTCTCGACCATCTCGTCATCAACGCCCTGCTCCAGCTTTTTCGGTGTCACAGTCCACCCGGGAGCCACAGAATTAACCCTCACCCCTCCCAGATCTGAGACGTCATTCTTGACGGACATCAATAAGCCGGAAGTGATGGCTCCCTTGGCCGCCGCATAGTCGGAGTGCCCAGACTCCCCGTAGATCCCAGCAGTCGAACCCACCATTACCATCGATCCAGCTTTCGCCTTGGAGGCGTGAGACAGGAATGAGCGGGCCGTGTTCACAGTCACTCCGAGGTTAGAAGCCATGGTCTCTGACCACCTGACTGGCTCGATCTCCCATAGGGGCTTAGAGACAGGCGGGTAGTTGCCAGCGTTAGCTATGCAAACGTCCAGCGAGCCAAGCTCAGCGATTACATCCGAGATCAATCCAGATGCCGCTAAGGGGTCTCTGAGATCAGCGCCCATAGCCACTCCCCCGAGCTCCTCGGCCAGCTCTATCGCCGACTCCTCGGACTCGTGGTAGTGAACGACGACCCTAGCTCCCTCGGAGGAGAACGCTCTGCAAATGGACTGCCCGATGCCACCGGCTCCGCCAGTGACGAGCACCACCTTGCCGGCTAATCCCGTTTCCATGGCCAACGGACGCGGTCATGCTACTTATCTGGTGCTAAAAGGAACTTAACTATCCGAGATCCTCAGGAACATTCCTCTGGAGTTTGGAATGGTGGGCTTGAATCCCCACCTCTCATAGAAGCCGTCGACATCAGCCATGAGGTTGATGTATGAAAGCGGGGATGCCTCCTTGACGATATACTCCATCAGGGAGTCCATTATCATGGTCCCGCCTCCTTTCCCCTGCCACTTCTCGTCAACTGCCATATCGCAGATGTGGAAGACCGTCCCCCCGTCTCCGACTACCCGGCCCATTCCTACTGCCTCCCCAGACTCGCTCACTCTCAGAATGACAGAGAAGAGCTCTGAACCTAGTCCCTTGGTGGCTCCTTGAATCGTTCTGCTCCTCATTCCAGCCTTCTCGCGTAGCTGTAGGTATGTATCGACGTCGGGAACTCCCGCTTCTATCGAAAACAGTGAATCACTTCCTACCGAACTTCTTCTTCCTTTGCCCACCGGACTTCTGTCTGAAGGACTTCCTCTGAGCCCTCTTCTGACGATTGCCCTTGGAGGGAGAGGAGGACTCCTTGACGCCTTCCTCTTTCGACCTAATCATCTGTTCTCGCATGACAGCTCCGATCACTCTGAGTACCCCCTCTTTACTTGATTCGCCAGTGGCTTCCATCGCATCACTGGAGGATAGTATCAGCCTCCCCTCCCTAGCGAATGGCCTCGAGGGATGGCTCGCCTCGGGCTGTTTCTTCGTCTTCCGGATTCCAGCCTTGTTTGCAGCCCATGCCACGGCATCTAACGTGGGCTGTGGAATACTCGACTCCCTGCTGACCCTACGTCCAGCGGATCTGGAGAGTCTGGAATCGAAGTAACCGGTCCATATGGTGATCTTGCTGGGGTCTCCGGCCATGCTATCGTGCCTATCTCAAGGGTCGTGTGACTTGAGGGCTTCGTGCACTCAGTCCTCTAGGAGGATTCCTGATGCGACTCCATGCATACCCGGCCTGCTGGTGATTTTCACCTTGCCCATGCTGGTATCCACTATCGAGCCCTTGGTTACGATGTTCCTCCTGATGAAGTTTGGATCAGCGTCATTTGCGATAACGCTGTTGATAGTAGCCTTGACGGTCTTGCCCTCCTTGGGGATATTCACGTTGACGGTGTTAGCCGAGAGTAGCCTTGTGGTTTGGGAGCCTGCGTTCTTCCTGTACATCTTCCTATCGTCCTTTTCGCCGATGTAAGCGTACTGTGCTTCGCTGGAAACCTCAGTCCTCCTCTTTCCTCTGTATCGGTTGGGGCGCTTCAAGCGTCCGCCAGAGGGCTTGCGTCGGGAGATGCCGTGCCACTTCGCCATGCGTCCCGCCGACCGACCTCCCTTATTTCAATCGATTGGAGGTGACAAATAGTCCCAAAGCCAGCATTATGTTATTGGAGTACGTCCCTCAGGTCGGTCCATGAGCGAGGCACGGGTCAGGAAGAGGAAGCCCGTACGTCACAAGCAGATGCGCGATGTCGAGAGGCAACTCGCTGAGTCTATGGGACTGGAGGTGGATATGTCATCGGCTTTCATCGAGCTAGCGCACTTCGAGGGAAATGACATCCTAATCCTGGATAGGAAGATAGTGGCTATGAACATGGAAATTAAAGATTCAAGGACATGGGTCCCCACAGTGAGGGGAATTATGTTTTGGAAGCCGGAGAGGAGCTGGGCTGCTGTAGACAAGGGAGCCATCCCGTTCCTGATGAACGGCGCCGATTGTATGGGGGCCGGGATTCACGTAGCCGACCCGTCAATAGAGCCTGGAGGATTCGTTTGGATCAGGGATCAAGAATCAGGAGCTCCACTGGCATCGGGAATAGCTCTGGTAGATGGGGAAGAAATGATGGAGATGATGAAGGGAAAGGCAATCTCTACAGTCCATTGGATTGGAGACGAACTGTGGAATATCGAGACTTGAGCCCTCATCTTTGATGAAGGGGTGCGTGTACGCAATCTCATGCGGAGCACTTCCTTGATGCTCGTGCTCCTCTTGCTTATGCCGGCTCTGACAGCGGTTGCGGAGGGGGGCGTCAATGAGCAGACCTCATTGGAGGGGACACCTATCTCATCAGTGGAGACTCCCTCTGAGGCATCTGCAGGAGAGCCTTTCGACATCTCTGTAACCATCACTCAGGAGGAAAGTGAAAATGTCACTTCCGTGGACTGGATAACCCAGATATGCATTAACTCTGGAGTCTGCTACCCGCCAGAGTCGCAGGCATTGACCTCAGATGACGGATTACTCTGGACAGGGCAAGTCATTCCAGTTCAGACAGTTACATACGTCAACTGGAAGTTTGTACTGCACCATGAAGACGAATCAGAGATTACTATTCCTGAGAGTGGCTTTGGCTGGAAGGTATGGTCAGATTGCTGGTGGGATAACGGATCGTGGGGGGGAGTGTCGACATCCTGCCAGGATGACGAAGAGGGGCTCCCCGGTCCAGCCGCCCCATTGGTGGCCCTGTCCCTTGCAATGGCAGCCTTGATGGCTAGACGCGACTGAGCCCCACTATGTCCGAAGCCGAGGAGGAGTCAGGCTTCATCACTCTGGAGTTTGCAGAGCTTCCCCCCGCAGAGATGTCTAGACGAGCAGATGAGTTCTATGAGATGATGGATAAAAGGCGTACTACCAGGAACTTCTCCGATAGGGAGGTACCAAGGAAGCTAATCGAGAGAGCCATACAGACTGCAGGGACATCGCCATCAGGCGCTCACCTGCAACCATGGACATTCGTAGCAGTCTCGGACCCGGAGATCAAGAGGGGCATCAGAGAAGCAGCAGAGAAAGAGGAGATGAAGACCTATTCAGAGAGGATGCCAGAGTCATGGGCCGAGGTCCTCAGGCCATTGGGTACCGATCATGTCAAGGAACATCTCACAGAGGCTCCATGGGTGGTAGTCCTGTTCAGACATAGCAAGAGAGTCAGGGACAACGGTGAATGGGCTCCCACCTACTACTCACAGGAGTCATGCGGAATCGCAGCAGGACTCTTCATCTCTGCGGTTCACAACATGGGTCTTGTTACGCTAACACACACCCCGTCCCCAATGGGCTTTCTCAGGGAGATTCTTCAGAGGCCAGACCATGAGCATGCCATGCTGGTCCTTCCAGTAGGCTTTCCAGCCGAAAAAGCCAGTGTGCCAAACCTATCTCGTAAAACTCTCGGGGACATCTCGGAGTTCTTAGAATGAACTCTGGCCCTAAACCATTAAGAGAGGCTCTTGAGGCGCCCGGCCCATGACCAAGTGGATTAGGGCAATGACAGACATAGGAATGACACGAATCAGAATGGACGCTATTTGTGCGTACCAGTCGATTGACAATGATGGAGGGGACTCCAAGCCTCTTCTGATTTACACATCGGACAACACCCTGTTCGAAATCATCGAGAATATCGATGAATTGGTCGGTGTACTAGACTCCGCTTTTGAGTTCCATAACTGATCAGGAATCCCCAGGAGGGGCCATGAAGATCAGGGCTATCCCTGAACCTACTATTAGCAACCCACCCAGCCAATCTGATGCTCCGAGAGACTCGTTGAAAAGTGTGAAACCGTAGAAAGTAGCAACAATCACAGTGAGGTAGGAGAAGGCACTAACCCAAGCCGCATTGGCTCTGTGATAGGCCATGGTTATGCCTACCTGACCACCTCCAGCACCGATTCCTATGCCGATAAGAGCAGCAATAGTCTTCCACTCCAGTCCGGCCACGTCAGGAAGCGC
This sequence comes from Euryarchaeota archaeon UBA62, assembly GCA_002502095.1. Classification (GTDB taxonomy): domain Archaea; phylum Thermoplasmatota; class Poseidoniia; order Poseidoniales; family Thalassarchaeaceae; genus MGIIb-O5. The sequence goes on from DAPJ01000002.1 coordinate 10,733, forward strand.
TTGGAAGATGCTTCCCACCACAGAGAACGCCGCAAACCAGAACACTACGGAGGAAGCGGAGTCTGTATTCCTGAGCTCCCTGACATACATGTATGCCATAGCGGCAAAGAATCCCGAGCCCAGTGCAAGAAGAGCATCTGAATCAATACTGGAGAGATCGGGCGAGACGATCAGTACAATTCCAGCGAAGGCGGTACCGACAAGGAGGGCTACCACAGGCTCTACTCTCTCTCTAATGACTCTACCAGATAGAAGTGCCACGAAAAGAGGAGCAGTATACTGAAGCGTCACTGCCTGACCTATTGGAATTCTTCCTAGTGCGGTGAAGTAGAGTATCATCGCGATCAATCCCACAACACATCTCAGTAGCATCGTCCGCTTGTCACTAACCTTCAGAGACAACCCTCTGCTGGTGGCAAAAATAGCCACAGCGAATGCGATGACCGCTGATCTGACCATTATGATCATCCATACGTCAGCATGGAAACTAGTCCATTTCACCAATGCGTTCATCGTTCCGAAGCATACACTGCCGAAGACCATCCATAGTACTGCAATTCTCGGTGAGTCAACGGGGGCGATATAGGAAGACCCCCGTTCCTCCAAATCACTCATCTTTTCAGACCCCATCGCCTCTCCAAGACCGAAACGACATCTCTGTAATCTTGTCCTCCTGCACTGTTTGGCTGATGCAGGTGTATTGGTATTCCATGACTAGGGGCCTCGGCTAGCCTGATGTTCCTTCTTATCGCTGGCTCCACCACCAGTCTCGGAAAGGCCTCACGAAGCTCCGAGGCGACCTGATGATTCAGTGTGGTGGGTGCGTGCATTGTCATAAGCACTCCATCAACTCCCAGAGTCGGATTGAGGAGCGCCCTGACTTCTCTAATGGTTCCGGACAGTAAGGCCAGTCCTTCCAGAGCGAAGTATTCAGTCTGTACGGGAACCACTACACCATCGCTTGCCACCAGTGCATTTATCGAAACTATCCCCAGTGAAGGTGGAGTATCAATTAGGATTAGGTCGTAGTGAGGTAGCAATGGTGCCAACGCCTCGTCCAACCTTCGCTCTCTGCCTAGCTGCCTTAGCATCTCCTGCTCCAAGCCTATTAGGGTCTTGTCGCCCACTATCATGTGAACATTATCAACAGCAGTGGCGTGCCTCGCATTTATGGCCGTCTCCGGATTGAGAATTAGATCCCTAGTAGTGGTTCTGACCTTACTCTTATCGACACCAAGACCAGTGGCGCAGTTACCTTGCGAGTCGGCATCCACCACGAGTATTTTGTAGCCCCTAAGGCCAAGTTGAGAGGCCACGTTGATCACTGTGGTAGTCTTGCCCACCCCTCCCTTCTGATTGATTACAGTCACTACTCTTCCTCTTCCCTCTGGTGTGGGCAATGAGGGTGGTAGCTCCATGGGTCCGGTTGCTTTCTCAGTCTCCACGCTCTCGACAGAATCCAGTATGGGGGAACCAGCTACCTCATCCGTCTCTGTGAACTCTACATCCACTATCAAAGGGGCTTCTTTCGCGTCTGGAAGCACGCTCCGTTCATCGTTCACGAGCGCCTACGGCGCTCGGAAGACCATTCAACGTACCGCTGAAAAATAAGTCTTGAAACCGATTCTGATATTAGTCAGAAGAGCTCGAAGTCAGGACCCAACCAGCCATTCTGGATGTCTCGGCATCCATTCCAAATCTCAGCGAGTGATCGATTCCACTATCATCGGTCCAAGATCTCTGCCCAAGTAGGGCCACTCTTCCATCCGCGATCCCTCCCGGGAGGGAGGAAAGGAGATCATCCTCTGGGATGGTGACCAAGTAACCGAGCTCAACATCCGTAAACCAGGTTCCTTGAGTTCCCTCAATCATAGAATTCAGTTCTGAGTACCTCAGATCATCGAGGAGTCTTCCTTCCAGAAGCGACAAGGTGAGAGTATCAGGAATCGACTCCCTGTCCCATGATGCAGTTCCCGAGCTGTACTGACTATCTTCGATTAGATCACAAGATTCACCTGACTGCCTTACAGTGGTCCATCCAGAGGCATCGTTTTCCATAACCCAAGACATATTCCACTCTGGGGATCTAGTGGGTTGTGACCAGTATGCCTGCCAGATGTAGCCAGTAGACTCCAGAGCGTTTGCTACCCCGCTACTGGGATGGTTCTCTAAGGTGCACTGTATGGCTTCTTCAAGATTGAAATCTCTGCTTTGGGACTCATCGGGCATTGCTGATATCCACTGTCTCTGGGATGAGCTACTAGGCTTATCCTGACCGGGCCCAGGTCTACTCTCATATGTCGAATACCACTCTATGTCTTTGCTACCAGACGAGCTGGTCAATTCTGACATGGTCATCGTGATTTCTATCCTCCCCTCAGGTAGTGACATTGCCGCTGTTCCGGCAATCAATCCGCAGTTACCCGTCTCGAGACTCTTATCCAACCGTAGATCAACCGTCTGTTGAACCGGCCAAGGACTACCACTCTTCACTAAGAGATTGAGTCTGGCATGACCTAGGCAGTCTTGTATGTCCTGGTTCCACATCTCTATCTCGTAAACATAACCAAAATCGTCTGTTCTCTTTTCCGAACCAACCGTCCACCTCCACTCGGAGTTCCAATTGTCGTCATCAGTCCAGCTACTCCCCTCCGTGAGAACCATGTCTCCGAAAACCTCGTGCAGTTCTAAAGGGGTGAGAGGAAGTAGAAGAGGAGATATTCCGCTAATTCCTGAAAGCTCCTCAAGATCGTAAATTATCGCATTTGCAGTTGATGTCTGCTGATTGTTATCTGTGAAGTCAACATTTAGATTCGATCTAATGACCTTTTTCGATGTAATCTCAGTCCATTTCTTTGACGTTATATCTGCAGTGTTATCGGGTAGACTTACCCTACCTCCACATTCACCGCTACTAGTCACTCTCCTGAATGTGAGGTCCATATCTAGGTCGTAATCTAAAGTATGCTCCGCTGCCAAGTGATCCCTGCCATATGCATCAGGGGATGAAACAGCTCCGACGAAGGAAAGGTCCCCCGCATCTTGAATATCAGATAGGGAGCCCTTCCTCATTACCGAGGAACCAGATCCCGATACGATATCGACAGAGATCTCATCACAAATTTCATCCAAGGCACTGGGCGAGGCAGCATCCCTAACCAGAGAGATCATTTCGTCGCCATCTATCATGATCATACCGTCGTCTATTGTGAAAGTCATCTCGTCTCCAAACTTGAGTTGCCTGGCTTGGAAAGAAGAATCGGCTCCAAGTATGTAGAATGCTCCCCCGCCAGCGATCATCACAGCTACAATAACAGCTGAAATCGGCTTCCAGTTCTCGAATAGAGAGTCAAACGAAGGGAGTACAATTACCATCGAAGAGCTATCCTGGCTGTTTGTAGTAGGAACATCTTCCTGACCCCTCTCGGGGATTTTCCAAGTATCCTCATCGTCAGACTCAGTCTTGGCAGGCTCCTCAACGATATCTGCCACCATAATTTCTTCTTCTTCGCTAGCGATCTTTTCTCGATCCCGATCGTCTCCTCTTTCCAACCACTCTTTACCGTAGTGAGCCCATTGCTCCAAGGTCCAGCCATCAGGAAGCCCTTCCTTCGGGATTTCGGGGGCATCTTCTGGAAGAGCGGCACTCGGGACATCAAGATCCTCCACACCCACCTCAACAGCTTCGGCTTCCTCAACATCGCCCTTGCCCTCAAATTTCGCGAGAAGACGATCTACAGCATCTCCCACCTCTGTTTCAGAACTATCTTTCACTATCTCTTTGGAAATATCAGAACCAACCATCTCAGCATCCTCAGGTCCATATTGAGCTAGTATCCTATCGATGAGCTCAGCCTTCTTGCCAGATACCATAAGACCCAGCTCACCACACATGTTCCTGAGTTCGTCGACCTTCATCGCTGAGAGCTCGTCATGAGTCGGCGCATCGCTCCCAGACATCCTTATCGTACTCCAGCCGACTGCCGGGCCTTTCAATTCCTTCGCCAATATGAACACGAATTACATCGCTATGGGTAGTTATGGGTCATACCGCAAGACAATATACTCAAGAAGTCCCCTCTGGGCGCGAGAATCATGAGGCCCCGCCTAATCATACTGTCCAGGGCACCTAGTCTGTACAGTACTAGGAGGATTTTGGAGGAAGCGGAGGCGGTCGGATGGGACGTTCAGATAATTGACCCACTGAAACTTGACGTTGAAGTGGGGGATAATGGAGTCGAGATATCTCACAAGGGCTACGCTGTAGGCTGTGAGGCTGTGATCCCTAGAATTGGCCATTCTATCACTAGGAAAGGAGTCCAGCGTGTCAGGGCATTTCAGAGGATGGGAGTAATTGTACTGAATGAGGGCGATGGGATCGAGAGTAGCAGAGACAAACTCCGCGCATCCCAGATGATGAACGAGGGAGGCATCCCGATACCGATTACTGCATCCGTTGCTACATGGCAAGGTACTAGGAGGGCTATCGCTAGAGTCGGCGGTGCACCTTGCGTCATCAAGACCCACGAAGGAACTCACGGTTCAGGGGTCTTCCTAGCACACACTGAACAACAGGCAAAGCAGTTGGTTTATCAGATGCTTGAGAGAGGACTAACGCCACTGGTCCAGGAATATATCAGGGAATCCCACGGACAAGATATTCGCGCCTTCGTGGTTGGGGGAAAGGTTGTTGCATCCATGAGGAGGAAAGCTAAGGGAAGTGAGTTCAGGTCTAATTTCCACTTGGGAGGAGAGGTCGAGCGTTTAGAAATATCAGAAAAGTACGCGCAGATAGCATGCAAGGCGGCAGATATCATGGGTCTTGAGATAGCTGGGGTGGATATGCTAGAGTCAGACAGAGGACCGCTCGTTCTTGAGGTGAACTCGAGCCCCGGTCTCGAGGGGATAGAGGCCGCTTCAGGGATCAACGTAGCCAGTAGGATAATTGCCAACGTAGTCAGACTCCATGATTCTGTGGAACAGATTCGCAACAATCAGGAAAACCATGGCTCTGAAAAGAGTAATGAAGGAGCAACAGGAGAGGTCTGACGGCACGTTTCAAGACGTCCCGAAATGCCATCTTTGAAGATGAGGTTCAGAGAAGCATTCAATACCTCGGTAGCCGGCTTGGGTACGTCCTAAGGGACAGGGATGCACTACCGCTTGCGGTTGGAGGCGAGAACATGAATTACCGTGAGGAGGAAAGAAGGGAGCAAAATATTCTATCGAGATCTGATAGAAACTCTGTCCTACCAATCAGACTCCAACGACTTTCAGCACTTCCTTGGTACGACTGCTGGGTCCAGCAACTGAGAATAGAGAAGAAGAGTAAGCACACCATTAGAGCGTACACACTATCTGCCAAGACGTTCAGTCAAACTAGCCTTCCCGGAGAGGATGAAAGAAGTTGGGACGATCTTTCTCAGATTTCCGTGAGTGAATTCCACCAGAGGGCCAATCCAGATAGGGGCAGGATGGATGCCTGGATGAATACACTGGGGAGCCTAAGCCCCTCGTCACTTAATGCTAGGATAGCGGCAACCTCACATCTTCTCAAGTGGCTAGGCCATGGAGTCCCTGATTGGATTCAGAGACCTTCCAAGAGGAAGTCATTGCCTAGGACCTTGGGGAGGTCAGAGCTTTCCCGCCTGAGAGACGCATCCAACAACTCGGAAGACCCTCTATCCTCGCCGATTGTCACTATATTGCTTGATACTGGACTTAGGGTTTCGGAACTCTGCAGTCTGGACATAGAGGACATTGACTTGGATGACCTATCTGCACTGGTTATTGGAGGGAAGGGGGAGAAAGATCGTACAGTTCTATTCACGTCTGCAACGGTTAGGGCCGTTGAATCATGGCTACCTATCAGGAAATCGAGAGCCAGACTCACAGGTACTGGTGATGAGGAGAGGGCACTACTCCTGTCTAGTAGAGGCAGGAGGATGAACCCCCGTTCGGTTCAGAAGCTAATCGATAGGTTAGCTGATGACTCTGATATTCCGCGTTCTAGGTTGAGCCCACATACACTCAGGCACACATTTGCAACTGGATTACTTGAGAGAGGAGCTGACTTGGTTACCATTCAGAGATTACTAGGGCACTCTAGTATAGCTACAACTAGAGTCTATCTGGAAATTGGAGACCAAACTCTAAGAGAAATCTATCACAGAGCCCAGAGAACCCCTCCAATCGCACCCCTTCCACCAGAGAGCGACAACTCGGGTGTAGAGAGTGAGAATGAATACGAAGTAATGACTCGAGTAGAGTGATATCATTTCTTGGCCGGGTTTTTCTTGTTAGTACGCTTATCCACCGAATCTGGCCCCTTCCACTCTCTATCTGCTCCTGCCTCATTCCCTTGATGTCCGGGTATGGGACAATACTTTCCAGACCTGCATCGGCTACAGTTATCCCGAGGAGGGTGATCCACAACCTTCTGAAGACGACCATACTTCCTACGTGGCACAAATCTCCTGATATCAGGAGGGACTTAGCAATTACTAGGACAGCAACCTTGAACCTTAGCCCCCTCGCCATAATCCGTGAGCCCCCAACTAGCATCATTTCCAGACGCTTCTGCGTCAGTTTTGTTCGCGCAGGTCTTGGATGGCGATCCTCGAATGAAGATTGATGGTGAAGGGTATCTCAGGGCAGAATCTTGGCCCGGGGACGGAAGATCAGTATTTCTGGGGGACGTCGCCAAAGCAGTATTGAGATTCCTAGGCCCTCATGATCCGCCACAGTTCTCTTCCGAGCCGGGATATGATGAGCAAAGGTGGGAACTAACTTCCTCATCCGGAGATGTCTCTGTAAAGATAACCAGTGACTCATATTGGGGATTCGGATTAATCGCCAAATGCTTCTACAATAAAATTGAGATATACGGTCCCTTGTCATTGAGGGCCAGATGCATTCATGATGTCGTGGCTTCTTTGGGGAGGAATCCATGGGAGCCATTCTGGCTTAGTAGGTTCGAGAGAGTCACTGGTGTAAAATCTGAGGAACATCACAGAGATTGGATTAGTCTGGTAAAATGGGCCTCAGAGGATATGGGATCTCAGATTGGAGAGCTGGAAGAAAGAGTGGCCCAACTCTCCTCAAAGGGCGATAGAGAATCTCTAGACCGAGCAAAAATGGCCCTCGAAGAAGCCACAGCGGCACTGGTGGATAGAAACGCACCAGCAGTAGAAAGGGCATTGGGACGAGCTAACAGCGCTCTGATTGAGGCTGACCCTAGTACGGAGGTCCTATCATCAGAGTATGCTTCAATCGAAGTAAAAGTACACAGTGAAGAAGACAGTATACCGTTCGTTGATCTATCCGAGGAATAGTCCTACAGTCCTATTGTTTCGCCCAGCCATGACAGGACGTTGTGGTTAGCAAGATAAATTGTAATCGAAAAGACGAAGCAGGCCACGTAAATCATGGTCTTAGAAATCTGTATCGCGTCCTCGGACTCCTCATCGAAGTATCGAATCAAACCAGCAGCTTGCTGGATTCCACTGCCCTTCTTCTCCTTCGCCATTGAACCGCCGGACCTGCCTACAGTATTTCAAGGCCGCTAAGGTCCTAATCAGGGCTCCAACGTCTCGATGAGAACACATCCGCCATCTAGCTCAACAATCTTTGAAGCCGCGCTAACTGCAGTCTCCAAGCCAGCAGTCATCAGAATTTCTCTTCTCGATCCGACATCACTCTGGAAAACTAGCCTATGACTAAGCATCTCCAGTACCTCATGATCCACGATTTGCCAGACCCAATCTTCTCCCTCAATGGTAACCAGCGCTTCGACAGGGGTCAAGGGTCCCTGGTCTAAGCCATTTGACTGAGCCCTCTCGACCAGCTCAACCAGCTTTCTGGTCGATTTGCTCTGATCCAAACTCATTCGTTCGCCAGCATCTCTAGAAATTCTTCTCCTTAGTGTCCTCATAGCATCCCATCTGCGGCAACGCCGCAAACCGTGAGCTCCTCATCTGATGTTTAACCGTTTACGGAATTCATACCTCCCAACAAACGTTTCAGAAGACCAGAATGACTTGCCAATAGATACGAGCCATTGATTCGATAACGCCCTGTCGCACATGCGTGGAGGACTCTCAGAAGCCCTGGTCGGAGCTTGCATCATCTAGCCTTCTCCTCAAGGCTGTGGCCAGTTGGAGAGTAGATCCGGGAGAATGGATAGAGAGCGCATTCGAGAGACTTCCAGAGACAGTTAGAGTCAATCCTCTGAGGCACGATAGTGAATGGGTCGAGCAGTGGCTGAAAGATGTGGGCGCTGTTAGGATTGGATGGTTCAAAGGTCCTGGAAGTGCATGGGAGATGCCATTCACCAGAGGTTCCGCTGAAGGAGAGGTTCGGGAGCTCCTCAAGTCTTTACACGAGACTGGAAGAATCACACGACAGGAGATAGTCTCAATGATTCCTGTTCTGGCAATGGACATTTCTCCTGGTGAGCTAGTTCTGGACATGTGTGCCTCTCCTGGCTCCAAGACAACTCAGATTGCAGAATGTCTCGGCGACAGTGGTATCGTTTTTGCTAATGAGATTTCTAATTCCAGAGCCAATACACTAGTGTCAAACGTTCAGAGACACGCATCCAGGTCTACCATAGTAATCAATCATGATGGAAGACATATCCCCAAGGTACCAATGGAGGGATTTGACAAGATACTAGTTGATGTCCCTTGTACGGGATCCGCGACAACTAGGAAGAATCCGGAGGTTTGGGGAAAGTGGAGCCCCCAGGGGGGAAGATCATTGCATGATTTACAGATCAACCTACTGAGGAAAGCAGTCAGCCTTGTCAGGCCAGGTGGAGTTATTGTCTACTCCACCTGTTCCTTAGATCCAATTGAGAATGAGGCAGTAGTAGCTGAGATAATCAGAACTGAGAAGAACTTAGAGCTCCTATCGGTATCAGAAATACTTCCCAATCTTCCAGGAAGAGGTGGATTCTCCTCATGGCCAGATATTGATGATGATGCTATGCCTTCAGCTAGCTTGGATCTAGAGAAGTCCATGACTTCACCAGTAGAGGATGAGATTTCTGAGTCCTTGAAGAAATGCATGAGAATTTGGCATGACGATATAGGGGGCGGGGGTTTCTTCATCTCGATAATAAAAAAGTCTGGTAATCTGCCAATAATGACTCAAAAGCCCGAGTTTTACAAATCTCATGAAGAAGTCAAACCCGACATCCAGAGTTCTCCCCAACCCATTAGTCAGGAAATTATGAACAGCCTCAATGATAGATGGGGTAACATGCCCGATAACCTTTGGATGAGGGGAAAAAAGATTCTATGGGCAAACCCTCAAGCAGAGGAGATATGGTCTTCTGAAAGAAGGGTAAGAAACGGGAAGACTGCCATCCCAGGGGAAAGATGGAGACCACTCAATGTACTCCATCTTGGCCGAGAGGTAGCTAGAGTCAGAAAGGGAAAGCCGGAAAGAATTTCTGGAAAAGCAGCTCTTGAACTCTCATCATCAATGACCAGGGGAATCACAGAAGTCACTGAGAATACGATTGACTCCATACTACATTCCCAATTACTGGAATTGGAGGAAACCGGTATTTCAGAGAATATCAGAGGAGGGCATATCCTCATGTCCGAAACAGAGGTAGTACCAGTTTGGGTAGGCGGGAAGGTAACAATAATGCTCAATGAAAAAGAGATATTAATCAAGAAAAAACAGAGAAATCTGGAAATCTTCAGTGAAGATAAATCATGAACAAGCGACTAATATTTCTGTATTTTAGATAACATATGTTCATTAGCCTGCTGCTGTCAAAAGGTTTCCGCGGTGACAACATGATAGACGAGACAGACCGAAAAATTATACATGTCCTACAGAAAGATGGCAGAGCATCCCTCAGGAAGATATCAGAGGAAGTAGGCGTAGCTTTGGGAACCGTAAGTAACAGGGTAAACAGAATGGAGAGTAGTGGGATAATTACCGGATATTCGGTTAGACTAGATCCCGAAAAGGTCGGCTGGAGCTTGAATGTAGTCATAGGTCTAAGGATAGAGAAAGGGAGGCTAATCGAGATACAAGAGAAGATTTCCAGAGACTACAGGGTATGTGGCGTGTATGATGTCACCGGGGATTATGACTCCATGGTTATTGCCAGGGCCAAGGACAGGGAGGACTTGGATGATCTCATCAAGAATGTCATGTCTGTTGATGGTATCGAGAGGTCATTGACCCAGTTAGTTCTGAACACTGTCAAAGAGACGATCACTGTGGCGCCAGAGTAGTCTAAAAATCACTCATCTGAGATAGTATGGATGCGACGTGAGGACGTAGTGACTCAACAGTCCTGCCCTCTGGCTTCATGGTTTTCATCAATTCTATTCTGAGCTCCTCATCTATCTTGACATCCATGGACTCCATGCGTTCCCTAATTGATTTCTGAAGTCTTCCACCAGTCCTATCCCAGTCCATTAGAAGAATTACCGACCCCTTGCCATCCTCTGAGTTTCTGACTCCATACGTACTATGAAGATAGGCTACTAACTTGGAGATTGGCCACCCTCTGTTCACCTTCTCAATCAATCCGATGAATCCCAACTCTCTCAGAGTTCGCACGTCATTAATCCCTTCCACAACCACAGGGCAGTTGCATCCGCCCATTTCGATCGGAGTATTTCTCCGGATGGAAGTTTGAATTACTTTCGAGGCCTTTCGGAATCTGGAAACTCTGTCATGAGGGCCCGGGCTCTTTTCACTGCCGCCAGAGCCATTATGGTTCATCATAGCCTGATACGGGCGTTTTTTCTTTGTAGTTATCCCATTCAATTGGAACAAATATTCAGGCATGTCATCCGTATCCCTTATGAGGGGAATTCATACCCGTCGATACGGGTAGTGTCTTGACCATCCAGAGCACTCTTTTTCAGGGCCTTTGGGACTACTACATTGTGATATCATTATTTGTATCCATTTTTACGTTTACTTGGCTGTATCACCACTCCTTCTGGTACCGTTCTGAAGACGCTGATGACTACAAGAATCCAGACGAGATTGCTGTGGGTGTTTTTCCCAAACATAATGACGATATGAGGCTCGAGGTAGCATGGACTATTGCACCTTTCATACTCATTGTGTGGCTAACCTATGTCTCATGGGTTCCTCTAGATGCGGTATGGTCAGAGACAGGTGAGGATGGATACCATGGCGAGGAATGCGAGGAAGGACAATCCTCCAACAACCAACTCGATGATTATGGCATAGTCACGTCTGAGTGCTACCATGTAATCGAGATTACTGCTAAGCAATGGGTTTGGGCGTTCGACTGTCTCGACTTGTCAACTGAGATATGTGACACAGGAAGCGACAATATCGAAGTTTATGGCACTGTTCCCCTACTATCACTGAAGACCGGTGAGACGTATCTGGCCAATATGAGATCAGAGGATGTTACACATGCTCCGTGGTTCCTTGGAATGGGAGTAAAAGAAGATACATTGTACGGGGCCCAAATAGGGCCATCTGAATACAACTGGCCTACAACACTCTGGCTACCCATCAGTGACATCGTAGACGATCAAATAATTCTCTGCACTGAGTACTGTGGAGATGCCCACTCTGTCATGGCAGGAAAACTGGTAGTCCATCAATAGGAGATGACTGAATGAATAGGAAGTCGATGAGAACTCTACTTGTCCTATCGGCTATCGCTATGGCGATGATAGTATCGCCTGCAGTAGTATCATACCCAACTGGTATTCAGGGCGTTAAGGACTCAGGGTGTAACTGTCACGGGGCAACTACTAGCTCTGAGGTTGTCCCTTCAATTACCGGACTCCCAGACCAGTACAACTACTCTGAGTCATATGAAATCGTAGTATCTTTCGTTGGTGGGCCAGCTAGTCCGACCAACTCCAATCAGGGAGGATTCAATCTCTGGGTTAGCGACGGAGAGCTCTCTCCCTCAGACGCTACTGTCCAATCATACAATCCAAACGAGGTGAGTCATACTGAAGCTGGGAATGATCAGACATCTTGGACTCTGACATGGACCTCTCCCTCTTCAGACAGGAATGTGGAATTCATCCTCCATACCAACTCTGTTAACGGAAATGCAGATGGCGCCAATGGTGGTAGCTCTGGAGACATGTGGAACAAACTCACAGCTAAGGTATCCCCACCTGTATTGGTTCTTGAAGAGGCAGATCCATTCGTTGTATTGTCAACCTTGATTGTTGTTTCTGCTATTCTCCTAGCTTTCACACTAGCATACGTCTTCTACAGGACAAATCCAGAGTCCTTCACCTGGGACTACTTCGCACCATGGATAGCAGGTTGGCTTACTACAACTGACCACAAGAAAGTAGGCACTCTGTACTTTGTTGCTGGTCTATTCTTCCTAGGAGTTGGTGGAATCATGGCTATGATGATTAGAATACAGCTGGCTGTACCAGGTAATGACTTCTTGACACAAGATCAGTATAATCAGTTCTTCACACTTCATGGTACGACTATGATATTCTTAGCTGCAATGCCTCTGATTAATGGATTTGCCAACTGGATGGTACCCCTTCAGATTGGTGCACCTGACTTGGCTCTTCCTAGGCTGAATGCAATGTCATTCTGGCTTCAACCAGTCGGCGCACTTCTGATATTCACTGGAGTATTTTCTGGCTCGGGAGCTGATACTGGATGGACTGGATACGCGCCTTACGTAGTTAGTGAGACCGCACACATGGGTACTACCATGTGGGTAGCGGGTCAGATAATGCTGGTAGCCTCCTCCACTTTAACAGGAATAAATTTCCTTACAACAATAGCAGTCATGAGGGCCCCAGGAATGGGATGGCTGCAGATGCCATTATTCACGTGGTCAATACTAATCGCGAACCTAATGCTGTTCTTATCTATACCAGCATTCGGAATTGGACTTATCCAAGTATATCTAGACAGAGTAATTGGTACAGCTTTCTATGATGTCTCAGCTGGGGGAGACCCCCTTCTATGGAGCCATCTTTTCTGGTACTTCGGACACCCTGAAGTGTACGTGGTCATAGTACCTGCCTTTGGAGTGATCTCAGAGGTGATTGCCACGAGTGCTAGGAGATCTATTTTCGGATACCGCTCAATGGTATATGCGATGGCAGGAATTGGGGTTGTCTCATTCATTGTCTACGGGCATCACATGTTCACCAGTGGAATGAGCCCGACTCTAAGATTCGTCACTATGCTAACTACAATGCTTGTCGCGGTACCCACTGGAATCAAGATATTCAACTGGCTCAAGACCATGCATGGGGGCTCATTAGTCTACAGAACACACACCCTTTGGACACTCGGCTTCCTTGTTACATTCACTCTGGGAGGAATTTCAGGGATGTTCTTCCCCTCCATAGCCATGGACCTCCATCTTCACGAGTCATACTTCGTAGTCGCTCATTTCCACTACGTTCTAGTCGGTGGAACAGTCTTCGGTTTCTATGCCGCGATCTACTACTGGTTCCCCAAGATGTCTGGTAGGATGCTGGATGAGAAACTAGGAGTTCTGCACTTCCTAGTGGGCTTCATCTCATACAACGCTCTATTCTGGCCCATGCACAGGCTAGGAGTATGGGGAATGGCCCGAAGGCATCACACCTATTTCGTTACCACAGAGGAGGCAATGGGGGCACTTCCCATAGAGGCGGCGGGGTGGAACATGTTCATATCCGTATCAGCATTCATCTTCTTCTTCTCCAACTTCATCATGGTGGCCAACATGATCAAGACCCTGATCAGAGGAGAAAAGGCACCTCCTGATCCATGGGGAGGATGGTCCTTCGAGTGGATGACTGAATCCCCTCCGCCTACCCCAAGCTTCGACCCACATAATCTACCGGTACTTACTGATGCGAACGAGCACATCGCCAATGAGCCGGGAACGCTCAGCAAATTATTCAATAGACTAATGGTCAGCGAGGAAGATACTGAGGAGGTGACACATTGAGCGTTCACGATGACCACCACCCTAGTGCATGGGGTCCACATGATTGGAGTCACGGTGCTCCTCACAACTCATGGTCCCCCTTCATCATGAGTGTCGGAATAGGAATTTTCCTCTTCTCCGTAGCAGGGGTCTACAGATGGGGTGAAATGATAGATGCAGGTTCCATAGCGTTAGTATTCGCAGGTCTTGCAATAGTCATGTTCGGTCTGGCGGTATTCTGGCGTCAAGATATGTCCTTTGATGGGAGCTATGAGCCCAAGGCCACTGGAACCCCATTCAGAGGCATTGATATCAGGAAGGTATCAGTATGGATTTTCTTAATGTCTGAGATGATGGTATTCACCTCCCTCTTCAGTACATACATGAGATACAGATTCGGTATTGAGTCATGCGAGTCAGTTTTCGAGTCAGGCCAGTGGGTAGAGGGAACATCAGTCACATGCTTCGAACCGGCAGGACACCTGATCGCGTCATCTTGGTTCCACATAGCCCCCGGTGCGATTAACACATTCGCCCTCATCGTTTCCTCATTCACTGTGGTTCAGGCACTTAGGTATGCTAAGAAGGTGGATTTAGATCATAAGGTAAGGACGAAGCTAGTTACTAGGTATCTGGGGGCTACAACAGTTCTTGCCATACTCTTCCTGACACTAAAGATGATTGAGTGGTTCATAGGATTCCCCCTCCCAGAATTCCTTGCAGAGTACAACCATGGAGACACCACAATCAAATCCCTGTATGCCGAAGGATACCTAATCAATGCTGATAGTTACCAGCACCATTACTACGATACTGCATACTTGGCCGATCATGGCCATGGGATTTCCCATGATACCGAGCTCTACGCCATGATGGAATCAGGAACTCACTCTGGAGGACAGATGATGGCCAATATCAGAGTTAGCGCATCCACATTCTATGTTACAACAGGTACTCACGGGGTCCACGTACTTGGCGGAATAATCGGACTAATGTACATGACATTCAAGGCCAGCAGAGGAGGATACACTCCTGAGAACGCTGTCTCAATAGAGTATTTCGGACTTTACTGGCACTTCGTTGACCTGATATGGGTCATCGTCTTCCCATTCTTCTATCTGTACTGAGGTGATAAATTGGCGCACTATACTATACTTGGAAAAGACCCATACTGGATGAACTTCATTGGTTTGATGGTATTGACCCTAATTGAAGTGGTTGCCGTCGGCTTCCATCTTCCAGATGAGAGAATTTTCATCTTCAGCAACTACACTCTGATGATACTAACCGTTGTGGCCATTCCTAAATTCATCATGATAGCGCTGATATTCATGCACTTGTACGGAGAGGAGGACTCAGGTATTCTTACAGTGACTGCACTGTTCCCATCATTCTTCATTATCATAATGATTCTATTCATTGGTTTGACTCATCCCGAGGCAACAACCGGACTTCCAGCATGGTGCAGACCTGGGACCTACTGATGGAAAGGTTTCATGGCCAGTACCTATTCGCATGTTCGCTGCAGACGTCGCTTAGCCTGGTATAGCGCCGGATTTGAAATCCGGTGTCCTTGTGACTCGGGAGTTCAAATCTCTCCGTCTGCGCCATCAAATCACTCTTTATTAGGCGGATTATCTCCACCACGCACATTCAATACATTCGAATGAAAATCGAATTTTACAGGAGTGGTAATGGATATCTCTCCATCTAGGCTGATATAGAGAGGAGGATCATGCCCTCGTTCGAGCGTTGGCTCGCCATTCTCATCGAGTGCCCTTATCTCGAAGGTCTTGCATGGTTCCATGGTTATCTTTCCCCATTTCCCTACATGCTTGCCCTTCTCCAATGGCCCCATGACAAATAACATCTGTACCTTCGAAAGACCGAATCCTAGGACAATTCTAGAACTATCTCCGAAGGGATGCATCCCTGGAGCTACCCTATATCCGCCTCCAAAGGTCTCAGCTTGCATCATAGCGAAAAGTCCTGTAAGGTCCACCTTTCTACCAGGTCCGTCATCCACTCTAATCCATGCCATCTGACTCTTCCAGCCTAGTATCGCTTTGATAGCAAGGGCAGTGTATTTCTTCTGACCGCTTATCCAAGAGAATTTACCCTCGTCTTTCATCCTGTTTATGGAAGAAGTTACTCCTCCATCACACTCAAGAAAGCTCCAGCGAACCAGATTCTCCTCTCTGGATGGCTCCCCTGTAACTGGATAGTGCTTTGGTGAAGGTATTCCAGGATATTCCGGAGCCCTTAGCCCCTCAACTCTAATTCCCCCAACGTTGTAATCCACACCCTTCTTCAGTATTGAGACGGCACCATCTATGTCATTGAGAGGTATTCCAATAGATCTAGCAAAATCATCTCCATTTCCCATTGGTATTACTCCAAGCCTCATATCAGAACCGCGAATACCATTGGCTACCTCATGAACAGTTCCATCGCCTCCCACTGCTACCACTAAATCGTAGTCACTACCCCTTAAATCGCTGGAAATCTCGATTGCATGGCCTTTTCCGGCTGTCATGAAGACATCAAAATCTATTCCTGAGGAACTTAGGGACTCTTCCACCTTGTGAAAAATCCTACCTAGCTTACCGTCTCGAGCATTTGGATTGACAATACACGCCACTCGTGTCACATACTATCGAGTACTAGCATAGGACTTCAATACTGCCGAAGCAAGATATGATAGCGAAGGTAGTATTGCGATTATACATAAATGAGCCAAGATGAACAATTCATGCGACTAGCTCTAGAGCTAGGGTCGAGAGGCGGACACAAGGTGTTACCTAACCCACGAGTCGGGTGTGTATTAGTGAGAGATGGCAAAGTAATAGCAGAGGGATGGCATGATCATATCGGTGGACTACATGCTGAGCAGATGGCTATCGCTGATGCCGAATCAAGAGGGGTTCCTACTCAAGGATCCACCGCATTCGTCACTCTCGAGCCATGCAATCACTTCGGAAGGACCCCTCCCTGTACAGAGGCCCTACTATGGGCTGGAATAGAGAGGGTAGTAATTGGATCCATGGATCCTAACCCAACTGTAAGGGGCAATGGAGCAGATTCACTCGAGGGCAATGGAGTAAAAGTCATCACTGGGGTTCTGGAATCAGAATGTAACCATCAAATGAGGCCTTTCATGCATTGGTGCCAGAATAGGAGACCATTCGTGACACTCAAAGCCGCACTCGACTCCAATGGTTTCACGGACCGTGAAATTGACCTAGATCCTATACGATTCTCCTCGGAAGAATCACTCAGACTCGTCCACGAACTTAGAGCTGAATCAATGGCAATTCTAGTAGGAGTCAATACAGTAATCAGAGACAATCCATCTCTTACTGTCAGAGGGATAGATATGGGTCCAAGAGAACAACCATTGAGAGTAATCGTTGATCCAAACTGCAAGGTCAAAGGAGATTACAAGGTATTGTCTGACGAAGAGGCCGAAACTCTTCTAATTCATATCTCAGAACCGGACTTAGATGACGACTCCGAACTGGTTGAGAGAATCGTATTATCCGATTCAGAAGGCGAGATACCTATTTCCAGAATTCTTGATATGTTAGGTGATAGGGGAATTCAGACTCTTTTGGTGGAAGGGGGGTCAGATACTTGGAATAGGTTCATCGAATCTGGATTCGTGGATATGGCTCACATATGCAGGTCACAAATAGAACTAGAAGGAGCTAGATTCCCATTCGATGAAAATACACTCCATGAATGCGGCCTCACAAAGACACGGACCTTTGACTCCGGAGGGGACCTAATCACCCATTGGGAAAAGTAATGGTGGGCGATACAGGATTCGAACCCGTGTCCTAGCGTCCGAAGCGCCAGATGATATCCAGACTACACCAATCGCCCGGCCATTGACGATGGCTATCCCATTTTCAATCCGCCGGATGACAGACCACGATTGCTCTCACTAAGCTCCGATGGACCCTGACTGGACAGAAAAGAT
>DAPJ01000008.1 GCA_002502095.1 Euryarchaeota archaeon UBA62
AGAATCGCTTTTGCAGTGGGGGGGAGCCATTCGACTTCATCTAGATCCCTGTCCTCGATATCCAGATTACATAGATCCTCGACAGAATTGTGAACTGCTGTTCCCATGGATGCTGGCATACTGGCCTTTCGAGGGAGTCTCTGTCTGGAAAGCCAGTATTTCCTGGGGCAATCCTCGTATCTACTCCAAGAGGATGGCGAGAGCTGGTGGGCTACAAATCCTTCATCCATGTCATGCCCCCGTGTGTTTCACCTATGACACCGTACGGGCTAACTGTTAGAAGCACTTGCATTAATCGGGAGTCATGAGTGAGAGACCCGTGATAGATATTGAGGATGGTTCGGAGTTTGATGAGGCCTTGGTGATCAGTTGTTTTCCATCAGAGGGTTTTGTGAGTAGTATTGTGGCACATTTTCTTGTGGACAAGCTCGGCTTAGAGCTTGTAGGAGGAATTCGCCACTCGGGACTACCCCCGGTTTGTCTGGTTCAGGAAGGTAGTCCCCTTCCACCCATCAGGCTCTACAGCGGAGTCCCCATTTGTAACGTAGATAAGTGCGATAAGGTGGTATTAATCGCCTCAGAGATTCAAATATCTCCCGAATTGAAGTTACCGATTGCGAGTGAGATTCTAGACTGGATGTCGGAATCTGGTGCTGGAATGTCAATAATGATTGATTCTTACGCGCATGGAGAGGGTCAAAAGCACTCTATATTCGATGAGGATAAGAGTCCTGATACTGTGGTAGGTATCGGTTCGAATGAGAAGTCTAGAGAGATGCTGGAAGAAATTGGTGCTACCCTGCTAAAGCAAGGTGTTGTTGGGGGAATGACGGGAGTCATGCTTGGTGAGAGTCGTAGAAGGAAGATGGATTCCTTGGCTATAATTGCAGAGTCGGGAGGAGAGTTCAGCGGAGGAGGAATCCCCGATGCGCGGGCCGCGGCTCGTATTATCGAGTGTCTAGACGGTCTGCTTCCAGCGGTGAAGCTTGATCCAGAACCGCTGTTAGAGGAGGCACAGAGGATTGAGGGGCAAATAAGGGAGATGATGGCCTTGCACCTGAACTCTGAATCTGATGTGGTTAGTGCCCCTAGTACGATGTATGGTTAATCAGAACTCACCTAGAGTCGATTGTCGCGGTTTGGGTATATCTGCTAGGATTCCTCCTCCCAGTAGCTCATCAAGCTCGTCCTCGCCGATTACCTTCACGCCTAGTCTTGTTGCCTTCTCCATCTTTGATCCTGATGAGCCCCCAGAAACTAGGAAATCAAGATTCCCCGATACCGATGAGACTACCTTCCCACCTTGTGCTTTTATTGAGAGTGCTATCTCTTTCCTAGGTCTACTCAGGGTTCCTGTTATGCAGAAGGTCTCCCCATTCAACGTCCCTCGCGAAACTGTCTTACTTTCCTGAACTATTACTATCTTTGAATGCAGGTCAATTATCGATTCTTTTCTATTCGAAATACCATCCAATAGTAGATTGGCTACTACTTCTCCAATTCTATCTATTTTGACTAGTCTTTCAACTGCTTCTTCTCTGTGGGATAGCATGTCGATCAATTCGTCCAAAGTCTCTACCTCAGAGCATATCAGCGTAGCTATCTCGGGACCGATTCTAGGCAATCCTAACGCAGAAATGAATGTACTCAACGTCATCGACTTACTATTCTCTAGCTCTTTGAGTATGTTGTTTGCCGATTTCTCGGCCATCCTATCCAAAGAAAGTAGCTCTCTCTTCCTTTCATCGAGCCTGTAGAGATCGGCGAGGCTGGAGACCAGTCCTGAAGAGCATAGTTGCTCGGCGAGTTTTTCTCCGATTCCGTCCAGTTCAAGTTTCCTGCACCAGTATAGGATGGTACGCTCTAATCTGGAAGGACAATCCAAGTTGTTGCACTTCAGGAACGCCCCGTCTACGACTAGTGTGGTTTCACAACGAGGGCATTTGGTGGGGACTGTGATTTCTGAGGCCTCGGGCAGTTCCTGATTGAATGGGGACCCATCTGAATGGGTCCTTCCTTCGAGGTCATCCACAGTGGCCCTGCCCAGGACTTCAATGATTTTGGGGATTACATCTCCTCTCCTAACTACTCTGACCTTGTCTCCGATGGACATTCCCAGCCTCTCTACTTCGCCCTTGTTGTGTAGAGTGGTATTCTCGACCGTCACTCCGGATACTATTACTGGGGCTATCCTAGAGACGGGGGTCACGTTTCCTGTTCTTCCGGTCTGCCAATCTACCCCCATAAGTACAGAAATCGCTTCCTGAGGAGGGAACTTCCATGCTAGGGCCCACCTAGGATGGTGCGCAGTCATTCCTAGAAGTTCTCTCTTGTCCAGACGGTCCAGTTTGATTACGACACCATCGATCTCCCATGGCTCTGAATATCTGCTTTCAGTCCATCTCTTAGTGATTTCAATAATCTTGTTCGAAGTATCGTGATCTTCAGAGCCCGAGATAATCTCGTTCCCAGCAACCTGTATCCCCATCGAGGATAGCCATGAAATAGCTTCTGAATCGTATTTGAATTCTGGATGATTGGGGCTATCGGGATGTTTGGAGTCGCCTGAAGGAAATTCTACTCCATAAGCGAAGAAGGCCAGATCCTCTGCTCGTCCCTTTCCGGCATCGATGCTCTTCTGCCTGAGCGACCCGGCGGCTAGGTTTCTCGGATTGGGGGCTATATCGGAATATTTCTGCTCGAATATATCCAGTGGCATGACCACTTCCCCTCTGATATGACAATCTCCGTCCCAGGCTAGCTTGTCTGGGACATTTGGAATTCTCCTCACGTTTGCTGTAACGTCCTCGCCCCTGGTTCCATTTCCTCTTGTGGCGGCTCTAACTAGTCTGCCTCTTCTGTACTCCAGTGAAAGGGCAGACCCATCTAACTTAGGCTGACACACGAATCTCCTTCCCTTTGCTGTGGTCTGAGATACGAAATGGAGGACTTGTTCCTCGGTATTGGCCTTATCCAAGCTCCTCATTGGGAACTCATGCACTATTTTTTCCGACCCGGGAGGGGGATCTGATCCAACTCTGGAAAGTTGTGGGTGGTTCGGGTCCAGGGACTCTAGCTCGTCCCTCAGGGAGTCGAACTCGGAATCACTAATCTCGGGGGAGGCCTCATTGTAATACTTGTTCGAGTGGTATGATAGAAGGTCCGCGAGATCATTGATTTTGAGGAGTTTTGCCCTCTCATCGTTGGCGTCTTCTGCCATGTTCTACGAGAGGGGGAGGGCCCCTTCAAGTTACGTCTTGGTTGTACGAAAACGTACCATAGGCATACCCTACAGTATTCAGTGGTGGGCCTGCCAGGATTTGAACCTGGGTCGCGCGACCCCCAGCCGCGAAGTATAGGCCAAGCTAACCTACAGGCCCCTTTGTGGGATTGAAGCGTGAGAGCTTCATTTGAAAGCCCTGTCGCTACATCAATTCTCTCGAGGAACACTGAACGGGGCGACCTCGTCTATGAGTTCGACGTGTGAGAGGAACATCCTCCTGCAACAGTATCTCTCGAGGCCTGCGTCATCCATAGCCTTCTGAGGGTCTTCACCCGATTCAACTGCCTTTTTGTAATCTGCATATGCGTGGGCAATAACCTTGCCACAGCTCCAACATCTGACTGGAATAATCACTCTTTTCACCTACCTGTAAGACTTCTGCCACTTCTTCCTAGCACCGCGTCCCATTTGGTGCTTGGGTTCCTTACGCCTTGGATCGTTCACTAGAAGGCTTCTGTCGAACCTTAGGTATTCGTCTCTAAGTTCCTCGTCATCTCCCTCTGCTCCGCCGTTCCATTTTACAAGTCCACGGGCTATTGCAGTTCGAATGGCATCCACTTGGCCCATTTGGCCACCGCCTACCACATCGACATGTACATCGACATCTGCTAGTCTGTTCATTGCCTCTGCAATCTGAACGGGCTCGAGTGCCTTTCTCTGTGCTAAACTAGGGCCCATTATGTGAATAGGCTCCCCATTGACTCTGACTCTGCCCTGTCCCTTTCTGACGGTCGCTCTGGCAACGGCCGTCTTCCTCTTTCCACTGGTATTGACTGAAATTTTCTTGCTCTTCTTCCTAGCCATACTATTCAGCACTCCATCTTGTTGAGTCTATGCCCAGGGCCTCGCTAATATCTCCGAGTCTAACGAACTTTAGCGGTAGGGGCTTGTCTATAGTTGATGTGTCTCCCCACTGATGCCCATCAGGCAACTCTTCCCCACTTAGGTTGGAGGGAGTCCCGATCATTACTCTGAGGTCTCTCAAAGAGTTCCTTCCACTGCTATTCTTCTGGTAAGGTAGCATTCCTCTGACCGTTCTCTTGAAAATCTGGTCTGGCATCCTTGGGTAGAAAGGCCCCTTACGAGCGTGATTAAGCTCATACTTCGCCCTGTACTTTCCGAAGACCCTCTTCTTGGGCCCGGAGACTATTGCATTCTCTGCGTTTAGGATGATTACCCTCTGCTGCTTTCCACTCTTTCTGGCGGTTAGCATCTGAGAAGCGACGTGACTGGCGAGTCGTCCAAGGATTTTATCGCTAGCATCGTAGACTAGTGTGTGTTCTTCATCCAAGGATTCTCACCCCCTTTCCCTCAGGGTTTTCCTTCATCAGTTCCCTGATGGTAAGGACGCGTCCTCCTGCGCCTTCAATCTTGGTCCTAGCTCCGGAGCTGACACTATAGGCGGCGACGCTGGGCTTTCCCTCTACCTCTCCACTTCCAAGGAGCTTTCCAGGGACAAGGACCATGTCCTCGGTGGAAGCATGCCTTGACAGGCGGCTCAGGTTTGGTTCTGCCCAATTGCTACGACTCGCTTCGAGTCGTAGCGCCACGTCTCGCCATAGTGCCGAACCGGTGGACCTGCTCTGCTCCTTCAAATCGCCAATTAGGGCGATAAGGGATTGGTTGGTCTTTCTGTTCTTCTTACTCATATGACTCCCTCGACGTTACTTGGGTAGGCGGGCCACCTGAGGCCTTGTTATGAATGCTACGGGCTCTGTGAGAGGGGCTGTTTCCCCCTCAAAGGGCCTCTTTAGCGATCAAATCCTGAATCCTGAGTCGGGATCGTCCTCGTCTACCCCTGCTAGTCTCACTTGTCCTTCTGAGTCGATGAATTCCCCTGCTCGTGTAACGGACCCGTACATTGACGACTCGTTGTCTGAGGTTCTCATCAGTACGCTATCCCCTAGGGAGACTGTCATGTGATTGATTATTGACTGTAATGTCGATATGGCACGGTCTCTCTGTTCGGCACCGATTTCGTGATTAGAGTACCTCGCTTCTTCGAAAATGGCGAAGAACTCGTCGAGATCTTCTGGAGGGGCTATTCCTCCAAGCATGGAGTTAAGTGCGTCCTCAAACTCTCTAGTAGTCTCGTATACCTTCTTCATTGCCCCTCTCTTCCTGAAGAACCTGACTAAATCCTTGTAGCAGTTGAATATAGTCTGAATGAAGTCATTCGATGCCTTCAGAGACATCAAGGAATCGGTTAGAATACCACGAATAATCTCTATTCTTCTGCGCTCTGCGTAGTTTCTGTACATTATTGCCCCGATTAGTAGTGCGAACGAGAGTGCAATGAGTAGTACTACTGTGACCTGCGCGGTGAAGAAGCTCGTTTGACCCTCTGGCTGTGTCGTATCCAAACGAATCAGGGGCGTGTTTTCCAAATCCTCTCCTTGGTAGAAAGAGGATTCTTGGAAGTGAACGGTAACCTGCCATTTACCATCTACGGCACACGGCCATGGATTCCCGAAAGTATCCATCTGACCACATTCACCTGCGAATGGTACATCCTCTCCTAGGTATGTGAAGTTGAACTCTGCCTCTCCCTGCTCGTTTGTAACGTCGTACTGAGGAGGGATATTCACCCATCCAGTGCCATTCCAGTATTGTATCTTGAAAATCACTGTTTCTCCGGCTACTGCTACATCGAGTCTGTCCCTAAGGATGGCCACCGAGCCTGTGATATCGTCTCCGGGCTTGTATCCGACCGGGTCGGACCAGTGGTTCTTCAGAAGGATGTCCACTCTGCTCCTTACAAGAACCTCCATGTCCATGAATGAGCTGTTGACTACTGGAGTAGTCTCAGCTCTGCACCCGCCAGGGAGTTCCCTATCAGGCTCATATGCTACTCTCAATGTCCGGAAGCCCTCCAGAGATTCTCCGTCTGGCTCTATCCCTCTTCTACTCGGGTTGTCATCGGGATCTCCTGAGAACCACTTAACCCAACCGGTTCCGTCTTCAGTGATCATGGTCCCGATAGGCCGTGTATTGGTCTCTGGATTGATGTAAATATTCAGGCACTTTCCTCCTATTGGATTGCCGTTGACCTGTGTCAAGAGAGCCTCTACGTGGAAGGACTCCTTCAAGTACACAACAGGGAACTCAGAGCCGTTTTGGAATGTGTATGTATCTACATCGGACCTGAATGGGCCAACTTCCATAATCTGCATTGT
>DAPJ01000009.1:0-16525 GCA_002502095.1 Euryarchaeota archaeon UBA62
TATTCGCCATTTTTTTGCCCCCTTCATTCGAGGACATCTACAATGGTACTTCCCGAAAGATCTGACTTTCCACCTCTGGGGATGGCAAGAGTAGATCCGCATACTGAGCAAGAAATCTCTGTTGATGCTCTATCGAAAACAATTGCCTCTGCGCCACAGTCGCGACAGCTAATCTTCAGAAACTTTCCAGACATTGTTATTCCTCACTTATCTACGAGCTCGAACTTTCTCGCCCTCTTGCCCCTGGGTGAATGTGCCTTTCCAGTCTCACTACACCTGTAGACTAGATTGACCCTCTTAGTAGGCTTCTCTCCAGAAGGCTTCGGCCTTGGGAAACCTCGGTAACCGGAAGTAACCTTCCTGAATCTCCTCTGCCCCCACTTAAGCTCACTGGCGCGCCTCTTCTTGACACGCTCCACAGTATGCTCGGTGTGCTTACCAGCAGCGGGGCTGTAGCGCTTAACCTTCCTCGGCATCTTCACCATTCACTGCACCTCAATGCTTAGTAGCGAGGCCGGCGACCGATGGCATGTTTATGAAGTCTATCGAGAGAATTACTTAGAAGAGTTTGCCGAACCAACCCACTTCGAAGCAAAATCAACAATAATCGCCTTACTCTCCGATGCCCTGTGACGGACTGGTGGTTGCAATGGTGGCTGGGCCTAGCCTTGTTGGTATCTGGATACTCAATGGCTAGGATGGGGCCTGCATTTAGAAGATCAAAATTAGGGGCGCCATTGTTCCTTGTAGGCCTTCTACTGACGATCTATCCTCCAAATGGACTTCTCACCGCCGAATCCAGGGCCTCCGATGAAATGCTAGCCACCCTAGAATGGGTGGGTCCAGCGTTGATTGGATTCATACTTATTGCTTCGGGGGCGCCCATATACTACGTCACAAACAAACCACGCCTAGTCGCAGGCTGGGCACTCGTCCTGTTTGCAGGCTATTCGATTATCGTAAACTGGTCATTAGAAGCAGATAGCATCATACTAGGAATCGCCGCACTACTGGGAATTCTAATCACGGTTGTTCTCCACCTTCTCGCTGTAAGGTTCACCGAGTCACTATCCTCCGGAGATGGGGTAACCGAACCGCTCGATGAAGACGAGATAAAACACGTATCTGCAATTTTATCTTCGCATTTAAGCCAAATGGAGGGGACTGCTGATGAGTGATTTCCTCACTGTATTATTCGGAACAATCGTTCTCTCATCAATGGTCATCATTGTACATTTGAAAGCCGCCTATCACCCATATCACAATCCCATACCATTGATTATCTCATCTCTGACAGTAATGTTGACAGGAATTTTCGCTGCATCGCTAATCAACAGCAATCTCACGTTCTTAGATTCAATGAGAGTTTCAGTCTCTGAATCAATCATAGCAATTCTGGGAATCTCCCCTCTGATATACTTGGCTATTTTTATCATTCTAGCAAAGGTTTCCGTAAGTACCAGCGAGATTGATCTCTAGTGAGCCCATCTCAATTACTCATGGCTTAGAGGGTAACGCTGATAACACCCATTCCGGTCGCAGCGCTGTCCAATAGGTGGTGCGTATGTCAAAGGGTACTCCAAGTATGGGAAAAAGGCAGAAGTCTACACACATCAGGTGTAGGAGGTGCGGAAAGCATTCTTTTCACAAGACCAAGGGTATCTGCTCGAGTTGCGGGTACGGTCAAACAGCCAAGCTCAGAAAGTATAGATGGAGCAAGAGAAATCGCACCATGGGGAGCAAGTAGCTTCGGAAAGTGCTAAGTCCCTAACCGCCGAGGAGCGTCTGGTAGCCGATGTGCGGGATCATCGGAATTTTATCAAATCCTGAATCTCAGGTAGCTCAGTCTCTATACGATGGCTTGTTAGTTCTTCAGCATAGGGGCCAAGACGCGGCAGGAATCGTTACCAGTGATTCGGAGAATATATCCCACAGGAGGGCCAATGGATTGGTCAGAGACGTCTTCATGTCAAAGCACTCCCAGTCCCTGACTGGTTCCATGGGAATAGGCCATGTCAGGTATCCCACCGCCGGATCCAGCTCAGTAGCAGAGGCTCAACCGTTTTACACAAATACCCCATTCGGAGTCAGTCTGGCCCATAATGGGAATCTGAACAATACTAGTGACATTATTTCAGGCCTGCTAGAGTACGATCATAGGAGGATAAACACAAGCTCCGATTCAGAGGCACTACTGAATCTCTTTGCTGCGGAAATCCAGCGTTCACTGAATGGTAGGCCAGGAGGACTGGAGTCCCTTACTGATGAGGACATATTCAGAGCAGTGGAAAGGCTCCATCTTAGGGCCGAGGGTAGCTACAGTGTTGTAGCAGTAATAACAGGCTGGGGAATCATCGCATTCAGGGATCCAAATGGGATTCGCCCTCTCTCAATGGGGAGCAGGGTCGTCAATGGATTTACCGAGCGTGTTTTCGCCTCTGAAAGCGTAGTCTGCAATACTCTTGGATTCAATCATGACGGGGATGTCTCCCCCGGTGAGGCCATTGTGGTAAGGATGGATGGGGCATTCTCGTCCAAGCAATGCTCCAGTGATGTACTTCATAGTCCGTGTATCTTTGAGCACGTCTATTTCGCTAGGCCGGACTCCGTTTTGGATGGCGTATCCGTCCACTCATCAAGAATCAGAATGGGTGCCTACTTGGCAGAGAGAATCTCAAAAGAGTTCCCCGACCACGGAATTCAATCAGTAATCGCAGTTCCAGATAGCGGAAGAATCGCCGCTTTAGAGCTTGCTAGAGTAATGGGGGTGCCATACAGGGAGGGATTCGTCAAGAACAGATATATTGGGAGGACATTCATAATGCCAGGTCAGAGTGTCAGGAAGGATTCAGTGAGGAAGAAGCTGAATACCATAGAGGAAGAATTTTCTGATAAGGTAGTTTTAATCGTTGATGATAGTGTTGTGAGGGGAAATACTTCCAGAAGAATAGTGGCAATGGCCAGGGAGGCCGGTGCAAAGAAGGTATACTTCGCCTCTTGCTCCCCCCCAATCGTCCATCCGAACGTGTATGGCATAGATATGCCTGCCAAGTCTGAGTATGTCGCGCACGGAAGGACAATCAGTGAAATCTCCGATGCAATCGGGTCAGACTGGATGATCTATCAGAATCTAGACGATCTGGTTAGAGCGTGCAAAGGCGATGTCGAAACAGAATTCTCAAACTTTGACTGCTCCTGCTTCGATGGCGTTTACGTGACAGGAGGTATCAGTGATGAGTACTTGGATAGAATCGAGAAGATACGAAGTGACAAGGCCAAGGAGTCCGCTTCAATCTGACAATAGTCAACATCAAGCACGTGCCCCCCTCCCCTTAGACGTGATATCCACTATTGCAGCTACTGCCGAAGTTGATGTTACCTACCCGATCCTAGAAAGTTATGCGACGGGCGACGGCTTCATCGTCCTGTCAGAGAATGGAATTATGGACTCTTTCAATTCAGAAGGGATGAAAATTTCGAGGAATGAAATATCTGAAAATATCGTCGCAAGCGACTCAAAAGAGTCTTTTGTGACCATTTCGTCCTCTAATGGAGATGTGATTCTAATATCCGATAATAGCGAGAAAAAAATTCTCTCTGGGGTGAAATGTAATGCGATCTGCCTATCAGAGAAATTCATCCTCCTCTCCACGGAAGATGGCGATCTAATATCTATTGACATGAAGGGAGGTAAGAGAGCCTCCGTCAATCTCGGAGACACGACCATAATGCGTATTTCAGATGACCATAACCAGATAGTCGTCGCGACCGACGAAGGAAAGATGACAGTTTTCAACAATGATTTGGAGATACTAAATGCGTCTCCTCCCGCTAAAGACGATATTGAGATAGTTGCCAATATCTCTCCCATCATAGGAGGAAGATTCCTAGTTTCCCGAGAATCACTTGGGGCCGTAATTGACGACAGACCAGTAAATAGATTGGAATTTTGGCATGTCGAAGAGGGATTACTGGAACTAGTCGAGATTCCATCTAGGGCGACATGCATTCAAGCCAGTGGTGATGGATATTACGTAGGTTGTTTTGAGGGGGAATTACTCTGGATAGAGAGAGGAAAGGACCCAACTTTACTGACTAGTCTTGGTTATTCGATAACTGATTTGAGAATTTGGGAGGGAGATATTTTGGTATCCTGTTGGTTTTATGCGAGAAGAATAAGTCCCGAAGGAATCGAGAAATGGATTTTTGAACACCCTACAATAATTTCGAAAATTCTATTTCTCGGTCAAGGAATAATCGCCTTAGTCAGTGACAAAGGCAGCTCGGGAAGTGGTAGCTTCATATCTCTGATAGATCCCAATAAAGAGGCTCATGATGAAGAAAACTATCAATCCCAAAGCCCTCAGATAAGCGATTTGAGTGACAAATCTTTCTCTGGAATGCCATCAGAAAATGAGATTGCAAAGGTCGCAGAGAGAAATAGTGTTAATGAAATAGACTCGATAATACGAGATATCAACCAATCACTAGAGGTTTCAATGACTGAACTAAGTGACGACGAAGACATACTAGAAACACTATCAAGATCTGCGTCATCTATCAACTTACCACCCGTGGCAGATGCCGGCGATGACATGACAGTAATCTCTAATGAAGATCTCAAAGCTGATGTAATCCTAGATGGCTCAAAATCTTATGATCCCGACGGTGAGATAGTTTCATGGTCTTGGATTTCAGAGACTGGAAGAGTACTGGGCGATGCCCCAGTAATCAAAGTAAGGCTTCCCCAAGGAGTACACTCTTTTTCCTTATCCGTCGTCGACAATAAGGGAGCTAAATCGATTTCTAAAATGACTGTTAGAGTGGTTTAGCTAAGATTGCCAAGCTCTTCCTTTAATGCTGGCAGAGCATCCTCCCAAGTGGCAACAATGCCATAGTCCGCGACTCCGAAGATTGGCGCATCTGGGTCCTTGTTGATTGCCACGATATACTTGCTAGAGCGCATCCCAGCTAAATGCTGGATCGCCCCACTTATCCCAACGGCGATGTACAAGGTCGGATTTACGGTCTTCCCTGTTTGGCCGACTTGCATGCTGTGCGGTATCTCGTCCCAAGAGTCGACGGCGGCCCTGCTGGCCCCAACAGCCGCTCCAATAACGTCAGCCACCTCATTTAGGTGTGAGAAGTTGGAAGGATCGCCCATCCCCCTTCCTCCTGAGATAACAATCTCAGCATCGGAAACATCCATTCTCTCTCCCGCCTTAGCAATCGCTTCTTTGACAGCAACTGAAACTTCCGACGAATTATCTACCACTACTATCTCAGCACTACCTCCTCCAGAGGCCCCTTCGAAGGCATTTTGCCTTAGCGTTACCACACACGGCGTTGTAAGACTTGATGTCTCAACAGCTTTCCCCGAGTAAACAGATCTGGTAACCTTGTAACCAGGCTCGATTCCAGTGATGTCCTGTACTATTGGAGCCCCTATTTTTGATGCTATTTGGGCTCCTAGCTCTCTGCCAGAGGGGGAAGAGGAAGCCATTATCATTCCCTGTGAGAACGGAGCCATTACGGTCGACCAAGATCCACTGTCGAATGATGAGAAGCAGTCTCCCTGTAATGAAATGACCTTTGTGACTCCTGAAATTACAGAGGCATCGTTACTGCCCACTCCTCCGGGGCACAACACTGTTATCGCGCCACCGAGGGAACTAGCGGCCCCCACAAGTTGTTCAGTTACTGGGTGTAGTCCTTCTCCGCTGGTTTCAGCTATTATTGTGATTTCCATACTCTCTCCTCCTCAAATTACATTCGCCTCTTCACGAAGCTTCAAAACAACCGTTCTAACTGAATCTGCACCTTCGAATTTCTGTCCGGGGGGCTTTTCAGGTGGTGAATCGTGCGAATCAATATTTACCTGCGATTCACCTAGATTGATACCTAAATCATCAGTACTCACTGTCTCGATGACCTTTCTTTTCGCCATCATAATTCCCTTTACATTAGGCCTTCTGAGCTCGGTTGACGCCTTGTCGAAGGCGAATAGACAGGGTCTCGAAACCGACACTCTTTCATTGCCCATCGAACTAGCTCTAAGTGCACTGAAGTCATCGCCTTCCACAGTTACCTCGGAAACCATGCCTACGCAGGCCGCTCCCATAAGACTTGCAATGCCTGGGCCCGTAGAGCCAGAGTTTGTATCGGCCGCTTGCTTCCCACACAGAACCACATCCGCCTCACAATGATTGATAGCCGCGACAAGAATGGATTGTATCTGCTTGCTATCCATCTCAGTAGTATCCGCAACAACATGAAGCATGGAGTCAACTCCCACCGCGGCCGCATCTGTGAGCATTTTAGCGGCTCTATCAGGTCCACAGGTTATCGCTACTAGATCCCCGGCGCCCGCCTCCTTGAGCTGAAGGGCGTACTCAAGAGCATACTCATCGTACGGGCTAGTCGACCACTTGGCAACAGATGCCTGGTCAACCCTGCCTCCCGATACGGCAATCTTGGCTGTTGTATCTGGAACTTG
Organism: Euryarchaeota archaeon UBA62; assembly: GCA_002502095.1. Taxonomy (GTDB): domain Archaea; phylum Thermoplasmatota; class Poseidoniia; order Poseidoniales; family Thalassarchaeaceae; genus MGIIb-O5. Next base: position 6,497 of record DAPJ01000009.1, read on the forward strand.
TTTCAGTAGAACTGCTATCTTCATGTAATTCCCAACCCATGCGAAGGTAGATTGACCTATCAAGATTGACCAAAGACTTCCTCATTCGCTCTCTTAAATTTCTCTGGTGAATGCCTGTATTCCAGTAATGTGCCTACCTAGTATCAGGTTATGAATATCGTGAGTACCCTCGTACGTCTTTACCGACTCTAGATTCGCCATATGCCTCATAACAGGGTACTCATCCAGAATTCCATTGGCCCCATGAATGTCCCTAGCGACTCTTGCAATCTCAAGAGCGATATCGACGTTATTCATTTTAGCCAAGGAAATATGCTCTGGTATCCAATCTCCGGAGTCCTTCTTCTGGGAAAGGTGATATGCCAATAATTGAGCCTTAGTAATCTCCCTTAGCATCCACGATAGCTTGTTCTGAACCAGTTGATAGGAAGCTATAGGGTGTTCAAATTGAATTCTACTGAGTGAGTATTCCTTCGCGGAGTCGAAGCAGGCCTGAGCAGCACCAATAGCTCCCCATGATATTCCGTATCTAGCATTGTTTAGACATGAAAACGGACCTCTCAGGCCCTTTACGCCTGGAAGCATCCTGTCTTTTGGAATCTTACAGTCTTGGAATACAAGCTCGCTTGTTACAGATGCCTTCAGAGAGTGCTTTCCCTTCATTTCCGGTGCAGAGAAGCCTTCGTCATCCTTCTCAACTATGAATCCCCTGATAACGCCATCTAACTTTGCCCAGACAACAGCAAGTTGGGCAATGGATCCGTTAGTGATCCACATCTTGGCACCATTCAAGAGATAATGATCCCCCATATCTTCAGCCTTGGTTATCATGTCGCCCGGATTGGAACCATAGTCAGGCTCTGTGAGGCCGAAGCATCCGATCCATTCTCCACTGGCCATCTTAGGCAGGTAGTAGTTCTTCTGCTCCTCAGAGCCAAAGTCCCAAATTGGATACATAGCCAATGATCCCTGAACAGATGCAAACGACCGAAGGCCACTGTCACCCCTCTCAAGCTCTCTACAAATCACACCGTATGCAGCATATGACAGTCCGGGGCATCCATAGCCCTTCAATGGAGCTCCTAGGACTCCCATCTCTCCAAGAGTAACTCTCCATTCATCGGGAAAAACACCGTCCCTGCATGCATGCTCAATCTCTGGAAGAACATCATTATCGACGAAGTCACGAACCATGTCCCTCACCATTCTCTCTTCTTCAGTCAGGAGCGAGTCGATATCGTAGAAGTCCAGAGCTTCGAATGGCATATTCTCAACCTTCGCGCAGTACTTTCACTCATCAAGGTATGGAATAAACTATCTCTTTCGACGACTGTCTGACGCCCTGCTATTTTTTCTGACTCTACGCGGCGAAGGATCTTTCCCCCAGCCGAATATGGACATCATTACAGTGGTTGCGAAACCCAATGTAGCCAAAAGTACCGCTATGGATAGGATAGAAGAGACAATTGAGTTTTCAACGGTGCCATATATAGTATGAAATGATGCTAGATTTCCCCTATCAGTAAGAATCCAACCTGTATTTTCATTCAGAGACCACGTTGAAACAATTCTTTCTCCCGATAGTTGAATATTCTCATTCACCACATCTGAGTTTTCTAACCATGGGAAAGTGGCATTCTTCTCCAAATCATGTTCTACGATTCCAAATGGCGCCATAGAGATCAAAAATCTATTTTCGCTGTGGTCTGCCAAGGTGATGAGAACTCCATCTAAACCGATAATTTCAACTCCAGAGATAGTTGATTTATCGGGATTTGAAGTATTGACTTTTATCGTACCTAGGATATCAGATGATATAGCAACACAAGAATTACTGGAATCAAGACACTCCATGTCACTCCAGGGGGAAGATGAACCCCCTATCCAATTCAAAGAATGGTCCCTTTGTATTATTGCAATCCCGTTGAAGGTTGTCGAAGCAACACATACTATGCCTTCAGAAATACAGTCAATCGAGGTCACGGGACTCTGACCTGCCAACCCCTCAAGTAAGTGAGTCTCAGCTCCTCCATCTCCAGAAGCCCTCACTCTCCATATTTCTCCTTCTGAGGAGCCGATGTAGGCCCAAGAGCCAGATAAGCTCCATGAAACCGACAAAAGATCGGAGCCAGAGAGATTTTCGACTCCTGCATCAGTCAGTGACTTATCCAAATCAGAGTATCTGAGAACCGTTCCATTATCCCCGACTATCAGTGCTGAGTTCCCACTGGGATGGAAACTAGCATCATTGAGAGAACTGTTTCCAATCGATGGAGTCTCTATGTAATCGGAAGGGTCAGAAGCCGAGAACACAATTACATTCGAATCTTGGCCAAATGCTATCACAAGTTCCTTCGAGGGACTCAGTTCAGCCCCAGCTAGCCCCAAGTCATCACCCGGTAGAGATTCGAAATCATGCATCCCGACTGCAGAACTTCCAGATGATAGAGTTGAGGCATTAGATACAAGAAAAAGAATCACCAGATGTATCGCCATTCTCATACGCATGTTTTCCGATACGCGCATTGTCTATAGCCCGTTCGTAACCCAATATTCAACCACTCATGACGGCAGAATTGAAGAATACCCCAGTAAGCCGGGTAGCATGGAGCGATTCGATGTACGACGCGGAATGGTTAAGCAAATTATAGAAGAAGGGGGGCTATCAGCATTAGCTAGCAAGTATTTCGACGATATACAGTCCACTGGGGACAGCTCATTTACTGGCTCACATGGGATAATGACATCTATTTCAGGAAGATTTGAAGGAAACGCCCTAATTGTTGATGTAACGAATGTTGCTCCCGACTTTGAAAATCCGGATGCTATGAAGTCTGCAATGGACGATCGCAGGAGATGGACAACTTTCCTCGACGATGCGACTGGATACAACTCGAAGCAAAGAGGGGACAAAGCGAAGGAATGGGCTAAGAAAGCATCAAAGGCAAAATCTGCTATCTCTTCAGCTCGTCATTTCATGTCTATGTCGGAGGCCATTCCCCAAGATAAGATAGGCCAGGCAGAGGATTTAATCTCTGAAATTGAGGAGGCTCTGGAATCTAATGAAAATACGAAAGCCGCTGGAAGAGCAGAGAAACTGAACAAGTTATTCAATTAGGTGAAAAAATGCCCTCTGATGAAATCCAAGCTGATGAGGGTATGCAGCACCCTATCGCAGATAGGATGTTCTCAGATTGTATAGAAGTAATCGGAGTGGATCATGTGGAAGCAGTTCTTTCGGGCTCGGCATCCCACTCTGGAGACAATCAACTGGTAGCATATATCGGTCTTGAGCCAAGTGGAAAGGCCCATTTGGGATGGCTACTCCTTTCTGGAACAATAAGAAAAATGTTGGATGAAGGAGTGAATGTGATTATTCTACTGGCTGATTGGCATGCCTGGGTAAATGACAAATTTGGGCGAGATATGGAAAAGATTTCACTCGCCGCTGATTACATGTCAGAGGTCTTCAGGGCCCTTCTCGACTATCCAGAATTAGGTGATGGACCTGGACAGGTAAGGTTCGTTCGAGCATCAGAGGTCATGGATTCAGGAAAATACTGGGAGAGGGTACTACGATGCTCTAAAAATATGAGCCTATCTAGGGTTAGGAGGACATTCAGCATTATGGGAAGAGATGAGGATTCCTCCGACCACGACTTATCTGCTTTCTATTATCCTGCTCTACAGGCTGCTGATATCTTTGAGCTAGAGGTTGACATAGCATTCGGAGGGATGGATCAGAGAAAGGCCCACATGTACATGAGAGAAGTAGCCGATCGAAATGGCTGGACCAAGCCAACTTGTATCCATACGCCCATGCTTTCTGGATTGAAGGGAGCAGGCGGGAGGATGGATTCATTCGAATATAAGATGTCCAAGTCAGACCCTAACAATGCAATAATCCTGCATGACTCCAAAGATGCCCTTCGTAAGAAAATGAAGAAAGCATTTCTAGAGGTAGGAAACGACTCCTCTGCCATATTTGAGATAGTGGAACACGTCATCATGCCAAGGACGGGGAAAATAGTAGTAACTCCGGATCCAAAGTATGGCTCTCCATCCAGTTTCTCCAATTCTGACGATTTTGTTTCATCAGTTTCAGGAGGAAATGTGCACCCATTAGATGCAAAAATAGCCGTTGCCGATGCTCTTTCTGAAATCCTTTCACCTGTTTCCAAACATTTCCAAGACAATCCCGAATTACTGGATAGGATGGAATCTCTCTCCGCGTCTAAGTGAATCATTGTAATTTACGCTTTTCGAACGTTTCTTCAGGGACAGGTATCATAACCCCCATTACTACGCGAGGCTGGTGAAATTATGTCAGATGTCGGTATAGATGACATTGCAATTCATTTTCCTAGGCTTTACTTCGACATGAAGGACTTCGCCGATTTCCGTGGCGCAGATTTCTCAAAGCTAAACAAGGGACTGGGGCTCTCTGCCATGGCTATTCCAGATGTACATGAGGATACTGCCACGATGGGTGCCAATGCAACTTCGAGGCTCATAGATCGCAATGACATAGATCCCAATAGAATTGGCCGTATATATCTAGGTACAGAGTCCGCACTTGACGGTGCCAAACCTACTGCCACTTACATAATGGACATGCTAGAGCAGAAGTACTCAGGGAAATATGGTGAAAATTGCTTCAGAAATTGTGATGTTGTAGATTTGACGTTCGCGTGTATTGGCGCTGTAGACGCTATGCACAATACGCTCGATTGGGTAGCCAGAGGAGGGCCGGAAAAAGACAGAATTGGCATTGTTGTATTCGCGGACAACGCCAAGTACGATCTTGGATCCAGCGGAGAGTATACTCAAGGGGCAGGAGGAGGTGCAATCCTAATCAGGCACAGTCCAAGACTTCTAGCCATACCTGATATTTGGGGCGTTTCTACAATGCCCGTCCATGACTTCTTCAAACCCAGAAGGGAAGTTAATACTAGAATGATCATTGAGAATGTACTAGAAATCGCCAAAGAGAGCGGTGAGAGAGTCAAAGACGGCCTGGCGGAGAAAATCCTCAAGTTCCTTCCAAATTCATCAAAGAAAGACGATATTATGTTCGAGAATGAAAAGTTGATGATTCACAAAGATATGCCTGTATTTGACGGGCAGTTCTCGAATAGATGTTATTCTGAATCAGTAAAAACGGCGTTTATCGACTTCAGGTCAAAGGCAATCAGGGATGGAAGATATAATCCAGAGACCGACGAAATACTCACTGAGCAGTGGTTGCGGATTATTGTACATCTCCCATATGCGTTCCAGGGAAAGAGAATGTTCCCAGATGTTTTCAGGCACGATAGGAGAAATCTTCCAGTTTGGGATGTCATTACTGAAGAGATTGGCCCAGAACCACTTCCTGAGTCATTCCCCGATACCCCAGAAGGGATGGAAGAATTTGAGCGTGCTAATGACTCCTACAGGAGACTTATTTCCAAGACCGACGAATTCAAGAATTTTGCAGAGCAGAGGATCGAGAAGACTCAGCGAGCGTCTAGTTTGATTGGGAATCAATACACGGGGTCGATCTTTTTGGCTCTAATGTCTGCTATGGAGAGTGACTACCTGGATGGAACTGAGATGGGAGGGAACAAGGTCGGCTTGTGCGGATATGGATCAGGAGCCAAGGCCAAGGTCTTCGAAGGAGAAGTTCAGGAGGAATGGAAGGAGATTTCATCCAGATTCAATTTATTTGAGAGGCTCTCTTCAAGGAATCCAATCGATAAAACAATTTACGAATCTCTTCATAGAGGTTCGAGGAAAGAATCTGTAGTCTCTCCAAGCGGTGAATTCGCACTAATAGGAATCAGCGCGGAAGGCGATCTCGAAGGCCAAAGAAGATATGCATGGATCGAGTAAGTACGCAATAGTTTGATTGAGAAATCACTTAGGCTGGATTGCCCTATTGATTACAATCCTCTGAACTTCTTGGGTTCCTTCGTAAATTTGAGTGATCTTGGCATCCCTGAAGAATCTCTCAACTGGGAAATCAGTCGTATATCCGTAACCCCCCAAGACCTGAACTGCCCTTTCTGAGACCCACATGGCAGTATCTCCAGCAAACAGCTTAGCCATACTGGCTTCCTTGGTATGCCTCGGACCTCCTTCCTCATAGTGGAGTTGTTTGGCCCAAGCGGCCTTGTAAACCATCATTCTGGCAGCTTCAATCTGTGTGGACATATCTGCAAGAATATTCCCGATACTCTGATGATATGATATTGGCTTTCCAAAGGTCTTACGCTCTTGCGAGTAGTTTAACGCTGATTCAAAAGAACCTTGAGCTATTCCTAGGGCTTGGGCAGCTATCCCTATACGGGAATTATCCAAAGCATTCATGGCTATCGGAAAACCTTCTCCCGAGCCTTTCAAAACATTCTCTACAGGTACCATGCAATCCTCAAGAAGAAGCGAGCAGGTGTCAGAAGAACGAATCCCCAGCTTATCCTCCTTTTTTCCTACTGAAAAGCCTTTGAATCCTTTCTCAACTATGAATGCAGTAGTTCCTCCGTGTTTCTTTACTCCGTACTCTGGATGATCAACATCCTTCGCAAATAGAACATATATGTCAGCACTGGATCCGTTAGTTACCCACATTTTTTCTCCATTCAGCAGGTAATGAGTCCCATCTTCGCTGAGCTTAGCTTTGCAAACCATTGCAGCCGCATCGGTCCCTGAACCAGCCTCAGAAAGGGAATAAGCACCGATTTCATTACCCGCCAGTCTGGAAAGATACTTCTTCTTCTGCTCCTCATTCCCATGGATAGAGATCGTTTTGGCGCAAAGACCAACATGAACACAGTACATTACAGAGAAAGACGGATCAACTCTAGCTAACTCTTCAACGATTATTGCCTCAGTAATATCGTCGACAGGACTCCCTCCATAATCCTCCTCAATTGTAATTCCTTGGAGGCTAGTTTCACAGAAACTGGACCATTCCTCAATAGGGGCCTGCTGATTCTTATCCCTGATTAGGGTAGTGGGCTGGAGGACTTCCTCTGCAAAGCTTCTGACCATGTTCCTAATCATATTCTGCTCTTCTGTCTCTTCAAAATTCATGGGTACTCATTACTCCCGAAAGGCATTCCATTGTTAATCTCTTGTTGAGTAATTCTCAAATCTTTAGGAACGAATAGTTGAAATGAGATATTGAGGGCCGCGGAGCGGGTAACATGGCCGACAGCGACTACGCAGAGTTCAGCATTGCACACGACCGCCTATACACGCTTGACCATCTTTGGATGCAAGTTCTGGATGAGGATAAGGACGAAGGTACGACTAGTATCAAGATAGGACTTAGTGAGTTTCTGATGGCTGAGTTTGGAGAAGTAATCCAAGTTGTTCTCGCAAGACCCAGAGATGAAAGTGATTTTGAGATTGATGCAGATTCAGGTCTTTCCGAAGACGATGATGAAGAAAAATCTCCCAAATCCCAAACAATGGGGGGGCAGGTCGATACCGATGAGCTTCTGATCACAGTAACTACCAGATATGACGGCGAATTTGATAGGATGCTAATCAACGCCCCCATACCATGTACTATCGTGGAGTTAAATGGCCATGTTGAGGATAACCCAGACCTAGTTAACGAGGATGCATATGGAGATGCATGGTGTATAATCGTGAAGACTTTTACCGATGATTTCGACGAAGATCAATTCATGGACAAGGACGAGTACTTGGCCATGCTAAATGAGCTTCCCTGACTAGGGCCAGCTAAGGGCTTCCCATTCTTGGTAATCGGACGACTCCCAGTCAATCTCAGAGAGAAAATGTAACACATCTTCTTCGGCTCTTGAGGCTTCTTCGACCTGTCTTCGATGTAGCCATCCCTTCAGCCTCCCCAGTCTAGGGCCGGGAGTGAGGCCAGTCACAATGACTAGTCTTTCCCCCTTAACTATTGGATCCAAAATCAAATCCCCAGGATTAATGCTTCTGAGTAATTTCTCAAATTTGTCAGTTTCTATTCCGATTTTTTCCAAGTAATCCATAATCAGCTTCTTCCTTCTATCTGGGACAGAAGCTTGGAATCTTCTGGCCGACTCAATTGTTACATCCAGGCTCATGTATCTACATTCATGCATCATGGATATCTCCAAGAGATCGTTTTTCGAAAGGACAAGCAAATCTCTCATCTTGGAAGCCAGCTCTTCTCCACTAAGGCCGCTATTCCTGAACAGTAATGCCAGGTTGACTAGATATTCTTTAGACAATTCTGGAGGGAGCTCTACAGATATGTTCTCGAATACTCTGTCAAGAACTCCTAGCGGTAACATTTGGCAAATAATTGAATGGACGTTTTCCCCAGTCAGAATCTTTGTCATCTCCATGCCAACTCTTTCTCTCGAGATTCCTTGTAGAAATTCTTCTGATGATAGAATTCCGCTTCTTAGAGAATCGTCCATTTCTCTGATTCCCATTTTCCCCGCATCTAGGAATCTGAATGCACGAAGTACTCTCAAACCATCTTCTTCAAATCTCTCCTCAGCAACACCCACTGATTTCAGTACCCCCAATTTCAAGTCATTCAATCCGTTGTATGGATCTAATAATCTACCTTCAGAATCAATTGCCATTGAATTGATTGTAAAATCTCGCCGACTCAAATCAGCTAAAATTCCACTATTTTCTTCTCCCTCCTCAAGAAAGCTCACCGCCCCGGGCCTTCTACCATCGGAATATTCGCCCTCACTTCTCAAAGTCGTTACCTGCCACTCTGAGTCCCCGCCAAAGTCGCCATCTATTCTGACTATGACAGTTCCAAAGCTAGCTCCAACCATCAGTGACCTGGGAAAAATAGACTTTATTTGCTCAGGAGTAAGGGTCGTTGCAATGTCCATGTCATCTGGATTTCCTCCAGAGAGGGAATCTCTAACCCATCCCCCGACAATCCAGGCCATACCGTTTTCATTAAGTCTGTTAAGTACCATCTTGTCAGCACTGGACATACTCCCAAGCGCGCACTCGATCGACTCTCGCACGGACCCCTCCATGTCTCGCCGTAAGGACTAGCAGACATCACTGCTTCGGACTAAACAAGCAATTCAATTAAGGAGTGAAGTCAGAATGTCTTTTTCCGAAAAGAGGCTCTTCCAAATCTATGGGGTCTCCCCCTAAGTCGAATCCTAGAATATTGCTGAAAGTTGGCCATAGTTCGTTCAGCCATTCAGCCTCAGTCATTAGTAGCTCAATTACAGGGTGCTCAATAATTTCCTCGTCTGTGAAACTTTCAGTAATTTCAGGCAGTCCCGGCGGAAGGCCCCTTAGAGATTCAACCAGTCTTTCTAGCCTCTGAACCTCCTCTGAATTTTCACCTAGGACTGAGGAAATTAGTATCAGAGCATCCTCAAACTCATCTGCAATGAACAGCGGATCAGGAAAGCCTCTTTCCGACTCTCTGATATCCATGGGTCCGAATACCACTCCACCCAAATCGGTTTCCAGCCAGGTCCCACCTTGCCACTCCTTTTTCATTAGCCTCTGTTGAATCCTACCTCCAAACGGGCCGAGTATAAATCCCCCTTCATCGATAAGTAACTCAATAAAATCTGGAATTTCCCTGATTGAGCCAGTAAAAAGAACCCTGTCCACATCCCGATCCCATGTTGGATCTTCCAAGGCCTCCTTGCCCAAGACACGTATTAAGCCACATTGCTCACGTCTCTCGAGTACGCTAGATGTGTATTCAGCAACTTCATCATGCGGCTCAATTATAGTTACTCTGCCACCCTTCCCGCAGATTATGTCGATCAGTGCGGCTATATACCCTCCTTTGGACCCCATTAGAAGAACATGAAGATCACTATCCAGCTCTAGATGGTGAAGCATAGTAGCTATCATGTGCGGTGCGGAAATTGTCTTCGTTACCCCAGAATCCGTAACCAAAAAAGGAACAGGATGATCATGCCAGAAGCTTTCCAACGGAAAATCGGTAAAATCAGAAGGCTCTGTCTGAAGAAACGCCTCAATAACCCCATTACTCATCGGAATACCCGTTTTTTCAAGCATTTCTAT
>DAPJ01000009.1:16916-25530 GCA_002502095.1 Euryarchaeota archaeon UBA62
GGGGTCCGTGGTCTAGGGGTTATGACGTTGCTCTTACAAAGCGAAGATCGCAGGTTCAATTCCTGCCGGACCCACCAGTAATTTTCTATCATCTGTGTTTAGAAATTGTCACATTACTGAATGTTCAATAAGTGACGGCACCGGGGAGATACGTGGTCGAAGAGACAGCCGGACTCGCGTCTCGCGTTGCCAGAAGGCTGAGAAAGAGGGACTGGACAGTTTCTGTGGCAGAATCCTGCACAGGAGGTCTGGTTGCATCATTGATTACGGATATTTCAGGTGCTTCAGCATGGTTCAACCAAGGTTGGATCACTTACTCTAACGAATCAAAGATGAGGGAACTGGGAGTGGAAAAGACCGCCTTCGATAGTGATGATGCTGGTGCTGTATCTCACGAAGTCGCAATTCAGATGGCCCAAGGTGCAAAGTTCCAGTCCGATTCCAATGTCTCGATAGGCATCACAGGAATTGCAGGCCCAGGTGGCTCGACTAGCAATAAGGAGGTAGGTAGAGTCCATGTCGCGGTGATCGCTGGAGACTACTTTCTTTCTAGGAGAATGGATTTCGGAGATAATGACAGATTGGATAACAAGAAATCATTCGCGGCGTTCGCACTCAGGCTAACACTGGAGGCTCTAGATAGAGTTGATGAGAATGAGGCTGTAGTGGAGGAGGCACTGAATAGAGACGCATCCGAAGGGTCGTTCGATACATCCCAGTTAGACCCCTCTTCTGAGGAGTGGGAAGGGAGCTTGGAATGGCAGAAAAGCCCCCGAACAGTTGCTGAGGACATCGGAAAGGTTGACTTAGCATCCCTGACTGATTGGGACTCCAAAGAGTAGTTTCAGCACTCTGTCAGCGATATCATCATGAGGCGCCCTTCTCTCTTGACTGACATGGTCTCTGACGATTGGCCTGCAAGACAGCGAATTTTAGCTTCTTCGGGAATCCTTGTGATGGGCAGAAAGTCACAGGAGCTAATACAGGAACTAGAAGATTTGCAACCTCTTATCCAAGCGGCTAGGGCGTCAGGGGTAAAAATCCTAGATTCCAGAACAATTAGTGAATTACTCTCAATAACGGCACCTGCATCTGTTAGTCCAAATCCAGCAGAATCTACAATTACTCAGCAAGTTACGCTACCAAATCCAGATAGTCACTCTTCCATGGGGAGGACTGTGGCTCCATCCGAGGCTTTAGAACTGGCTCCCCCTCCACGTCCACACGGCCTCGAACACTACAATTTGGCAGATTTTCCTATGCACGCTACTGATGTAGACTCTGAGATCGAGATTCATTTTGATATAACCGGAAACTCGGTTACTGAAGGTAAGATGTCCGACATGAGGTCCTGCTTCACTGATAGGCTAAAGAGAATCAGGTCAATGATGATCTCTGCAAACTCTCTCCCGAGGAGACCGACGTCTGCATCGGAGGCATGGAGAAACCGTCAGAGACATTCCAGCAGGGACTATGAGGTTACAATGGTAGGACTTGCAACTGAAATGAGATGGGCCAAGAGCAAGAATTTGATGTTCGTTGTCGAGGATGAAACAGCGCAAGTTAGATGTATCGTAAAGCCACCCTCAGAAGCTTCTGAGGTACATCCTGCACTGGATGGACTCATGGACGATGATGTAGTTGGAGTGAGCGGATATTTCCTAGTAGGCGAGGGGGATCCGATTTTCTTTGTTCAGGATATTCACCTGCCTCCTTTGGGGATACATTCCAAGTCTATGGCCGGACAAGACCAGGCCGTGTCAGCCGCCTTCCTGTCCGATACGCATGTTGGGAGCATGACATTCTTAGGTCCTCAGTGGGACAAAATGATTACTTGGTTCAATAGTGATCCGTTAGCTAGAACTATCAAGTATTTCGTACTGAGTGGAGATGGTGTCGATGGGGTTGGAATATATCCGGGCCAAGATAGACATCTATCAATCAAGGATCTTTTTCATCAGTATTCTGAATTAGCAAGATTACTTGAAGCACTTCCAGATTGGGTGGATGTGATCATCCTGCCCGGAAACCACGATGCAGTAAGGCCAGCAGAACCCCAACCAGCTCTTGATCCAGAAGTCCAACAAGACTATTCTGATACTACCTTCGTAGGAAATCCGTGTGATTTTAGTCTCCATGGCGTGAGGGTCCTCTCATATCATGGAAAGAGCATAGATGACTTTGTTGCAACATTGAGATCTGTTTCATATTCTCAGCCAGAAAGAGCAATGCAGGCAATGCTGGAGAGGAGGCACTTAGCTCCTTCTTGGGGGGGAAAAACACCCCTTTCGCCAGAGCCAGAAGATAATTTGGTAATTTCGACAGTACCTGATATATTTGTTACTGGACATGTACATGGGCACTTTGTCGGTAATTACAAAGGAACAACAATGGTTCACAGTTCGACTTGGCAAAATCAAACCGACTTTCAGAGAATGTTGGGATTCCAACCAAAACCCTGCATCCTCACGGTGGTCAACCTGCATACATTTGCAACCGCGTCTATCCCATTCGCCTAGTTAGTCCCGGGAAATTCTTCGCCATCGAATATGTGGGGCCATACGTCCCTAAGGTCCTTACTTTCAACTACGGGTACTCCTGATTCTAAGAATGAACTCAAAGCTCTTTCTCTAGCTGGATTGAAGCCAATAAATGAGGATTCGCCAATCTTCATCGATAAGTCAGTGCTTGAGTCTCCTACAGATACTATTCCACTGGTGTCAAAGCCATTTATTCTCGCAAGTTTATCTACCATTAATCCCTTATCGTGAGAGTATACTCTGGTAGGAAGGCCCCTCTGCAGGAAACCGTCTTCATCCCACTCAAACCCATTAGCCGCCCAATCATCAACCTTCAGCATATTTGCGATCGCACCGACAAATAAGTCAACGCCTGATGATACTATGGCGACATAGATTCCTCTACTTTGAAGCTCCTCAACAACATCCCTAGCTCCTTTCATGAGCCCAACTCCGCTGTAGCACCTCATTATGTCATCTCGGTGTATGTCAGACTTCACACTCTTCCACAGCCTGATATCATGCTCAACGAATTCCTCCTCAGTTATTTTTCCATCAAGAAACATCTCCAGGGTTTTTTTATGAGATCCATCCTTGGAATCAGTACCAAACTTTGTATGGATATTCTGCCAAGAAGACCCATTATCAGTTAGTACACCATCGCAGTCGAAAACGACAGCTATTGTCCGTCCCATGCCTATCGCAAGCACTCCATATTAATCTACTATAGTTCGCAATCGATGAATTGATTGCTGAGAACCTTCTAAGATACACATGGAAAACCCCGCCCATCCGGGAGGTAGGGCAATTATTGTGAGAGTACTATTCTTTGGCCCCTTGGCTGAATCATTAGGGGAGAGAGAAGTCGATATCCCACTCTCTACAGACACAAAATTGGCAGATCTAATTTCAAGATTAAATTTAGATGAACATACCTCCAAAGGCCTCAGAGTAGCCGTAGACGGAAGCATTTCTTCTGATTTTAACATCATTCTCAAGGACCATTCAGAAGTGGCCTTCCTCCCTCCAGTTTCAGGAGGTTAGCCATTTTTTATCCGAAGCATTGAACCGATATGCCCCCTACCCACTTCTGATACAATGGCACTAGGTACCGTGGAGATAGTAGCACTGGTCGTTTTTGGAGTACTAATTTTTGGGGTTGACAAGATTCCGAAACTAGCTAGGAATGTTGGTTTAGCAAAAGGAGAATACCAGAAAGCCGTCAGTGAAGTAACGACTCCATCCAAGGCAGAGCAGGATATGGATAGGGGCGGAATGACCGCAGAAGTAGATATGGAAAGTGAGTAATCATTTCTTACGAAGTCTGAGGCTACTTCCACAGTTCATGCACTCTTCCATCTCTCCCTTCTTATGACTCGGTTTCTCAGGAGAATGGAATACTGTTCCGCATCCGATACATCTCAATTCCCATTCCCAAGTCTCAGAAATCCCTTCCATGACAACGCCCCTCCATTCCATTTCTAGCCTCTCAGCCAGATTTTGCATCCTGTAGTCATCTGTAACCAGTACTGCTCCTTTGCCATAGGCCAGAGCAACTAAGCATAAGTCAGTTTGAGAAATTCCAGACATATCTCCCGTCTCCACTGCAAGATTGGTTACCTCAGCAATGGAATCTCTGCTGGGTTCTGAAACTATCAACCCTAATGATTGAATGATTTGTGCTCTTGTAGGGGAAAACTTCTCCAGTTCCGCAACCTGAGAATCTACAATCATTGAACCATTTAATTCAGACAGGGGCCAGGATATTAGGGCTGATGTATCTAGAACCGTGGCATCGCCCATATTCATTCGTCACGCCCCCCTTTCATTGGTTTTGCCTCTATAATTCCTCATAAATACCACTATTTCATAATGCAATGACATCGACGACCGTATATGGGACTGTTGCCAGGTCAGTTTTGGGATACATGGGATTCCTACATTGAGTGGTCACTTGATTTGGGTCTCCCCGGACTGGGAATTCTATCATTCACTGAAGCAGTCATCCAACCCATTCCACCTGAAGCACTAACCTTGCCAATGTACTTAGAAGCACAAGGGCAGCCAATTGAATTATTTCTGATCTGGCTAATAGTGACATTAACCAGTGTTGCAGGAGCGTTTTTAGGATGGTGGCTTGGGAAGGTATTGGGACGAAATTTCGCTGAGAGATTCATAAATAGAAAGCATATTGTAAGATTGGATAATCTAATTGACAGATATGGGAGTGCTGGAATATTCATTGCCGCACTTTCTCCAATTCCCTACAAAGCTCTCGCATGGATAGCAGGAATGGGGGAGATGGATAAGCGCCAATTTATCATCGCAGGTCTGTGGGGAAGGGGATTGAGATTTGGAATTCAAGGAATAGTGATCGGTGTTTGGGGGGGCCAATTACTAAACCTACTATCGAACCCACTAATCTGGGCTATACTAACCGTGGCTTCCCTAGTGGTTTTCCTGCCAGCAATTCGTTGGTGGGATTCTCTATTAGAGGAAGAAGAGTAATCTGAACCGATTGAGGGACTCAGAGTGTCCTTCTACCCGATTCGATTATGTGTCGACCACATCTCGGAGGCTTCAGCTCCTGTGGTGTAGTTCGGTCCATCATACCGGGTTTTCATCCCGGCGACCCGGGTTCAAATCCCGGCAGGAGCACCAATTTACTCCAATTCATGTATCTCGATTGGCATTCTCCTCTCTTTCGCCTCTCTGATTACTACCCTGGTCCATTTACTGGTCGCCGAAGGCATTGCCAAAATATGGCTTGAAGATTTTAGAATCTTCTCAGTCAGGGAATTCGGTGCCTCGGGTCTGCCTCTGTCCTCCAGCCCTCTACGTGGATCATCCCATTCCTCTGAGAATATCGCTATAGCAATGGAATTATTCACTGCCCATCTCTCAGCCATATAGTCAACACCACTAGCGCCCCCAACAATAATCAGGTCTGGATAACCGTTCATTTCTATCCATGAATCAATCAAGGACTCGAAGTTAGAGTAGTCATAGTATCTGCTTGAACCTACAATCGCTAGGTTGATTATTTCTCCATCATCATTCAAATCCCTGCTCCCGAGCCGTTCGATAACATCCTGCCCCATACCGTCTCTCATAGCAGATCTAACTGGGTCTGGGAACATAAATCCATTCCTGAAAAATCCATTCAGAAAGGATTTCTTCAAAATACTACACGGTCGAATTGATAATCTGAACCCCGACCAGAGTATGGGGAAGGTGCCATGCCTCTGGACGTAGAATCGATTCGTAATCAATTTCCCATCTTACAGAGAACCCTTCCCAATGGAAAGAAGCTAGTCTATTTTGACAATGCTGCAACCTCTCAGAAACCGCTAGCAGTTATCGATGCAATGTCTGATTTCTACAAGAATTATCATGCAAATGCACACAGGGCTAATCATACTCTTGCAGATGAATCCACTGCGGCCCTCGAAGGCGCTAGAGACAGGATTTCGAAATTCTTTGGAACATCCGAGGGACAGATGATCTACACCGGAAGCGCTACAGAAGCAATGAATCTAGTGGCCTATGGATGGGCTCGTTACAACCTGAATGAAGGCGACGTCGTCGTTACTACTGAAATGGAGCATCATGCAAATATCGTTCCATGGCAGGAGCTATCTAAGGAACGCGGTATTGAGCTAAGGTACGTTCCAGTAGATACAGAGAAATTCACTCTTGATTATGATGCCATGGAAGTAGCAATTGAGGGAGCTTCACTCGTATGTGTAGGTCATGTGAGCAATGTCCTAGGAGTTAGGAACGACATTGAGAGAGTGATCAAGATGGCCCATTCCCATGGTGCTAGAGTGGCGATTGACAGCGCTCAGGGAGCTCCACATGAGAAAATCTTCTTCGATGATCTGGGTGCTGACTTCCTATCAGTAGCCGCACACAAGATGGCTGGCCCCACTGGCATAGGATGTCTTCTGGTCAGTGACGCCGCCTTGTCAGAAATGGGTCCGTTTCTTACAGGCGGTTCCATAGTCAAGAGGGTATCTCTAGAGGATACTCAGTTCCAAGAGGGATTTGCAATGTTTGAGACAGGAACTCCAAGAATGGCAGAAGCCATAGGATGGGGGGTTGCTGTCGATTGGCTAGAGGAAAATATAGACTTCGAAGAAGCACACAAACACGTTCAGAGTATCGCTTCTTGGATGGCTGGGAGGATGCGTGAAATTCCCGGAATTACAGTATTTGGATTCCCCGAGAGAGAAGAGTCAATCGGTGTCGTTTCTTTCTTACATGATACAATACAAGCCCAAGATTTGGGATATCTTTTGGATGCCGGTGGCTTTGCCGTAAGGACCGGACACCATTGCGCTCAACCACTGATGGAGGCCATGGGAGTTGGCTCAACCAATCGTGCTTCTGTTTGGATTTACAATACTATGGAAGAGGCTGAGGCTTTTGTTTCTCATCTCGAGTCAATAGTTTCAAGATTTGGTTGAATGGCCAGAATTGTGAAATCCTTAACTGCTTTCGCAACGGCATGGGCGACTCCGATAAGTGGTCTGATGAGGTAGCTACAATCATTGATAGATTCCAATCTTGTTTTGATACTATGGAGAGGTACGAACTGCTATTTGAATATGCCAATGAGCATCCATCCGCACTCTCAGTAGATGAATGGGATGATGAAAACATGGTCCATGGTTGCCAATCAAGGGCTCATGTCGAGTGCTCCCTAGACTCCCAAGGAGGTTTCATCGCTAAAGGAGGCGCAGATGCTCAGATTGTTCAAGGACTGATGGCAATTACTGCGATCGCTGTTAACGGGCTACCTCCAAGCGACGTAGCCAATCATGACCCCTCATACGTTGAAGAAATGGGGCTAAGCCAGATTTTAACACCTAGTAGAGCCAATGGCTTCATGAACATGGTTAAGAAAGTGAAAGAAGAAGCCTCCTCCCTGATGTGATCATATGTCTGTAGAATCTGATGTCAGGGAATCTTTGAGGTCTGTAGAAGATCCAGAGATGAAAATTTCAGTAATTGAGCTAGGTCTGATCTACGAAATAAGATCCGAGGACAAAGACGACGGTACTCACATAGAGGTCGATATGACCCTTACCAGTCCTGGTTGCCCTATTGCTCCCGAGCTTATGGCAGCTGTTCATAGAGCAACTGAGCAGACTGAAGGGGTCAGTTCCGCGCATGTTAATCTAACATTCTCTCCTCTGTGGGACCCCAGGAAACACGCCTCTGAGGATGCTAGAATAGACATGGGGATCTTTTGATAATCACTGTTGCATCTCAGTCGCTCTAACAGTATTTGACATCAGCATCGCGATAGTCATCGGGCCCACGCCCCCCGGTACCGGGGAAACCGCGCCAGCAACCTCTCTAACACCTGGATGAACATCCCCAGATAGGTAATACCCCTTCTCTGAATCGTCATTAACACGGTTTACCCCCACGTCAATAACGGTAGCACCCGGTTTTATCCAATCTGCAGTAATCATGTTTGGACTTCCCACTGCTGCTACTATCAAATCCGCACTCCGGCATAAATCGGCCATGTCGCTAGTTCTAGAATGAGCTATTGTAACAGTTGCATCTACTCCTCTCTGTGCGAGTAAGATGGATTGGGGCATCCCCACAATCCTACTACGGCCAATCACTACTGCCCTCTTCCCCCGAATGTCTAAATTTGTACTTTCTAGCATCCTCATCACGCCAGCAGGAGTACAGGGAAGTAACCCACTTACATCTCCCTGAACCAGTCTGCCCAGATTCTGCGCATGGAATCCGTCAACATCCTTGTGCGGATCAATTAGGTCTGTGATTGAAATCTCATCCATTCCCGAGGGGAGAGGAGATTGGACAAGAACTCCGTTAATACCAGGGTCTTCATTCAGGCTCCTCACAGTTGATGCTACTTCCTCATACTCTGCATCAGAAGCGACATCGACACGAACACTTCGAATTCCCAGTCTTGCGCATGCTCGTTCCTTAGCACCGACATATACGTGAGAAGCAGGGTCATCTCCCACAATGACGACAGCTAGACAGGGAACTACTCCATCTTTTGATAAATCAGTAATACGGCCAATAAGCTCCGCCTCGATTTCACG
>DAPJ01000020.1 GCA_002502095.1 Euryarchaeota archaeon UBA62
GGGGGCTTGGCAAGACCCTGGACGTCATCCTCCACAGAGGCTCTGTCAGCAAGGGTGACGAGATAGTCATCGCCACGACCGAGGGAGGGATATCCACACGTGTCAAGGGCCTCTTCAGCCCGAGGGGAATGAGCGAGATGAGGGACGCTGGTGACAGGTGGGACGACACGGAGGTGGCTCACGCAGCTTCCGGGCTGAAGATATCTGCACCCGATCTCGAGAACGTCCTCGCAGGCACTACCCTCAGGGTCGTGCACACGGACAAGGAGCGGACGGAGGCAATCGCCGCGGCCACTGCAGAGTCAGAGCTGTCAATAGAGCTGGACGAGGAGGGGGTCTGTATCAAGGCCGACACAGTTGGGGGGCTCGAGGCGCTAGCCAAGGAGCTACAAGCCGTGGACGTCCCGATAAGGACCGCTTCCATAGGCAAGGTCAGCAGGCGCGACGTGAGAAGCGCGGAGGCCGCCTCCGACCCGCTTCACAGGATAATCATGTCATTCAGCACAGACATTCTAGCTGATGCTGAGAGCGAGATAGCCCAGTCCGACAAGGGCGTCCACCACATCGGCTCAGACATCATCTACAGGATACTTGAGGAGAGGGAGGAGTGGGTCGAGAGGCGCACCAAGGAGATGGAGGAGGAGAGTCGCGAGGCCATCGTCTACCCCGGAAGGATAATGCTTCTCAGAGACCACACATTCCGTGTCTCCAAGCCAGCCGTGATGGGAGTGAGGGTACTGGCTGGAAGGATCCACTTAGGCCAGTACCTGCTCAAGGAAGGAAACAGAGTAGGGAGGATCAAATCGATACGATCCGGAGAGGAGTCGATGAAGGAGGCCATGCAGGGAGCAGAGGTCGCTGTCGCCATAGAGGGCGCCACGGCTGGGAGGCAGATCGAGGAGGAGGATATTCTCCTAGTGGACGTTCCAGAGTCGCACGCCAGGAAGCTCGTGAGGATGGACCTTAGCGTCGCCGAGACTGAGGTTCTGGAGGAGCTCCAAGCAATCCACCGCAAGGATGACCACTTCTGGGGACGCTAGAAGCAATGAAGTCTGTGGGTCCCAAGAGAACCGAACACTCAAGTAGTGAGTGAGAGGGCCTGAATGTAGTAGGTGAGTGAAGAATGTCGATGTCCAAAGCCGGAGATGCGAAGTCAAGAGAGCTCATACAGACCGTTTCCCAAATATCCAACGGCCTGATGAACGAGGTCAGCAAGGTCATTATCGGGAAGCAGGAGAACCTCAGGAGAGTCACAATAGGAATCCTCTCGAACGGCAACATGCTAATCGAGGATTTCCCAGGACTGGCGAAGACCCTGATGGCGAACACGTTCTCATCTGCCCTTGGATGCAAGTTCAAGAGGGTCCAGTTCACTCCCGACCTTCTCCCCGCCGATGTGATGGGGACGTACATGTACGACCAGCAGGCTGGGGAGTTCAAGCTCAGGCCAGGTCCCCTCTTCACCAACCTTCTGCTAGCAGATGAGATCAACAGAGCACCCCCGAAGACTCAGGCCGCCCTGCTGGAGGCGATGGAAGAGAAGCAGGTCACAATCGAGGGAATCACCCACAAGCTACCTGCCCCGTTCATCACGATGGCTACACAGAACCCAATCGAGCAAGAGGGTACTTACCCTCTGCCAGAGGCTCAGATGGACAGGTTCCTGATGAAGATGTCAATGGGATACCCGGACAGGCAGGAGGAGAAGGCAATCCTGCAGAGGAGGAAGCTCAGAGGCAAGGACGACTACGATATCGAGCAGGTTACCAGCCCGAAGAAGGTCGTTGCTATGCAAAAGGCACTGGAGACCGTTCACGTGGACCCAGCAATAATGTCGTACATAGTAGAGCTTGTCCAGAGGACCAGGGAGGATCACAGAATCATAACCGGGGCTTCCCCGAGAGCGAGTCAGTCCCTGTTCAAGACGAGCAGGTCCAGTGCCGCTATTGATGGCAGGGACTACGTGATTCCGGATGACATCAAGGCCGTCGCCCTACAGGTTGTGAGCCACAGAATCATGCTCAAGCCAGAGTCCAAGATTAGGGGAGTAACGGGACATCACATAATGAGGAAGATCCTGTCCGAAGTCCCAGTTCCTGTAATACAGTGATTCGGAACATTCACGGTACTAGCGCCACCACTGATGGTCGGAGCGAAGTACATGCAAGGTGACCCGGTCGTGATTGCGGTGGTCAATCACAAGGGAGGCACTGCAAAAACCACGACCGCCGTCAATCTAGCTGCCGCTCTCTCCAAGGGTGATTCCGAAATGGGCATCAGGCCAAGGAGGGTACTCCTTGTGGACCTCGACCCACGGGGGAATGTAGCCACGACCTTCGGCATAGACAAGAGGAGGCTTGGCCCAACTATGAATGAGCTGTTCAAGGGCGAGGTAGATGGATCCACGGTATCTCTGGAGCAGTGCCTACTGAATCCCGCTCAGCTGACAGTGGCGATGAGAGAGTCATGGAAGAGGCACAATCCCGAGCGTAAGAGAGGTGCGCCGAAGTCGATGGAGGTGAGGAACCTCTGGGTCCTTCCAGCGGATCTGGACCTCTCGGGAGTCGAGATTGACCTTGCTACTAGGATAGGCAGGGAGCACAGGCTTAGACTGGCCCTTAGTCAGGCCAGAGGAAGGTTCGATGTCGTGATTGTGGACACTCCTCCGTCGTTGGGACTTCTGACTACCAACGGCCTTACAGCGGCAGGATGGGTCCTGATACCAGTTCAGGCCGAGTTCTACTCACTGGAGGGAATGGGGCAGATGCTCGGGATGATCAGGGAGGTTCAGAAGACCATTAATCCGGATCTGAAGATGTTCGGAATCGCTATGACTCTCGTTCAGGGGAACAGCAAGCTCGGAGAGAAGGTCGCCGAGCAGGCGAGGAAGTACTTCGGTGACCGGGTTTTCGAAACTGAGATACCCCGCCTGGTAGCAATAGCCGAGTCCCCCCTGGATGGGGCTCCGATAGTTATCGGGCAGAAGCCGAACAAGTCGAATCCGGGAAGCACAGCTTACTGGCAGTTGGCACTGGAGGCAGCGAAGAGGATTGACTCAATGGGTACCCATTGATTCGTTGTTAATCGATTGCATCTAAGTCAGAAATCGAGCCCGTACTTCTGGGCGAAAGGAGGTGATTCCCCAGTCTTGGCGAAGTAGTACAAAGAGACACGATTCACGGCTTCACACGCACTGAAGAATAGAACGGAGGCAGCTATACCGACGAACATGACCAAGATTCCCAGCCCTTCCCCAATTTCCCCGAATACGAACAGTGGTAGACAGATTACCACAATCAATAGACAAACCAAGAAGTTGATTATTCCAGTTCCAGTCGTCGAAACCACGTCCTCCCCCCAAGTCTGTTTGAACAGTTCCGGGCTCTTCGACATACTCTCGCTAATGCTAATTTTATCCAATACAATCATTGGAACGACGAAGAAAGTGGTCATCCACCAGGCCACCTGTACAATCAACGAAGCTATGGAACCGATTGCTCGGACAACCGGATTATCGTCTTGCGCCATACCATCCAGTAGTCCTACAATCAGTCCAACCGTACCTGAGATTAAACCCCATATGACAATCTGGGGCAGGCACTTCATAGCCTGCTTGATACCATAGGAAAAACTCGGATTTGTCCCAGCAGTCATCCTCTCATGGGCGCTTGCGATAATAGCCGCGTTCCAGAATACAGTGATTATTGCTATTGCCATGTAACTGAGGAAAGTGCCCACAAATACCCCAACCTCAGTACTTTCTTCGCCCCCGATGAAATATCCTAGGCCACCAGTTGTTGTCAGTAGGATAATTGCAGCGATGATTGACAATATTGAGGAGAACAGCATGTATACCATTAGTTCAGGATCGGCTCTAACCACATGCATGCCTAGCTTGGTTACCCTCCAACCGCGTCCTATTCTTGCTCTGAAACCCATCTTGGGCCCCCCACTTCTCATCATCATACCATCCATCTATGGCCCCCCGTCTTCAAGATTGACCCGTGATTAGAAACTTATGGCACATAATCCCTAGCCTATGAAAAGGCCCACTGATAGCCCTTGCGAAACCCATGCGAGCGGTATCCTTCGGAAGGGTAGACTCTGAGAATTCTCTATTTCCTTCTGAATGCCACGAATGCGACTACTGATACTATCAGAACAGACATTGCAACGATCAGTATCACGAGGGGTAGGGATTTGGAATGTCTGCTGGAGTCAGATGGGTAGTAGTCCCCCTCATCCGACCAGCCGTCCCCATCTGAGTCAAGGCACCCTATCCTGTCTTCGCTCGAAGTCCCGTATATCCCTGGGCAGTCGTCGGAGAGTTCGGTCCCTGGTTGATCGGCATAGGTGTCCCCATCGCCATCTGACCAGAGTTGGCTGTTTTCTGGGTGCGAGTCCTCTATGTCTGACCAGCCGTCTCCATCTGAGTCTGGGCATCCTAGCAGGGATTTGGTGGAATTGCCCCACTGGTTGGGGCAGTAATCGGGCATGGATGCCGGGCTGGGGTTATCCCCATATCCGTCCTCGTCATTGTCCGTCCACTGGGATGGGTCGCCTTCGAACACATCCCCCTCGTCTGACCAGCCATCGCCATCATTGTCTCGACAGCCAAGAAGGTCTTGGGTACTCGTACCACTTACACTGGGACAGTCGTCAGATAGGTATGCTGGGGATGGGTTGTCGCCGAAGCCGTCTGAGTCCGAGTCTCTCCACTGGCTGTCTCTAGCGGGGAAGGCATCCGCTCCCTCCTCGGTGCCCCAGTCTGCTGAGGGATCGGAGTAGCCATCCTCATCCGCGTCTGGGCAACCCATCCTGTCGAATTCTGAGTAGCCCTCAACTGAGGGGCAGCTGTCCGGATTGGTACCGGTTTGATTGTCCCCATATCCGTCTGAGTCAGAGTCTGCCCACTGCGTCCCATCCATTGGGTATTCATCCAGGGCATCGGCCCAGCTATCCCCGTCAGAGTCCGTGCATCCGAGGTAACCCGATGTCGAGGTGCCAGCAATCTGGGGACAGTCATCAGAAATCTCAGTGCCCGGTTGGTCGGCGTATCCGTCGCCATCGCTGTCCGACCACAGAAGACTGTTGTTCGGGTACACGTCCAAGCTGTCCCTTACCTCGTCGAAATCGGTGTCCTCGTATGGATCCATCCTGATTACCTGGTTGTTCTGAGAGTCCACGTACCACAGTTTCCCGCTTGGACCCACCTCGAGACCCATGATTGAGCCAGCGTTAGTACTCACTGTTCTCGAACGGGTGATTCCTTTTCCGTCGTCATCGAGGTTGTAACCGGTAATCTTCCCATTACCGTTCTGCGATACGAACAACACCCCCTGGTGTAGCGCTATCCCGGATGGGAAGGACAGTCCGCTATCGAGGATTCCCCACTCCACACCGGTGACCTCGCTGTACTCCGCTAGTGGCTCCATCTGTGTTTCGTCTCCCATGATGTTCGTTGTGACTCCCGGGCCATCTGTATTCACCCAGATTATCCTACCTGCTCCAGTGTCGGCGATGTACAGTATGCCGTTGTCATGGTTCATCTCCATGTGGCCGGGTACCCCCGGAACCCTAGTTAGGGAAATATCGGAATATCTCCTGACCTTGCCGTCTGAGTGATCGTCCTCGCCGGTATCATGGTCCTCTTGGAAGTCGTAGCGTACCAGCTCTCCATAGTAGCCATCATAGTACCAATACACATTCTCTGTATCGTGGGCTATTCCCATCCCTAGGGGACTCTCATGCAACATGTCGATGTGACTCCCTAGAAGCCCCCCGGGCTCTTGGTTCTCCTCCGCGAAATGACTGAGGGATGACGGCCACAGAGCGGGACCCATGAAGTCATTCGGATCTCCTTGACCGTTGTAGGTGTTCCTTGACTCTTGTGCTGTAGCGAACTGGTAGTCGAATTCCTCGTGCCAGTCGCCGAATGCTATAGCGCTAACCTCTTCCATGAAATGATTCCTGTTGGAGTCCAGTCTATGCTCGGACAGCTGGTTTGTTTGTCCTGCGTTATGGACAATCGTGACGCTGTCAGTGGCCCTATTTACTATCCAAAGCTCGTTCTGCCTGGATGGGCTGGGATGGAACTCCAGGTCTCTTGGGACATCAAGATCATCGGAGGTGGATGCGATTTCAGTCTCAGCAAAACCCGGTCCAAACTGCGCTATGTATGTGTCTGGCTGAGATATTCCCTCGTCTGCTGAAGTAGCGGTTGAAACCTGTCCCAGAATACCAATCAGGAATATTGCAACTAGTAGGATACTAGTTCTCCCATTTCGCGTCTTACTTTCAGACATAACTTACCGAGTGATTGCCCCTTTATTGTGCCTATGCATTGAATCTTCTGAATGAGGGGCGAAAATCAATTGCCGTTGGACCTTTCCAGGGTGCTTTGGCGTGCTTCCATCAGTATAGCCTCCAACTTTACCTTCAGCTCGGATTCAAGAGCTTTCAGCATTTCCTTGATCTCCTTCTTCGATAAATCCCCTCTCTTGGATAGCTTATCCTCGAGATTGGCCATCATTTCTGACTCCCTCTCCTTGGCCGATTCAGCTATGCGTTGCTCCATCTCGACTTCCATCTCCAAGGCCATCTCTTGACGGCGAAGGGCGAGTGCGGCCTCCATCGTCTCCCTCTCTGATCTGAATCTCCTCTCGAGCTCTGACAGGGCGTTCCTCTCCGATGCTTCCTCTAGGGCCTTTGTTCGTATCTCGACATCGGACCTCATCTCTGACTCCAATGAGGAGCTCTCTTCTTCCAGCTGCTTCTGGAAAAGCTCCTCGTACTTCCTCCTAGACTCCGCGAGCCTCTCCCTCATCTGAATCTCCTGCTCCAACCTATGGGCCTCCACCTTTCGGTTTACTTGGGCCTCGGAAGCCTCCCTGAGGTCCATCTCGACCCTTCTCTGCATACGCTCCTCGCCCTGTGATGCCTCTAGTTCCAGTCTCTCCTTGAGGAATGCCTTTCTCCTGTCTACCTCGACTTCCATCTCCTCTCTGAGCCTCTCCCTCAGTTTTGCAGTATGGGCCTCGAGCCTTCGGTCCCTCTCCAGGTCAAGCTGTTCCCTGAGTCGGTTCTCCTCTCTCCTTAGTCGGTGTAGCATCTCCTCCCTCAGGAGCCTCTCCTCCCTCTCTAGTGCCTCACTCTCGAGTCTCTCAATCTCATCCTCAAGTTCTGCTCGGAGATCCGCCTCTAATTGCTGGAGTTGCTCATCGAAGAGAATGTCGTTGGCCTTCCTCATTGCCCCATGCATGCCAGAGAGTCTCTCGGTCATCTCCGCGATTCGCATCCTACGCTCTCTTCTGACACCACTCCTGACTCTGGACTCCTCGTCTAGGAGATCTCTGGTCCTAGCCATGGACTCCACTGTGGGGGATGTTGCCAAGCGGTGCTGGGCCCTGAGAGTAGCTAGCTCGTCAGCACCCTCGGAATCGTCTGGAGTCGTCGACTTGCTCTCACTCACGGGTACCCATCCCTAGTCTTACGCTAGTTTCACCCTATTTGAGGGAGGGGGGTTCCAAAGGGCCGATAATTGCTGTTTGGCGATACGTGCCATAGGCACGGCTCAGAATGTCACGTTGAATGCCACGTCACACGCCGGACAGTTCAGTTGCTTGGTACCAGGCTTGGGCCTTATCCTGAGCTTCCTCTCGCATCCGGGACACTGTATCTCCACTTTGAGAGGCTTCTCCGTAATCCTAAACATGCCCGAGCAGGCCGAGCAAGCCACTTCCAGAGGCCTCTCTGGCTTCCCGGCCTCTACTACCACGTTACAGATGGGGCAGGGTAGCTTCTCTGAAGCTAGAGCGTCGAGGGTAGGCTGATGGGTCACTTTGCATACAGCACCACAGATAACACAGGTTTTCTCCCCCAAGCCATGAGGCAGCATATGGTCGCAACTGGGGCATTCGGCGGCTGGAGGAGTGTGCTTGGACTCTATCTCCGGCATGTCCGACATGACCATCCCTCACATCACAGATTTATCAACAGAACCCTGTGAATCCTGTCCGCTGAGTCCAAATAGGACACTAAACGACTCAATGACATCGCCATAGACGTCCTTCGCTAAATCCCCCAATGTGCGTATCCTCTGAATTCCTGTCCCACCGACCCACATGCCATTGAGTATGACCAGAAGGGCACTAGCCTCGTGTAGAGCGACACCTGCCGCCAATTTCATCTCATAGCCGAGCATTACAGCGATGACCAGTAAGGCGGTGACTCCGACGGAGATTATGACATTAGCCATTACCACGCTTCGAGTAGTCTTTGCCATGGTGATAAGCTGGGAAAGTGCGCGTGGGTCATCTCCAGGGATGAGTACGTCTGCCGCGTCTAGGTTAACTTGCTCGCCACTGCCTACCGCTATGCCGACATCTGCAGCCGCCAATGCTCCTGCATCGTTGAAGCCATCCCCTGCCATAAGCGTCTTTCCGGCCTTGGACTTCTCTGTCACCCATATGGCCTTGCCCTCTGGATCTACACCACCCCTGCATGAGGATGCAGGAATACCGAATCTCCTAGCAAACTGTTCGACGCTTGACTGCTCGTCTCCGCTGAGTATCTCTACGGATATCCCACTGTCTGAGAGGGACTGAAGTAGCTCGGCGACGCCATCTCTGGCGTCATCGTGGTAGAATTCGAAGACTGCGATTGCCTTGCCCGAAACAGAGAGAATGCTAGAGCCGTGGCCAGCCCTACGTGACCTACTCAGGGCGTCGTCGATGTCCTTTGGGAACTCGACTCCCTCAGATACCAGCCAGTCAGATCTTCCCAACATTGTTTTACTACCTTCCAAGACGCCCGTGACTCCTGCCTGTCCGTCTGATATTTCGGTGATATCGATAGCTTCCAGTGATCTCTTTGAGGCTTCATGGATGATTGTGCGCGCGTAAGGGTGATTGGACATTCTCTCTAGTCCTGCTGCAATCATAATTGCCCTTTCCTCTGTCTCGGAGGACGTTACAGTAACGCCTGTCAGCGAGGGACGTCCGCTAGTCAGCGTCCCTGTCTTATCCAGCAATGCTAGTTTCACGTCTGCAGTTGCTTCCAGGACGTCTCCACCACGAACTATCACCCCAGAGGCAGAGGCGGTGGAGAGCGCCGCGGCATGTGGTATTGGGGCCGCTAGCAACAACGAGCATGGGCATGAAACGACCCAGAGCAATAGTGTGGTCAGGAATCCCTGATCCGACCAGCCATGGGTGAAGAATCCAATTATCGGAGCCCCGATGAGAACTATCGGCACCCATAGTCTTGTGAAGTTCTCAATAGTAGTATGAGTCCTAGTGGGCTTTTCACGATACTCCCTCACCAGCTCTACTAGGTTAGATAGCCTCGTATTCTCCCCAGTGGCTACTGATCGTAATACAATAGGGCCCCTGACCAAAGTTAGTCCCGCCTCAACGAAGTCACCTTCTGAAACCAAGACTGGAACTGGCTCGCCTGTTAGTGGGGCTCTGTCTATCGAACCGCCTCCACTGGTGATTATCCCATCAACAGGGACGACCTCTCCAGAGCGTACCTCTACCATGTCGCCTTCCACTACTGCTTCGACAGGAGTCTTGCCTGGCTCTCCGTGTGGGAGAATTTGAGGGGTGATTTGAACGATATTGAGCTTCGTGGGCGATATTCTCTGAATTGGATTTACTATTCGGGCACCTCTTGGAATTCTATCTAGCCCACCTTGCATGGACTCCCTGGCCCTTGTTATGGCCCTATCTTCAAGATGTGACGCGAAGGCTACTAGTCCGACCACCGTCAGTGCCTCGACCCACTCTCCTAGCAGGGAGGCTCCGATGACTGCTAGGGAGGTTAGTACCTGAAAACCAAGGACACCATTCTGAATACTGGCTATGGCCTCCATGAACATCCTCGAACCTGCTAAGATAACTCCAAAGAATCCGAGGAATGAAGCGAGGACGGTTGGGAGAGACATTGTCTCAACCGCTATTATCGCGAATAGTACAGGAATCGTCATTACAGCGGCAATTAGCTTTACTTGGTCTGGCCTCAGTCTCATCTTCGACGATACAACGAACTCGGCATCGTCCCCTAGAATTGTGGAAATCATCGACTCGGAGAGCATCCTCAAGTCCGGATCAGATATCCAGACGTTCCTTAACTCAATCAAGCCATCATCGAATCTCACAGCTAATATTCCTGGCACTGCTAGAAGCGCATCTCTGAGTCCCTTTCGATTTGTGCCTAGGTTCTTCGCGGCCTCTCCCGGAGTGACTCCTATTGCCTGGACCCAGTCTATCTTGGGACTGTGCCCGAGACTCTCCAAGACGGAGCATGATCTGGAAATCCTTCCCCTTGAGATATCTAGTGATATCCTTGCAGTTCCCTCGGTAACGGATATTTTACAGGACTTGATTCCCGGGAGTCTGCTAACTGCCTTTGTAGCCTTCATGGCACAATCAGCACAGTCCATCCCCCTGATGTTCCAATCGAATTCATGAATTCCATCTGGGACAATGGCGGAGACTGAGCCCTCCTCCTCCATGGATGCCCGAGAGGGCGTAGTACCTTGAATATGATGAGAGTGTATACGATGATATCATCAGCATGTGCTACTCTCGGAAAACATGGTGGAGCTACCCGACGACCTAGAGTGGGACATGATTGTGCTTGATATTGACGGTACTTTACTCGATAGAGATGGGATAATCCCTGAGATGATACACATCGTTAGAGAGCTCGAGAGAAATGGAATGGTTGTTTCTCTGGCTTCTGGTAGGACCCTGCCCAATATCACCCCCATACACCAATCACTATGCATATCGGGGTTCATAGTCGGTGAAAACGGAGGTATGGTTTGGGACTCGGCTAAGGGGTACCCAATCAGGGCACTGGCAGATGGATCCAGGCCCAAAGAGGCCGCGAAGTGGCTCGGGACCCAGATAGAGGGGCTCAATCCGGATGGAATAGAGTCTAACAGGTGGAGAGAGACCGAATGGTGTCTTACTGAGATCGAGGATTGGGAAGCGGTAAGAGATGCGATCGAGTCTTCTGAGTGGTCCGATATCTCAGTAATTCCAACTGGGTTCGCTGTTCACCTAACTATACCGGGGCATGACAAAGCATCCGGACTTCGTGTAGCCTTTGAGCAGAGAGGGATCGACCCCAAGAGAGTGATAGCTTGCGGGGACGCACCTAACGACATCCCTATGTTCGACCTAGTGGGTTTTGCGGTGAGTGTTAGCAATCACTATGAAAATGTGGTTAGGGCGGCTGACGTAGTGACTGACGCACATGGTAAGGAAGGCTCCCTAGAGCTGTTAGAGGCCCTGCTGGAAAGAGCCAGGGGTCAGTAGTGGTGCAGGCGGCAGGATTCGAACCTGCGAAGCACTACGCAGAGGATCTTGAGCCCTCCCCCTTTGACCACTCGGGTACACCTGCAAGGGATGCGAACATATCCACACTCTTGATACTCGCGCTCGAGCGATGAAGTCGAGTTATGCAAGGAATTGTTCAAGAGTCTCCTTGCATGCACCGTGTCCGGGTACCGAGTATGATGGACGATGGAAGCTTGCCTAGGCTCAGCGCCAATCGTCTAATGGCTGTCGATAGGGCACTAGATGAGCTAGCAAGAACGCAAAGAAGATCATCCATTCCTGTTGAGTTGCCGATGCCTAACTTCTGGGACGCAGTAGGCCAGTTAGTTCAGCATCTTGAGGCGGAACTTGCTGAGACCATTAGGTCAGAGGGCATGACTGCCAAGGCACAACTACAGTCGAGGAAACTGGGAGTGGTTAGAACGGCAGTTAAGGACCTGACAAGGAATAGGCTGAATGCGTTCACACAACACGCGGTTCTGACAAATTTGATTCAATCACCAGAGGATGTGAAGGCTTCTGCGGGGATTAGGCCGGATACGATTGAATGGGATAAGCACGACCCATCCGAGAGAGTATTCTACACAGGAATTGGACATCTTGTTGACAAGTACAAGCACGAGGTTTCTTGGAAAGCTCTCCTGAGCAACAACTGGGACTCTCCTGCACCACCACCAATGAGTTCTGTGCATACTCCTCTTACTGAGTTCGTACCAGATTCCAACGGAGGAGAGATATCAGAGGAGAGTAATGCGCCTGTGATCATTGACTCTGCGCCTCACTGGGAAGACCCGGAATACGACGAGGAAGATAGAATAAGGGAGATTGATGAATTTCCCGAGATAGCTCCCTTGGGTCGTGGATCTGTGGATGATTCCGTATCCCAACAGCAAAAAGATCCTGATATGAGGAGAATACTGATTCTCCAAGACCTTGATGATCCCATAATCACTGAGGGAGGAGAGGAGATTACTCTGACTACCGGAGACATAGAGTTCTGTCCTTCGATAATTGCTGATACCCTGATAGCAGCCGGGATAGCTGAAGCCGCGGACCTCTGAGAGAGGCAATGACTTAGGTTCGTCATCATCGATGGGTGTTCATCAGGGGTGCAGCTATGCCAGGAGAGATCACGAAAAAACAAATTGACAAGATGAGGAAGGAATTCGAAAGTGACTCTTCAGCCAGAGTTGCGCAGAACGCGGTTACCAGCAATAATCTATCCTCAGTAACTCTCAGGAGGGATTTGGTTCAGGAAATAGACTTCACGTTCAGTACGAAGCTGGATGAGTGGAAGGCCACGAATCAGAAGAGTAGCGGACGTTGCTGGTTGTTTGCAACCTTGAATCTCTTCAGACCGGGGACTATGAAGAAAATGAATGTGAAGGAGTTCGAGTTTAGTCAGGCTCACATTCATTTCTGGGATAAGTTCGAGCGTTCAAATCACTTCTTGGAGGCCATAATTGAGACCTCTGGAAGACCTGTTGATGATAGGACAATCCACTTCCTACTGTCAGATCCGATTGGGGACGGAGGCCAGTGGAACATGGCCATGAACCTGATCAGGAAGCATGGACTAGTTCCAAAGTCGGCATATCCAGAGTCCAACAGTAGTAGCTCCACCCGATGGATGAACTCGATTCTGAAGGATATACTCAGGAGTAGTGCTAGCGAGATTAGGGGAATCCTTGATTCCGGTGGTAGCGATGAAGAAGCAAGATCACACAAGGAGAGTAGGATGGAGGACATTTGGAGAGTTCTTTGCATCCACTTGGGAACGCCCCCCGAGAGTTTCGACTGGCAGTGGAGGGACAAGGACAAGGAGTTTCACAGAAGGGGAGAGATGACTCCCCAGCAGTTTGCGGATGAGTTTGTTGACGTAGACTGGGAAGAGTACGTATGCATTGTAAACGATCCCAGAAACGAGTACTATCAGACATACACTGTTGACTACCTGCAGAATGTTGCAGGAGGTCCTCCTGTTGTCTATCTTAATGTGCCGAGCGATGAAATGAAATCGATAACACAAGAGATCCTGGAAGATGGTATGCCAGTCTGGATGGGCTGCGACGTGGGTAAGCAGATGGACAGGAAGAGGGGGCTCTGGGATGCTAATCTCTTCGAAACTAACGAGCTTTATGGTGTGGATTATGGCATGACTAAGGCTGACAGGCTTAGATATGGTCAGACGATGATGACACATGCCATGCTCTTCACTGGAGTAGACGTCTACGAAGGCAAGCCCAGGAGATGGAGAGTGGAGAACTCATGGGGAGATGACTCTGGACAGAAGGGGTTCTACACAATGAACGACAATTGGTATGACGAGCATATGTTTGAGATTGCATCTCCTAAGAAGTACCTCACAGACAAGATGGTCAAGGGACTGGAAACAGTGCCGATCGTCCTAGAAGCTTGGGACCCAATGGGCTCTCTTGCTTAGTTAACCTAGGTTTCTTAGTGAGAGTTCGATGGTGACCGAGTCTGGGATTGGTATCCTCAGGACCTTTCTTAGTGCCTTCTCGTCCCTGGAAGTGTTGGTTACCAGCTCCAAGAGTCTCTTGTGGACTCTCATCTCCCAGTGATCCCATGTCTCAGCACCCTCCCCATCTGGACTCTTCCTGCAAGGAACAACTATCCTTCTGGTTGGGAGGGGGATTGGGCCTCGAAGCTTGACTCCGGTCTCATCCGATATTGTCTTTATCTGATCACAGACCTGATTTACATCAGTGTGATTCTCACCCGTCAATCTGATTGTGGTGACGACGGGCATTGATACTCACCTTGCGTCTAAGCCTTCTTCTCGATTGCGATACACATTCCGGCTGCGACGGTCTTGCCCATGTCACGGATTGCGAACCTGCAGAGCTCAGGGAAGTTGTCCTTGACCTCGATAGCCATTGGCTTGGTTGGTTGGAACCTTACTGTTGCCGCATCTCCAGACTTGAGGAACGCAGGGGTCTCTCCGGTCTTTAGATTCTTGATGAGCTCGACGAATCGAACAGCCACCTGAGCGGTATGAGCGTGGAATACTGGAGTGTATCCTACTCCGATTGCCTTTGGTATCTCCATCATCTGGATATTTCCAACGAATGTCTCGTCATGACGGACGAAGACAGGCTCGCTCTCTCCGTACCCAGCGACGTCTCCTCTGCGGATGTCAGTTGCTGCGAGTCCACGTACGTTGAACCCGACGTTGTCGCCTGGCTCGGCCTTGTCGACCATGGTGTGGTGCATCTCTATGCTCTTGACCTCAGCAGACTTCTGGCTGGGGTTGAAGATGACTGTCTTTCCGGTGTTGAGAACACCAGTCTCGATCTTTCCTACTGGGACGGTTCCGATACCACTGATCTTGTAAACGTCCTGAATTGGAAGGCGAAGAGGCCTGTCAGTTGGCTTTGGTGGCATCTCGATAGCGTCGATTGCCTCGAACAGAGTAGGTCCGCTGTACCACGAAGTATTCTCGCTCTTGTTGTATACGTTGTCGCCATGGAAGGCGCTACATGGTACGAAGGTGATTTCATCAGGCTTGTAGCCGGCGCCCTTTAGCAAGGCGCTAACCTCTGTTACAGTCTCGTTGTACTTGTCCTGGGACCAGTCAACACCACTGATGTCCATCTTGTTGACATTGACGATTAGTTGGCTGACGCCCAGAACTCTTGCTAGGAACGCGTGCTCCCTTGTCTGTGCGTTGACACCGTCGTTAGCCGCCACATTCAGTACAGCAGCGTCTGCCTGGCTTGTACCTGTGATCATGTTCTTGACGAAGTCACGGTGACCAGGGGCGTCGATGATTGTGAAGTAATAGTTAGGAGTGTAGAACTCCTTGTGAGCTACATCGATGGTGATACCACGTGCGCGCTCCTCCTTCAGGCCGTCCATGACGTAGGCCAGACCGAATCCGGCCTTTCCTGCCTCGGCAGCTAGCTTCTCATTCTTCTCAATTACGTGCGCTTCGATGTGACCGCTGTCCAGAAGCAAACGACCAACTGTCGTCGACTTTCCATGATCTACGTGCCCTACGAACACGATATTCAGATGCGGCTTGCTCTTGTCTTCCCACTGTGAACCCATATTATAACACCTCTAAGTGTGGCCCGCCGACCGAAGGGGCGTATATGAATCGTTCCCCAAGAGCGTTTTCCACTATCAGTTACCGAAGTGGTGAGCAGTGTGCCGTTGGGGCTATCTATACTGAAGCTCCACTATGAAATAGTTGACCTTTGTCGTGTGCGTCTCCTCGTTGACTAAATCCGCGGACCATTCGCCTGGAAGAAAGCCCCTGACCGTGGAGGCCCCTATCACCAGCCACACACAATAGTCGTCTGAACCGCAGTCTCCAGCATTACGATTATCGTTGGACAGCCCGGTTGAGTTAGCGATCTCATCCTCAGTACTGTTGTATAGGTAGATGTCTAGCTTGTTATCTGTGGTAGTGACTGGTCCGCCTCCTAGTCCCCCTCCTGCTTGATCATCATCTTGCTGGGGGTAGTCTACCTTGGTTCTGAGATATCTGATTCTGTCCTTGGTGTCCTCGTCATAGGTTACTGGGAAGTCCCAGGTCATTGTAATCGGGTCCTGAATCCTCCTGTCCATCTCGAAGTCGCTCCACTTCCCTTGGTAGTTGATGTAGACTGTGGAGTCATCATAGTGAGTGAGTCCGTTGTTGTCCGTGACGGTCAGCCTGATGTCCCAAGCTCCGGCTGGCATGTCTTCCCATTGTACTGTCTCTCCAATAGCATCAACATCATTATCTTTGATCCCATCCTCATCCGAGTCAGTGTTCCTATCCAAGTCCCACTCGTAGCTCACTATGTATTCCTCCGCGTAGCAGTTGGAGTCATCGGGATCACAGCCGGCCCATGATCCCGAACCGTCCAGGGATACTGTAGTTGAGACGGAAACCTGCCTGTCATCGATTTCCTTGTCTTCGCATACCCAAATCATGACGAAATCTCCATTCGGAGGGGAGTCCCCATCACAGTTGTCGTCTTTGTTGGGAGAGATTTCCGCATGGGGCTCTCTTGCAGTTGAGTCGATGACGGTTATCAGCATGCTAGTGGTGACTTCATGGGTGCCATCGCTAACAGCTAGCTTCGCGGAGTACTCTCCAGGCTGGGCGTATGAGTGGCTGGTAGTCAGCCCGGTTCCGGTATTGCCATCCCCGAATGTCCATGTGAATGTCATTGCGTCAGCATCGGGGTCTGAGGAGCCCACCGCACTGAATGTGATGCTGTCACCAGCCCTTACTGAGCCGGATGGGTCGACGGACATGTTCGCACTGGGTGGACTGTTACTCCCCAGAACATCCATACAGCCGGCCAGTGCAGTGAAAATCATCAAAATCGTGAACAGTAGTGCCGTCACTTTCCTGTCTCTCATCGGTTCTCGCTGGAACCGGTATGAAATCAACCCTGCGATTACATGCTAGAACTCAAATATCGATTTCTGTCGTGTTCCCCTGAGTAATTCGTCAGCATCCCAGCCGAATGCCTCTGTTATCCTACCGAGAGCGGTTGCCATCCTCTTAGCATAGTATTCTGGGTCATAGTTGGGAGGTTTGTCATCCGTTTCCTCGACTAGCCAGGCACTTACTTCCATTGGGCTTACACCGGCATCTGTTACGATGTATCCTACCTTCATTCCCGGGGTGAACTGTAGACCTCGTGAGATTCTCTCCTTGGCCGCCCTGACATAGGGAAGGCCGTTCTCATTCTTGTATACGCTGAAGTCCCACTCGCCTTTTCTCTTGTCCCACTTGCCCTTGCAAGATCGGCTGATGACAAGCTTTGACGCGTCTACGTCTGTGGCCCTCAGATTATCGATGACTGTTTTGGTCATTTCAACGGAAGACCAAGCATCTCCGTTTAGGATCAGCTCGAACATTTCTGTCATTGTTTCAGTCAGAAGCTGGAATGAATCTGTCCTTCTTACTTCATATCCTCGAATCAGCATCTCCTCCCTGGGCCAGACCACTCTCCCAACGTATCTCTTCTTGGCACCATGGCTGAAGAATGCTGATAGAGCGGTCTCAAACTCCAGCTCAGCGCCCTCCTTCGTGAATTGGCCAGCTAGGGAATTCCCAAACTCGATTGCCTTTTCTCTGGCGCTTGACCACGATTCGAGGGCCTCTCCTCCATCTGGTTTGCTTGTAGGGGCCTGAGTCCCTACTGGTGACTTCACAAATATCGAGTCTGTGTCTGAATAAACCACAGGATGGCCACTGCTATCTAACTCGGATATTATTGCCTTGATATTATGTCTGGCCCATTCGGTTATACTGGCCCCGAGATCTGGATGAGTGAATCTGTAGAAGCTAGATGCGAAGACCCCATAGAATGAGTTCATCAGGATCTTCACGGCATACTGTAGTTGATCCAAAAGGAATTCCTCGGTGGAATCTTCCCTGGCACGAGCGCTGGACATTTGATGCTTGTATTGATCCCTCTTGAGCATTAAATCCTGAAGTAACTGAGGAACGAGCCCAACCCTCTCAGATTTCGAAACATACCTGGTATCGGTAACGGGAGAAGAAGCGAAAGACTCGTCCCTTGTATCGTCACGAACTAGGGTCGTTGAGCAAATGTTGTTGGAGATCATAATCGAAGGATACATCGACTTGAAGTCAAGTACTACCACCCACGGCTCCACTCCGGCCTCGACCTCGTGAACATATCCTCCAGCAATCTGGTCGCGCTTCCTAGGTCCTTGGTTTGTCATGGGTACCGCTACTGGCGGGTCTGATCTATCTGCTAGCCTAATCACTAGCGAGTCAATCCACTGACTTGTAGTGCCGTTTGAAGCCATCTCGACAGGAGTCAGCGAAACTGATGCTAGGGCCTCTTTCCTCGCAACAGACTTGAGTCTGTCGAGTATGTCCAGTGGGAGGTGGGTATCCATCATACAGTATTCCATTACTACCTCAGGCCTCTCGGCCCACTCCTCATCCATCCTACTCGCGTCTACATCCAGCTTTCTCTTGCTATGATCGTCGGGCCAGAGCAGTTGTGAGACATACCTCAGTGTCT
Organism: Euryarchaeota archaeon UBA62; assembly: GCA_002502095.1. GTDB lineage: Archaea > Thermoplasmatota > Poseidoniia > Poseidoniales > Thalassarchaeaceae > MGIIb-O5. The sequence goes on from DAPJ01000020.1 coordinate 18,377, forward strand.
CTCTCTGTGGCCTCAATGTTTGTCTGGCCTGCCACCACGCGTCCATAGGAATCCTCCCGACTATCCTCCAGACCCTGTTTTGCTGTCTCTGCGGGAAGACTCTCTTGCTCTCGCTATCAGATGCGGGCACTCTTCCCCATCCGAAAAGTGGGAGCCTGTCTATCTTAGGGCGAGGGCATATGACCTCGGATCTCTCCTGCATTCTTGGAAGGTCGAAATTATCGATATTGTATCCGGTAATGAAGTCAGGATCCTCGTCCCGAACTAGTTTGGTGAGACCTTCCATAATCTCCCTCTCTGAACCCATGAATTCGTGCTCAGACCTTGATCCGTTCCTATCAACTACCGCAGCAGCACAGAGTATCCTATTTGTGGATATGCTAGTCTCCAGATCGAACGAAAAAGATACGAATGGGGCGGGGAATGTGTCGGTCTTTTCCAAGTCCTCGAGATTACATGAGATAACCATGTCTACCGGATACAGGCCTGCACCGCCGGCGGTGATTATTGCCTTCTCGGAGTCTACCTTGGAAGTGTTATCATCATTCTTTGAGACCTCGGGCGCCCTCTCCCCTGCCCACAAGACTCTCCCGCCTGCTGAGATGTGTGGGCCAAGATCTAGGTCCAGCATCAATCGGTTAACGAAGAGTATGTCCGCGCTTGTTATCTCCCAATTATCCAGTTTCTTACGTAGATTCCTAACGGAGTAGGGTTGGTTGACGTAGACCCTCCAGTGCCTCTTCATTCCGTGTCTAGTCCATTTCATGACCGGTTCCGAGACTTCGACAACCTCACTCATTCCGGATACCGAGTCTAGGTCTGGGTCCTGTTCCGGACTAGGAGCTCCCGGTATAGCGATGTCAAAGTAAGGTCGGAGGCCATGGACCAGCAATACAACCGAGTGGCCATCCTCTGCCCTACACCACAACTCTACCACTGTTTTTGGAACACTGGAGTCAATAGACTGGTACGAGCCAGAGACAATACACATTCTACCCTGCCACTCCATCAACTCGCCTCAATGTGAGCGGGCAACACACCGCCTTCAAACTATGTCTCAGAAGATGGCCATAAGAGTACCGGGAGGGAATCCTTGCGTAATCGTTGAAAGCCGACTTGCTCCCGTGTGCATGGGGGACTGCCAATGCCAGGTGATACTGAACCGGAGATTGACTGGGATTCTCTGACCTTCAGCTTCACTCAGACAGACAGGATGTACATCGCGAAATGCGAGATTGGAGGAGAGTGGGAGAAAGGGGTCATGAAGGACTACGAGGATTTGGTGATCTCCCCTGCGGCCGGTGTTCTGAACTATGGTCAGGGGCTCTTTGAGGGCCTCAAAGCGCAACGGGCTTCCGATGGTAGCATAGTTCTGTTCAGGCCACAGCAGAACGCAAGACGCGCTCAGGAAGGGGCAAGGAGGCTTGGAATGCCTCCTGTACCTGAGGAAATGTTCCTAGACGCCGTCATTAGCGCTGTCAGAGAGAACTCCAGATGGGTTCCCCCGATGGGCAAGGGGGCATTGTACATTAGACCGCTTTTGATGGGCAGTGGCCCTATTCTGGGGGTTGCACCAGCACCTGAGTACACCTTCCTAGTTTTCACCTCGCCCGTAGGGCCCTACTTCAAAGGAGGCATAACCCCGACTTCACTGAGGGTATCCGATAAATTCCACAGGGCCGCTCCTGGTGGCTCTGGAGGAGTCAAGGCGATAGGAAATTATGCTCCTGGGATGATTCCTTCCAAGATGGCGAAGAAGGAGGGTTACTCTGAGATTATCTACCTAGACGCTGTGAATCACAGATACATAGAGGAAGTCGGTGCTGCGAACTTTTTCTGTGTGAAGGATGGCGTGGTATCAACCCCAGAGCTTACTGGGACGATACTGCCGGGAGTAACAAGGTCCTCGATTATTGAGCTGGCTTCCTCGAGAGGGTACGAGGTGAGGGAAGAGAAAGTTGACGTTGAATACGCAATGGAGGCGGATGAGTGCTTCTGTGTAGGTACAGCCGCGGTAGTTTCTTCGATTGGAAAGATCGAGTACGGGGACAAGGTATCGGAGTACAACGGGGGCGAGGTTGGCCCTGTGACTAGGCAGTTGTACGATGAGCTGACTGCAATCCAGCAAAGGCGCGCACCCGATGAATTTGGCTGGATTGTAGTAGTAGAGTGAGAGGTTTCTCCGGGGCAACATAATTGTGCGACCTCCCAGCCGCGCTGAACATGAAGACGGGGTCAATGCTTGTCGTCGTCATGATGCTATCATTTTCAGGACTCGGTTGCATACACACCAACAGTGGCGTAGGCGGGGCTGAAGAGAGCTTGGATACCGATACTGGTATCTTCGTTACTGGTCCTGATGGCGAGTCTCTGGATATTCCCCCCCTCCCGTTGGAGTTCGTTTTCAGTGATGTAGGCGAGGAGGGCGCCGAGCCGAGCATCGGGATTACATCCAGTGGTTGCATTTTCTTCATAGCATTTGAGAAAGTGATGCGATCATGCGATTTTGGACAGTCATGGGATGAAGTGACCGGCCCAGAGTGTTCGTTTACTACAAGTGATCCATACGGTTGGGTTGATCCTGTCACTGATCGTATTTTCAATGTCCAGATGCAGGGACTCGAAACATCTTGGATATGCTGGAGTGACGACGATGGCGAGAGCTGGCTTGGTAATCCACATGATTCTGGCACTACGCCATTGAATGATCATATCAAGCTCGCAACCGGTCCTTGGACCAGTAGTGGATACGGAATAGGAGGATCTTTCTCCCAATCATTTTATGATCAAGCTGTCTACTATTGCTACAACAAAGGGATTGGTATTTTCTGCTTCACAAGCTTCGATGGAGGAGCGACATTCGAAGCAGGTGGACAGATTTTCGGATTGGCCACCTCCAATGGCGGACTACATGGCGCGATAACGAGTGCGCCTGATGGGACCGTCTACGTCACACCCAGAGTTGAGACTCCCACAGTAATCGTTTCCAAGGACAATGGTTTCAGTTGGGACGAGCACTCAATGGGAGAGGACGTAGGAACTCCATACCCAAGGAAGAACTCGGAGGTTGCCACAGATACACAATCTAACGCATACCATATCTGGACCGGTGGTGATGAGGGAGTCTATATGTCAAGGAGTATTGACTCCGGAGAAACATGGGAGCAGACCAGTATCCGGATAAGTCCCAAGGAAGTAATATCCACTACATTCCCCCAAGTAGATGCAGGAGATCCAGGTAAGATAGCCATAACCTATCTTGGAAGTGAGAACTCTAGTGAGCTCGGGAAGCCAGATATCGACGGTGAGAATTGGACTGGAAATGCCCACTACGCCACTACTAACGTTAGTTACTATCTTTACATTACATTCAGCCTGAATGCTCTGGACTCGTCTCCTGTTTTCCACACAGTCAGGGTTTCTCCCGACCCAGTTCAAATTGGCAGTATCTGCCTCAACAGCGGAGATTGCCGTGACATTGGCGGTTCGAATAGGAATCTATTGGACTTCAATGACCTGCACATAGACAGGGAAGGTAGAGTATACGTAGCATTCGCGGATGGGTGCATAGACTCTTGTGCATCTGATTTCAACTCAACCGCCGAGGACTCAAGAAGTAGGCTCGGGTCTGTGTACTACCTGGGGAGTGGCCCCAGTCTGTATGACTCAGTGGGGATGCTGGAGATTCCTTTCTAATCATGGATGGAACAAGAAGGCAGCCCCCAAGACGAGGTAGGTGCCTAGTAGCATAGCACCTTCGAGCCAATTTGATTTACCATCAGCGGCTATGATATTGACAATAAGAACGGCGAGGAATGCAGACACCGTCTCCAGCATACCGAACTCAAATGTCATGGGGACTTCCAGAATCCATGCCACTAAGATCATGAGTGGTGCCACGAAAACCGCAATCTGTGTTGAAGAGCCCATCGAAATAGCGAATGAAAGATCCATCTTGTCCTTCCCTGCAACCACCACGGCAGTGAAGTGCTCTGCTGCATTTCCAAACAGAGGGAGGAGGATTACGCCAATGAACAGGTGAGGCAGTCCCATATCATCGGCTGCGTACTCTACAGAGTGGACTAGGATCTCCGCCATCCAAGATACCATTACCGTGGCCACAACTAGGAGGATTATTGCATCACGCTTACTCATCTCTGGGGCCTCGTGATGATGTGTTTCGGTAGCGAACAGGTCCACATGAGATCTGAATTGGAAGTAGAGGAATAGTCCGTAAAGTGCCAATAGCACAATCGCTGCAACGTGGCTTAGCTGCTGGACACCCTCGTCTCCGTCTGCCCCTCCAACTGTCGAGTTGAACACTGCTGGAATAATCAGGACAATCATTGCTAACAACATCAGGGAGCCATTGGAGCTAACCTGGGAGTCGGAAAACTTCTGCTCGGGGTAGTTTATTCCACCCCATAGGAATGCTAAGCCCATGACAAGTAGTAAATTACCAAGAATACTGCCAATGAGACTAGCTTGGACTAGTCCGACCATGAGTTCTTCGGTTGCAAGCCCTTCGAGTGTTGAGGTGTCAGCTTGAGAAGCTGCATAGATTGCTAGCAATGCAATAATCATCTCAGCTGCGTTTCCAAATGTGGCGTTGAGCAAACCCCCTAGTGATTCTGATGTGTAGAGGGCAATCTCCTCCGTAGCCCTGCCCATCAGAAATGCAAGAGGCATGATTGCCACCAATGAGGAGAAGAATGCAAGTGATTCATCTTTAGCTATATAGGCGAAGTAGAAAGTGATTGGAATCGCCAGCAGTAGGACGTTTAGCTTACTATCTCGAGGATCCATAGCACGGACCCAGTTAATCTCGGATGACATGTTCTTCGTAGTATCGAGTGGCTCATATGAGGTGAATGTTGCGCCTTAGCAGGAGCGTTCATTGCTTCTCGCTATAGTCGAGGTGCATGCAAGGTGTGCGGAGACTGGCACTGACTGGTACTCCTGCAACGGGCAAGAGTAGTGCATGCGCACTCCTCGATAAGGGTGAATTTGAGATAGTCACGGTAGAGGAGCTTGCTGTAGAACACGGATGTATTGAAGACGTTGATATCAGTGATGGTGCTCGTCCAATCGATATCGAGATGCTGTCAGGTATTCTCGAAAAGTTATGGGTTGAGCCTCCTCAAAAATTGACTTTTATTGATGGTCATCTTTCACACTTGCTTCCGGTAGACGGTGTCATAGTACTCCGTTGTAGGCCCGATGTACTTCGCAATCGCATGAATGAGCGTGGATATGATGATACTAAGTCCGATTCAAATGTGGAGTGGGAATTAATCGGAGGCCCATGGAATGAATATCACGCTGTGATTCCATGGACTGAGTTTGATACCACGGAGAGCCCGACTGAGTCAATTGTTAAACTGATACAGGCATGGATATCAGATGGTTTCAAGCCTAAGACCCCCGACACGGGAATAGACTGGATAGAGGAGGGAGTCGCCTAATGTTCGAAAAGATGAGGGAAAGATGGACTGAGGCGATACAGCCACTTGTTGTGAGAATGGGCAGTTTAGACCCTAGCGTGTTAACATGGACGAGTCTGGGACTAGCTATCGCGTCTTTCTATCTGCTTTCGCGGGCAGGGAATGACTCGGCTGGGGCCATATGGATTATCGGAGGAGTTTTTCTTATCCTAGTCGCGGGTATTCTAGACGCCCTGGATGGAGCCTTGGCGAGACATCAAGGAACAGACGGCGCATATGGTGACTTCCTAGATCATACCATTGACAGAGTGGTGGATGTAGGATTACTGGTGGCCATAGGGATGAATTCCAATTTTGTTGATGATTACAGTACTGGTCTACTGGCGGGTTTGCTGACACTGTTCGGATCATACATGGGCACTCAGGCACAGTCAGTAGGACTCGGCAGGATCTACGGAGGATTCTCTCGGGCCGATAGGATGGTTCTAACAATTATGGCCTTACTTGTGGTCTCTTGGCAGGCTCATACAGGAACGGCTGGAATATCTGTAGATTCATTGCACTGGGTGATGGAAGTATTCAATCTAGGAAATAGTGAGCTTAATGGTATGACATTCGCTCTGGCCGTATCTGCATGGGGCGGTGTTTACACATTCTTGATTAGGTTCATCAAGACACGTGCTCAGTTGCTCTGACGGCGAATGTTTACGCCTGACTAAATGGCGACATACTGTGTATCATTTGGGGTAATGGTTATCCTCTGTAATACTCGCCTCGGCTCCGTGAAGCATCTCATCAACAGAGTTCTGGAGCTTGATGAAGAGTCCGAATTGCCCACTGGACGAATAGATACAGAGAGCGATCCGGAGCTACAGAACCTTCTGATGTCTTTACAGCCAAAGATCAGAGTGTTCGGTTGTGGCGGGTGTGGTTCCAACACTGTAGCAAGACTAGAGCATGAGGATTTGTTCGACGATGACTATGTCAGAGGCATAGCAGTGAACACTGATGCACAGCACTTGTTGCGAGTGGCCGTTCAAAACAAGATACTGATCGGGAGATCAGCGCGAGGCAGGGGCGCTGGAGGAGATCCCGAAAAAGGAGAGCAGGCCGCCTACGAGTCCGAGAGATCGTTGAAGGCAGAGATCGAAGCATGTGATTTGGCTTTCATCACAGCCGGACTCGGAGGTGGCACTGGGACTGGTAGTGCTCACGTAGTAGCCAGACTGGCACGGGCCGCTGGAGCCTTGACGATTGCAGTAGTTAGCTATCCGTTCCTTTCCGAAGGGGCACTAAGGAGACAGAATGCCGAGTGGGGACTTGAGAGGCTCAGAGAGGTTTGTGATACCGTTGTAGTTCTTCCGAATGAGAGATTACTAGAGGTTGACGGCGTCAGAGAGTTACCACTAGATGCAGCATTCAGAGTAGCGGATGAGCTACTAATGCGTAGTATCAAGGGAGTTTCCGAGATGATTGCAAAGGAGGGGGTTGTCAATCTTGACTTCCAGGACCTCCGATCCGTGATGGAGAACGGCGGAGGAGTTGCGATGATTGGTCTTGGAGAGGCCCGAGGAGAAGGAATGGCGGCGGCGGCTACTGAGGAGGCTTTGCAATCTCCGTTGTTGGATATTGATGTATCAGATGCGAGAGGTGCTTTGGTTAACGTCGTGGGAGGACCAAGTCTCTCACTAGGGGATGCCGAGTCCTGTGCGAAGATAATTAGAGACAAAATCAATCCATATGCAAGGATAATTTGGGGAGCTACAACAGACCCAAATATGGGAGATGGAATTAGAGTACTGCTAGTTCTCACAGGAGTCAAGAGCGAGCAGATTCATGGTGCGGCATTGCATACTCAGATGAGGAATCTGAGGAGCAGAACCGTGGAGTTCATTGGATAGTCCCTCCGGGTACTCGGACGAGCTCGTCCGCTGTGCTTAAATGAGGCTCGTCGGTCGGCAGACCGCTTTGAGGTTGAACTATGGGTGTTGAAAGTTCCAATGTTGGTGTGGTAGAAGACACTGTACAGGGATGGCAGGATGGCATAGAAGGCAGGATAAAAGGCCTTCAAACTGGATCCTATGCTAGAATTTTGAAGATGGCCAGAAAGCCTTCGAAGCAAGAGTTCAGGCAGACAGTAATAGTTTGTGGAATTGGAATGCTTGTACTCGGACTAATAGGATTCGTGATGCTTTGGGGTATGGACACTTTGTTGCCCGACTTCTTCAGCTGGTTAACTAACTAAGGAGGGATGAGATTTGTCAGATGCTTTTGTTGCCTATATCCGCCATGCAGAGAAAGTTCTACTGATGCAACGTGCTGACGAAGTCTCAGACTTCGCTGGAGCATGGGATGGTGTCTACGGAGTAGGGGATTCCAACGACTTAGACGTGGTTGCCGCCAGAATCGAGGAAACTACTGGAATTTCCGCGGAGAGTCTGACGTTCGTTAGAGCCGGGGACGCCAGAGGACTAGAATTCGGAAATCGTCTGAACGATGTCACCCCTCTTCTATTCCTTAGCGATACAGAAGAGGTTAGTTCCAGAGGACTATACAAGAATCACAGCTGGGTCGATCCAGGTTACATCAACTGGGTAGAGCCGGATGACTCATCTGAAAGCAGGTCATCGAGGTATATGGTGCCCCAACTAGGGAACATGTACGGTGACGTCGCATCGTTCCTCTACATCCTCAAGACTAGTATGGGACAAGAACAGAATGTGGCAAGAGAAATCAGAGCTAGGCTTTCTGGAACCGGTTCCCTGCAAGACATACAGGACAAGATCTTCGGAGTACTAAGTCCTAGCTATCTGAAGGGGTTCATTTTTGTCGAAGCTACAGCTATCCATCATGTTGAGAAGCTGATAGGAAGAGTTGGGGTTTCGGCTACGCCGATGAAGAACTGTCGAAAGGTTCTGGATGGAGAGTCCCCCTTGATGGACATACTACCATACCTAGAGCCCAAGGCGGCAACCTCGGGAATAGAGGAAGGAAACATAGTTGAAATTCGTGGAGGTGCATTCAAGGGCGCTGCGGCTCGTGTGATCGGAGTGAGTGAGTCAAAGGAAGAAGTCACCGTAGAGTTATTCGAAGCGGCCGTACCTGTGGCACTTAATATCAGAGCCGATCAAGTAAGAGTAACACAGAGGATGGAGTGAGGTTTGGAGGAATAATCGATTTGCATCACTCTCAAATAGGGAAAGCAGGTCGGCGAGGCACTCAGTAGGGGGATTTAGTATGTCAGCACGTAATGAGACTCCTCACAAGATCATCCAATCACTTGGTAAGAAAAAGTGCAATGGATCGTGGGAAGAGGCTACTGAGAACCTCACTATGGAACAGGTGAAGAAGCTGGCTGAGGATCAGAAGGACAGGTTGACCGGTGCAACGCTTTACGCAAGATGTAGAGAGGTTATGGGAACCTGCGTTTCAATGCGAGTTAATGTTGAAGGGATGTCTCCTAAGGATGCCCTTAGTGCTATGAGCAAGGGGGATTTTGCCGAGCATTTCGCTTGACAATCACGAGTTGCGGGAGAGGTTTTTCCTCGTTGACCGCGGAGGTGGCTTAGAATGAAGGAAAATATACAGACTGCTATTCAACAAGCCCTAGAGGGATCTCCCGAGCGAAAGTTCGTAGAGTCAGTAGAAATTTCATTCACACTCAAGGATGTTGACTTGAAGAATCCAGCAAACAGAATTCAGGAGGAAGTAAGACTTCCATCCGGCAGAGGCAAACCTGTCAGGATTGCAATGTTCGCTGGTGGAGAGATGTCTGCGAAGGCGAGAGCCGCGGGGTTGGATGTCATAGATCCGATGACTATTGAGGACATTGGAGGAAACCGTCAGCAGGCTAGGAAAATGGCAAATAAGTATGACTTTTTCCTGTCAGAGATACCCCATATGGGTACAGTCGGTAGGTTCCTTGGGGTTGTTCTAGGACCGAGAGGGAAGATGCCAAGGCCTGTACCGCCAAATGTCGATCCTGCGATGATTGCTAATGGACTGAAGGATACCGCAGTTGTTAGATCAAGAGATAAAATCACATTCCACGCGGCACTCGGTTCCAGAGAGCAGGGCCTTGATGACTTGACTCTTAATGCAATGGCAATTTGGAATAGGGTCATGAGCAGACTTGAGAGAGGTACAGGAAACATCAGATCTTGCTATGTCAAGACATCCATGGGCCCGTCATGCAAGGTCGAGGTGATTGCTTGATTCCCAAAGTAGCTGGTTGGAAGCCTGACCGTGTTGGTGAGCTGAAGGACATAGTTGGGAGAGAAGGGATTGTCGGTGTGGTAGATATCTCGGGAGTCCCCGCAAAGAATATGCTGGATATGAGAAGCTCCCTGCGTGGTATGCTGACGATGACTATGGCCAAGAAGAGCCTGATTAGGTTGGCTTGGAAAGAGGCTGGACTATCTGAAGAGAATCTTGAGAAGTTGCTTGAAGGAGCGATACAACCATGTGTCGTACATACTGACTCACTCAACTGCTACGAATTATTCGATGAGCTCGAAAAGACGAGGCAGGGTAGAGCTGCCAAGGAAGGAGAGATTGCTCCTGAGGATATAATCGTCGAAGCGGGGCCAACTGAGTTTGGTCCTGGCCCTATAGTCGGTGAGTTCAATGCCGTTGGAATCCCAGCAAAGATAGACAAGGGTGCTGTTGCCATTCAGAAAACTGTCACTGTTGTGAACAAGGGAGAACCAATAGAGGGGGAGCTCGGTTTGATGCTTTCCAAACTAGGAATCAACCCGATAGAAATTGGCCTCATACTGATGGGAGTGATAGACGACGGGCAGGTTCTTTCATCGTCCGAGCTAGATCTTGATACCGATGGACTCAGAAATGACATTATCAAAGCCACTTCAGGCGCATTCAACCTGGCATGCAATGTTCAGTGGTTCTCCGATGTTACAATGCCTGCGCTACTGTCCAAGGCGAGCGGCGAGGCTCTGTCCGTTGCCTTGGAGGCTGGAGTCGTCAATGATAAGACGGCTTCCGTCATAATTTCCCGTGCAAATGCGCACGCTATGGCTATAGCTAGCCGATTAGATTCCTCAGCTCTTGACGAAGAGCTTGTCGCTGCACTGGGTGCGGTGGCGGTCTCGTCCAGTGCTGGTGCCGCAGCCTCAGAGGCGGCAGAGGATACAGCAAGTGAAGCTGTTTCCGAGGAAGAGGAGGAAGAGGAGGAAGCTGGGTTCGGTGGACTTGGCGACCTCTTCGGATGAAAAAGAAGGTGAAAAAATGGAATATGTATACGCTGCAATGCTACTGCACTCGGCCGAGAAAGAGATTGACGAGAATGGCGTTAGCGCTGTGCTAACCGCCGCCGGAGTGGATGCTGACGGCGCCCGTGTTAAGGCACTGGTCGCTTCGTTGGGATCCGTGGACATCGGAGAAGCCATGGCTACTGCCATAGCTGCACCCGTTGCTTCGGGCGCCGCAACTGCTGCCGCTGGAGGAGCTGCTGAAGCTCCTGCTGAGGCCGCAGTTGAAGAGGAGCCTGAGGAAGACGATGGTGGCTTCGAAGGTCTCGGCTCGTTGTTCGGATAAGCAGTATTGAATTGAACTGAATCGCGAAGGCGCTATGGGCGATAGCCTGTCAGCGACTACATATGCATTCTACCCGAGTACTGGAGATTCCAGTTTCCATCACCGCTACAGATGCAGTAAGGTACTTCAGAATCGTATGTGAGAATCGGGGATGGCATGGTTCCAGGATCGAAGAGTCGAAAGTGGTTCACCGATGGGCCATAATTATGCCAATAACCAATTCCGCAAGAGTTCTAGGAATGGAAATTGGGGAAGGAATTGCTGACGGCCTCTCTCTGAGAGCATGGGGCTATACTCCCGGTTCAGCCGGAATAGTCACAATTGTTTCTTTTGAGATTCCTGAGTCAATAGACGGAGAGGAGTGGCTTTCCTTCCTTCGTGAATGGACTGATTCATTACCGAGATGTCCATGGAAATGGAGTTTCTGGGAGAGATCTATGATTGGATACTTCATTCCCGAATTCAGGAAATCAAAGAGGGTTTTCTCTTCTGAAGGTTTATTCTAAACCGAATATATGATTGAAAGTGAAATTGGCTGTTTGTAAGGTAGACCAGAGAGAGGATTTGAAAGAGATGCCAATTTTGCAAGGTTGAGTCAGATGGTATTGGACATGCTTGACAGCCCAAGAAAAATTGGGATGGCGGCCGGTACGGTCGCTTTCATGTTTCTATTTCCAATGTACTTCGCTTGGATGCCCTTAGCGGATGAGAATTTAGTAAATGGAGGGAGCTCTGGACAGGGCGAATGGTTGGTTAGCTTCAGTGAGAGTGAGTCTATTTTCGAAGAGTCTACAGTTTTGGAAGATGGAGACACTCATATGACCGAGTTCATAGTTGGAATGGAGGATTTAGGGGACATGGAAATAGGTTTCATCGAGTTAGTTGTCCAGTGTAACGACAATGATGACCCAGGCCCCGGATTCTCAGATAGTGTGGAGGGGGTTAGCGACCTCCTTGATGTCGAGGGTTACTCCTCAGGACATATTCAAGATCAGGATGCTGAAGGAACCTGTATGGGGGGAAATGGTGGCTTCACAATGAGATGGGATGTGACGACCAACTACACTGGTGAGAGTTTCAGTATTGCATCATCCCAGAAGACGATATATGAGACTTGGAATGATAATGGATTTGGAATTGGTGTCTGGTCAGCTACTATATCAGCTGAGATTAACTCTGCCCCGGTGGTCGGAGGTTTTGTAGACTCTGATGAGGATTTTGACATTATTTGGAGAATGACTACCTATGAATTGGTGATAGAAGAGTCGATGGTTGAGCCGGCTGAGTAATCTACGATTTGGAATGTATCCTAATCACGTCATTATCCATCACTTCATAGTCCGAACCGATTACTCTTCCCGAGCGAGCATCAACTGCCTTGATGAATCCCTGTCCCAAATCAGTATGCACTAGAAACGCCAATTCCTTAGCAGTAGTTCCAGAAGGGACTAGAAGAGCGTCTGGAAGTATTTTGCCGTCTCCATCAGTCCAATGTGTTTCATCCTGAACTGGATATGCAACTCTTCTTCCAAGATTACCAAAAATAACCTCTCCCAGTAATCCTAGGAGGCCTCCACCCTCCCAATCTCTAAGAGATGATGAAATCGACTCAAGTGCGCTCCTCTGCTTTTCTGAGAGGCTTTTTTCTCCTGATTCCGTGATTTGAAATTCGAACTCGCCTGGTGTATTTTCAATTAGACCTGCACTAGAAGCCCTTCTCAGTGCTAGTTCGGCCTCCGCGCTTGTGGGAACTACAATTCCACCAGACTCCGAGACAATTTTCTTTAGCTCAGTCCAAGATTCTGTTGATGCCTTGTCAGCCTTATTTGCGGCGACGAATATAGGGAACAGTTGAGTCCTAATGGCTGAAGCCAGGATTGTAATTTCGTTTTCTGTCCATGTCCAGGGCATTCCAGCATCTGGATTCGCTTCATTTACAGATGAGATACCCACACTGACATGCCTCTCATTGGCACCGATTCCTGTGAGCCTGTCCAGAATGAAGTCATTCAGCCCTCTTTCTCCTTCTGCTTGAACTCTCCTTGCCCCCCTTTCCCATCCATTACTAAGTATTCCACTTATCCATGCATCTAGCTCTGCAGTTAGGAATTCATATTCCTGAGTAGGGTTTGATCCTCCTGAGCCAACAGGGTTTCCTTCGATATCGGTTGATCCAGAGGCATCTATGACTTGGATTAGCGCATCGCATCTTGCTAAGTCTGAGAGAAACTGATTCCCTCTTCCTCTCCCCTTATGGGCACCGGGGACTAGTCCCGCGACATCGATCATCGTAACTGGGACCAGTCTAGTATATCCCGTACATCCACCGGAGTTGGGAGCGCATATGCTACCTTTGCGTGGATCTTGATCGCCCACGCTCTCTAACCTTCCTTCCCTTTCTCTCTTTTGCCTGAGCTCGAAGCAGGCACAGGGGTCCCTCAATGGAAGCCATGCGACACCTACGTTAGGATCTATAGTGGTAAAGGGGTAGTTTGCAATCTCTACAGGGGTCTCTGTAAGTGCTGAGAATGAAGTAGATTTACCGACATTGGGCTTTCCCACTAGTCCTATTCGCATGGATATCATTCCACGGAAGGGGCCTTATGTCCTCAAAGTTCGGTTGCAGAGCCTTTCTCCTCGCTCTGCTCTGACGGTGAGACTTCTGTGTCAAGAGTAGCGCCACTAGCAAGTATCTTCCTGATGGTGGTGGGCCCTGTTAAGCTGTATGACTCGATTGCTATAGATGATAAGGATGCTTTAGAAACATCACCCATAATTCGACCCCTGTACTGGCCACTGATTGTGTTAGTACAGTGGAATATTGCACCGATAACCGTACCATAGAACATCACTGATCCAACCTTTCTAAGCTCTTGATTAATCGAGGATCCTTGCTCGGCCATTGACTCGGTGAGTGCCATGTCTGTGAAGTCGGACATCAGTGTAATGAGTAGTCCCAGGAAAGCGCCTCCTGACATCATCCAGAAGGCCCATCGAGAGCGGTTGGCCGAAAGTTGGTTCCTTCCACTGGCTCTTGGTAAAACGTTCAGAGCGGCTCCTACTGACAAAGGCATCATTACAAGCCATATTGCCATCAAATCAAGAGACTGTGAAATTCCGTTCAGCTCGTTGACACCTCCGAGTGCGTCGGTCTGGACAAACAAGGACCCTATGGCAATAGGAATTAGCATCCAAGCTCCTAGGTTTAGCTCAGCAATTCCCGGAGAATCTGGATTCTCAACGAAGGCATCTGAGCCCCTCATTGTCACTAGCATGTTAGCACTGAATGCGATAATTGGAATTGCGGAGAGAGCCATTAGGAACGATCCTGATATAACGTCTCTAGATGATGGTGCGAGTTCGTTGCTTGTGAGGGAGAATAAATCGACAACCATGGATGGATCGGTAGATCCCATTGGATTGATTGTGATGACGGCCCCAAAGAGAGTGAATGCCACTAGCGACTTTGACCATAATGGATTCCCGGAGCCGACAGAAACAGAGTAGAGGGAAACCCCAGCAACTCCACAGAAGAAGAAGGTCCCCCCAGCGAGGTGGAAGAGTAGCCACTGGCCTACTCCTTCGTCGAATGCACCACTTATGAAAACAGATAGGACAGCTGCTATATTTCCAATGAATGCGAATAAAATGAGCCAACCAGGGAATGGAATCTCTTGGTTAGCATCGGAAACAGTGAGTATCAAATTGATGACTAAGGCAGTCGAAGCTAGAGTCAAGAGTAGATTTGCAATTGGAAGTATAGTGATACCGGCGATTACTGCGTTCTGGGATCCTACGAACATTAGCAATACAGATAGCGTCCAGAGAAGAGAGACCAAGGTAGCGTTTGATTCACTGGCGAGATGAGTCCCGCATAGTCTAGGAAGTGAGTAGAGGGAGGCCCCAACTACCAACATCCCGATAGCACCGAAAAGAGCAGTTAGCCTTCCCGCATATATCAGCTCTGAGGAGTTGGGGTGATAGCCCCAAGATTCGAAGCTATGCAGTGCAGTAGCATCATGACTTAGCCATAGACCCATGAATGTGAAGGTCGAAGATGCGAAGGTCCAAACTAAACCATGGATAATCCATGTAGACGAAGACGAACCAGGTCGTCCGCTTACAAAATCAATGGCTGGGCCCAGTGCCTTTTCCAGCATGAACATACTTAGGCCCTTGGCAACATCATTGAATATCCAGAGGCCCTTCTTAATCAGGACGAAGGATAGTGCTAGCAATAACCAGAAAGTTGCGAGAGTTGAAATTATGACATCCATAATAATCACCTCACTCGCTGGTGGCCTCCGTGAGCATAGTTGCTATGATCGAGAATGCACCGAAGATGACTCCCAGAAGGAAGAACCATATCCCCGAGTCGAAGACCCCCTCAAACATGGGCAAGACTTCAGAAATTACTGGCATGTCCCTCCCTGGGAATAGAATCCCGTAAAGGATGAGGAAAGAGAGCATTGACACGAATCCGAGAACCACTACAACACCGGACGAAGCCGGCTCTTTCTCTCCTTGGATGAACTCATCAACTGAACTTGGTACTTCGATAGACACAGACACACACCCCGCGAAACGCGATAGAAGCGGACCGAACCAACGGAGATGGCCCCTTAAGCATTGGGCGAGGGACATAGTCCCTCAGTGTCATGGGGCGCGTAATCTATCCAAGGCGTTCCCTCTGCGATGAATGCCGGAACCGATAGGAGTAGGGAGTGCTGAGTCGTTCTGTATCTCGGAATGCCAAACCTTCTTACATTCGCATTCTAACCCATTAAATTCGCCTAGATTTCCAGAAACTGAGTATCTCTCGATTGCCGCAACAACCTCGGAATCACAGGATCCGCAATTATGAGAACCCCTTGCCTTTCCACCGGCTGTTGGATGAACGATCACCCTGCAGTCAGTCTTTGAGACATCGTCATGAGTTCTGATGATCATCTCTACCAATGACCACAGCCAAGGAGGCCGATATTCCCTGTTCCTGAATAGCCTATCTACGATTGTCCCTCTCTGGATATTCATCGGATTTATCGATACCTCGTCAGATATCTTAGAGACTTCAGAGACCCATGATATTGTGTGTTCAAGAGCGTCACCCTCGGACATGAAAGGTGGTTTAAACAGAAGATATGTCTTGACTCTTAGAGAATTGTCTCTGAGGATTTCGACTGCTTTATGCCACTGCTTAAGGGAGAATCCCTTGTTAGCGTGGAATCTCAGAACAGTGTTATCATAGGCCTCTAAGCCGATGGCTACAGTACACCCTGGATGTCTTTCAGCCACCCATTCAAGCTTCTCAGGTGTGCACATTTGGGCTTGTGCCTCAACTACTAGATGTAGTCCCATCTCATACGTCTCTCTGAGGACGTGCTCCTGCCACTCTGGTGGGTTTTCTCTATCCTCAAAGAAGGTTCCTGAAGTGTAAACCTTGACCATCTTGCAGTCTCGGAAGTCGCTCGTGACTCTCTTTGCCTCTTCCCACTGAGAAAACATATCCTCTGCAGTTACATCGTCTCTGACATCATTGAAGTAACCGCAGAAGGTACATCCAGATTTCCACCACCATACACAGCCCTTCGTACGTAGAATTACAGTAGCCGCAGTACAGGGAGTACCGTCTGGCAGATTCTCAGGAGTCTTGTATACCGTAACTGGCTTGGAGGCATCCCAAGACTCTCTGGAAGCTATTGATTCAGGTGTATTCTCAGGCGCCTTCACTAGATGATGGATTTTTACGGGCTTATCGTCGTCTCCCATCAAGCCGCACGAACTAGCCATGAGCTCCGCTTTGGGACAGTGTTATTGACGTTGACTACTATGTGGTGAGTCGTGAGATACCTGATTACGTAGACGACACTAAAGACCAGATATAATCTCAGGGATTCATGTCAGGGGGGTTCGGCAAGCTGATTGCGAGTTCCGATGAGGTTGAGAGGCTTCTCAGTGAAATGGATCCAGAATCTGAGAAGTCGCTGAAAAGCTGGTATTGGTTCGACTGGGCGAATCAGGCCTTCGCGCTCACGGTAATTACGGTGGTGGTTCCGACACTGCTATCCAACATGTTCAACCTGGCAAACGGAGGAAGTGCGGAATATGCCGGTATGACATTTACCGGAGACAGTTTCTATGCTGTAGTACTTGGAATTTCTAGTGTCTTTGTGGCAATTGTCAGTCCAATATTGGGTGCTATAGCAGATAGGATGCCCATTAAGAAAAAGATTCTAAAGATCTATACTATCGTTGGGATTCTATTCACCGCTCTAATGGGATTGGCCCCCTATATGAGTGAGGAGTCATCGTACAAATTCCTGGCTATTTGCCTGATTATGGGTAATATAGGATTTGCCGGAGGACATGCGATTTACTCGGCCTTCCTTCCCTATCTGGGGGATAAACGTCTAATGGATCATATCTCCAGCTGGGGGTATGCCTATGGTTTTCTAGGTGGTTCGACGCTACTAACGATTCATTTGATTGTAGGTTTAAGATTTGGATTCGAAGATCCTGATGTTCAGTGTTTCGTTTTCCTGACTAGCGCCTTATGGTGGTTAGGTTTCTCAGTTCCTATTTTCAGAAATACTCCTGAGCCTGAAATACCAAATCCTACTCAATACAATTCATTTTTTGAAGCTACAATAGATGGAGTCAGGGAGATTCGTAAGACGTTCTCTGAGATTCGTAGATACAGAGTCCTGACTCTATTCATGTGTGGGTATCTGTTATTCTATGACGGAGTAAATGCGATTGGAGGACTAGCTGCTGCATATGCAGATTCCGTATTGAGAATAGACTTCAGCATGAACTTCGTTCTTCTTCTTTCTGCCAACATTGTCGCTATTCCAATGACTATCATAGGAGGTTCGCTAGCTAGTAGGTACAGTAACAAGAAGATTCTAGGTGGAGCTCTGGCGATATTCTGTGTTGTATCGGTTCTGGGAGTGGGATTTGCACCTCTTGAACTGGAGGGGGACCACGAGAGGTATGACTTCCGTTATGACTGGGATCAGGAAGAGGATTCATACAAACTTTCAACACTTTACAATCGGGGAGTGGACGGTTGGGTTAGTGAGTCAGGAGAGGGGGATGAAGAGTTCAGAGAGGCATTCCTACAATTCCTGAAGTCGGGCGATGACGAGCGTCCCTTGCTTAGTCTGGAAGAATCCTCACTACTTGTCCTTAGGATGGAAAATAGTACTCAACATAGGTTCTCCTTCTCCTTCCGTGGAGGGGCATTAGATGGAGCCTCTTCGGTGGGTATTGATCACCCCACAGTTATCGAAGGAGGGCCAATAGACTGGTGGCCTAACTTGCTAAGGGATAATGTCTGGGAGCCTGCGGGGCTAGGAATTAACCTACAGTGGATAATACTGGGAATGACTTTCGGTATGGTCATGGGAGTCGCAGGAGCCCTATCAAGAAGTCTCTTCAGTATGCTGATACCTACGTCGAAGACTACTGAGTTCTTTGGGTTCTTCGCCTTCATAGGGAAGGCGGTGTCGGTCCTAGGGCCAATAGTGTATGCAATAGTAGCCGCCTCTATGGATAGCAGAATGGGTCTTCTGAGCGTAGTAGTTCCCATCTTAATGGGAATGTGTTTCTTCTTCGTTGTGGATGTTGAAGAGGGGATTCGTGTCGCAAGAGAGGTTGATGAAGAGGTAGCCTCTGGAACTGATGAAGTGGTGTGATGAGGGGCTTCACAATAATTCAAAATATTCTGACGGCTATAGTAATTCCATTCCTTGCTCTTATCATAGGTCTCTGCTCATTTTCTGGAATCTATATTTTTTTCAAGATTATTGGCCTGTTCGGAATCAGTATAGATTCATTCAATGAGGTAGATAGTGTTCCATTGGAGGACTTCGTAATTACTGGAGTAGCGCTTGGCATGGGAATAACTGCTTGGGGAGTGACTCTTGTGATTTTTTCTGGACTATTGGGGGGCCTATTTCGGCCGAGACTGGAGCCGGGAAGATATCCACTGAAGTCTTTTGTGACAATCCAGTGGGCTTGGTCGATGATTTTTCACAAGATAGCTCTATTCTTCTTACCCTTTCTAGTTCCGTCGTTCATTGGTAATACTTTCTATCGGCTATCAGGTGCGAAGTTAGGAAAAGGGGTGCAGATCAATTCGGCACACCTCAATGACGCTGGTTCTGTAACTCTTGGAGATGGTGTGGTAATAGGAGGAAAGGCAATCATCAATGCCCATTTGACTGAGAAAGGGGAGTTGGTGATGGCTCCGGTAAATATCGGCAAGGACGCTCTGATCGGGATGGGTTCGGTCATTCAGCCGGGTTGTGTCATCGGTGAGGGGGCAATCGTAGCATCCAGAGCCGTGGTTCCCAAGTGGACTAACATTCCTGCAGGAGAAGTATGGGGTGGAATTCCGGCTAGGTGTATTAGACTGGCAGATGGTACCATACCGGAGTAGTGGTATAATCTCACGCTTCTTCTTCTGATTGCTCTGATTCTTCAGGAGCCTCTTCTTCCACAGTAGCGTTTTCAGAAGCCGCTTCCTTGACGGCCTCAAGCGTCTCGTCCATTCTATCTCTGAAAGTATCCTGCTTCTCCTGGAACTCCTTGAAGTATTCCATAGCCCTGTCAATCATCTCGAATCTTGTCTCAGTGACCTTCTTGATATCTTCGAAGATCTTCATGTGCTCCACGTACCAGTCGTCTCTGGCCTTCAACTCAGAAGTAGCGGTCTGAAGGGCTTCATCAAGCTCCTCTGCGACATCGAATACTCTTCCAAGCCTAGCTTGCTCCCTAGTGTACATCTCTTCCATCTTCTCTAGTTCAGGCTCGAGATGCTTTACTCTTGTTCCTGCCTTAGCAGACTCTATCTCGAGATTCCTGATGCGACTGTCCTTCTCATTGAGAAGGTCCCCTAATCCCTCTTTCTCGATTTCCTTGTCGATAGCGTCCTTCTCGAGAACTTCGATGTGGGCTTTGGCATCAGCTAGCTCGGATTCAATTGCCTGATATGCCACGTATAGCTTGTCGAGTCTTTCCTTCTCCATGGCTAGTTGCTCGGCCAAATCGTCCTGTTCGACAGGTATTGTTTCCTCATCGCTCATGGTGTATCCCAAACAGTTGGACTACTGCTTCCCCTTTAACCCCGGCGGAAACGGGATACAAATACATGGGATTAGTGTATTCATCTCGATATTGCGGCTACAGTCGTTGCCAGTACCGCTGTCAGTCTCTTTGCCGATGGAATGTGGAGCTTCTCGTCAGGACCGTGTGCATTGTTTCCGGGCCCCGAGGCCCCTGTGCATAGAAACTTGGCATCTGGATACCTGCTCTGCATCATGGCCATGAATGGAATTGTTCCACCAATCCAAGTTGCTAAAGGCGGTCCACCGGTAAAGTACAGGGAAGCCTCAGTAATAGCTCTCTTTACCTCGCCCTCCAACGGTGGGGAATGAAAACCATTTGCAGACGAGTCGGGTGAGAATGAGACCTCTGCTCCATATGGTGGATTTTCCTCTAGAGTTTTCTTCAGGATTGGCTCTAGAGAGTCTGCATCTACTCCAGGGGGTATTCTAAAGCTCAATTTTAGATCGGTATTGGTTCTCAGGACATTTCCAGCCACCTGAACTGATGGTAGGCCGTCAGCCCCGATGACGCATAGTGAGGGTTGCCAATTCATTCCTAGAATCATGTCTGCAGTATTTTCCGAAACCGGAAGGAGTGTGTCTACCGTGGGAAGCTGTTCCCACAGCGAGCCCCCTACCACATTAGCGAGTGATTCTGCCTTGCTTCTCAGATCATCCGATATTTCAACATGCATTTCAGGAATTAGGATCTGCCCGGAGTTTGAGTCTTCTACCCTGTCTAACAGTGCCCTAGCTATCCTAAATGAAGATGGAATGGAGCCTCCGGAGGTACCGGAATGGATTCCCTCGTGTGAAACCTTGATTGAGAGGGTACCCGAGACAAGGCCCCTTAGGGCCTCTGTAATCCAGATATGATCATAGTCGGGACCACCACTATCCATTACTACAATCATATCGGGTTCTCCTAAATCTTGCTTAAGAGCCTCGAGATAAGGAGGTAGGTCATAGGAGCCTGATTCTTCACAGGTCTCGATTAAGAAGGAGCATTTTGGATGAGGAATATTGGAGTTCTGAAGAATCTTCAGGGCGGCTACGCAGAGATATCCTCCGTATCCATCGTCAATACTGCCCCTACCGAAGAGCCATGGATCTCTTCTGACGGCTCTTAGAGGACCGAGTCCCTCGGACCACAGTTCTGGCTTGGAGGGTTGCTTATCCAGATGGGAGTAGAAAACAATCTCGCCCGGCCCTGTCCCCTCGACAGTGATTAGTAGGACTGGAGACCTATCTTCGATCCTATGAACTGAGTAGGTCATTCCGTCCAGGTTCTGGGTTTCGACCCACTTGCAGAATAGATCTATTGTAGCATCAAGCTCCCCTAGCTCTCGCCAATCTGGTTCGAACAGTGGAGAAAGGGCCTTGATGGCTATGAATTCACTGAGGCTGGGGATAATTGAGTTCTCCCATATTTCATCACTCATAGTCAGAAGACGGTCCATGTCGTGTTCCATGTGCATGGGTATGCGATGTAGCAAATGGATTCTTCTGTCCAGCGTTATGGTAAATATGCTAAGTGCACTTCGAGCACGTACAAGGATATCGAGTAATTGGGGCTTCCGACAAGAGTGCCATTTCCGTTACGGTATTCATAGCGAGCTCTAACTTCTGAAGAGCCGATATGAACATGTCTTCCGGGTATTCAACGATTCTACCAGTTATGCCAACTAATATTGCTGGTCTAAGGACCTCTCTGTAAGGCAGTCCTCTTTTCTTCCTCTCTTCCTCGATAGACTTCAAAGACAAGTAATACAGTGTCAGCTGCATCGAGTGGTGTTCGAGGATATCCATCTCTGCTTGAGAAACTGGCTCGATAGAGTCGTTGCCCAATGACGATATTAGGCCATTGTAATCGTAATCGAATATACTCACAGCCTCCTCGGTCTTCAGGTCTATTGGTCTGACGAAGCTCCCTTCGTCAGAAGTAGTGCAAAGTACCAGATCTATCACCCCATCCATCTCTAAAGAAGCGTGGTCGATGTATGAGAGGGGCTCTAATCCGTCAGGAGACCATCTTCCTCTCGTAATCCCCCCGGGGCGTACAATCCTGGCGATATGGAATGGCATCTCGGTCCGTAAGCCATCTACTGAATGACCATTGACGGAGGTACCAGAGCATAGTTCCCCCAGAGGCCCTCTTCTAATTCTCTCAAGTATTGTCCTGACTATTTTAGAGCACCCTTCTCTATCTGCTCCCAGTGGTAGTATTTCATGGAACACCTGTTTCATCAGAGAGTCATCTGTGAGTCTGTCCGGACTCTTGCTTATCCATGAGCTAGGTAGATTCGGGATGATGTCACTGGGAGGACCGGGATTCATCAGCCCTATCTCGAAAATCCTGTGAATCACTTTACCGAGAGTGGCGGCATCTACGCCGGATGGTAATGTTTTATCTTCTGGTTGTCCCGAATGATACTCCGAGCTCATTGCCGGGCTACCTCCCCTTGTCTCGAGCCAGTATCTCCTCGGACATTCATTGAATACCGTCAGATTGTGAGGAGCGATCCTGACGCTGTTCCCACTATCACTTCTGGGAGTGGTATTTAGTGAGGGAAGGAGGGTGGCTGAGTCGGAAGAAGCTTGATTGGTTCTCTCGATCCTTTGCAACGGCGTCAGGACTGTTCTAGTCGTCTTATTAGTCGTTTCAAAGCACATCGGATGGTGCAATATGGTTATGCCACGGAGATTTTTTGACCCTAGCATTCCGGAGGTTGATGCTAGTAGTGGATCTATCTCCCTGTTACCTTCGTTAGTCACATTAGGGGGGGATTGAGATTGTTGGTCTTCTGAGGAGAGCCAGTGGGATGAATCCTCCCCTCTCTTCCATGAACCCTGCCTAAGGGATTCTAGCCACATTTCTCCGAGTTGGGGAACTGATTTTCCATATGACCAAGAAAAGGTGATTCCTTTTCCATCCTCCCAACTAGTGTGCTTGGGTGAACCGCAAATTATCAGCTTATCTTCAGCTCTTGTGGCCGCAACGTAAAGCAACCTCCTTGCTTCTGCATCCCTCCTAGCCAAATGGATTTTCCTCACGTGTTTCCAGAGGGGGGAAACTGGATCTTTTGAAGGCCATGGCTTGGGATGTCCACCGAATAAATCAGGAGTCACAATGAGCCTCTCAGAGGATTCTATTCTGATATTGGTCTGCCTTCCGGAGAATACATCTGCTAGGATTACTACCTTGGATTCTAGGCCCTTTGATCCATGGATTGTCATAACTCTGACTGCGTCTGAGTCGGGCACATTTACTGCCTCTGTACTGTTCTTATCTCCCTCTCTGAGTCTACGGACACTGTCTGCGATTACCTTGGAGTCGCCACCGAGATCCATAGCCAACGTGCTCACTAGTTGGATAAACTGCTCGGCGTCCTGTCTTGAGGTGTTATCTGGGTAGGCCATCAGTAGGTCTGATCTATCCAAAGTCTCGTCAAGGGCTTCGACTAATCTGCTAGACTTGGAGAGGACCTCCCATCTTTTGATCATCTCTTTATGCCTGTCATTTACGGCGAAATCTCGTAATCTAGCTAGCATATCTTCCCCTCTGGATGATTCGTCAATGAATTTCTGTAGTTGTCTGTCATCGAGCCCTATTAGTGAAGACCTTGCTACCCATGCAGCGTGATGGGAAGATTCGGGCCTTGCCAATAGCTGTAGTAGACCATCCAGGGCATGTGCGGTTGGACGCTGTAGGAGGCTTCCTTCTCTATCCGCCTGTGCAGGGACACCAACAATTGAGAGCTCTCTCATTATGCTGTCTCTCAGCTTACTCCTGCTTGGAAGGAGAATCATAATATCACTCGGAGCGATTGGCTCTTCTGCAGGTAGCTCGCTCCACTTTCCTGATGATGAGAGAACCCTTATTGGCTCTCCTTTGATCAGATTTCTGACCCTCAATGCGATTAGCATCGCCTGCCTTTCGATGGAGTTCGGCTTACCGAACCCAAACGAGTCTAGGGGAGCAGTGAGATCTTCTGGGGCGTCATCATCCCCGCCGTTTAGTACGGGGCATATCCATTCAATAGAACCAGCCGAGCCTGAGTTTTCCTCAGACGGGCGAAGGGGTTGTGATGTGGCGTAGAAGTCCCCTCTTGGGAAATCTTTGTGCCTGTCTGAAAACACATCATCCCACCAGTGATTCATTGCTTCCAATAGCCCTCCCTTGGTACGATAGTTAACATTTAGTCGGATCAATCCGTTCCTCCTTCTTTCGATTTCCTCGGGCCCTGGGATGCGTCCTCTGTCTGGAAGATCGAATGGGACCCATGGTGTCGTATCAATTCCAGATAAGTGCGTCAGTGTCTTTGCCTGCTTGATTCCAACTAGATGTGCATTTCTAGGATCCCTGCTACTGTCGGTCTTTCTTAGTGCGGGTTTTTGTCGTAATAAGGGGATGCTGGAGAATTCGTGTTGATTAACCGTCATCAGCGTTCTGGCATATTCAAGGAATCCGACCACTTCAGCCTGTCTGAAAGCATAGATGCTCTGCTTGACATCGCCAACGTAGCATACAGTGGGTTGCCATGGCGTATCGGGGGTTGGGATCTCCCCCTCTAGGACACTCCTCTCTCCCCAGAGTCTGGATAGTAGCCTCCATTGGAGAGGAGAGTTATCCTGTGCCTCGTCAATGATGAACGCCCTGAATCTCCTTCGAATGGTCCTGAGAAGATCAAATCTTCTTTCCAGATCCGATCTGATGGCTGTCAATTCGGATATTGATTCTCCTGCTAACTTCGGATTTTCCTCTAGTGTGGATATCTGATTTAATGCGGCTAAGATATGATCGTCTCTCCAAGGCTCATCACCTATGGAATCTAGTTCTCTGATTACCTCTTGGGGGTAGTATTTACGACACACTTCTGGACATTTGGAAAGTAGTAGGTCGCCTGCCAGGGCCTGTATATCGTCGAAGTCATGGACCTCATCTCTTTCCTTCATTCTATTCAGAATACCTTTGAATCCTAGATGTGCTAACCTGAGATCATCCAGATTCCTAGCTTCTGCTTCTATGGTGAAGTAGTATCTCTCTGATTTTTCTCCCTGTGGAAGCCTGTCTGGGATGATGTCTGGTAGGGGGGATAGGGATTTTCCACGAGAAGGCGGTGCGCAGGGAGGGGGAGTCGGGTCTAGTAGCATTGCAATCTGGGCAAAGTGGAGAGTCAGGGAACCTGTAGAGTCCGTCCATGCGTTCCTGATTCTCTCTATTTCCAAGTTGAGTGCTTCTTTGGTTGATTCCTTGGAGTGCTTGTCCTTTATTGCACTCCAAGACCTAATGCCCCTAGGCCAGTGGCTGTCATCGGGAATATTTTGTCTGGGAAATATGGTTGGAGACCCAGATAGTACTGTTGATACACTGGTAGTGCAATCGAGGTGATGCGCGAGCCATACCAATTGTCCCCATGTATCGGAAGGAATCTGTTGATTTAGTGTCAATAGACAGGCCATTCTCGAATCTTGAGGAATGCCCCCAGCAACCATTTCGGGAGATCCAAGGATGATGTCACAGTATCTCTCACTGATTTCATTTATTTTCAAACACATTGACTCGACTAGTTTCCTATCAGTTGTAGATAGGATTCTTTCCCTTAGTAGTAGGGGGTCTACCTGACCGTTCTTGTCGGTGATTCTCCTAAGGCCTTCTTCGATGAAGACGGATTTCTTAACGAGGCCACTGAGTAGCCTAGTCGCGGTCTTCCTACCAGAGTATCTCCTGGCTATTCTCTCTCTGGCCTCGAGGACATCTAACGCTATCTCTGCTGGAATACCCGCATCGACTGCGTCTCCAAGACCAGAGATTGAGCTTGGAAGTCTCCAAAGTGTATCGAGGGCGTCTTCGATGAGTAGTATCCTGCTTGCATCGGAAATATTCTCTCTGCTGAGGGCGTCTCCTAGGAATCCTCTGTAAGGAGAGACTAATTGACTGAAGAAGGAGTCTATGGTCCCTATCGGGGCGTCCTCTAGAAGGGTGAGGAGCTGCTCTGGAAGGCCTGGGTGAGTTACTCTTGGGTCGGATCTATTCTGTTCGGAGGCCGAGGAGGAGCCCATTCTCAGTTTCATTATCTCATCCCTCAACCTATGCCTCATCTCATCTGCCGCCTTGTTTGTGAATGTTAGCAGAACGACCTCGCCTGGAAGAAGTCCGGGGTGGTTCTCAGGAACCACCGTCTCCGAAGATGGAGCGATTAGGGTCCCTCCTCTAAGTGGAGGAGGTCTTTCTGGGACTGGGAGTATTCTAGTGGCCCTTTGATCTCCGCAAAGATAGTGCTCAATCACCCTATCAATGATGGTCTTGGTCTTTCCTGTTCCGGCTCCAGCATCGATTACAATATGAGAATCCAAGTTTAGCGCAAGTCGCTGGGCGGTATTGGGAATCATCAGTAGTCATCCTCCATTTTGACTGCGCATATGCTACTCACCGGACAGTATCTGCATGCTGATTTGGATGGAGTTGGGTGCACCCTGCCTTCCACGGCCCCATGAGCTACACCTAATGCAACTGAAAGTCGTTGGGCCATCCATGCTCTGAAGGGGTCGCTCTTGGGATTTGCAGATTCGTCCGGAAATCTATGCAATCTACTGGTCAGAGATGTGGTCGTGCCTACTGATAGTGATTCTAATTCTGACCGGTGGTTGCCTGAAGGCTCAACGAGATGTTCTGTGGAGTGGCCAATGGTTGAGATGCCTGCCCCTACAACCAGGTCTCCTGGGTGGTTGATCTCCCATGCTCTTGAATAAATTGCTAGCTGAAGTTCGTTGAGGAGGCCTTCCTTGTTCCTATCTGAAGGCTTTTTCTCTGAGGTCTTCAAATCTCTGATAATTACTCTTCTACGAGGTTTCCAATCATTCGTTTCGAAGAGTCTTAGTGGAGCTATCTCGTTTGATCCGCTATCGTCTAGCCATTCATTACCTTCGTTATCGAATGGAATTATATCCACCCTGTCTATCTTTCCATTGATCATTATGGGGGGTAATTCTATCTGATTCGGACTGGTTTCATTTTGATTCAGAGAAATTTCTGATCCTGTCTCTGATCCATTAGAAATTTCCCATTCCAAAGCAACAGGCATTGAGTCTGAAAGTTGCATCTCTGATCTTATCATAGCTCCTATTCTACCTCCTAGCGGAGCTTTGACTGGGTTGGCTAGCCAATCTTTCCATTCACTGTGTGACATCCCGGTAAGCATTCTGAGTCTGAAGGTGGAAACCCCATCCGATCGTTCAAGCCATGGTGCTAGTTTGTCGAGTATTTCCAAAGCTTTCTGCATAACCTCTTGCTCTTCTAAGTCGGAATCGGCAAGATTGGTCGGAAAATGACCATCTAGTACTCCTGATATGTCCCTTTCCACTTGCTCTTCCATGCCTAGGACTTCACAAATTAGATCGTGATGTATCTGATGAAGGAGATCCCCATGGATTCTCGGATCAAGATCTTCGCTCTGTGTCTCTTCATCTCTAATTCTGAGTCCTCTGGACAGCCATCCTCTTCTAGGGCACTTAGCCCATTCTTGGAGCCTACTTGGCGACCATAGTTGTATTTCTTGAGTGGCACCGTCTGAATGACCGTGTCTGCTATCCGATACGACTGATCCGGACGGTAGAGGAGTAAATGGTCTGGGATCAATGGTTACGGAGTTCTTCCCGTCGCTACTGGTGGCTCCAATGACTGGCCATCTAGTGGAATTACGAGGATTGTCTACTCCCTCTGGGGTCTTCCTAGTCAAATCGTCGTAGTCGAACGAAATAACCCTGTTTCTATATTCGGTGGGAAGGTATCCTTCGGAGTCCGCCTTGCTAGGTTGCCTTCTCTCCCTATCCCTCTGAAGCTCTACATCGAGGGGAATGGTAATCGCACTGGGATTAAGGGGGGGGTTGCTTGAGTTCTTCATGTTACGAAGGAGTATTCCATCGAGTTGCTTAATGTCCCTAGGACCGAGATTCTCCTCGGAGTTTGGATCGAAGTGGACTGGGGGGGTACAGTAATCTAGGATTTCCTCCAAGGGAGGTGCCAGTGGTGTGGACTTATCCAAGCTAGGGTCTATCAAAATCACTTTACTACAGCAATTGAGAATATGATAGAGATGATGACGGGCCCTGGTAATAGGAACATCTGGTCTCAGAAGCTCGAACTTGTGCCTCTCCATTTCTCCTATGAAGGGTATTTTTGGCGATCTGAGATTCCATGAGGGTGCTGAGGTATTGGCAAGTATAGCTATGTCTGAGTTGCAACCAAGAGCGTCCTTTGGTGCCATGACTCTTAGTCTGGAGCTGATACCTGATATCGGAACCGGAAGAGAAGCAGTCTTCAGTATCGATGATAGCTCTGATACCCATTCTGAACCTCCTTGAGGAGGAGGCTGTGCAACTGAGCTTTGTAGTGATCTCAAGGACTCGTGCTCAGTTGTAATTGCCTTTATGATGGAAGATATCGGTATTGTGTTTCCATCCAGATAATCCACTGAGATATCAGTGTCTATTTGTTGAACAGTTCTAACGAGCCACTCATCCCCAGTGGATGGTGAGATGGGCACTTCGAGAAGTTTTCCGGAGTGGCATCCAGTGAGAAGTCTTTGATTGGATAGAAGTGCTCTATCTGTCTTTTCTAGAAGTGGAAGTATTGACGATGCGAGTGCGATTATCCACCACTGAGTTGATTCGCGTGCGGGCCCCTTTTCGTCTTTCTTGGATGGCCTACATAGAGCCTCCATCCATCTCTCTAAAGCGCCTGGACCACCTAGAATATGCTCTGACCTTGCGATTTGAGATAGGAGCTCTATGTTGGGACGAGGTGATATATCACCGGTGTCGTCCTCATTGTGGAAAGGAGAAAACGGAGAGAGTGATTCCTGTACGGCCAAGAGTCTTAGCTTCTCCATTGAGAAAGAGTTAGCGCCGTTTCCGATGTTAGCCAACTCATGCAACCAATGGCCTAATGGTGAATGTGTGATGGGTTTCTTTAGTCCCGATATGGGTAGTCCCAAATCATGTATGATTTTGTTCCATTTGGTTTGATTTTCTTCAAATGATGGATCGATGATTAAGACTGTTGAATTGGGTTCTTCGGATAGAAAGCCTCTGGCAATTGAAATAGAAGCCTCGAAAGACTGTTCCTCTCTATTAACAAAAACCCTATCTATAGTTGGGGCATCTTTATGGTTGGATATTTCGTGTCTGGGAATCCATTTTGGTAAATCTTCTGTATCGGTTATAGGAAAGTCATCCACCAGTTGAAACCCGTGAAATCCTAACCTGTAACTCCCTGGATATGTTAATTGATGAATGGGGCGAATTTTAGAAACGGCACTGAGTAGTTTCTGATCTGACTTGTTGATGGGAGATGCATGATCAAGCATGATAATACCATCAATATCCAGTAGTGTGAAAGGAGTTCCAGCGAATTCAATACCCTCCAGTATCTTAGAGGTTAGAAAATCAGGATGAGTTCCTCCCGTCTTCGATTCAATGTCTCTTAGAATCTCTATGAAAGAGTGCATTCCCGGACCATCCCATGAAGCTGTAGAGGACTCTTTTGAGAGGAAAGTGTGTAGCTCTGAGAGAGCAATGGTCTTCCCCTCCCCCCAATGCATATTGGGCAGGGGATTGATGAGGGGGAAGGAAAGATTGGATGCTCTTTCTGAGCAGAAATTATGCAGTACTAAGTCAAAGGATGGTCCCAAAGAAATCTTTCTCGGAATCCTTAGGTCCGCCATTAGGGAGGACTTGAGTGACTCCAGGGTATGGTGGAGTGTCCTGTCGAAAGCGAAGCCAATATCGCTTAGCATCGACATATGTTGTCTTCTACTGTTCTCATTAGCGTATATCGTGAGGATTTTCGGAGGGCCCCCTTTGGAAATGGGTCGAGGGTCTATTGCCTGATTGACGAAATGATCGATGAGCCAGTTCGGAATTATTCCAACTGGTATCTCTTCAATTGTAATTGAGTCCTCATTCGACTTCATCGAGTCCCTCCTAGAATCAGCCATGGACGGCGGGGGTTATTCAACCCAACTGAGGGAAATGGCATTTAGGACAGTCTAGGACCTCGGACGTAAGCCATAGCAACCAATGATGTAAGCAGGTAGACTATGCTTGGAGGCGGAAGGGGAGATTCAGACGGGGAGCTATCAACAATCCAATCGACCAGTATTGCTACTTTCAGGTCGTCTCCATCCCATAGTGAGGGCAGGGGGACTTCTAATGCTCCTGATGAGTACTCACTGGAGTCCAGTGA
This sequence comes from Euryarchaeota archaeon UBA62, assembly GCA_002502095.1. GTDB lineage: Archaea > Thermoplasmatota > Poseidoniia > Poseidoniales > Thalassarchaeaceae > MGIIb-O5. The sequence goes on from DAPJ01000020.1 coordinate 48,733, forward strand.
AAGTGCCTCAAGGAGAACGTGTTCGTATGTCTCCAATCCATTCGACCCATCTGGGAAATATGCCTCCTCTTCTATTAGAAGAATCCATGGCTCCAAGGCGTACTTTTCTTGTGTGGCAATAGCTAGCGAGGAAATATCCCAGTCAAAACTAATGAAGTCCTCTGTCTGGTGTAGATTCAGTGATATATTTCCATTGAGAAGCCCGTTAGGTCCCTTGGATAGGGAAGCTGTGTAATCGTCCATCAGAGAGTCTGAGTTGGCCCTAGATCCGTAATGCATCCTCTCTCCATCAACAACTTTTGTGGGAGCTAGCCGAGGCGCCCCCCCGTTGAGTGTCACTGCATGGCCGTAGGTGTTCGTCCAGCGCTCTTCAGTACTATTACTCCCGAAAGGGTCGCGTGGCTCGAACCAATGTCTGTGATAGTGTATTATTTCTACATTTGAGTCCCCTATAGCGTCGTTCATTATGCCTTGTGTAGTTACGCAGTTAGTGCACCATGTAGCTGTGTAGATCTCCACTAAAATCGGCATTTCATCTACACTGTAGGAGTAGTTTTCTCTAGTTTCATTGTTTGAGGAGAGATTCCAATGCGTGGTGAAACCAATCGTCCCACCGTCTTCTTGTACACCGTCGGAGTCGTACCTAGCGTGATCCCAGAACTGTTCTGTGGCGGCACTGACCTGTAATGGAAGGATAATCACCGTAGCCATCAACACTGCTAAGATAACCCTCATGACACTTGGCGGAAGATTGTATTATTGAAGAGTTACTCATGGTTGTGCTGATTCTAGGGCACTGATTGTCCTCTGTACATCATCGTCGGTGATGTGCAGGTGTGTTACTATTCTTATTGTAGAGCTGTCGATTGTAAGGGCTTGGATTCCCATCTTATCCAATCTATGGATTAGCGCTTCAGCCCCTCCCTTGTCACATTTCACATACACCATGTTTGTCTGTACTTGTTCAAGGTCGACTTCGTAGGAATCCATCCTGTCGAGAGCCGTTGCTATCTCCATAGCCCTGTCATGATCCTCTGAGAGTCTATGGACGTTATTCTCCAGGGAATATATCCCAGCGGCCGCGAGTACCCCTGCCTGCCTCATCCCCCCGCCGAACATTTTCCTCCACCTATGTGCTTTGTAGAGGGTTTCGGTCGACCCCACCAGTACACTTCCCACGGGAGCCCCTAGTCCCTTACTGAGGCATACCGAGATACTATCGTACTCCCTAGCCATTCTCTTGGGACTCAGTGAGCTGGATATTGAAGCGTTGAAAATCCTAGCTCCATCTATGTGAGACCTGCAATTGTTTTCCCTGGCAATCTTGGCGATTCCGTCCAGATTTTCCTTGGAGTAGCAGGTACCACCTCCACGGTTAGATGTGTTCTCGACGCATATCATGCTACCGTTAGGATAGTGCCCGAGGCTTCCGTCACCCTTCCTAATTGAGGCTTCCACATCAGCTGGATCCATTATGCCTCCCTCTCCTGGAACGAGTGCTATTGAGCACCCTGATAGCGCGGCATATCCACCTCCTTCGTAAACGTAAATATGGCTGTATCTCTCTGTTATGACCTCGTCTCCTGGCTCGGTCTGCGCCCTGATAGCAATCGCGTTCGACATAGTTCCCGATGGGACAAAAAGTGCCTCTTCCTTCCCGAAAATATCTGCTACCATCTCCTGGAGCTCGATAACAGTGGGGTCGTCGCCCAATACATCGTCACCCACAGATGCCTTAGCCATAGCCTCTCTCATCTCGGGAGTAGGTTGGGTGACAGTGTCGCTTCTTAGGTCCACCAGCTCGCTAGGATAGTGTCGCATAGGGGTCCCAGAAGGTGGTTGCATATCAAATGAGTATGAAACTGATAATTTTCACATACAGTGCTACGCACTGAAAAAAAATTACATTTAAACTAGTGGAAACTAGATATTTTTTTGGATATCAGGTGTTTTCAACTACACCGGCTATTGTCAAAACCTTCGAAATTTACCATTTTAAGCATTTTTGTTAGGTCTTAGTTATAAGATATGAGTCATGTGGGCAACCGCTCACTGAGTGAGGAGGAAAAAAAATGGATATAGACAACAGAGCAATGATGAACGAAATGGGAGGGGCCTTCATGGTTTCCTGGCTAGTCCTGGCTTCGACAGGATTAGGCATGGACACGTTAGAGGGTGCCTTGGTTTTAGCTGCAGCATGGATGGCGATCTCCGGAGCGCATATCCTGCCTGTTGTTACTTGGATGCACATGATGACCGGTGACCTGAGTGACACAGACGGAATGATGGCAAATGGACTGCGTCTAGTGATGCAGGCTGTAGGTGCCGTACTTGCGCTCGGTCTAATGACCGAGTTCGGTGGTTTGGAAGGTCTGCCTGAGTGGACTGCTAATGCCTGGGAGGCACCAGACGCCTTCGGCGCAATGACCATGGTAGCAGCTGGAGCGGTCTTCTGGACCGTTTACAGCCGCTGTGACGCATGGGTTGGAGCTATCGCAATGATGGCTCTGGCTGGCGCGATGGGCGGAGTTGACGCGGCACACGAGATGGGCGCATGCATGCTCAACGGCTTTGAAGGAGCCCAAGATGTAGCAATGCACTGGATAGTTGACGGCTTGATTGTCGGTGTTGGCGCCTTAGTTGGTGTCAAGATCGATGAGATGGCTGAATAGGATCTCAAAAAGATCCGTCAGTAATTCGTAAGGCGGGTTGGGGGATTCATCTCCCAGCCTGCCGAATTTCTCTAGGCTTCTTTTCAGGATTACTTCACTAGAGGCAAGCTACTTGTAATTGAATCGATATCACTTCTCTTTCCAGGACCGAGACCTACCACAGTCACTGTTCCCGGGGGAATCTCGGTATGTCCGGCGTCCCTCACCATGCAGGATATTATTCCACTCTCTGCGGCCTCGCCATATATCCTTCTCAGTCCTTCTAGGTGGGGGGCAGAGACCACAATCTTCCTGGCTCCTTCTCTGATATACCTATCGAGCATTCTGCTATCCTTGGAGCTTGCCTTTAGTACGCACTCTGATACTGCGTGTCCACACTGTGCCGCGAGCTTTCCCTTGGTTAGGTTTAGATCTGCCCTGGTGACTAGGACCATGGTTAGCTCAGGAGCTGCTCTTGACAGGTCTGACCACCACCTCTCTACTAGTAGAGTGCCTTGACATGATATCGGATATTGGCTCGGCCATCCACGCTGCGAAGGCGATATTGCCGACGCCGTGGACCAAATCGAATGGTAGGCCTGCCAATATGTACACTGGAAGAGTCTCTAGAGGAAGGGTGTGCAATACGCTTGCTGACACGACCCAGTCGAAAGCGAAGGCTACAACGAATGAGACACCTGCCACTCTGGGAACGGAAATCTTGTCATCGACCCTGAGGCTCTGCGATAGCAATGCGCCAGTGACTCCAACTAGTGACCATCCGAGTGCCTGATAAAATGTCCAGATGCCATGACCCATTACCAGATTAGATGAGATTGCGATTATCGCGGCCACACCAATAGATCTTGTAGCCCCGTAATGAATTCCCACCAGAAGCACAACCACGGTAACCGGTTGCACGTTGGGGAGCGGTTCGAGGAGAATCCTTCCCGTGATTGCGAATATGGTTATCAATGCAAGGATTGTCAGGTCACTTCCAGAATCTAGGGATTTCTCGGCCTTCCAGATTGACCATGCCACTACGGCCAGTAAAGAGAGGTTGAGAACCAGTGTCTCAAAGGGGGAGAGAACTATTGCATGTGCGTCCAGCATTGTATCACTCTCCCAGTGATGAGAGGGCCAGTCTATTCATAATTCCGCTCATCAAGTACTCACCATGTCTCTATATTCCAACTTATTACATCGCCCTCTTCCATCACCAAGCTACCAATTCCAACCACGGAGTACCGACCATTGTGAGTCAGGCTCCAGTATGCTCCGTTGAAGTCGCCTTGGATCTCTTGATCGTTGAGGCCTCCAATTGTATGAACGAATTCCCCCCAGTTGGGGTTCACGGAGTACCCAACGGCCAAGTGCCCTCCGGCGACCCTTGTTGCGTCCATCATGAAATTCATCCCATCTGTGTATCCCTCAAATCCTCCAACGCAAGCGCCAGTTAGATTGAGATCATTATTGACTCCAATTATGGAACCTTCTGCATCGATCATCGAAACCCCCGATGAATACACAGGATGGGGATATTCAGCGGGGAAGTAAATGCATATGACTTGGTTTTCATCCCATTCAGTCGGCAGACCGGCGTGAGAGGACTCACTATCGCTAACGAACCTAGCGACCTCTTCGTTAACGGAGTCTCTGATGAAAGGAAGTAGAAGTAACACTACCACAAGTAAGACAGTGGAGCCTAGTCTAAATCTGTCAGACACGGATTCTTAACCAACGTAAACAGGTATTTTAATTTGGTACTGATTACATCCTAATTATCAGAAATCGAGCTTATCTTCTCTCTGAGAACCTGACTTACTATCTTCCCATCGGCAGAGCCTCCGAGCTTCTGCATTACCAACCCCATTAGAGGTCCCACAGCTGAAACCCCTCTCTCGGAAATGAAATCGGCTTTCTCGATCATAATTGCATCAACAGCATCCTCGACCTCACTATTATTGGCAGGGATGAAACCCCGAGATGTAGCCTCAGATAGCATCCAATGAATCAAATCAGTGATTTTTCTCCTAGAAGATTCTTCCACGAGGGGAAGAATGCCCTCCCTGGTTATTTGGCCGGTCTCCCTTAGGTGGACAGCCACTGAAAGTGCAGGGATGTTGGAAGTTCCGAATTCCAGAAGGGCGCTTGCCCACGCCTTGGCTGGAAGACCGAGATCTCCCTCTATTCCCTCGAATAGAATATCGTCTAATTCTCCGTTGAGTATGGATTCCGCTTGGTTATGAGATATATCCAGTTCAGACAGCCTCTTGAATCGCTGGTCTGAACTTAGAGGTAGGTTCGAACATATTGCTTCCCATCTCTCGATAGCGATTTCTTGTATGGGTATATCTGTCTCTGGATACATCCTTGCACCGCCTGGAAGGGGCCTCAATGCAGTGGTCGTTCCATCCTCTGGCTGACCCTTCCTGACAACAACGTTTCTAACTTCTTGGGGGATTCTGTGATACGCCATTCTACATCTTTCTATGACAGACTCCAGAGCTAGCTTTGCTTGCCAGTGTGGGGCAACGCAGAATGCGAAGGCATCACCCTCTGAAAGCTCCAATGAGGTACTTATTGTGATTACATCTTCTTCTGATATTCCATATGAGGGCAGTTCATCAGAATGGAAGATTCCAGCTACTCCTGCTAATTTTGCCGCACTGGCGAGCTCCCTTCCTAGACGAGGTAGCTGAGCTCCTTCCTGATCGGAAGACCTTCTACCCAGCTTTCCTTTGAATCCTGGAAGCCTAACAGCAAGAGGAGTTGCTCCTTCAGAAAGAGCGTTATTCACCATCGATGATTCACATGACAATAGTGATTCGGAAATATCATGGAACTCCATTGGAACTCTGGATTTGGCGGCCATTGCCACCCTGTTTTCTATCGTTATCTCAGTATCCCTTCGATCAGGTGGAAGAGGAGGCAATTTTGCTTCGTCCCTCAACTGATTTGCCAGCCTGTACATGTGTAGCTGTCTGGCCATCTCAACTCTGATTATTCTTGGAATCCACTCTAGATCCTGACATCCCTTGATTTCAACCCTGTCGCCACAAGCGATACTGACATTGAGGTCTTGCCTAATGGATCCCAAACCTCTTCTTACTCTTCTTGTATCCCTTAGTAGGGAGCCCAGTGCAATGGCGGATTCCTTTGCATGCTCGGGAGTGGTGATGTCAGGGTCGGTGGCTATCTCCACTAGTGGGAGCCCTAGCCTATCTAGAGTATATGTCACTACTTCTCCGTCTGGAGTTGATTTGGTCTCTAGCTTTCTCGCAGAGTCCTCTTCTAAGCATATCACCGAAACGCCCACTTCTCCGGTTTCTGTAAGTAATTGACCATTAGTAGAGACTAGTGTGGTCCTCTGGAATCCGCTCGTATTGGAACCATCGACTACTGTTTTTCTCATTGGCTGAAGTGTGGGTACGGGTTTTGCGTTTAGCATGGCAGACATTGTCAGGACTACGTCTACGGCCTCTTCGTCATGAGGGAGGGGAGGTGCCTCATCCAACTCGATTAGTCCTGCATTAGGAGGTTGGACATACACGAAGGTTCTATTTCTACGTTGTTCGAACCTTGCCGCGATGTCTATCTTCCCTCCCTCTCCTTGGGATGCCCTGAGTCTCCTCTCAGAGCTATTCCAGTCTTCCGGGATGTCTTCAATACCGAACTCATACAGCTCACTGGGCATTCTAGAGTGTAGCTTCCCAGTAGCTAGCTGCTGATGTATCTCGAGGCCACACATGAAACCTAGGGAATCTGGGTCCAAGGAAGTTGGATTTGAGACGTCTCCCAGTGGCTCCATGGTCCAACGAGTAGGCTTTAGCTCATAGGCTCAACGGACGAAGGAGTATATTCCTAAACGTGGAGAGAAAAGTTGTGCTCCTTTTCGAAGGGAGGAAATTACCTCATCAACCTGCTGCTCATTGATTCCCAGATTAGCTGCCCTATTGTAAATCTCGACAACGTCTGCTGTTCCATCTCTCTCCATACAAATATCTCTGATTATTTTTGGTACGGTCCTGTCGATATTCCTCTTAGAAGCAGAAACTCCAGAGTGAATTTCTGACTCATCCTCGATATTTGAGTCATCTCTCCAGTGCTTGTACACGGCCAAGGCCATCTTAGCATCGTTTTCATCTGCCGTATGTTTTAGATGCATTCTGGCATGAGCTTCGGTAAGTCGAATTAGAGCTTCTATGGCCCTGGCAGTAATCGGAATTGGCCTGTCCTTGTCACCATCGCCCTCGTACTCTCCCGGAGATCTGTCTAGCGCGGCAGTCTCATTTCTGATCTGAACATAGTAATCCGAAATCATCAATTTTGCCTTATCATTTAACTGTGGGAAGAACGTCCTCTTGGCGTATGCCACATATTTTCTAAGAAAATCCATTGTTAGGTGTTTGTCTCCATCTACTCCTATGCCAAACACCTCTCCTTCCTCTGTCTCAGAGGGCTCAAAGGGCAGATCCTGTAGGCTCATCTCACTTGGTGATGAGCTTCTTATATCGAGTATGTGCGTTGCTATTTTAGAGTCAGTTGACTTTTCAGTATCATCTCTGATTAGCCATAGCAAGTCAAATCTGGATGCTAATGGATAAGGCAAGTCAGTCTCTTTGAATGAAGTCATTATTGAGGTCCTTTCATTCCTATTTGAGAATCTCCCGTCTTTCGGATTTGCCGCGGCGAGGACCGCACATCTGGAGGGGAGTGTTGCTGTTATTCCTCCCTTCGCGACGAAAATCTTCTGTTGTTCCATTGCAGGGTGCATAGCGCTACGATCGTCTGGAGAGATTTTGTCAAACTCATCAATAGCTGCTAATCCTCTGTCTGAAAGAGGAAGGACCCCCGCCTCCAATGCAAACCTGCCATCTCCAAAGGAGTCCCTGATTGCTGCCGCGGTTAAGCCAGCACCTGAAGTCCCTCCACCAGAAGCAAACTTTCCCCTAGGAGAGATATTCGACATATATCCGAGAAGCTGAGACTTGGCAACACCAGGGTCTCCCATCAGTAGAATATGGATATCGCCCCTTAGATACGTATCATCAGCGGTTTTCCTTCTTACTCCTCCAAACAGCTGGAGTGCTAGGGATCTTTTGATTAGCTTGAGCTTGTCATTAGCAAATATTGAGGGAGCTATAGATTTCTGCATAAGTGTCAATAATTGACCGGAAGCAGCAATCTCTTCGATTTGCTCTCTTTCCTCGTCATTTATCTTTATCTCAGTGAAGGGAACACTCTCGTGTCTGGAGCTAATCATTTGGTATACGATATCGAACATTGGGGTCTTCTTGTTTCTCTTTATCTCGGACCTCACCACAGGAATCACATTTGCAGTGATTCTTTGCCCGGGAAGGTGCTTATTGACTAAATCGCCTTCCAGCAGCACATTGGCCCGAGAAGGTTGTGCCCCACTCGGTACATTCTCAGGTAGCTCCTGAATCTCAAGCCATTGGTTGTTTATCATCCGAGAGCTATTCAATACTAGGTTGAATCTGGTAGAGTCGGACCCTCTGATTGAACGTCCGCATCCAGTGGCCTCGGGGCATCTCAACGGCTCAATCAATTCGCTTTCATTGGTCTGATCTATTTGTTGGGAGTTGCCACAGGATTCGCACTCGAAGACAGCGACATGTATCCTAGGCTTCAATTGAGACATTTTTGTTACTATCACGTCTAAGCTCCTCAATTTGTCAATATCTCTGGATCCTATATCTCTGAGTGGGCTTAGGGTGTCTCTTGGAAGATCGGAAAGTATGACTCTTGCATCGAGATCTTCTCCCCTATCTCTACAAATTTCACTCAGTACCTTGTGTCCACTGGAGATTATACTACGGGGGTTGCTCAGGATATCCTCTGCGAAATCTGGATCGAATCCGGTTAACTCATGGAATGATACCTCGACGATGTGACTAGTAGTTTGCTTTGAGAGAAGGAGTGTGATCTCATGCTCCTTGGCCTCTGAGAGAAAGGTCTTCCATCTGGCAGCTGAATCATGAGTAGCCATCGTCATCTTCTAACCTCCGGGCATATGAGACGGGAAGTCACGGTCTATAACCAAAATGTATGGTGATGTTGACCCCCTTTGTTCCAGTGGAGATTTTTTTCTTTTTTGAGGTGATTTTAAGGGATTTAGCTCTTCCACTGGAATGATGATGGTTTTTTGCCGATTGTGAAAAGTTCCTTAGAGAAGTTGAAATCATTGCTTATGATACGAGATACATGGAGCACACGCGTTCGGGCAGTGATGTCCTTGTACGGCTCGACCCAGGAGAGGAGATTCATGCCTCACTGAAGACATTGGCGAATGACCTTGGATTTGACGCGGCTGCGATAACCAGTGGGATCGGGAGAACCCGTGACAACCAGTATGGCTACATGGATGGGGAGGGTGTTTACCAAAGGAGACCCTTGGACTCACCATCAGAATTAGTGAGCTTGTCGGGTAATATCGCACGTACAGAAAATGGCGATCCTTTCACTCATATCCACTGTTGCTGGTCTGATGACGATAACAACGTTCATGCTGGCCATATGTTTCAATCGACGGTGCATGTTGTTGCAGAAATACATCTCAGAGTGATGGACAATGCGATTATGACTCGATGCCCTCTTGATGATCTTGAGCTACTTGGCTTAGAGTTTGGCTGAAAATATGGATCTGATGAAATGAGGGTTTTGTTCGCTCATGGTTTCGAAGGAGGCCCATCAGGGTCCAAGCCCACATACATGAGAGAAGTTCTTGGCTGGGATGTTACCTCTCCAATAATGTCAGAGCTTGGCTGGGATATAGAAAGCCAGACCAAGGTCCTGCTCAGATGCATTGATGAGAATGATTTTGATTTGGTAATTGGTTCTTCTATGGGGGGTTTAGCGGCCGCCAATGCCTCATCGATGCGGAGTGATTCTGATTTTCGATTGCTCCTGATTGCTCCTGCGTTCGGCCTATCGGACAGTTGGGAGGGATTATCTGAAGACGAGCTTGCCAGCTGGAAGGATTCTGGTGTGAGGACTTACAGGGGGTTCGAACTGGAGATTGATCTTGATTGGAATTTCATGGAAGCCGCTAAGAGGATGTCGTGGCCTAAAGTGGCTCATCATACCACTATTGTTCATGGTTCGAAAGACGATGTCGTCTCGTTGTCTGTCTCGGAGACTGTCTCCAGTATCTCAGAAATAGTAGAGCTCGTAGTAATTGATGATGGCCACAGGATGAAGAAGTGCCTTCCAAAATTAGAGGATTTAGCATCTGATCTAATGTCCCGTTGAGCCGAGGAAGTATTCTCCTATTTCTGGGTCTGTGAGAATCTCCTTCGCAACTCCTGAATGAACTATCTTACCGTTGGACACGATGTATCCTCTATCTGATCTCGCCAGTGAGAGACGAGCGTTCTGCTCTACAATGAGGACTGTTATTCCCTGTTCCCTTAGTGAGTCTATTCTTTCGATGATTTGCTGTTGATAGAGCGGTGAAAGCGCGGCGGTTGGCTCATCTAGGAGCAGGAACTTCGGGTCCGAGATCAGCGCTCTGGAGATAGCAAGCATTTGTCTCTCCCCTCCTGAGAGAGAGGCGGCTAAATCATGGACCCGGTTTCTTAGGTCTGGGAACATATCTAGTGCTCTTTCTATTCTCTCGCTCAATAGGGCACTTGATAGGCTGTTGCCCCCCATCTGGAGGTTCTCCATAACAGAAAGCGAGGGGAAGACATTGTCCACTTGGGGGACGTATGCTATTCCTTGGTTGACTAATTGATCTGTTCTCCAACCAGATACCTCAGTACCGTTGTACAAGACCTCCCCGGAGTAGTATGTGGCAATTCCAAAAATCGTCTTTATCAGTGTTGATTTTCCACATCCATTTGGGCCAATGATGGTGACGAACTCCCCCTCTTCGACATAGAGATCAATTCCGTAAAGAATCTGAACGGCCCCATATCCGCCCTCTAGGTTTTTCACTTCCAGTACCCTGCTCATTCTATTCCTCCTCCATCTTTCCAGCGGCGCCTAGGTATGCCTCGATTACCTTTTGATTGGCTCTCACCTCGTCTGGTGTTCCTTGCATGAGTACCTCTCCTTCGTTCATCACAACGATTCTGTCGACTCCCTGTCTCAGTATGAAATCCATATTATGCTCGATGATAAGAATCGAGATTCCGGTTTCATTTACGATATTTCTGAGATTATTGAAAATCTTCATTGCCAGAGGCCCGGCTACTCCCGCTACAGGCTCATCTAGGAGTAGTAGCTTTGGACTCCCCATCATTGACCTCCCAATATCAACCAGCTTTGACTGTCCTCCTGATAACTCACTGGCTAGGTTATGTGCCATATGAGGGACTTCTAGTTGATCGAGTGCATCATATGCATCCATGAGCCTTTCTCGCTCGGATGGATTTTTTCGGGACAAGATAGCTTTGAGAAATTCTTTTGCATTTGTTCCAAACTGCTTCCTAGGAGGAACCATTAGGTTCTCTATTACAGTCATCTCTCTCCAGAGATTTGTGTGCTGGAATGTTCTAGTCATTCCTCTGTTCTGAATCTGATCTGGCCTGAGTTCAGAGATATCCTCACCAAACATCTCAATCCTTCCGGACGTCTGTTCTAGTAGCCCGCTAATACAGTTGAATGTGGTCGACTTACCACATCCGTTTGGACCTATCAACCCCACGAATTCGCCTTCGCCAACCTCAAAAGAGACATCTTTTACTGCGACCAGCCCTCCGAACTCCTTACGAAGACTCTGTACTTTCAGAACTGGTTCAGTCACTTTATTCACCTCCGTCTGGTCTACTAGGTCTGATCGGTACTTCTGGCAATAGTCCCTTGGAGTTGAACTTGAGTGAGAACAGCATCAGGCACCCGATCAGCATGAGCTTGATGTAAACCATATCCGCACTAACTGCCCCCGCGAAGAACGACTCATTGATGGACCTCTCACCAAGAGCAAGTGCGGCGAAGAGGAATACTGCTGCTCCTGAAAAACCGATATCGAAAAGCCTCTCTGATCTGGTGATGTAACCTACAAGTGCCGTGATGGCGAAGATAGTGGCTACATCCCACTGATTTGTTATTATCCACTCGAATAGAGCGTCTATTCTGTCAGCGGTAACATGTAGAGGCAGGTCTGAAGAACCCTGTGCGGCTACCAGGACATTGAATACGAATTCCATCAGAACTATGATGAAGGCCCCGACAACCATGCCCCTGTTATTTGACGTGCCTCCAATGATGAAGGCTGCCCATACCAAAAATGTAGAACGCGCGGGGGACATGAAACTCGCATCGAAACCAGTGAGCTTCCAAGCCCAGAGTGCTCCGGCTAGTGCAGCTATTGCAGCCCCCAGAGCGAGGCTGGCCGCCTTGTGAGTCAGGATGTCGTGGCCATGGTGCTGGGCGACCTCCTCATCTTCTCTGATAGCCTTGAGTACCCTTCCCCATGGTGATGAGAGTAGTCTGGAGAGTAGTGCCCATACGATTATGACTGAGGCCACTGATAATAGCATTAGCATCATCATGTAAGGAGCCGGTTCGCCTAGGTTCAGTAGCTCACCTATGTGGTGGGCCGGGGTACTGTCTAGCAATATGTCATCCCTGCAGGCATCGGGACTGGCCCACTGTGTGTCTGGACCGGACTTCTCCGAGCCACAGAACCACCAGTCTTCCAATGGTAGTGGGTATCCCGATATCCCGATTGCAGAAGCAACCGGCCCCGCTCTCAGAAGTGGTTCTCCTGCTAGGAGAACTCTTACTATCTCCCCAAGAGATATAGTCACTATGGCAAAGTAGTCTGTCCTCAATCTGGCAGTAGGATAGGCGAGTAGCCAACCGATGGCGGCGGATAGTAGCATAGCTACTATTGTGGCCTCCATGATCCCCCAATCATATCCGAATACTCTTTCTGGAGCGGTTAGTATTGAGACTGTTATTGCCCCAATAGAGACGAAGAAGATGATTCCGAAATTTACCATTCCGGTATACCCGGTGTGTAAGTTTAGAGAAAAGGCCATCAAGATGAAGATAGAGAGTGTGAGTAGTACATTCGAAACCTGGAGGACTTTCTTGAATTCAAAATTGTCCGATTCGGCTATTGGGAGCCAAACTAGGAACATTACTAAGATCGTAATGAGGATGTAGAATGATATCCAGGACCCTAATTGACTCTGTCTCCCGTACATCTTGAGATCTGTCTTACGACTCTCTGGAATTTT